>JBKJIR010000013.1:0-39099 GCA_046598495.1 Marmoricola sp. | reverse complement strand
CTCGGCGCTCTGATTCAGGCAAAGGAAGAGGTGTGCGCATGGCGGCGATGAAGCCGCGGACCGGCGACGGGCCGCTGGAGGTCACCAAGGAAGGTCGTGGCATCGTCATGAGGGTTCCCCTCGAAGGCGGTGGACGGCTGGTGGTCGAACTCAACGCGGAAGAGGCCGGCGCACTCGGAGACGCTCTGAAGAACGTGGTCGGCTGAGGCCGGTCACCCTCGAACACCACTGATCGCTCGCGATCGACGAAGGCCCCGACACCCGACAGGGTTGGCGGGGCCTTCGGTATTGTCACCGTGTGCCAGCCACCCCCACTTCTCCCACCGCCGTGGTGTCGCCGGCCTTCGAGCTCAGTCCGCTCCCTCCCTCCGCGACAGCGGGGACGGTCGCTGTCGCACTCCTCGACGGGGCCGGCTCCTTCGAGCTCGGTCCGGGGGCTGCGGCCCTGGGCGATGCCCTGGGCGAGACCGACCTGCTGGCGCTCTTCGACCAGGCCGGTGCCACCGCGGGAGCCGGTGACCTCACCCGCCTGGACCTGCCCGGGCTGACTGTCCTGGGAGTCGGTGTCGGCGACGCGGGCCCGACCGCCCTGCGCGCGGCGGGCGCCGCCCTCGCGCGGGCGACGACCGGGCACGGGGCGATCACCAGCGCGGTGCACGCGGTCGCCGACGACGAGGGTCTGACCGCGTTCGTCGCCGGCGCCGTGCTCGCCAGCTTCCGGTTCTCGATGCGTTCGGAGGAGACCGCTCCCGCCCCGGTACGTCGGGTCGTGCTCGCCTGCTCCGAGGAGGGGCAGGCCCCGGCACTGGCACGCGCCGAGGCGATCGCGCACGCCAGCTGGCAGGCGCGCCGCCTGGCCACCACCCCGTCGAACGTGAAGTCCCCGGCCTGGTTGGTCGCCGAGGCGGAACGGCTCGCGTCGGTCGACGGCCTCGCCACCAAGGTCTGGGACCAGGTCGCGCTGGAGCAGGGGGGCTTCGGTGGCATCCTCGGCGTGGGTCAGGCGTCCGCGACCCCGCCGTACCTGGTGCAGATCGACTACGTGCCCGCCAAGGGTGCCCGCAAGGCCCCGCACGTGGTACTGGTCGGCAAGGGCATCACCTTCGACACCGGCGGTCTCTCGATCAAGCCCGGCGAGGCGATGACGACCATGAAGCGCGACATGACCGGGGCTGCGGTCGTCGCCGCGACGATGAGTGCCCTACGCGCGGTCGACTGCCCGGTCCGGGTGACAGCGCTGCTCCCGATCGCGGAGAACGCGATCAGCGGCAACGCGTTGCGTCCCGGTGACGTGATCACGCACTGGGGCGGTCGGACCACCGAGGTCACCAACACCGACGCCGAGGGGCGGCTCGTCCTGGCCGACGCCCTCCAGTACGCCGCGAGCAAGCTGAAGCCGGATCTGTTGGTCGACGTCGCGACCCTGACCGGGGCCGTCAAGGTCGCGCTCGGCCTCAACACCGGCGGGTACTTCGCCACCCACGACGCCGTCGCGGAGCACCTCGAACGTGCCGCGGTGGCGTCGGGGGAGCGGCTGTGGCGGATGCCGTTGGCGGAGGAGTACGAGTCCTCCCTCGCCTCGAAAGTGGCCGACGCGGACAACGCCCCCGGCCGCGCGCCCGCCATCACCGCAGCTCTCTTCCTCCAGCACTTCACCGGCGGTCTGCCTTGGGCGCACCTCGACATCGCCTCGGTCGGCGACTCCGCGCGCGACGAGGGCGAGTGGACGCCTGGCCCGACCGGGTTCGGCGTACGGCTGCTGCTGCACTGGCTCGGATCTTCCGCGCCGATCGAAGGAGTCCGCTGATGGCGACGCTCGCCGGACTGACTGTCCGCTGGTCCCTCGCCGAGGCGCCGGACGGCGTCGAGGACGCGCTCGCGGACTACGTCGCCGAGACCTCGCACGCCCGCTTCGCCGGGATGGAGGGTCTGCGGTTCAAGACGTGGCGGATGCGTACCGGTGAGTGGTTCGAGGGCTGCTACGTCTTCGTCGACGCCGCGGCGCGGGCCGCGTTCCAGGCGTCGTTCACCGAGGTCGCGGCCGAGGCCCCGGGCTCGGTGATCATCGGCTCCGCCCCGATCTCGATCGAGGAGTGCGCCGTGATCGCCGTAGCTGAGGGCGCCGACGGGTTCGCTGCCACTGCCCGGTTCTGAGCGCCGGGGTGCCATAGTTCAGGGCATGGCACTCACCAACTCCTTGGCCCGGCAAGTAGCGGAAGTTGCGCGCTCCCTGCAGAGCGAGTCGGGGACGCAGGACACCATGGAGATGGCGGTCAAGCTCGCGGTCGAGGTGATCGACGGTGCCGAGAATGCGGTGATCTCGCTCGTCCACCGGGGCCGCATCGTCGAGACCCCCGCTTTCACCAGCGACGCCGGGCTGAAGGTTGACCAGCTGCAGCAGGAACTGGCTGAAGGTCCGTGCGTGACGGCGATCCGCGACGAGGAAGTCGTCTCCTGCCCGGACTTGTCGACGGAGTCGCGGTGGGGCGCGTGGGGGCCACGAGCCGCTGTGGAGACGGGCATCGGGAGCATGCTCTGCTTCCGGATGTTCACCCAGGAGGAGCGGGTAGGCGCGCTGACCGTCTACTCCTCCCAGCCGCACGCCTTCACCGGCGCCGACGTGGACAGCGGGGTCTCCTTCGCCGCTCACACGGCGATCGCGATCGCCGTGGCGCGTCAGGACGAGAACAAGGACATCGCGCTGGACTCGAGGTCACTGATCGGCCAGGCGACCGGGATCGTGATGGACCGCTACGACCTCGACGCGGTGCGCGCGTTCGCGGTTCTGCGCCGCCTGTCCCAGTCGGGGAACGTGAAGCTGCACGAGATCGCGGTCGAGCTGATCAGAACCCGGCACCTGCCCCTGTAGCGATTCGTCAGGATCCGTCTGGGGACGCGGGGATCGGGTACCAGTACTCCATGAAGCCGATTCCCGAGACCGTGGCACTGCTCGAGGAGTTCGGCGCGTACTACGACGCCCACCTGCTCGAGGACCTCCAGAGCAGGGCCGCGGCGGTCGGGGAGCTGGTGCCGGAACTGGTCGGGTTGAGTCTCGCCGTGGTCAAGGACGATGTCGCGTTCACGCTGGTGGCCACCGACGAGACCATTGCGGTGCTCGACGCCGTCCAATACCTCACGGGTGGTCCGTGCGTCGACGCGATGCCCGCCGAGCGCGTCCTCGAGTTCGACTCGGAACTGCCCGACGACGAGGGCCAGTGGCAGACCTTCGCCCAGGCGACCTCGGCGAAGGCGGTGGCTACGACCCTCACCCTCCCGATCCTCGATGCCGACAAGGTCGTGGTCGGCACCATCAACCTCTACGCCGGGGCCAGCGGCGCGTTCCGCGGCCTGCACCCGGAGATCGCCGAGATCTTCCACGCGTGGGCTCCGGGCGCGGTCACCAACGCAGATCTCCCGTTCAGTACCCGGCGGACCGCCGAGGAGTCTCCGGAGCGGTTCCGGGCCACCCTCCGCATCGAGAACGCAGTAGGGCTGCTCATGTCGGCCCGGGCCGTCGACGCGGCCACCGCCCGGGTCCTGCTGGAACATGCCGCCCTGCGCGCCGGCGTGACCGTCGCGCAGATCGCGGAGACGATGGTGGAGGCCTTCGAGCGCCCTGAGGACGACTGACGACCCCTGGGCGCTGCCGGGTCACCCCGTGCGGGTGTCGGCCGCTTCGCTCTGCTCCGGGTCCGGTCTCGGTTTGACCGTGCCGGGGGCCGGGAAGGCAAGCTCCGCGACCAGGGTGAAGAGCGCCCAGCAGATCACCACGGCGATCAAATAACGGGTCAGGGCGACGTCGAGCGGCATGGTGCCGTCGACCAGGCTGGACCAGAGCGCCGGGGAGGCGACCACGGCCGCCCCGGTGAGCACGCCGCCCGAGAGCGGGCTCACGCGCTGACCCGCATCGCGCCCGGAGCGACCGGCGAGAAGGACACCACACCGACCGAGCGCACCTGGTCGGCGCCGACCAGCTCGGAGTAGGACAGCACCGGAAGCTGGTGCAGCGCCGGCCGCACCAGACGTCGTACGGCGGCGCGCAGCTGGGGTGAGCAGACCAGGACGGGCCGGTGGCCCTGGTTCTCGGCCTCGGCCTGGAAGCTCGCGAGCTGGGTGAGCACGGACTGACCCAGATCCGGGTTCATCGCGATCACGGCACCCCCCTCGGTCGGTCGCAGGTCCTCGAGCATCTGCTGCTCGAGCTGCGGCTCCAGGCTGATCACGTGCACGGTCCGGTCCGAGACGTACGGCGCCACGATCGCCGGCCCCAGGGCGGCGCGGGATGCCTCGACGAGGCCATCGGTGTCTTTCGTCGCCTGCGCCCGGAGCGAGAGGGCCTCGTAGATCCGGACCAGGTCGCGGACCGAGACGTTCTCGTCGAGCAGGGTCTGCAGCACCCGCTGGACCTCGCCGAGCGTCAGCTGGGCCGGGGTCAGCTCGTCGACGACGACGGGATGCGAGCGCTTGACGACGTCGGTGAGCAGCTTGACGTCCTCGCGTCCGAGGAGCCGGGCGGCGTGGCTGGTCACGACCTCGGCGAGGTGGGTGGTGATCACCGACGCGCGGTCGACGACGGTGGCGCCGGAGAGCTCGGCCTGGTGGCGCAGCTCGGCCGGGATCCACTTGGCCTCCAGGCCGAAGACCGGCTCGCGGGTCGGCTCACCGGGCAGCGAGCCGAGGAAGTCGCCGATCGCCAGGACGGTTCCCGAGGGCGACTCGCCCCGGGCCACCTCGATCCCGAAGAGCTTGATCGCGTAGGTGCGGCTGGGCAGGTCGAGGTTGTCCCGGGTCCGGACCGGCGGGATCACGATGCCGATGTCGCCGGCCACCTTGCGGCGCAGCGCCTTGACGCGTTCGAGGAGGTCGCCCCCTGCGGCCGGGTCGACCAGGTCGATGATGTCGGCGGAGAGCTCGAGGCCGAGCGGATCCACCTGGATCTCCGCGGCCAGGACCTCCGGGGAGTCCGGCGACGGGAGCGCCGCGAGGGCCTCCGCCTCGGCGGTGACCGGCTCGACCTCGTCCTCGACCCGGGTGCTCGCCAGCAGCATCAGGCCGCCGGCGACGATGAACGGGATCTTCGGCAGCCCGGGGATCAGGCAGAGCGAGAGCGCGGCGAACCCCGCAACCCGCAGCGGCGTACGGCGCGCCGTGAGCTGGCTGAGGATGTCGGAGCCCATGTCGGACTCGCCGACCGAGCGGGTCACGATCAGGCCGGTGGCCACCGAGAGCAGCAGCGCCGGGATCTGCGAGACCAGGCCGTCCCCGATCGAGAGCAGGCTGTACGTCGTGATGGCGTCGCCGAACTCCATGCCCTTCTGACCCACCCCGATCGCGAAGCCCCCGATCAGGTTGACCAGGGTGATCACGATCGCCGCGATCGCGTCGCCCTTCACGAACTTGGAGGCACCGTCCATCGCGCCGTAGAAGTCGGCCTCGGCGTGCACCTCGAGGCGGCGATGGCGGGCCTGCTCCTCGGTGATGAGACCGGAGTTGAGGTCGGCGTCGATCGCCATCTGCTTGCCGGGCATCGCGTCGAGGGTGAACCGGGCGCCGACCTCGGCGACCCGGCCCGCGCCGTTGGTGATGACGACGAACTGGATCACCAGCAGGATCGAGAAGACGATCATCCCGACGATGAGCGAGCCGCCGACGACGAAGTGGCCGAAGGTGTCGATCACCTTGCCGGCGTACCCGTCGAGGAGAACGAGCCGGGTGGCGCTCACGTTCAGCGCCAGCCGGAAGAGGGTCATCACCAGGATGATCGAAGGGAAGGCGGCGAAGTCCAGCGGCTTGTTGATGAACATCGCGGTCAGCAGGATGAGCAGCGCGCCGGTGATGTTCAGGGCGATCAGCAGGTCGAGCACGATCGCCGGCAGCGGCACGACGAGCATGACGACGACGAACACGATGCCGATCGGGACACCGAGCTGCATCAGGCGCTTCATGGATTCTCGCTTCGCACATCGGCCCTGCAGTCGCTGCAGGGAACGGGCGCACCATCCATGGCACTCGGGTCGGATCGTCGACGTCGTCCGTTACGTCTCGTTCTCTATCGGCCGGGGGCCAATCGGGCTGAGTGCTTCTTGGCACCGGAAATCGCCCCGGGGACGTGCCGGCGGCGCTGCCCGGCCACGGGGACCACAGGGAGCTCGCCCTCGGTCCGCGGGGACCGGTGCTGACCGCCGCGCTGACCCCGGCTGCGCCGGCTGATCACGAAGGCGAGCACCTGGGCGACGGCGCCGAACAGCTCGGGCGGGATCTCCTGGCCGACCTTCGTGGAGCGGTAGAGGGCGCGCGCCAGCGGGACGTCGCGGACCAGCGGCACCGACTCCGCCGCCGCGACCTCACGGATCCTGGCGGCGACCGCACCGGCTCCGCGGGCGACGACCCGGGGCGCGCCCTTCTGGGCGTCGTACCGCAGCGCGACGGCGACGTGGGTCGGGTTCACCAGGATCACGTCAGCGGTCGGGATGTCGGCCATCATCCGGTTCCTGGCGGCGGCGAGCTGGCGCGACCGGATCGCGCTCTTGACCATCGGGTCGCCCTCGGCCTGCTTGTGCTCCTGCTTGATCTCCTCCTTCGACATCCGGGTCTGCTTGCCGATCCGGCGTCGTTGGATGGCGTAGTCGGCCGCGGCCATGCCCAGCCCGACCAAGCAGATGTTGCGGATCAGGCTCAGCGACTTGTCCGAGACGATCTCCAGCATCGTGGGGATCGGGACCAGCCCGCCGATCAGCGGCATCATGGACTTGATCGCGAAGTAGGCGACCAGGCCGACGAAGGAGCTCTTCAACATCATCTTCGCGCCCTCCCAGAGGGCATGCGGGCCGAAGATCCGCTTGGCGCCCTTGATCGGGTCGAGCTTGGACCACTGCGGTTTCAGCGTCTTGGTGGCCAGGAAGAACCCGCCCTGGGCGAGGGCGGAGGCAACACCGATCAGCAGGATCGCGGTACCGAGGATGAGGAGACTCAGGAAGACGTGGCGCGAAGCCTCGCCGAGCAGGACCAGTGCCTTGCCGGTGGTGGCGTCGTCCCCGCTGATGGTCAGGCTGGTGACCATCAGCTCGCGCATCGCGCCGAGCTCGTGGGTCAGCAGCATCGGCATCGCCATCCCGACGGCGAGCATCGAGGCCCAGCCGCCGAGCTCCTGGGTCCGGGGGACCTGACCTTCCTTGCGCGCCTCCTTGCGGCGCTTCGGAGTCGGTTTCTCGGTCTTCTCGCCGCCACCGTCGCTCTTGCTCACGGGGCCCCCGCGATCGCGGCCGTCGCCTGGTTGGCGAGGTCGACGAGCCGCTCCATGGCTTCCGGCAGGACCGGGAAGGAGAGGCCGAGGAGCAGCAGTGTCAGGCCGATCTTTGCCGGGAACATCACGTTGATCGCGTTGAGCTGCGGGGCGACCTTGGTCAGCAGCGCGAGCCCGAGGTCGGCGATGAAGAGCACCGCGATCATCGGCAGGGCGATCTGGACCGCGGTGGTGAAGAACAGCCCCATCGCGGTGACCAGCATGTCGGTCGGCTTGTTCACCTCGGGGCTGGTGCCGACCGGCAGGAAGTCGAAGGTCTTCAGCAGCCCGCCGACGATCAGCAGGTGTCCGCCGGTCGCGAAGAGCAGCATGGTGGCGAGCATCTGGTGGAACTTGCCGAAGACGGTGTTCATGGTCAGGCCCAGCGGGTCGAAGCCCTGGGCCAGCGCGAACCCGCCGAACATGTCGATCAGGCTGCCCGCGGTCGCGATCGCCTGGAACAGCAGGTAGGTCACGAAACCCATGCCGACGCCGATCAGCACCTGGGTGACGATGTTGACCGCCAACGCCCAGAAGCTGACCGGGACGTCTCCCGAGAGTCCCGGGGTGACGGCGAACGCCAGTCCGAGGGAGAGCACCACCTTCGCCATCGCCGGTACGGCGCGGGAGGAGAACGGCGGCACGATCGCCAGCCACGCGACGATCCGGATCGACGCCAGGAGATAGGCGATCAGCGGTTCGCCGGCCAGGGTGATGGTCATGCCACTGCTCGAGTCACGGTCGTCAGCTCAGCAGTCCGGGGAGGCTCTCGAAGAGGTCGATGGTGAAGTCCATCAACGTGTGCAGCATCCAGTTGCCGCAGATCAGGAGTGCGATCCCGACCCCGATCAGCTTGGGCACGAACGAGAGCGTGAACTCCTGGATCTGGGTCATCGACTGGAACAGCGAGACCGCGAAACCGATCACCAGCGAGGTGACGAGGATCGGTGCGGAGAGCTTCAGCGCGACCAGCATGGTCTGGAGCGCGAGCTGGATGATGGTGGTGTCGGTCATCGCAGCTAGGTCCCGTAGCTGGCGACGAGGGACTTGATGACCAGTCCCCACCCGTCGACGAGGACGAAGAGCAGCAGCTTGAACGGCAACGACACCATCACCGGCGGCATCATCATCATGCCCAGGGCCATCAGCGCGCCGCTGACGACGATGTCGATGACCAGGAACGGGATGAAGACGATGAACCCGATGATGAAGGCCTCCTTCAGCTCGCTCAGCACGAAGGCCGGCACCAGGGTCGCCAAGGAGACGTCCTCGCGGTCCTCGGGGAGCTCGCGCTCCGCGACGTTGCTGAGCAGGCTCAGCTCGGCGTCGTCGGTGTGCTCGAGCATGAACGCCTTGAGCGGTGCCGACCCGTCCTCGAACGCCTGGGAGCTGGTCTTGTCGCCGTCGAGGTAGGGCTGGACGCCGTCGTCGTTGATGTCGCTGAGCACGGGGCCCATGATGAACAGGCTGAGGAACAGCGCCAGCCCGGCGAGCACCTGGTTCGGCGGGGTCTGCTGGAGTCCGAGCGCGTTCCGGGTCAGACCCAGGACCACGAGGATCTTGGTGAAGCTGGTGCAGGTCAGCAGGATCGCGGGCAGCAGCGAGAGCAGCGTCATCGCGATGATGATGGTGACCGAGGTGCTCGGCTTCTCGGTCAGGCCGCCGAGGTCGACGGTGACCGAGGAGTCCGACCCGCTGGGGCCGTCCGGGCCCACCGGTGCGAGCGGGGCGACAGCCGCGACACCGGTGACCTCCACCGCGTTCGCGGCGGCGGTCGGGATCAGCAGCACCGCCGCGGCAGCGACCACGATCAGGGCAAGGCGGCCCAGCAGGCCGAGCGTCTTCTTCACGAGGCGCGCCGTGCCGTCCGGTTCGCGGGACCCCGGGCCGTCGCGACCGCGAACGCCTGGCGCCAGGTGGCCGGAGAGAGCGCCGAACCGGCAAGGGCGCCGCCGGCGGGGGACCCAACAGGAGCGCGGTGCGCAGCGCGGTGCGAGCCCCCGGGACGGGCGACGGCGAGGGGCTCTACCCGAAGCGCCGGCGCGTCCTGGACCAACCGGACCGCGGCGGGCGAAGGGAGGTGGGCAGTGACGGTTTCGAAGTCCTCGGCGTCCGCGAGCTCGGCGAGGTCCAGCTCGTCGGGGTCGAGCTCGGCCAGGACGCTGACCTGCTGCTCGGTGGTGCCCAGGACCAGCACGCGGCTGCCGACGGTCACCACGGCGACGGCCGACGTACGGCTCAGCGGCTGGCGGTGCACGACGTGCACGAGGGCCTGGGCGTTGCCGCGGAACTTGCGGGCGCCGAACTTGGCCAGCAGCAGGAGGAGTCCGACGACGACCGCCAAGGAGACGACCAGTCGGACAGTGAGCTCGAGCATCTGCGAGGACCCCGTCTCAGCCGATCGAGGATTCGTCGATGATCTCGGTCACCCGGAGTCCGAAGTCCTCGTCCACCACGACCACCTCACCCCGGGCGATGAGCCGCCCGTTGACGAGCAGGTCCGCCGCGCTCCCGGCGGCCCGGTCGAGCTCCAGGACGGCGCCCGGGGTCAGCGCCAGCAGGTCACGGACGGTCATCCGGGTCCGGCCCAGTTCGACGGTGACCTCCATGTCGACGCCGTGCAGCATCTCGATGCCGCGGTGCGGCAGAGCGGTGACGGACGCGGAGGGGGTCGGGAAGGAGGGTGTCGAGCTTGCCGAGACGCTGCCCCCAGCAGCCTCGGCAAGCTCGACCACCGGCGCAGTGGCCGGCGCTTCGTCGACGGCCGCGGGGCCGCCGTCGAGCAGGTGGTCCTGGATCAGGACGGAGGCGGCGATCCCGGCGCCGATCAGCGGGACGACGGTGAACGCGGCGCCGATGTCGGAGAGGACGAGGTCCAGGCTCACGGTCCGGGCCGCCTTGGCGGTGGCGCCCAGGGTGGCGGCGACGGCGTCCAGTGCGGGCTGGGTCGCGGCGGCGAGGTCGAGCCCCTCGATCGGGCTCGAGGCGAGCGCCTGGGTCAGTTCGTCGCCGACCAGGACCGCGATCCGGCCGTTCCGGGCACCTTCGAGCTCAGCAACGGCAGCCCCCGAGAAGGCCGCCGTCACGTGCTCGTTGCCGGGCTGCGCGCCGGCCGCGACCAGCGGGTCGACCGAGGGCAGCACCGCAGCGGCGGCGGAGGCCGCCGCCAGGGCGAGGTCGGCGCCGGTGAGCTGGGAGGTGGGGGACGTGGTCATCGGGTCTCCTTACGAGTGCCGACGATCAGGGCGGCGAGCCGCTGTCCCTGGGCGCCGGCGGTGGCGTGCGCAAACGTGGTGTCGTCGACGGTCACGTCGAGCGGGGCGGACGCGGGGTGGGCCAGCCGGAGGACGTCCCCGACCTGGAGCGCGCTGAGGGCGTCCGGGCCGAGCCGGGTCGGGCGGAACCGCACGGCCACCTCCATCGGCACCGTCGCGAACCGGGCCTGCACCATCTCGGCGGCCTGGGCGCGCTTGGCGCGCTCGCGGTCGGAGGCGGGGGCCGGGGCCGCCGCCGTGGCGAGGTGCGGCAGGAGTCCGGAGAACGGAAGGCAGACCGTCATCCGGTGGGAGCGGTCGTCGACCCGGAGGTCGAAGCTCGCGACGACCATCACGTCGGCCGCTCCGGCGACCTGGGCGAACTGGGGGCTGTACTCGACGCCGCTGATCACGGGCTCCAGGGGCACGATGCCGGAGAGCGAGTAGCGCATCTCGCCGAGCAGCCGTTCGATGAGGCCGCCGATCACGCCGCTCTCGATCTCGGTGAGCGGTCGCTGCGGCTGGTCGGCGTTGCCGGGACCGCCGAGCATGTGGTCGACGCAGGACATGGTGGCGACCAGCGGGATCTCGAGCACGCCGAGCCCGGGCATCGGGTCGGCGGCGAACTTGGTCAGGTAGGTCGCGGTCTCGAGCGAGTCGACGTACTCGGAGTAGCTGCGCTGGTCGATCGCGGAGAGCGTGACCGCGCAGACGGTGCGCAGCGAGGACGTGAAGACCGTCGTCGCCTGGCGCGCGAAACCGTCGTAGCCGAGCTGCAGGATCCGGGAGTGCTCGCGGGAGAGCTGGATCGGACGTCGGAAGTCGTACGGGACCGGCTCGGCGCCGGAACGACGGCGGGCCCGGGTAACCGCGGACCCGCTACGGGAGGACGAGGACGACGCTACGAGGCTCACGGGTGGACGTATCGGCGTACGCACAGCCCACTTGAGGCGAAAAGTCGGTTGTCTGGACCAGTCGGGCGGTCCCGGTGCGGCCTACTGGGTGACGAACTCGGTGAAATACACCCCCATCACCTCGTGGTGGTAGAGCTCCTCGAGCTCCTTCTCCAGCTCCTTCTTCAGCTTCGCCCGTTGCTTGGAGTCGTTGACCTCCTCCATCGGCAGGCCTGAGAACACCGCGATGGTCGCGTCCAGCGCCTTGCTGCCGTCGGCCTCGTGCGCGCTGGCGGTGAGCTGGAGCGCGATCCCGACCCGGAGGTAGTGCTCGGCGGCGAGGTTGATCTGGATCGGCTCCAGCGTGACCACCTCGCCCGGCTCCGGGGGGCCGGCTGGCTTCGGCTTGAGGAACATGTAGTAGCCGCCGCCACCGAGGGCCAGGACGGCCACGATGATCAGGATCAGTTTCTTCTTGCCTCCCTTGGCGGGTGCCTCGGGCTCGGCAGGCGCAGCGTTCTGCGGGATTGCGGTCACGGTCATGAGAGCCCTCCTCCGGCTCGCTGGGTGCCGATCACCTTCTGGATCAGCTCCCGGGTCTCACTGGGAAGCGTGGAGAGGACGACGATGTCCACCCGCTTGTTGACCGCCTGCGACCCCGGCTTCGACGGGTCGATCAGCGGCTTGGTGTTTCCGAATGCCGAGGCGGTCAGCCGGGCGGCCGGTACGCCGTCGCGCTCGTTGAGGTGGCGCAGCACGGTGACGGCGCGGGCCGAGGACAGCTCCCAGTCCGTCGGGTAGTACTTCGGCTTCACCTTCACCTGGTTGGTGTGGCCGTCGATCTGCAACGGGTCCGGGATTTCGCGGAGAACGGGGGCCAGGGTGTCGACGATCTTGCGTCCGCGCGGGGAGAGCGTGGCCAGGTTCGGCTCGAAGACGATATGGCGCGAGACCAGGCTGAGCACCAGTCCGCGGGTGTCAATCGTCGCCTGGACGTCGTCCTCGAGCTGGTTCCTGCGCAGGGCGACGTTGAGCCGTGCGAGCAGCGCGCTGAGCCGGTCGACCTCGGCCGCGGCCTCGGCCATCTTCTTCTCGGCCTGCCGGTCCTCGTGGTCGGCGATGGCCTGGGACTTCTCCGAGGTCTTGATCTCCTCGACCTCCACCGCGAACTTCTGGGGCGCGATCGGGGCGGTGATGGCCAGGCCCGGCTGGTCGAGGATCGAGTCGGAGCCGTCCTGGATCGAGGTGGACTGGCCGAACCCGGCGGCGAGGCCGGTCTTGAGCGCGTTGAACTTCTTCTGGTCGACCTGGCTCATGGCGAACATCACGATGAAGAGCACCATCAACAGCGTGACCATGTCGGCGTACGTGACCAGCCAGCGCTCGTGGTTCTCATGCTCCTCGTGGAGCTCGCGTTTCTTGTGGCCCATGATCAGGCGGCCTCGGCGTCGGGCTGCTGGCCGGCGGGCAGGAGTGAGCGGAGCTTCTGCGCGATGATCCGCGGGTTCGACCCGGCCTGGATCGCGGCGACTCCTTCGATCGCGAGCTCCATCCGGGCGACCTCCAGCTCGCTGAGCCGCTTCAGACGGCTCGCGAGCGGCAGGAAGATCACGTTGGCCGAGGTCACTCCCCAGAGCGTGGCGACGAACGCGGCCGCGATCAGGTGCCCGAGCTCCTCGGGAGCGGCGAGGTTCTCCAGGACGTGCACGAGCCCCATGACGGTGCCGATGATCCCGATCGTCGGGGCGTAGGCGCCGGCGTCGGCGAAGAACTTCGCGGCCTGCTTGTCCTCGGCGCGCTTGGCGTAGACCTCGGCCTCCATGATGTCGCGGACCTCTTCGGGGTCGGTGCCGTCGATCGCCATCGTCACGCCCTTGACCAGGAACGGGTCCTCGATCGTGGCGATCGACTCCTCGAGGGCGAGTAGGCCCTCGCGGCGGGCGCGCTCGGCGAGGCCGACCACCTCGGGGATCATCGCGGCAGCCGGGTCGACCTTGCCGGTGAACGCCCGCTTCAGGGAGAGCGGGATGTTCTTGGCGTCCATCATGGTGCCGCCGGCGATGCAGATCAGGATCGTCGTGCCGAAGACGAGGAGGAGCGGCGGCATGAGCAGCAAGCTCATCGGGTTGCCGCCCTCCATCACGTTGGCGGCGACGACGACGGCGAAACCGCCGCCGATGCCGATCGTGGGCGCGAGGTCCATCAGCCCTCCCCGTGGCCGAGGGACGGCAGCGTGGCGACCGAGGCGAGCGGTCGGTCAGCGACCTCAACGGGTACGTAGGGCTCGGGGACCGGAACCGGGATGTCGGCGATCTGCGCGCTCAGAGTGATCACCTGGCTGCGGTAGAGCCGGACGGCGTCGATGATCTGGTCGAGGGACTCCGAGACGACGTACTTCTTGCCGTCGACCAGCGTGACGACGGAGTCCGGCGTGGAGTCGATGCGCTCGATGAGGTCGGAGTTCAGGACGAACACCGATCCCGAAAGTCGCGAGAGCATGATCATGGGGCGCACCTTCCTTGTGCACGTACCTGGGTGGTTCCAGTACCAGGGCCGTCCGTGGCCCTTCGAGTGAGTTGATCGGCCACCGGCCGTCCGACCTGAGCGACAACGCCGACCGGCGTGAAATCGGCCTTGGGCTGTCAGTCCCCCGACGAGCGGGGTGCCGGCATCGGGACCGCACCGTCGGCCTGCCGCTGGACGTTGAGCGTCGCCTGCGCCGGTTCCAGGGTGCGCGGGAACGGTGAGGACGCGCGCACGCGCACCGCGGAGATCCGCTCGAGCCGGGCGATGACGTGCTCCGCGTCGCCGTTCTCCAGGACGACCCCGACCCCGTCGCTGGCCACGACCGTCCCGTGCAGCCAGTGGGCGTCCAGCAGGACCTCGACCTCCGAGCCCTGCTCGTGGGCCCGGTCGAGCGCGGTGCCGATCGTGTACTGCATCGACGAGTTGTACGTACTCACCCGGCACCCCCATGCCCGCACCCGCCGAACGGCGAGAGGTCCAGTGTCTCGCCATGCCGGTCGCAAGTCCACAGAACGGGCGAAAACGGTCACGGCTCGCTCCGACCCGGAACGCGGAGCGGCGGGTGGTGCTCCGGGGAGCACCACCCGCCACTCGTTCCGGGGACCCTCACGGTCCCCGGAGAACTGCAGCGATCGCGCGCAGGAGTCAGCGCTTGATGTTGACGAGGTCCTCGAGCACCTGGTCGGAGGTGGTGATCACCCGCGAGCTCGCCTGGAACCCGCGCTGGGCGAGGATCAGGTTGGTGAACTCCGCGGCGAGGTCGACGTTGGACATCTCCAGCGCGCCACCCACCAGGGTGCCGTTGCGCCCCTGTCCGGCGACACCGACGGTCGCACCGCCGGAGTTCGCGGACTCCCGGTACGACGTCTCGCCGACCTTCTCCAGCCCCATCGGGTTGTTGAAGTCCGCGATCGCGATCTGCGCCATGTCGCGCTGGACGCCGTCGTCGAAGATGCCGCGGAGCTTGCCGTCGCTGCCGATGTTGTACGACGTCAGGCCGACACCGACGGGGACCGCAGGGGTGAGGGCGGAGAAGTCGAGGGTCACGTCGATCAGGCCGCCGGTCGCCACGCCGGCCGCGTCGAGGGCGTAGCCCTGGACCCGGTTGCCGCTCGGCGTCACCAGGGTGCCGGTGTTGTCGAAAGTGAAAGCGCCGGCCCGGGTGTAGAGGGTCTCGGTGCCCTTCTGCACCACGAACATGCCGTCGCCCTGGATCATCAGGTCGGTCGGACGACCGGTGGTCTGGGTCGAGCCCTGGGTGAAGTTCGCGTTGGTCGCGGCGAGCTGGACGCCGAGGCCGACCTGGATCGGGTTGGTGCCACCGCGGTTCAGGTTGGCGGCGGACGCACCCGTGAGCATCTGGCTCAGGGTGTCCTGGAAGACCGTCGAGCTGGACTTGAAGCCGGTGGTGTTGGCGTTGGCGATGTTGTTGCCGGTGACGTCGAGCATGGTCTGGTTGACGCGGAGGCCGGAGATGCCGGCGAAGAGCGAGCGAAGCATGGTGGTGTCCTTTACGAAGTGGTGGAATCGGTGACGGAGATGACGGACGCGATCGGCAACTCGGTGCCGTTGACGTCCAGGACGGGGCCGGTGACCCCGAACGTGACGCCCTTGACCGAGCCGCTCTGCGCAACCCCGTCCGCGTCGTTCCAGGTGACCTGCTTGCCGATCAACCCGCTGGCGCCGAACGCCATCTGGGCGGAGAACAGGGCTGCCGTCTGGTCGGCGACGTCCTGCATCTTCTCCAGGGCGGTGAACTGCGCCGACTGCGAGAGGAACTGACTCGAGTCGGTCGGGTTCATCGGGTCCTGGTAGCGCATCTGGGCGACCAGCAGCTGCAGGAACATGTCCTTGTCAGCCGTGCTCGCCGCGCCGGGTGAGCCGGTCGGACCGAACATGCCGGTCGTCACGGCCGCTGTCGCAGCCACATCCGATACAGGCGGTGACATCGTGCCTCCTCACATGGTCAGGTCGACGCCCGCGAGGCGGGAGCCGGTGACCGTCTGGATGGGTCGGACCTCCGTCGGCACCGGTGACCGGTGCGAACGGGGGTGATCGGCGCCATCCGTGGCGGGGTGGTCGGCACGCGTCCTTGCGTGCTGGTCAGGGGTCCGGTCGTGGCCGGCGCCGAGCTGGGCGTCGGGGTTCGATCCGGGAGTGGGGGAAGTGCTGGTCTGGGTCGCCGCGGTCGGGAGCTCGCGCACCACGATCCGGGTCTCGGTCACCCCGGCCTGCTCGAGCAGCCGGGTGAGCTCGGCGGAGCCGTCGGCGAGCGCGACCCGGGCATCGCTGCCGGCGGCGAGCCGGACGTGCACGGCGCCATCGCGCATCGTCATCACCACCCGCACCTCCCCGAGCTGCTCGGGCTGGAGGGTCAGGGTGATCCGGTGGGTGCCCGGGCCACGGCTGACCAGTCCGGTGACCTCGGGAAAGACCTGGGCGCTGACCTGGTCGAGCTGGGCGCTCGGCATCGTCACGGGCGCCGCTGTCGCGAGCGGTGCGGCCGTCGCCAACGGAGCGGGCACCGAGGTCGGGAGCTGCAACGGGGCCGTCGGGGTAGCGGCCGGGTTAGCGGCCGGGGTAGCGGTAGGAGTGCTGGCCGGGGTGGTCGACGCTGCTGCGGTCGGGGTGGCGGTGTCCGTCGCTCCCGTGCCCAGGTCGGGGGTCGTAGCGGCCGCAGGCGGGGGCGGGTCGCTGGGCAACGGGCGTGCTTCCAGCGACGGCCGGGCGACAGCGAGCACGCGCCCGGGTGCCTCGTCGGCACGTTGGTGCTCGGCGCCGGTGGTCGAGCGGTGGGCAGCGCCCGGGACCGTGGAGGTGGCGAAAAGCGCGCTGACGGGGTCGGTGACCGCGGTGACTGGCGCGGTGACGGGGTCGGTGCCGGTGGCATTCTGTCGGTGCGTCGGCGTGGCCGGGACCGCCGGCGTGGCAGGGGCAGCAGGGGTAGCAGGGGTAGCAGGGGTGGCAGCGTTCGCGCGCCCCGCCGGGCGGGGGGACGCCGGGTCGGCCCGATGTGCCGGGGTCGCGGGGGTGGCCGGGGTCGCGCCGACCAGCACGGCGATGTCGGCGCCGGTCGGAACGGAGGTGCCGGCGCTGTCCTCCTCGGTGGTCGCCGGCGGGCAGACCTCAGACGGCAGGCTCGCAGCGGGGTCGGCCGCGCCGGGAACCGCGGGCGTCGTACCGGCCGTTGCGCCGTCGAGCGCCTCGGTGAGGGCGGCCAGGAAGTCGGCCGGCCCAGCGCCGTCGGCACCCGTCGGGGTCGCAGTCCCCGTGGTCGGAACCACCGGGCACGACGAGAACGGAGCGATCGTCATGAGGCCGCCTTCATCAGGGACATGACGCTGCGGACGTAGCGCTGCGTCTCGGGGTAAGGCGGGATGCCGTCGTACTTCAGGACCGCACCCGGGCCGGCGTTGTACGCCGCCAGGGCCAGTTCGGTGCTGCCGAAGCGGCTGGTGAGGTCGCGGAGCATCCGGGCAGCACCGTCGACGGCCTGCGCCGGGTCGAACGAGTTCGTCACGCCGAGCCCGCGGGCGGTGGCGGGCATCAGCTGCATCAGGCCCTGGGCGCCGGCGGGGCTGACGGCCTTCGGGTCGTACCCGGACTCCTGGCGGGCGACCGCGGAGAGCAGGGTTGCCGGGACGCCGTACTTGTTCGCCGCGGCGCTGAAGAGGTCGGCGTACGGCGTCGCCGCGCTGAGCCGGGCGGTGCCGGCCGCCCCGGTCGCCCCGGTCGCCCCGGTCGTGGTCTCGGGGAGGATCCGCCGGATCATGTCCGGGGTGGACGGCACGTCGACGATCCGGACGTCGAGCCCGGTCCGCGGTGCCTCGATCATCTTGCCGCCGCCAAGGTAGATGGCGATGTGGTCGGCGCCGTTGTTGCGTGACGAGCGGTCCCAGGCGATCAGGTCGCCGGGGCGGGCCTCGGCCATGCTGGCGACCGGGCGTCCGCTCGCGGCCTGCTGGTTGGAGACCCGGGGCAGGTCGAAGCCGAGGTTCTTGTAGACCAGCTGGACCAGGCCGGAGCAGTCCAGGCCCTTGGCCGGGTCGGTACCGCCCCAGACGTACGGCGTCCCGAGGTACTGACGGGCCTCGGCGGCGACGTCCTCGCCGGTGACGCCGCCCGCGCTCGCTGCGGTGCCCACCGCGGGGCCCGCCGCGGGGCTCGCCGCGGTCGCGCCCTCGAGAGCCTGGGCGAACGCGGTCCCGGTCGCACTCGTGGTCCGCGCGGGCGGAGCGAGCAGCGCGAGCTGGGACTGGATCTGCTGGATGCGGGCGGTGACGTCGGTGAAGGTCATCGGACGGCCTCCGCCCACAGGGTCTCCTGCTGCTGGCGGAGCCAGCGCTGGGCGGCGATGTCGTCGAGCTCGCGTGCCTCGGCGCGGTCCCGCTCCGCGCGCCGTGCTGCGGCACGACGCTCCAGCAGCATCTCGATGGCCGACAGTCGGGCTCGGTCCTGCTGCCAGCGCGCGAAGGCGGCCTCGCGGATCGTGCAGCTCTCGTCGCGCTCTGCCTCGGCGCTGATCAGGACCTCACCGAGAGCCGCCAGGGAGGCGCGCACGGCCAGGAACTCCGCCGCGGAGCCCGAGGCGAAGCCGTTGGTCGCCGCGAGCCGGCCCCGCAGGTCCTGGACCTTGGCCTCGGCGGCACGGTGCTCGTGGAGCGCGGTCTGCAGGCCGACCCTGCTGTCGGACTCGCGGACGCGACGGACCCGGGCGACGGCACGCAGACCGGCGTCATCGGCGTGCGTGCTCATCGGCCCTCCTCCGTCGCGACGAGCGCGGCCAGGTGGGCCCAGCTGTCCGCGGTCGGGGTGGTCTCGCCGAGGCGCTGCTGCAGGAAGGCCTTGATCTGGGGCATCCGGGCCAGTGCCAGGTCGGCGTCGGGGTCGGCGCCGGCGACGTACGCGCCGATCTCGACGAGCTCGCGGACGCCGCGGTGCGCTGCCAGCATCCGGCGCAGGGCGGTTGCGGCCGTCTGCTGCTCGGGGCCGGTGACCGCACCGGTCACGCGCGAGATCGACTCGAGGACGTCGACGCTCGGGAAGTGGCCGGACGTGGCGAGGCTGCGGGACAGCACGACGTGGCCGTCGAGGATGGACCGCGCCGTGTCGCCGATGGGGTCCTGGAGGTCGTCGCCCTCGACGAGGACGGTGTACAGGCCCGTGATGCTGCCGCTCGCCGAGGTGCCGGCGCGCTCGAGGAGCCGGGGGAGCAGGCCGAAGACGCTGGGCGGGTACCCGCGGGTGGCGGGCGGCTCGCCGGCGGAGAGGCCGATCTCGCGCTGGGCCATCGCGACCCGGGTCAGGCTGTCCATCATCAGCACGACGTGCTTGCCGGCGTCCCGGAACGACTCGGCGATCCGAGTCGCGACGAAGGCGGCGCGCAGCCGCTCGACCGGGGGAGCGTCGCTGGTCGCGACGACCACCACCGAGCGCGCCAGGCCTTCGGGGCCGAGGTCGTTCTCGAGGAACTCGCGCACCTCGCGGCCACGCTCACCGACCAGGGCGATCACCGAGACCTCGGCCTCGGTGCCCCGCGCGATCATCGAGAGCAGGCTGGACTTGCCGACGCCCGAACCGGCCATGATGCCGATCCGCTGGCCCTGACCGCAGGGGACCAGGGTGTCGAGGGACCGTACGCCCAGGCCGAGCTGGTGCTGGATCCGGGGACGGCTGAGAGCGGCGGGCGCGGCGTTGTCGACGTCGACCAGCGGCAGGTGCGCCAGCGACGGACCGCCGTCGACGGGGCGGCCGAGTCCGTCCAGGACCCGTCCGCGGAGCTCGTCGCCGACGCGGATGCGCAACGGACCGCCGGTGTGCCGGACCAGGGCGCCGACCTGGAGGCCGTGGGTGTGCGCGAGGGGGAGGCAGATCAGACCGTGCGGACCGCTCGCGGCGACCTCGGCCAGCGCCAGGTTCCCGGCGTTGCCACTGACCTCGACGAGGTCGCCGACCGCGGCGGGGAGACCGGTGACGACCAGGTGCAGCCCGACCAGCTCGGCGACCCGGCCGAGGCGCAGCGGGGCTGCGGCCACCAGGGCGTCGTGGTGCCGGTCCAGGGTGAGCGCGCTCATCGGCCGGTCCCGTCGAGGAGGATTTCGCGCACCCGGGCGAGCGCGGTGTCCAGGCGGAGGTCGAGGACGTGGTCGTCGGCCTCGACCAGGGCGTCGCCGCGCTGCAACGTGTTGTCCGCGACCACGACGACCCCGTCGGTCCGCAGCGCGTCGGCGCAGGCGGCGTCGTCGGGGTGCAGCCGGATCCGGGCGACAGGCTCGGCGGGAAGCAGTGCCAGCACCCGGCGTACGACGTCCGCGCCGTCGGCGCTGGTGGCCTCGTGGCCGACCAGTTCGCGGGTCAGCTCCCAGGCCAGCTCGCTCGCCTGCGACTCGATCCGGGAGCACGTCTCGGCGACGATGTCGTGGAGGCGGGCGGCAGCGGTCTCGAGCGCCTGGACTGCGTCACGGTGATCGGCGGCGCGCTGGGCCTCGCTGCGCAGCCGGGCCTGCTCGGCGGCCTCTGCCTCGATGCGGACGGCCTCACGCGCTGCCCGCTGACCGGCGGCCCAGCCCACGGCGTACCCCTGCGAGTTGGCCGCCGTGCGGGTGCTCTCGGCCAGGGCCGCGAGCGTGCCCTCGGTGACCTTGTCGCCGAGGACGTTGCCGGCCCCGAAGCGTGTCCAGACACCCGTGCGGAGCTCGGGGATGGCCAGGGTCAGGAGCGGGGCGGCCGCGGTCTGCTCCGCGCCCGACTCAGACGACGAACTCATCGTCACTCCCGCGCCGGACCATGATCTGGCCCTGCTCCTCGAGCTGGCGGATGGTGCGGATGATCGACTGCTGGGCTTCCTCGACCTGGGTCAGGCGGACGGCACCGAGGAGCTCGACCTCCTCGACGAGGTTCTCGGCCGCACGGCTCGACAGGTTCGTGGTGATCTTGTCGCGGACCTCGTCGTTGACCCCCTTGAGGGCCAGGGCGAGCTCGTTGCCCTCGACGGAGCGGAGCACCAGCTGCACCGACCGGTCGTCGAGGCTGATGATGTCCTCGAACATGAACATCCGGCTCTTCACCTCGTCGGCCAGCGCCGCGTCCAGGGCCTCCAGGCCGTCGACGATCTGACGCTCGGTCGAGCGGTCGGAGCGGTTGATGATGTTGACCAGCGGGTCGACACCGCCGACCCGGGACATCTCGGCGGGCTGCAGCATCGAGGAGAGCTTCCGCTCCAGGGTGCTCTCGACGGCGCGGATGATCTCCGGGGAGGTCCGATCCATCACCGCGATCCTGTGCGCGACCTTGGCCTGCTGGTCGGGGGCGAGCCCGGAGAGCAGCAGCGACGCCTTGTCGGGCGTCATGTGCGCCAGTACCAGGGCGATCACCTGCGGGTGCTCGTCGACGATGAAGGAACGCAGCTGGGCGGGGTCGGCCCGGTGCAGGAACTGGAACGGCATCTGGACCGCGGCCGCCTTGACCCGGCCCATGATCTCGTTGGCCCGGTCAGCGCCCAGCGACTGCTCGAGCAGCTGCTGGGCGAAGGAGATCCCGCCCTGCGCGATGTGCTGGCGGGCGGTCATCATGTCGCGGAACTCGCCGATCACCTGCTGGGTCTCGACGGTGCTGATCGACTCCAGGCGGGCGATCTCGGCGGAGATCGCCTCGACCTCGGCGTCGCTGAGGTGGCTGAGGATCGTCGAGGCGCGGTCGCGCCCCATCTGGATCAGCAGGATCGCGGCCTTGCGGACCCCGAGGCCCGCCAGCGTTGCGGTGCTCATCGCCGTCCTCGCTTCGCTGCGGGCGCCGACGACGCTCGACGGGCGCTGTGCTTACCGATTCGCTCGCTGCGCTCGCTCATGGACGCTCCACCAGCCATCCGCGGAGCAGCGAGGCGACGTCCTCGGGCTGGCGCTCGACCAGGGCAGCGAGTTCGTCGAGCATCTCCTCGGTCTCGGAGTGCTCGGTCGACTCCAGGGCGAGGAGGGCGGCGGACGGCTCGATCGGGGTGGTCGTGGCGCGCTCCAGGGCATCCTGCTTGAGCTGCTCGACGACGTAGGAGGTGGCCTCGGCGCGGGCCTTGGCGTGCTTGCGGCCCTTGAGCCAGGCCAGCAGCAGGATCAGGACGACGACCAGGATCAGGCCGCCGTTGCGGATCAGGTTCATCTGGCTGGCGCTGGCGTCGGCCTTCTTCGCCGCGGCCAGCTCAGCGGCAGCGGCCGTCTCGGCGCTCCGGTCGAACCGCAGCGAGGAGACCTGGACGGTGTCGCCGCGCTCCTCGTTGATGCCGACGGCGCTGGCGATCAGCTCCTGGATCTCGTTGGGATCGATGGCCTTCGCGGTGGCGGCGTCGAGGACGACGCCGACGTGCAGGTTGCGGACCGCTCCGGGGGCGTTCTCCCGGCGCTCGATGGTGGTGTCGACCGCGTTGTCCGAGGTCTTCTGGCTCTTCTCGTACTGCGAGTCGTTCTCGCCACCCGCACCCGCGGGGTCCATCTGGCCGTCGGGGCCGACGACACCGGTGACGCCGGAGCCGGCGCCGGCGCCCGCGCCGGTGTATGTCTCGGTGTTGGTGGTCTCCGAGAGCGCCGGGTTCTTCGGGTTGTAGGAGTAGGTCTTCTTCTCGGTGACCGACTTGTCGAAGTCGAGGTTCGCGGTGACCGCGACCGTGGAGTTGCCGGGGCCGACGACGCGGTCGAGCATCGTCTGGATGCGACCGTTCATCTCGTCCTGGTACTCCGCGACCTCCTGGTTGCGCGAGCTCGCCCCTGCGCCGGCGGCACCGTCGCTGGAGGAGAGGACCTTGCCGCTGGCGTCGGCGACGGTGACCTTCTCGGGGTCGAGGCCGTCGACGCTGGAGGCGACGAGGTGGATCACGGCCTGGACCTGCTCGGTGTTGAGCGCGCTCCCGGGCCGGGTCGCGATCAGCACCGAGGCGGTCGCCGGGTCCTGGGAGTCGGCGAAGACCTGCTTCTGCGGCAGCGCCAGGTGGACCACCGCGGTCTGGACGCCGTCCAGGGCCTCGACGGTGTTGGAGAGCTCGGCCTCCATGGCGCGCTTGAAGTTGGTCTGCTCCTGGAACTGCGAGGTCGAGAGGCTCTGGTCGTCGAGGATCGCGTAGCCGTCGTCGGTGTTCGCCGGCAGGCCTTCGCCGCTCAGCGAGATCCGGGAGGCGTAGACCTGGTCCTTGGGGACCATCACGGTCGCGCCGCCGTTGGTGATCTTGTACGGGACGCCGTCGGCGTCGAGCTTGTCGATCACCGCCGCGGCGTCGGAGGAGCTCATGTTGCTGAACAGCGGGGCGTAGCTCGGGGTCGCCGCCCACGTGAACACCAGGAAGCCGGCGAGCAGGAGCGCGCCGGTGCCCAGGACGGCGATGAGCTTCTGGCCGGTGGTGAAGGCCAGGAACGTGCGCTGGTGGCGCGCCAGAGCGCGACTGAGGTTCTCTTTCATCACACCTGCATCCGCATGATCTCGGTGAACGCCTCGACGGCCTTGTTACGGACCGCGACGGTCAGCTGGGTGGCCACGCCCGCCTCGGTGGCGGCGATCGTGTAGTCGTGGATGCTGTTGAGGTCGCCGGTGGCGGCCTTGACGGCGAGGTTGTCGCTGCGGTCCTGGACCTGCTCGAGACGGTCGATGCCGTCGAGCACCAGGCTGCCGAAGTCCTGGCCGCTGCTGACCTTCGGCGCGGCGGCACCGCCGACGTTGGCGGTTCCCACCGAGGCGGGCACGTACGGCGTGAAGCCGACGCTCTCGATTCCACTGATCGACATCACGCACGTCCGATCTGCAAGGCGGAGTTGTAGGTGTCCTGGGCGTTCTTGGTGACCTGGACCGACGCCTGGAAGCCGCGCTGGGCCATCACCAGCTGGCTCATCTGGCTGGCCAGGTCGATCTCGGGGAGCCGGACGTTGCCGTCCGCGTCGGCGAGGGCGTGGGTCGGGTCGTTGACGATCCGGCCCTCGGCGTCGGAGTACGCGATGCCGGCGACGTCGACGCCGCCGTCGGGACGTGCCCCGGCGATCACCATCTGCCCCTGGAAGGCGTTCTCGCTGGTGCGCTTGGCGGTGTTGACGTTGGCGATGTTGTTCGCCAGCGAGTCCAGCCAGGTCTGGTGCATGCCGAGGCTGGTGTTGGCGATGCGGAGCATGTCGAAGGCGCCCATCACTGACCCGTCGCTGCGGTCTTGAGCAGGTTGAACCGGTCGGAGACCGCGCGGGTGAGCATCTGGTACTGGAACTGGCTCTGGATCGCGGCCATCGTCTCCTTGCGGAGGTCCACGTTGTTGCCGTTGGCCCCGACGGGGGTGTCGGTCGGCGTGGTGGTCGCACCCGCCTCGACCGGGAGGCCGGCGGAGAACGAGCCGTCGCTGATCGCGGCCCGGAGCTGGGTCTCGAAGTCGACGCTGGTGGCCCGGAAGCCGGGGGTATCGACGTTGGCGATGTTGTCGGCGGTCGCCTGCTGACGGGTGGAGACACCGTCGAGCGCCGAAGCCAGGACCTGGCTGACGGCATCGGACACGGCGAACGGCACAGGAGCCTCCGAAATCGAAGCGGGTGCCGGTCCGTGGCGTGGGGTGAGCGATCCGTGCTCAGGTGGCTTGTTCGGCCCTGGCGCGGATCACCTGAGAGAAAGCCGATTGAAACCGGCCGATTCGGGCCTTTGGTCCCGGCTGGTCTCGCCCGTTCGGTCACGTCGTGCGCAGTGCGCACGTGCAGGCAGGGGAGCACTCCGGCGATTCGGGCGCTCCCCTCGGTGGTTCATGGGGTCGATCAGGCGACCAGGACGACGCCCAGACGACCGGTGCCGTAGCCGGCGACCTCGACGGCGAGGTCCTCGCGGCGCCCCAGGGTGAGGGCCTTGACCATCACGTCACCCGGCAGCGGGTTGCCGACGTGGTGGACGTCGTAGAGGCGGACGTGGGTGGCGCCGTCGACGTTGAAGAGCGACGCGGCGATGTTGAGCACCTCGTAGACGTTGTCGCGCAGGGTGTCGTTCAGGACGCCCTCGCCGACGGCGAGCTCCGCGCCGGCGGCCGGGACCAGGCCGATGGCCGCGCCGGCGTGGGCGGAGAGGTGGAGGTCGAAGGCGATCACCGCGGTCACCTGCAACGTGTCGTCGACGTACACGCCGACGGTGCAGGGGTTGTTCGGGGTCGGCGCCAGCGGAGCGTTCGGCGAGACCTGGACATCGCGGTCGAGCAGCTCGGTGAGGAGGTCCCGGATCTCCTTCGGGACCGGCAGGTACGACGCCACGGCTCAGCCCCGCAGTACGGGCGCGAGAGCCTCGTCGAACGCCTCGGGGGTGAACGGCTTGGCGATCAGGAACAGCGCACCGCCCGCCGACGCCCGGGCACGCATGTCCGGGGAGCCCTCGGAGGTGACGAAGCCGAAGGGCACTGTCGAGCCCGAGGAACGGAGCGCTGCGAGCAGGTCGATCCCGTTCATCTCCGGCATGTTCCAGTCCGAGAGGACGAGGTCGGGCGCCTCGCTGTGCACCTTCTCGAGCGCGTCGCGGCCGTTCTCGGCCTCCACAATGTCGTGGCCGGCGTAGCCGGCCTGGCGCAGGGTGCGGATGACGATCTGGCGCATCACGCGGCTGTCGTCGGCGACGAGGATCTTCATGGCGGCTCTCTCCGGTGCAGGGGCTTCAGCTGTGGGCGGGGTGGTGGACGTGGACGCTGACCTGAAGCGGTGCTCCCGCCCAGGAAGCATCGACGCGGCAGACCTCGACGGCACCTGAGGAGCGGGCGACGCGGCCGGCGGCGACGACGGGCAGGGACAGTGCGCTGGGCCCGGGCATCAGGCTCTTGATGTTGCCGCCGATCATGTTGACCAGCTCGCCGACCGCGTCGGCGACGTCCTCGTCCTGGGTCTCGTCGACCGCGAGCATCCGCCGGGTGACCTCTTCGGCCATCGTGGTCGGGACCTCGATGCTGATCATCCCCTCCCAGGCGCCGCTGACCGTGACGGCGGCGGACCAGCCGGTCTGCAGGTCGCCCGGAGGCGCGGGCAGCAGCGGGTCCTCGGCGCCGAGGAACGTGCCCCAGACCTCCTCCAGCACCATGTGCACGTCGGTCAGCGACGGCTCGACCAGCGCCGTCATGCCGGCACCGGCTTCGCGACCAGGCCGAGCAGCTCGAGCTTGTCGGCGATGGCGTCCGGGGTGAACGGCTTGATGACGTACTCGTGCGCCCCGGCGGCCAGGGCCCGGACGATCTGCCCGTGCTCGCTCTCGGTGGTCACCATCATCAGGGTGATATCGCGCCACTCCGGGTTCGCGCGGACGTTGGTGATGAACGTGTAGCCGTCCATCACCGGCATGTTCCAGTCGATCAGGCACAGCGTCGGGACCCGACCCTCGTTGAGGTGGTCGAGGGCCTGCTGGCCGTCAGCGGCTTCGAGGGTCTCGAAGCCGAGGTCGGTGACGATCCGGCGCAGGATGCTCCGCATCGCTCGCGAGTCGTCGATGATCAGCGCGTACATGGGTCAGGCTCCCGTCAGTGAGGTCGGTTGCCACGCGGCGGCGGCCGCGGGCGGAGTGATCGAGGTGGGGTGGCCGGCGGGGCGGTGGATCTGCACCCGGCCGTGGGCCTCGCGGCCCCAGTGGTCGTCGAGGTCCAGCGTGGTCTCGGAGGACCCGAGCAGCATGAAGCCGTCGGGGGAGACGACCCGGTGCACCTTGCGGAGGATCTCCCGCTTCATCTCCATGTCGAAGTAGATGAGAACGTTGCGGATGAAGACGATGTCGAACGTCGGTAGCAGCGGGAACGGCGTCGAGAGATTCAGCGGTTGGGTCCGGACCACCCGCTTGAGGTCCTCGGAGACCTCCCACTCGCTGCCGGTGCGGGTGAAGTACTTGACCAGCAGGGTCGCGGGCAGGCCCCGGTTCATCTCGACCTGGCTGTAGCGGCCGGCGTCGACGCGGGCGAGCATCTTGGCGGACACGTCGGTCGCCAGGATCTGCGCGGTCCACCCCGGAGGCAGGTGCTGGTCGAGGAGCATCGCCAGCGAGTACGCCTCCTGACCGCTGGAGCACGCCGCCGACCAGATCGAGATGTGGCGGACGTGGGAGCGGGCCGCGATCATCGCGGGCAGCATCGTCTCGGTGAAGGCCTGGTACGGCGCGTTGTCCCGGAACCAGGAGGTCTCGTTGATGGTGAGGGCGTCGAGGACTTTGGCGCGTTCGCCGAAGTCGCTCTGCAGCTTCACGACGTAGGCGTCGACGTCTGCGCAACCGGCCTCGCGGGCGAGCGGTAGCAGGCGCGCCTCGACGAGGTACTCCTTGCCGGGGTCATAGAGCATGGCCGTCTCTCGGCGTACCAGGTCGGAGACGAACGCGAAGCTCGACTGGGAAATCGTCACGGCGGTCTCATCGTCCGCAACCGGGTGCTCCTGAGGAGAAAAGGTCCCGAGCTGGAGCGGGACCTCTTCCGGTCGTCGAGCCTGTCGAGACGTCTCAGGCCGACCCGCCGGCTGCCGATCAACCAGTCGTGATCCGTGTCCTCGTCGTCGACGACTCCGCGCTGGTGCGTCGACTCGTCACCACTGCCCTGAGCCTGGATCCGGAGATCGAGGTCGCCGGTATCGCCGTGCACGGTCGGGAGGCGATCGAGATGGTCGACCACCTGAAGCCGGACGCCGTCACCCTCGACATCGAGATGCCGATCCTCGACGGTCTGGGGGCGCTCGACGCCATCCGCCGCAAGCACCCCCGGCTGCCGGTCATCATGTTCAGCACCTTGACCGAGAAGGGAGCCACCAAGACCCTGGAGGCGCTGTCTTTGGGGGCCTCCGACTTCGTCACCAAGCCGTCGAACACGACGAGCATGGCCGAGTCGATGGCGAGCGTGCGCGAGCAGCTGATCCCCAAGCTCAAGGCGCTGGTCGGGGCCCAGCGGATCGTCGGCGCCGCACCGG
This sequence comes from Marmoricola sp., assembly GCA_046598495.1. GTDB lineage: Bacteria > Actinomycetota > Actinomycetes > Propionibacteriales > Nocardioidaceae > Marmoricola. The sequence goes on along the minus strand of JBKJIR010000013.1, from coordinate 11,237 downwards.
AGGCCGGAGCAGGGGCCGAGCGCCGGGCGGCGCGCGAGCCGGTGCAGCTGGCCGCAGCGACCACCAAGCACGCCGAGGTCCTGCTGATCGGCTGCTCCACCGGAGGGCCGGACGCGCTCTCCCAGGTCCTCGAGAACCTTCCGGCCACGCTGCGGGTGCCGGTCCTGGTGGTCCAGCACATGCCGCCGCTGTTCACGACGATGTTCGCCGACCGGCTCAACCGGGTCTCCGGGCTGACCGTCAAGGAGGCGGTCGAGGGCGACGTCCCGACCCCGGGCGAGGTGCTGATCGCCCCGGGCGGCTTCCACCTGCGGGTGAAGCGGACCGCGGGCGTCGTACGGGCGCACCTCGACGAGGGGGAGCAGGAGAACTTCTGCCGACCGGCGGTCGACGCGCTCTTCCGCTCCGCAGCAGAGGCGTACGACGGCGCCGCCGCTGCCGTCATCCTCACCGGGATGGGGCAGGACGGGCTGATCGGCTGCCAGCTGCTCGCCGCCCGTGGAGCCAGGATCGTGGTCCAGGACGAGGCGTCCTCGGTGGTCTGGGGGATGCCGGGCGCCGTCGCCACCGCCGGGGTCGCTCACGATGTCCTCCCGCTCGAGGACATCGCCGGCAAACTCGCCGCGCTGCTCGCCTGAGCAGTCTCTACAGACTCAACCACCGTTGGTTGAGCCTGACCACCGTTGGTTGAGCCTGTCGAAACCGCCCCTCCCGCGTGTTGAACCCAGCCCGACCCCCACCGATCTCCCATCATGGAGTCGTGGAGATCCTGCTCTGGCTGCTGCCCGCGACCGCGGTGACCGGCCTCGCCATGCTCTGGGCGAGCTGGACCGGCCGGGAGCGTCCGGAGCGCGAGCGCACCGACGCCGAGCAGGAACGGTTCGCCCAGGCGATCCTCCGTCCGCTGCCGAGCACGACGACCCGGCCCCGCCAGCGCGAGCGCAGTACCGGCGTCGCGGTCCGCCCCTCCAGCACCCGGCGTTCGGCCTGAGTCTCCCCGAAGCCCCGCGGCACCTTCGGTTGCCGCTGTTTGAGAGGGTGGTCCCATGAACCGCCGCTCGGCCGCAGGCCTGATCGCGATCGGCCTGATCGTCGTGCTGGGGGTGATCGCTGCCACCAGGCCGGTTCCGTGGGTGACCTTCCGTCCGGGCCCGACGCTCAACGTGCTGGGCGAGTTCGACGGCAAGAAGATCATCAAGGTGACCGGCCGCAAGACCTACAGCGACGACGGTGCCCTGCGGATGGTGACCGTCTACCCCAGCGGCCCCGACGACAAGCTCGACCTCCTCACCGTGATGGTGAGCTGGGCCAGCAATGACGACGCCGTGCTCCCGCGCGACGCCGTCTACAAGGACGCCGAGACCAACGAGACGGTCCGGCAGGAGTCCGCGCTGCAGATGTCGTCCTCCCAGGACGACGCGACCGCGGCCGCCCTCGGGTCCCTGGGCGTGAAGTACCGGACCGACCTCGTGGTCAACGAGGTGTCCGAGGACGGTGCGGCAGCCAAGTTCCTGAGGAAGGGCGACGTGATCCGCGCGATCGACGGTCAGGCCGATACCGACCCGAACGCGCTGGTGAACCGGATCCGCGAGACGACCCCGGGCGACACCATCACCGTCACGATCCTGCGCAACGGCAAGGAGAGCGACGTCCGGATCACCACGAGGCCTGCCGCCGAGGACCCGAAGTCAGCCCGGATCGGGATCATCCCGGGCGCGAAGTACGCGTTCCCGTTCGACGTCGACATCCAGCTGCCCGAGACGATCGGGGGCCCGTCCGCCGGGATGATGTTCGCGCTCTCCATCTACGACGTGCTCACCCCGGGCTCGTTGACCGGTGGAAAGATGATCGCCGGCAGCGGCGAGATCACGCCCGAGGGCGTGGTCGGGCCGATCGGCGGCATCGGTCAGAAGCTGGTCGGCGCGCAGCGCGACGGGGTGAAGCTGTTCCTCGTGGCGGAGGAGAACTGCGCCGAAGCCGCCCGGTCGAACTACGACCCCGAGCAGATGCGTCTGGTGCGGGTGCACACGCTCACCGAGGCGATCAAGGACATCACCGCCTGGCGCGAGAACCCCGACGCCGACCTGCCGGGGTGCACCCCTTGATCGAGGTACCCGAGACGCTCCGTAACCACCCCGGTCCGCTCTACGACGTCGTGCGTGAGCTCGAGGCGCACGCGAGCGGCTCCGGATGGGACCAGCCCGAACGTCTCTTCGCCCTCGCCGCGACCGCCGACCTGGTGACCCGCGAGCCGGAGCTGGCGGCTGCGCTCCACCTGGTCGCCGGGGCCGACGACGACTCGTTCACCCCGATCGAGCAGGAGCTCCCTCCGGGGCAGAGCCTGGAGCAGGTGCTCGTCCAGATCGCCTGGCCGGCCGAGGTAGTCGGCGTCGCGGTGATCGCCGAGCGGCTGGTGCTGCCACCCGGCGCTGACGAGGACGTTCCCGAGGCTCCCGACGCGGCCCAGGAGTACGCCGCCAGCCACCCCGACCGCCAGGAGGTCCGGATGGTGGCGGCAGCGCTCCGCACCGGGGAGACTGCTTGCGCTTTGCGGTTAAGGTCGCATGACGCGGATGACTTGGTTCTGACCGGGCCGGACCTTGTTCCCGGCCTGGTGACGCAGTTGCATGCAACGCTCGATCTAGAGGAGACAGCGGCCGATGAGTGACTTCTTCGCCGACGACGCAGGACCCGCACGACCGGTCCCGCCCCGCCCTACCCCCGGTTCGGGGTCCCGCCGGCCCCGGCCGCTGGTACTCACGCTGATCGTGATGGCGGCCCTGCTGATCGGGTTCTCGCTGTTCGCGAACATCTGGACCGAGAAGCTCTGGTTCGCCAGCATCGAGTACAGCAACGTCTTCAGTACCCTGCTCTGGACCCGCACCGCCCTGTTCCTCGGCTTCGGCCTGCTGATGGGTCTCATCGTCGGGATCAACTTGTGGCTCGCGTACCGGTTGCGTCCGATCTTCCGGCCGAACTCGCCCGAGCAGGCGAACCTCGAGCGCTACCGCGAGGTGATCACCCCGCTCCGCAAGCCGCTGCTCATCGGGACGAGCGCCGTCTTCGCCCTCTTCGCCGGGGCCTCGGCGACCGGCGAGTGGCGGAGCTTCCTGCTCTGGCAGAACCGCCAGGACTTCGGTCAGACCGATGCCTACTTCAATAAGGACATCGGCTTCTTCGTCTTCACGCTGCCGTGGTTGCACTGGATCGTCGACTTCACGATGACGGCGCTCATCATCGGGCTGATCGCGACCGTGTTCGTGCACTACGTGTACGGCGGCATCCGCCTGCAGGCCCGGACCGACAAGGTCTCGGGCCCGGCGCAGGCGCAGATCTCGGTGCTCCTCGGGCTGCTGGTGCTGCTCAAGGCCGGCGACTACTACCTGGACCGCTACGACCTGACCTCGGCGTCGGGTTCCCTGATCACCGGGATGACCTACGCCCGCGACAACGCGGTGCTGCCGTCGAAGAACATCCTGATGGCGATCGCAGTGATCTGCGCGATCCTCTTCTTCGCCAACGTCTTCCGGCGTACCTGGATGCTCCCGGGCACCGGTCTGGCGCTCTTCGCGCTCTCCGCGGTGCTCCTGGGGATGGTCTGGCCCTCCATGGTGCAGCGCTTCCAGGTCAAGCCCGACGAGCCCGACAAGGAGTCGTCGTACATCCAGAAGAACATCGACGCCACCCGCGACGCCTACAGCCTGGCCGGGAGCACGACGTCGAACTACGACGCCGAGACCACGCTGACCGCCAAGCAGCTCGCCGCTGACGCCGCGTCCCTCTCCGGGGTCCGGCTGCTCGACCCGAGCCTGGTGCCGGACGCCTTCGAGCAGCTCCAGCAGGTCCGCGGCTACTACGCGGTGCCGTCCGTCCTCGACGTCGACCGCTACACCGTCGACGGCAAGGAGCGCGACCTCGTCGTGGCGGCCCGCGAGCTCAACCTTGCCGGTCTGCCCGAGGCCCAGAAGAAGTGGGCCAACGAGCACACCGTCTACACCCACGGCTACGGCATGATCGCGGCCTACGGCAACCAGCGGAACGCGGACAACCAGGCGGTCAGTGCCGGCGGGTCGACCGACTCCGAGAGCGGTCAGCCGGTCTGGGCCGAGAGGAGCCTGCCCCCCGAGGGCATCCTCACCGACAGCGCCGAGGGCGGCTACCGCCCGCAGATCTACTTCGGCGAGAACAGCCCGGCCTACTCGATCGTCGGCCGGGCCCCGGGTGGAGAGAACGTCGAGCTCGACGTCCCGCAGTCCTCTGCCGACGATGCCGATGCCGAGGCTGCGGACCCCGGGACCGACTCCTCGACCAGCACCTACGACGGCAAGGACGGGGTGAAGGTCGGCTCGATCTTCAACAAGCTCCTGTACGCCGTGAAGTTCGGCGACCCGAACATGGTGCTCTCCTCCCGGGTCCACGAGAACTCCAAGGTGCTCTACGACCGGTCCCCGCGCGAGCGTGTGCAGAAGGTCGCTCCGTGGCTGACGGTCGACCAGGACGCCCTGCCGGCCGTCGTGGACGGCAAGATCGTCTGGATCCTGGACGCCTACACGGTCACCGACCGCTACCCGAACGCGGAGAAGCGCTCCCTAGAGGAGATGACCACCGACGCGATCAGCCCGCAAACGGCGTACGCGACGTTGCCGACCGACAACATCAACTACATGCGGAACGCGGTCAAGGCGACCGTCGACGCGTACGACGGCCCGGTGACGCTCTACCAGTGGGACGAGGAGGACCCGATCCTCAAGGCCTGGACGAGCGCCTTCCCCGGTGTGGTGAAGGCCAAGAGCAGCATCAGCGCCGCGCTGCTCGACCACTTCCGCTACCCCGAGGACATGTACAAGGTGCAGCGCAACCTGCTCGCCGAGTACCACGTCACGAACCCGAAGACGTTCTACGAGGGCAACGACAAGTGGGAGGTCCCGATCGACCCGAGCTCGGCGACGGTCAAGCAGCCGCCGTTCCGGCTCTCGGTCGCGACCGACGCGGGGACGAACCCGATCTTCTCGTTGACGTCGGTCTTCGTGCCGTCGAAGAAGCAGAACCTCTCGTCCTTCATGTCGGTCGGTGCGGACGCCTCCGACGAGAAGACCTACGGCAAGTTCAAGATCCTGCGGCTCCCGGACTCCAAGCAGGTGCCCGGCCCCTCGCAGATCGCGAACCAGTTCAGCACCGACGAGGTGGTCGCTGAGGCGCTCCGTCCGTTCAAGCAGGCGGACGCCACCGTGCAGTACGGCAACCTGCTCACGCTGCCGATCGGCGGTGGGCTGCTCTACGTACAGCCGCTGTACACGGTGCGCGAGGGCGGTTCGGGCAAGTACCCGGTGCTGACCTTCGTACTGGCCTCCTTCGGCAAGGACGTGGGGATCGGCAAGACGCTGAGCGCCGCGCTGGCCGACGTGCTGGACCAGAACGGCGGCGGCTCGGTCACCGACCCGATCGATCCGATCGACCCGACCGAGCCCACGGACCCGCCCGACCCGGGCGAGCCCGCTGTCCCGGCCACAACGATCGAGCTGCTCCAGCAGGCGAACGCGAAGTTCGACCAGGCGGACATCGCCTTGAAGGCGGGCAACCTCTCCGCCTACCAGGCGCGGATCAAGGAAGCCGAGGCGCTGGTGGCCCGGGCCCTGGCGTCCAGCGCGAGGTAGGTGCAGCAGTAGCCGCTCCGCCGTCCTCGGTCATACTGGGTGGAGTGGTTGTCGTGGGGAACAGCCGGAGCGAGCCTGGGGGAACCGTTGCCGAGAATCTCGGATGCACGGCCTCCTGCTGCGCCGCACTCGATGGGGCAGAAGGTCCGTCACCGCAGGATGCTGAAAGCGGCGGTGAAGCTGGGTTCTGAGCTGGACTTCGAGCGCGTCCAGATGCAGGACATCGCCACCGAGTCGGAGGTGGCGATCGCGACCCTGTACCGGTACTTCCCCTCGAAGGTGCACCTGTTCGTCGGCGTCATGAGGGCCGAGATGGACGACGTGGACCCCGCCCTCTTCTCCGTCGGCCCGGACCAGGACCCGGTCGTGGTGACCGGGGACCTGCTGACGGCCTTCACCAGGACGATGTCCCGGAACCGCCGGCTGTCGATGTCGATGATGCAGTCGATCATCCTGTCCGAGAGCCTGGACTGCCCCGACCGCGACGCGATCGAGAGCCGGTTCCTGGAGATCCTCCTCGAGATCTCCGGCTGGAACCCGAACCCGACCGAGGACCAGCGCCGCCGCTGCTGGCTGGTCATCCAGGCCTGGTTCGGGGTGCTGATCACCACGATGAGCGGGAACCACCCGATCGAGGTCGCGGATGCCGACATCCACCGCGCCTGCGAGCTCCTGCTCCGCTGACCCGCCCGGTCGTGGAGCTTGTCGAGACGCAGCCGACGTCACACGGTCTCGATTTGAGTCCCCACCCCCTGACGCGGTAACGTTCTGTTCACCGACGCGGGGTGGAGCAGCTCGGTAGCTCGCTGGGCTCATAACCCAGAGGTCGCAGGTTCAAATCCTGCCCCCGCTACGAAAAGATCGAGGTCAGACGCCGTCTGGCCTCGATCTGTTTTCGGAGGTCGCCATGGCGATCCATCATCTATCCATCACTTTGGCTCCGGCTGAGCGCCATTCCGCCGGGTGTCCTTCGTCCCGGTTCGGATCGCTGCCGGTTCATGCCCTACACCTACTGGGCATGAAGACTGACGACTTGGGCCTGGAGCCCCTGATGGGAGTCGAGGAGCTCGCGGACTACCTCGGCGTCCCGGTGCAGACGATTTACGACTGGCGGCTGTCGGGTACGGCGCCGCGCGCTTTCAAGTTCGGCAAGCGGCTGAAGTTCGCCGTCTGCGACGTCCGGTCCTGGCTGGTCGAGCATCAGGAGGCGGACCGGTGACGCGCCAGCGGATCCCGATCGGCAGCCACGGTCAGATCACCGTGATGGACCTTCCCGACGGGCGAGTCGAGGTGCGCACGCGGTACCGCGACTTCGACGGCAAATCGCGGCTCGTCTCGGCCCGGGCCAAGCATCGCTCCGCTGCTGAGGCAGAGTTGAGAAGGCGGCTTGTGCAGCGCCACCTCTACCAACCGGTCGACACGACGCTGAGCCTCGACAGCCTCTTTGGCGAACTGGTGGACTACTGGCTGGCCGATCTCGACTTGGAGAACCGGATCGCGCCGTCGACGCGGTTCAACTATGAACGGGCGATGCGAGGACTGGTGCTGCCCACTTTCGAGCACCTGACCTTGCGTGAGATCGGCGTCGCCCGTTGCGACGCGTTGCTGAAGCAGTTGGGGCAGAGGTCGTTCTCCCGCTCGAAGCGGGCCAAGACGGCCCTTCGGCTGGCGTTCGGGTTGGCGGTACGACACGAGGTCGTCCCACGTAACCCGATCGACGGAGTCGCGCGCCTGCACAAGCCGAAGCGAACGCCGACTGCCTTGACCGCGGCCGAGGTCAATGCGATCCGGGCGGTGATCAAAGCATGGGAGTCGGCGCGTGGGATCTCCGGGCCGAACCCGGATGGTCAGCTCGGCCAGGTCGTCGAGGTGATGCTCGGGACCTCGGCTCGGATCGGGGAAGTGCTGGCGATCCGGCGTCGCGACCTGGACCTGACGACGACGCCTGCGACGCTGCGGATTTGCGGCACGGTCATCTCGGAGCGCGGTGTCGGCACCTACCGCCAGGAGCACCCCAAGACCGACCGCTCCAACCGGGTGATCGCCTTGCCGACCTTCACTGCCGAAGCGCTGCGCCGGCGGATGGCGATCAGGCGGGACCACTCTCTGGATGCTTTGGTGTTCTGCAGCCGTGAGGGCACGCCGCTGACCACTGCCAACGTGCGTCGCCAGCTCCGCAAGGTCCTCGGCGACGCCGGTATCGAGGGCGTCACCCCGCACATGTTCCGGCGGACCGTCGCGACTGTCGTGAACGAGCAGGCCAGCCTCAATCTCGCCTCGGAGCTGCTCGGTCACACGGACCCGAAGGTGACGATCGAGCACTACATCCGCCGCAACGAGCACGTGAATCCCCTGACCGCAGAGCTCCTCGATGCGGCGTTTGCCAGGGACGAAGGCGACGCAGCCGTGTGACTTACCTGCCAATAGAATCACGCTTCCGTTATACTTTTGCCATGACCAAGGTGTTGGCCCGAGACGAGCTGTGGGAGCAAGCGAGCGCACAGCATGGTTTCGTGACAGCCCAACAGGCTGCCGACCTGGGCATCACCAAGGGTGCGCTGCAGATGCTCGTCCAGCGAGACACGCTCGATCGGGCGGCCTTCGGGGTCTACCGGTTCCCGAAGTACCCGGTCGGGGAGCACGACCACCTGATGCTTGCGGTCCTGTGGACACGGGCACCGGAGGCCGCCCTGTCGCACGAGACCGCACTGGACGCCTATGGAATCAGCGACATCAACCCCAACCGCATCCATGTCACGGTGGGCAAGCAACGACGGCTACGCCGGACCGGTGGCGAGCAGTACGTCGTCCACTACGAGGACCTCGACGCCAAGCAGGTCGGTTGGTGGCAGGAGATCCCGACGGTGACGGTGAGGACCGCGATCGAGCAGTGTCTGGACGCTGACACGCCGACCTACCTGCTGCGCCAGGCGATCGACCGTGGGCACGCGCAGGGTTATCTCAAAGCGGCCGAGCGCGACGAACTCGCCGAGGCGTTGGAGGCTCGCCGTGAGCGATGAACACCTCGGCTCAAGGCTGGCCGCTTTGCTGCGAACCCTGAAGCCGAAGACCAAGGAACCTGTCTCGACGAAGGTGCTCAACACCTGGATCGCGCAGGCCGAAGGAAAGCTCGGTGATGAAGCCCAGGGTGGCCGACTCGGGTGGCTCGTCGCGTCGACCGTGGCGATCGCCGCGGTGCAGCGAGCAATCGACGCCGAGGGACGACACCTGTTCCTCCTCAAGGGCGGCACGCTGCTCCAACATCGGCTGAACGCGACCGCTCGTGCCACCAAGGACGTCGATGGCCTCATTCGGGGTGACCTCGACGAGTTCATCGTCGCCCTTGAGGACGCTCTCGCTGAGCCATGGGGGCCGCTGACCCTGCGCAGGGCAGACGTCGACGAGGTGAACGTCCTCACGAGGGTCATCAAGCCACGCCGGTTCGACATCATCCTCGAACTCCGTGGTGTGACGTGGCGACGGATCCAGTTCGAGGTCTCACCCGACGAAGCCGGTATCGGCGCTGAATTCGAGACGATCGAACCACCACCCCTGAGCGGGTTCGGTCTCCCTGACCCTGAGGCGCTGGTTGGGATCGCGATGCGCTTCCAGATCGCCCAGAAGTTGCACGCCGTCACAGACCCACACGAGCCACCGGACTCGATCAACGACCGAGCCAGAGACGTTGTCGATCTGCTCCTGCTCCGCGACCTCGCGGCAGCGACGGCCAGCCCGACCCTGCCCGAGATCCGGACGGCCGCGGTGGCCGTCTTCGAGAGCCGTGCCGCCGAAGCGGCACAACTCGGGAGGACGCCGCGACCCTGGTCGCCGACGATCGTGGGTCACGCCCACTGGACTGGCGACTTCGCCCGAGCCGCTGCCTCGGGCGGGCTGGAGCTGAGTCTCGATCAGGCCGTCGCAGAAGCGAACACGTGGATCGAGGAGATCGACCTCACTGGCCTGTTGGACCAAGAGGCCAGAGCATCGAAGAAAGCCGAGGGCGACCAGTGACGGCTCGTCCTCCATCCATCACATTCCACGGTCCCGCCGATTCGGCATCACCGGCCTGACCTGCGGTTTTGCGAATTGAACCTGCTGCCACGGGCTTGGGTCCAGGCCGTTCCCAGCGCGGAGTCCAAGCGAAGGGTGGTTCATGTAGCCACTATGCGCGGGAGGGGGCACCAATTCGCGCCCGTCCTGCGGGAGCCCCTCCCAGGACGGGCGGGGGACCCCTGACAGCATTCGCGCAGGTCAGCAGGGCGCCCCTCCGAAAGTTCAGAGACTTCCGTTCAGGCCGATTTGAACACCGTGTCCATGTGCCAGGTCAGGGCCTCGCGCTCGGGCCGAAGTTTGCGGTGCTCGGGCATCGAGATCGTGTGCCCGAGGCGTTCCCGCTCATAGAACTCGACCCCGTTGCCGAACTCCGACTTGAGGCAAGGGCTCACCCGCAGCCGGAAGTGATCGTCGACGCCGAGGTATCCGTCGTCGAACAGCTTGTGTACGTCGCTACGGAGCAGCATGCCGTTGTCGACCCGGTGCACGCCGCCGTCCTTGACCGGCTTGATGTGTGCGGCCTCGAGCACCGGCTCGATGCGTGACCCAGTGATCGCGCAGTGGCGCTGGTAGGCGCCGAGAACGAGGGCTTTGAACGCTGACTGCCCGACGCGCGGCGTGGTCATTCGGGGAGTTCCTAGGACAGGTCCTGCGACCTCAAGCTGAACATCGTCGGGCCATGCGAAGTCAGGTCGAGCGGTCGTCCTGAGCTGCCCGAAAGCCGAGGCGATGTGGTCGTTGACGGACTCAGCGAGGTCGTAGCGCTTGTACCGCTGGATCCCGCCACGTGAGAACTCCGGCGGCGGTGGGAGGTCCGCGCCGCTCGGCGCGAAGAACAGGTTCCGCAGGAGGATGCAGCCAATCTCAGGGTCGGCTTCCCACGCCTTCCCCTGGCCCTTGCGGTATCCGTTGACGTCCTTGAGAACCTCCGCTTCGGTCGCCCGACCGTTCCCTTCGCCGAAGAAGCGCCAGGCCTCGCTCACGCGCAGGGTCACGAAGCCGCTGAGGAACCCGCCGCCGACGAGACGGTTGTGGGGAGCGTGAGTCTTGAACAGCATGGGTTCGCCGGTCGTCAGCGCCCGGAACCCGACGCTCGACGGCGTCCAGAAGTTCGCCTCCGTGAGGTGCGTCCGCGCGCCGAGGAAGTCGGACCACCGTTTGTCCGTGACGGCGACGACCGCATGCACATTCGCATTCAAGCACCACGGTTGCTGTCATGTTCGCGGATTCGGCACGTTCGACTCCTCTCAACTCGTAGGTGTCACACCCCGCCCGTCTTGAATGCCAGATCGTCCTACACCTCTTGCAGATCGAGGTTTGGAGACGGCGGCGGCCTGCTACTGCAAGACGTCTTGGTCGAAAATCAGAGGGGCGCCCGTCCCGGTGTGGCGTTCGCAGGGTTTCGTCGGCCGTGGCTGGAAGACTGCACCTCGTGAGTGTGACGAGCAAGGAATCCGAGCGGGCAGAACTCCACAAGACCATCTGGCGCATCGCCAACGACCTGCGCGGCAGTGTCGACGGTTGGGACTT
>JBKJIR010000016.1:0-62767 GCA_046598495.1 Marmoricola sp. | reverse complement strand
GCGTTCGGTGACATGGACTTCAAGGTCGCCGGCACCCGCGAGTTCGTCACGGCCATCCAGCTCGACACCAAGCTGGGCGGCATACCCGCCTCTGTCCTGGCCGGCGCGCTGACCCAGGCCCGCGACGCTCGCCTGCACATCCTGGACGTCATGGCCGAGGCCATCGACACCCCGGACGAGATGAGCGAGTTCGCTCCCCGGGTGATCAGCGTGACCGTGCCCGTAGACAAGATCGGTGAGGTCATCGGCCCGAAGGGCAAGGTGATCAACCAGATCCAGGACGACACCGGCGCCAACATCTCCATCGAGGACGACGGCACGATCTACATCGGTGCGACCAACGGTGAGGCCGCTGAGGCTGCTCGTCAGGCGATCAACCAGATCGCCAACCCGACGATGCCCGAGGTCGGCGAGCGCTACCTCGGCACCGTGGTCAAGACGACCAACTTCGGCGCGTTCGTCTCGCTGATGCCGGGCAAGGACGGGCTGCTGCACATCAGCAAGCTCCGCACCCTCGCCGGTGGCAAGCGGGTCGACAACGTCGAGGACGTCGTCTCGGTCGGCCAGAAGATCCAGGTCGAGATCGGTGAGATCGACGACCGCGGCAAGCTGTCGCTGATCCCGTACATCGAGGACGCCGACGGCGCGACCGAGGCCGACGACGCGGAGTCCGAGGAGTCTGTCGACGCGTGACGCTCGCAGCTGAGCAGAAGCCCGGCACGACCCGCACCCTCATCGAAGGCGTCCAACGGACCGTCCTTCCGGGAGGGTTGCGGGTCGTGACCGAGCACGTCCCCGGTGTCCGCTCCGCGGCCATCGGGGTCTTCGTCGGGGTGGGTTCGCGGGACGAGTCCGCGGCCCTCAACGGCGCCTCGCACTTCCTCGAGCACCTGTTGTTCAAAGGCACCCCGACCCGGACGGCCATGGAGATCTCCTCCGCCCTGGACGCGGTCGGCGGTGAGTTCAACGCCTACACGGCCCGGGAGTACACCTGCTACCACGCCCGGGTGCTCGACGAGGACCTGCCGATGGCGGTCGACGTCCTGGGCGACATGGTCACTGCCTCCGTCATCACCCCCGAGGACGTCGAGGCCGAGCGTGAGGTGATCCTCGACGAGATCGCCATGCATGACGACGACCCGGACGACCTGGTGCACAACCTGTTCGCCGAGAAGGCTTGGAGCGGCACGTCGCTGGCTCGGCCGATCGCCGGTACGGCGGAATCGATCCGTGCGCTGACCCGGCCGCAGATCAACCGGTACTACCGCTCGCACTACACCGCCCCGGCGATGACGGTGGCCGTCGCGGGCAACATCGTGCACCGCGACGTCGTCCGCCTGGTCCGCACGGCGTTCTCGCGCAACCACTTCCTGGCCGACCTCGACGCGCGCCCGCTGCCGCCGCGGATCGTCGAGCGCCCCCGGGCGACCAAGGCCGGCGAGGTGCACACCACCCGCTCGTTCGAGCAGGTGAACCTGGTCCTCGGCATGCGTGGCCTGACCCGGTCCGACCCGCGCCGGTACCCGCTCGGCGTCCTGAACGCCGCGTTCGGCGGGGGCTCGTCCTCGCGGTTGTTCCAGGAGGTCCGTGAGCGCCGCGGTCTCGCCTACTCGGTGTACTCCTTCGCGACCAGCTACTCCGACGCCGGCATGGTCGGCGTCGCGGTCGGCTCGCTGCCCAGCAAGTCGGCCGAGGTCCTCGAGGTGGTGCGTTCCGAGCTCGGCCGGATGGTCGAGTCCGGTCTGACCCAGGAGGAGCTCGACCGCGGCCGGGGGCAGATGCGCGGCGGGATGGTGCTCAGCCTGGAGGACACCGGGTCCCGGATGACCCGGCTCGGCGAGGTCGAGCTGTTCCAGGAGCGGATGCTCTCCCTCGACGAGGTGCTCGCCCGGCTCGACGAGGTCACCCTGGACGACGTGCACGAGCTCGCAGGAGACCTGTTCCGGCGCCCGGAGACGCTCGCCGTCGTGGGACCCGGTCCCGGCCACTAGGCTTGCCCGGGTGAACGCAGAACAGAGTCACCCGCTGAAGGTCGGCGTCCTCGGTGCCCGGGGCAAGGTCGGGCGCGAGGTCTGCGCCGGGGTGCAGGACGCCCCGGACCTGGACCTCGTCGCCGAGCTCGACCTCGGCGACAGCCTCCAGGGGCTGGTCGACGCCGGCGCGCAGCTGATCGTCGACTTCACCCACCCGGACGCGGTGATGGAGAACCTGCGGTTCTGCATCAAGCACGGCATCCATGCCGTGGTCGGCACCACCGGCTTCGACGACGCCCGGCTGTCCGAGTTGCGCGGTCTCCTCGGTGACGCACCGCGGAGCGGCGTCCTGATCGCCCCCAACTTCTCCATCGGCGCCATCCTGATGATGCGTTTCTCCGCGCAGGCGGCCCGGTTCTTCGAGTCGGTCGAGGTCGTCGAGCTGCACCACCCCGACAAGGCCGACGCTCCCTCGGGGACGGCGCGTCGTACGGCGGAGCTGATCGCCGCCGCGCGTCGCGACGCCGGGCTCGGGGCGCCGCCGGACGCGACCTCGACCGGGATCGAGGGCGCACGGGGGGCCGATGTCGACGGGATCCGCGTGCACGGTCTGCGCATCCGGGGCCTGGTGGCCCACCAGGAGGTCGTCCTCGGTGGACCGGGGGAGACCCTGACCATCCGGCACGACTCCCTCGACCGGATCTCGTTCATCCCCGGCGTCCTGCTGGGCCTGCGGCGGATCGGTGCTGCTCCGGGCCTGACCGTGGGCCTCGAGGCGTTCCTCGACCTCGACTGACCGCTGCCCGGCCGCCGGCCTCAGCCCAGATCGGTGTGCAGCCGGACCTGCTTGAGCGTCACGGTGCCGTCACCGGTCAGGTCGAGGGTGCGGTGGGCTCCGTCGGGTCCCCAACCGGCGGCCGTCAGGAACGCACGGGTGGCGTCGTCAGCGGCGCCGACCCAGGTCACCGCACGGGTGAACCTGTCCGCCTTGAGGGTGTCCACGCAGGCCTGCATCAGCCGCGAGCCGTGCCCGGCGCTGCGTTGGTGCGGGTCGACGGTGAGATCGGTGATCTCACCGTCGGCGACCGGGTCGCAGTCGGGGTCGCGGCCCGGACCGGTGATCCCGAACCCGGTGACCAGGTTGCGTTCGAGCGCGATCAGCACCCGGTTGCGCGCGTCCGCCGGGCGGGTCAACGACGTGCGCCAGCCGTCGGCGATCTGCTCGGGGTCCAGCGACTCCAGCACCTCGGCCGGGAGCAGCTCCGCGTAGGAGGTCCGCCAGGCGCGGACCTGGACGGCGGCGATCGCGGGGGCGTCGTCGGCCCAGGCGACCCGGCAGGACACATCAGCACTCATCGGCGGTCACGGGTCCATCCAAGCAGGTGCTCAGAGCGCGTGGTCCAGCTCCTCCAGCAGGTCGACCTTGGGCTCGGTGCCGCAGAGCAGGATGCCGGCCGCGATGCTGCACCCGAACGCGACCAGGGCCGCCGGCCACCAGCCGTCCCGGACGCCGTCGTCGAAGAGGGTGATCCCGACGATCGCCGGGATCACTGTCTGCAGCAGGATCTGCGGGGCGGTCGCGGCGGTGACCGAGGTGCGCTTGAGGGAGAGCGAGTAGAGCACGAAGCCGACAGCGCCGAAGAGGCCGACGCTGCAGGCGGTCGCGAGGGTGTTGAGGTCCCAGGAGAAGTCGACGAGCGCGCGGGTGGCGATCGGCGTACAGCCGAAGGCGACGCCGGCCAGGGTCCCGAGGACGACCCCGCTCGCTGCGTGCTGCCACCGCCGGGCCAGCCAGCCGAGCCCGGTGACCACGGCCAGCAGGGCGTAGAGCGCGATCGTGGTCTGGTCGGAGAACGAGCTGGTGCCGATGTCACCGGCCGCGAGGGCGAGGACGCCGAGGCCGACGATCATCGCGCCGATCGCCCACCAGTGCTCGGTTCGCAGCGGCTCGCCCATCACCGACGACGCGATCAGGGCGGTCACGACCAGGGACGCGCTGACGCCGACCTGGGCCAGGTACAGCGGGAGCTCGGCGATCGCCACCAGGTGGAGCAGCCAGCCGACGAGGTTCCCGATCAGCACGAAGACCATCATCACCGAGAACAGGCCGTGCTTGCGGATGACCGACGCCTGGAGCGCGGAGATCGCACCGAAGAGTGCGGCAGCCAGCAGGGCCGCGGTCAGTCCCAGAACCACCTGGGGAGTGTGACACGGAGTCAGGCCCCAAAAGTGCGACTCAGCGGGATGGGTCGGTCCGGAATCGGATGTCGGCGACGGTAGGTTGGACGCATGCAGAGCTACCTCGACCTCGTCCAGCGCATCCTCGACGAGGGGGTCGAGAAGTCCGACCGCACCGGCACCGGCACGCTCTCCGTCTTCGGTCACCAGCTGAGGTTCGACCTCGCGGCCGGGTTCCCGCTGGTCACCACCAAGAAGATCCACACCCGCTCGGTCTTCGCCGAGCTGCTGTGGTTCCTGCGCGGCGACACCAACGTGAAGTGGCTCCAGGACCGCGGGGTGACGATCTGGGACGAGTGGGCCGACGAGAACGGGGACCTCGGCCCGGTCTACGGCTACCAGTGGCGTTCGTGGCCGACACCCGACGGTCGGCACGTCGACCAGATCGCCCAGGTCGTCGAGCAGATCCGCGCCAACCCGGACTCCCGTCGGCACATCGTCTCGGCCTGGAACGTCGCCGACATCCCGGAGATGGCGCTGGCTCCGTGCCACACGATGTTCCAGTTCTACGTCGCGCCCACCCCCGACGGCAGGGGGAAGCTCTCCTGCCAGCTCTACCAGCGCTCGGCGGACGTGTTCCTGGGAGTGCCGTTCAACATCGCGTCGTACGCGTTGCTGACCCACATGGTGGCGCAGGTCTGCGACCTCGGGGTGGGCGACTTCGTGCACACCCTCGGGGACGCGCACCTGTACACGAACCATCTCGACCAGGCTCGGCTGCAGCTCACCCGCGACCCGCGCACGCTGCCGTCCCTGCACCTGGACCCGGCGGTGACCGCCCTGGACGCCTTCGACCTCGAGCACATCACGATCACCGGTTACGACCCGCACCCCGGGATCAAGGCCCCGATCGCGGTATGACGCAGCACGTGACCCTGGTCGCGGCGGTCGCGGACAACGGCGTGATCGGCGCTGACGGGGACATCCCGTGGCGGATCGCGGAGGACTTCGCGCACTTCAAGGCCCTGACGCTGGGCCACGTCCTGGTGATGGGGCGCGCGACGTACGAGTCGATCGGGCGGCCGCTGCCGGGCCGGACGACCATCGTGCTGACCCGGGACCCGTCATGGTCCGCCGAGGACGTCTTGGTCGCCGGCGATCTCGCGACGGCCCTCCGGCTGGCCGAGGGGATCGACGAGGAGGTGTTCGTGGTGGGCGGAGCGAGCGTGTACGCCGAGGCGCTCGCGGTCGCCGACGCGCAGGTGCTCACCGAGGTGCACGTCTCGCCCCCGGGAGACACCCGCTACCCCGATTTCGACGCCCATGCCTGGGTCGAGGAACGCCGGGAGCAGCACCTGGAGGCGCAGATCCCCTACGAGTTCGTCTGGTACGCCCGGACCTGAGTCAGTGCAGCTGACCGAGAGCCTCGGTCGCGATCCGCTCGAAGACGCCCCGGTCGGCGGCGAAGTCGCTGTCGGGGATCGGCCAGTGCACGACGATCTCGTCGAAGCCGAGCGCGACGTGGCGGCCGGCGAAGTCGACGAACCGCTCGAACGACTCCAGCGGTCGGTTGGCCTCGGGGGTGAAACCGGTGAGCAGCACCTTGCGGATCGCGGCCGGGTCCCGCCCCACCGTCGTGCAGGCAGCGTCGAGGCGCTCGATCTGGTTCGCCAGCGCGGTGTCGGACTGCGCGGGCGTGCCGGTCTCGAAGAGGCGGTCGTCCCCGGTGCTCACCCAGGCTTCGCCGTACCGGGCCGCCAGAGCGAGGCCGCGCGGGCCGGTGGCGGCGACCGTGAACGGGATCCGAGGACGCTGGACGCAGCCGGGGATGTTCCGGGCCTCGTGTGCCGCGTAGTGGGTGCCTACGGTGGTCACCTCAGGCTCGGTCAGCAGCCGGTCGAGCATCGCCACGAACTCGGCGAACCGGTCGGCGCGCTCCCGTGGTGACCACGGTTCCTGGCCGAGCACAGCGGCGTCGAAGCCGGTCGTCCCTGCCCCGATACCCAGGGTGACTCGCCCGCCGGAGACGTCGTCGAGCGTGATCAGGTCCTTGGCCAGGGTCACCGGGTGCCGGAAGTTCGGGTTGGTCACCAGAGTCCCGAGGCGAATCCGCTCCGTGGCTGCAGCGGCTGCCGTCAGGGTCGGCACGGCGCCGAACCACGGGCCGTCCCGGAAGGTCCGCCAGGAGAGGTGGTCGTAGGTGTACGCCGTGTCGAACCCGAGGGCTTCGGCGCCGACCCAGGATTCGCGCGCGCCGCCGTGCCACCGCTGGTACGGCAGAACGACGGTGCTCAGGACCGGGACGCGAGCGCTCATGCCCCGAGACTACGAGCGCTCGACGTCTCAGGCCTTGCTCGCGACCAGCTTCAGCGCGTCGATCGCGATCGTGCGGACGGCCTCGGCCTCCAGGCCCTCCGCCTGGATCAGGGTGACCTGGACCAGCGAGCTCCCGAGGTGCACGAGCCCGCCCGCCTGTTTGTTGTCGCCGCCCATCAAGCTCCCGACGGAGACGACCGCCTGGGTGCCGACACCCGGAACCTCCTGGTCGTCGGTCCCGTCGATGGTGGCGCTCACTCCGGAGGCGGCACCGTCGAACCCGCCGGTGCCCTCGTCGAACCCGCCGGTGCCCTCGTCGAACGCGGTGGCGACGAAGGCGAGGCTGGCGGCGCGCGGGTCTTCCTGGCTGAACCCGCAGCCACCTCCCGGCTGGTCCTGCTTCGTCACGGTGCCGCCGACGAGCGCGGCGACCTCCTCCGCCGTGACCAGGGTGCACACGTCGAGGACGGCGACCTCGTCCTGGCCGGTGGGCAGCGTCGTGTCATCGGTGCCCGAGCCCGTCGGACTCTCCCCCGCGTCAGAACCGCAGGCAGTCGCGGTCGCCAGCGCCGCCAGCACGGCAAGGGTCGTGAGGGGGCGGGTCGCGCGCATGGGGCCTCGTCGGGTCGTGGGCACCGGGAACCGGCGCGGAGGGCACCTACGCTAGGTGGCTGCGCACACCGCGATAAGTAGGGTTTCCGCCCGTCCCGGACCTCGGGGTGGTCAGGAGGCCTGAGCGGCGGCCAGCCGGAGCAGGTCCACGACGAGCGTCCTCACCGCGGACCGGGAGAGACCGACCGCCTGAGCGAGGGTGACCTGGACCAGGCGATCGCCGACCCGGACCGCCCCGGCTCCCTGGACGTCGTCCCCGCCGAACTGGGTACCCGTCACGACGAACGCCGCGGAGCCGACCCCGGGGAGGTCGGCCGGCTCGCCCTCGACTGATGCCGTGGCGTTGTTCTTGGCGCCGTCCATCCCGCCGGCGGTCGCGGCGAAGGAGGTCTCGACGAAGGTGGCCGCCGGTGCCGCCGCCGCACGCTGGGCGAACTCGCAACCGCCCGGGGGCAGCCCCGTGCCGGTCACCGTGCCGCCCAGCACGTCGCCCACGTCCTCGGCCTCGAGGTCGCTGCAGATGCCGCCGCCCGCGGTGGCCGGCTTGTCGTCCTCCTCGGAGTCGCCGCTGCCGCCGGGGAGCTCGCTCGGGTCCGGGGAACCGGTCGGGTCCGGCGACGGGGGCGGGGTGGTGGCGCTCGGCGCCGGTGCGACGGGGCTGTTCGCGGGGGCCGCCGGTGCGTCGTCCTCGGTCGCGCCGCAACCGACGAGCACGCCGCTCATCAGGGCGAGCGCCAGCGCGGCACCGGACAGGGAAGGGGCGGCTGAGTGGCTCGGGGGAAAGGTCCTCACCCGGGGGAAGTTACCGGCATTCCGCCTCCCCGGCCCGGTCGTCCGGCGGTGTGTCGGGGCGCCGGCGTGCCCCCGCGGGTGCCCACGCGGGGAATCGCGGGAGACCTTGCCGATCGGGAGCACTAACCTAGGGCTCATGAGTCTGCCTGCTGCTCCGTTCGGTCGTGTCCTCACTGCGATGGTGACGCCGTTCAAGGACGACGGCTCCGTCGACCTCGACGGGGTCGCCCGGGTCGCCGACCACCTGGTGTCGAACGGCAACGACGGCATCGTCGTCAGCGGGACCACGGGGGAGGCGCCGACGACCTCGGTCGCCGAGGACGGCGAGATCCTGCGTGCGGTCATTGACGCGGTCGGCGAGCGGGCGACCATCCTCGCCGGCGTCGGCACCAACCACACCGAGCACTCGATCGAACTCAACGAGCAGGCGCAGAAGGCCGGCGCGGACGGCGTCCTGCTGGTCTCGCCGTACTACAACAAGCCGACCCAGGCCGGGATCGCGGCGCACTTCGAGGCCGTCGCAGCCGCCAGCGACCTGCCGATCATGCTCTACGACATCCCGGGTCGCACCGGGGTCACCATCGCTCCCGAGACCTTCGCCCGCGTGGCCAGCAACGAGAAGTTCCTCGCCGTGAAGGATGCCGTGGGCGACCTCTTCCGGGGTGCCCGGATCATGGCCGACACCGGCCTCTCGTACTACTCCGGCGACGACGTCCTCAACCTCGGCTGGTTGACCCACGGGGGTGCCGGGGTGGTCTCGGTCGTCGGCCACGTCGCCGGCCGGCAGTACGCCGAGATGGTGGCCGCGGTCGACCGCGGCGAGCTGTCCGAGGCGCTGGCGATCTACCAGGACCTGATCCCGGTGGTGGACGCGCTCATGAACCACGCCCCGGGCGTGATGACGGCGAAGGCTGCGCTGCAGCTCATGGGGATCCTGGAGAACCGCACCGTGCGACTGCCCCTGGTCGAGGCCGACAACGACCTCGTCGGACTCGTCCACGAAGTGCTCGCCTCTGCCGCCCTCCTGCCGGAGTCGGGCGCATGATCCACCCGCACCCGGAGCTCTCCGCCCCCGGCCCGCTGCCCGCCGGCGGCCTCCGCGTCATCGCGCTCGGCGGTCTCGGTGAGGTCGGCCGGAACATGACCGTCTTCGAGTACGACGGCCGCCTGCTGATCGTCGACTGCGGCGTGCTGTTCCCCGAGGAGAACCACCCGGGCGTCGACCTGATCCTTCCCGACTTCGACGCGATCCGGGGCCGCCTCGACAAGGTCGACGCGCTGGTCCTCACGCACGGGCACGAGGACCACATCGGCGCGACGCCGTACCTGCTCCGCGAGCGTCACGACATCCCGCTCGTCGGGTCCCAGCTGACCCTGGCGCTGCTGGACTCCAAGCTGCGCGAACACCGGATCAAGGACACCGTCCGGCACATCGTGGCCGAGGGCGAGACGATCAGCTTCGGGCCGTTCGACCTCGAGTTCGTCGCGGTCAACCACTCGATCCCGGACGCGCTGGCGGTCGCGATCCGCACCGGTGCCGGGATGGTCCTGCACACCGGCGACTTCAAGATGGACCAGCTGCCGCTGGACGGCCGGATCACCGACCTGCGGGCGTTCGCCCGGCTCGGCGAGGAGGGCGTGGACCTGTTCCTTACCGACTCGACCAACGCCGAGGTTCCGGGGTTCACGACCGCCGAGAAGGACATCGCCCCGGTCCTGGACCGGGTCTTCCACACCAGCAAGGACCAGCGCATCATCGTGGCGTGCTTCGCCTCGCACGTGCACCGGGTCCAGCAGATCCTCGACGCGGCGCACGACCACGGCCGCAAGGTCGCGTACGTCGGTCGCTCGATGGTCCGCAACATGGCGATCGCGCGCGACCTGGGCTATCTCAACGTCCCGCCGGGTCTGCTGGTCGACCCCAAGGAGCTGGCCAACCTGCCGGCCGGCAAGGTCGTCATGATCTCCACCGGCTCCCAGGGCGAGCCGCTGTCCGCGTTGAGCAGGATCGCCCAGCGCAACCACAACTTCGTCTCGATCGAGCCGGGGGACTGCGTCGTGCTGGCGTCGTCGTTGATCCCGGGCAACGAGAACGCCGTCTACCGGGTCATCAACGGACTCACCGGCCTCGGGGCGCACGTGGTCCACAAGGGCAACGCCCTGGTGCACGTCTCGGGTCACGCGAGCGCCGGCGAGCTCCTGTACTGCTACAACATCGTGAAGCCGAAGAACGTGATGCCGGTCCACGGCGAGATCCGGCACATGCACGCCAACGCGGCACTGGCCAAGCTGACGGGGCTGGCGGACGCTCGGGTCGTCGTTGCCGAGGACGGGTTCGTCGTCGACCTCGTGGACGGCAAGGCATCGATCACCGGGAAGGTCGACTGCGGCTACGTCTTCGTCGACGGGAGCTCGATCGGTGACATCACCGAGAGCGACCTCAAGGACCGCCGGATCCTCGGCGAGGAGGGCTTCATCTCGGTCATCGTCGTTCTCGACACCCAGACCGGCGCTGTCGTCAGCGGCCCCGAGATCCACGCCCGCGGCTTCGCCGAGGACGACGTCGTCTTCGACGAGATCAAGGGACCGATCGTCGATGCCCTGACCAAGATCGTCGGCGAAGGGGTCACTGATCCTTACCAGCTGCAGCAGACCATCCGCCGGGTCGTGGGCCGTTGGGTCTCGGGCAAGCACCGTCGTCGCCCGATGATCATCCCCGTGGTGCTGGAGGCCTGAGGTGGGCGTCCCCTCCGAGGACGAGTTCGTCACCTACGAGCAGTGGGGGCTGGACTTCTTCGCCGCGGCGGTGAGCCAGGAGCGGATTCTCGGCGCGGTGAACAACATCGCCGGCCAGCCGATCGACTTCGGCCCGATGGGTGTCGGCCCGGGCAAGATCGCCAAGGTCCGCGCGTTCGGCAAGATCGGTGCCGCGACCGCGAGTCGGCTCGACGGCCCCCTGATCGCCTACCGGGTCGAGCTGCCGGTCAGCCTGACCTTCGAGCTCAACCTCCAGGTCGAGACCCACACCTTCCACGCCGATCTCCTGGTGCCGCTGATCCTGACCGCTCGCGCGGTCGACGGCGTCCGCATCTTCATCACCATCGACCCGCCGCGCAGCGCCGACATCGGCGTCCGGGTGAAGGCCGAGGGCATCCGGGCCTCGATCATGCAGCGGGTGGCCAACATCGAGGGCGAGCTCCAGCGCTTCGTCGCCCGGTACGTCGCCCGGGAGACGACCAAGCCGCACATCGAGGAGGCTCGGGTCATCGACGTCTCGGGCGCGATCGACAAGGCGTGGAGCTCTATCGCACCGAAGCCCGCGGCGACCACGGTGACGGAGGACTTCGCCGAGGCGCTCGAGCAGGAGATCCGGGAGAACGAGGAAACCTTCCTCGAGATGTAGGCGCCCCGGTGATCGGGCCGCGAGGCGATGCCTCAGTCGCCGAGCCCGAGCCGCTGCAGGAGCTCCGTGGTCGCCCCCTCGTCGACGTCGCACCGGTACGGCGCCGCCTTCACCGCCAGTACCTCCGGGTCCGGGAACCCGTCCAGTTCGCCGAGCCAGCGGAAGAACTGTTCCAGGCCGGCGGGCGAGATCAGCTCGAGCACCGTCGCCGGCTCGTCCCCGGCGTTCCAGAAGGTGTGCCACTGGCCGCGTGGCTTGAACAGCAGCTCACCTGGTCGGGCGAGCACCTCCTCGCCGCCGAGCACCGCGCCGATCTCCCCGGTGAGGACGTAGGTGTACTCGTCCTCGAGATGGTGGCGGTGCACCGGGGCGGCCAGGGCGCGCGGTGCGAACAGGTGCTGCACCAGGGCGAACCGTTCGCCGGTGTCGACGCCGTCGATCATGAACCGGTCGGTGACCTGGCCGGGGCCGGGTTCGACCAGCCCGTCGGAGGGTCGCAACAGTCGTACCGGGAGGGCTTCGTTGCCGGTGCCATCGCTCATGGTGGCGACGCTAGATCCGTCACTGGCGGGCGTGAATACCAGATCCGTGGGGGTACGCAGCGGGCGTCGACGTCCCTAGCCTGGTGGGCATGGACTCAGGTGCCGGCCGGGCGCAGGCACGGATCGCCGAGCTCGCGCGGCGGCAGTGCGACCTGGCCACGTTCTGGCGCGAGGCGTCGGAGGTGCTCGGCGGCGCCGTGCCGCACTACTGGGTGCCGTGCTGGTACACCCTCGATCCGGCGTCGCACCTGATCACCAGTCACTTCCACGAAGGCCTTGAGGACTACCCCGACGAGTGGCTGGACGCGGAGTACCTCGACGACGACGTGAACCAGATCAGGGACGTCATCGGCTCGGAGTCCGGCATCAGCACACTGCACGACCTCACCGGCGGCGACCCGTCCGGAACGCCCCGGTGGCAGGCGAACATCGAGCTCGGTGGCGACCAGGAGCTGTTGTTGCGGCTGCGCACGGGATCGGGGGAGACCTGGGGTGCCCTCGGCCTCTACCGCGAGCTCGGCAAGCCGATGTTCGACCCCGTCGAGAAGCGCTTCCTGGTCGAGGTGAGCACCGCTCTCGCCGAGGGCGCGCGACGCGCCCTGGTGTACGGCGAAGCGACCGAGCCGGACTGGCCGGACGGGCCGGGGCTGGTGATGGTCGCAGCCGACGGTGAGGTCGAGTCGATGACCGAGGCGGCACGGGTCCAGCTGACGGCGCTTGCCGGCGGCGACCTTGACGCCGGGCTGCCGCTGGCGGTGCTCACGGTGGCGCGCGCGGCCGCCGGGGGAGAACCGACCGAGACCCGGGTACGCGTGCCGGACGGTCCCTGGTTGACGCTCTCGGCGGCACGGCTGCTCGGGCGCCACGACGTTGCTGTCGTCGTCCAACGTGCCCGCCCGGCGCGGATCTTCGACCTGGTGATGTCGGCGAACGGACTGACCGAGCGGGAGCGTGACGTGGTGGGCCTGGTGCTCCGGGGCGCTAGCACCTCCGGGATCGCCGCCGGGCTCAGGGTCACGCCATACACGGTCCAGGAACACCTGAAGTCGGTGTTCGACAAGATGGGGGTCCGCAGCCGGCGTGAGCTGGTGGCGCAGGCGTTCTTCACCCACTACGCCCCGCGGTTCCGCGACAACGAGCGGCGTGTCGGTGCCGGGCTCGCCATGCGGGGGAACCCGGCCCCGCCCGGCCCGTCGTCGGCGTCAGAAATGGTCGCACCATTTTTGTATCAATCGGTCGGCCCCGCTGCTCCTACGGGTATGAGAACTCTGCAGCTCTACGCCGAGTCGGCGATCAAGCGCGATCTCGCCCGTGCCCGCACGGTGCTCCACGGCGGCGCCCGGCTGGGTCCGGAGCGCCGCTACGCGCTCGTCGACCACCTGACCTGGCTGATGAGCCTGGTGCAGCCGGGCACCACCGGGGTGAGCCCGGCGGCAGCGGCCGTCCGGGACGGCGCGAACGCCTTCCGCCGCGAGGGGTTCGGGGCGGAGCGCGAGACAGTGCTGCAGTCGCTCGAAGCCCTGGAACGGGTCGTCTCGTCCCTGCACGGGTGGACCTCGCCGGACGTCGTCCGGGTCGCCCTCGGGAACCTGCCCTGGGTCCTGGACGCGGTCGACCCGCGCGGGGGCCCGGGCCTCGTCCTGCCGAGCTCGGAGCCACCGGACGTCGTCCGGCTCCGGACCGCGGAGTACCGGCGCCGGCGCGTGCTGCTCTGGGGGCCGGTGGCGCTGCACCCGCCGCGACTGCTCAAGCAGGTCACGAGCGCACGCGCGGCCCGCTGAGGACTGTCGCCAGGA
Source organism: Marmoricola sp. (assembly GCA_046598495.1). Lineage (GTDB taxonomy): Bacteria > Actinomycetota > Actinomycetes > Propionibacteriales > Nocardioidaceae > Marmoricola. The sequence goes on along the minus strand of JBKJIR010000016.1, from coordinate 49,155 downwards.
GTGCGGAAGGAGCAGAGTGGGGTTATGAATGTCTCCGCGCTTCTCCGTGATGCCGCCGGCCGCGTCAGCGAGCAGGTTCCGCACGTCGTCGACGGCCTCGACGTCGACGACCTCGCCTGGCGGCCGGACCCCGGGGCGAACTCGATCGCCTGGCTGGTCTGGCACCTGACCCGGGTCGCCGACGAGTACACCGCCGGCTACACCGGCGTGGAGCCCCGCTGGACCGCGGACGGGTGGTGCGACCGCTTCGGCCTCCCCTTCGGTCCGGAGGCGCACGGGTACGGCCACGGCGCCGAGGAGGTCGCCCAGGTGCGGGTCGGCGCCGCTCTCCTCGCCGGGTACCACGCCGCCGTCGCCCCCGTCCTGCGGGACTACCTCGCCACCCTCGACCCGGTCGCGCTCGACGTTGTGGTCGACCAGGACTGGGACCCGCCCGTGACCTTGGGCGTGCGGATGATCAGCGTCATCGACGACATGGTGCAGCACCTCGGCCAGGCGGCGTACCTGCGGGGGATGCTCGACCGACGCTGAACCGGGAGGAATCGGTCCGCGGACTGTTACGTGCGACACGGCGTGTGACACATGGGACGGATGGGGTTTTCTCGTACAGTGCGGAGCATGGCGACCCGTACGTCTTCCCCGCCGGCGTCGCGCAGTAGGAGTACCGCAAAGGGTGCTTCGACTTCGCGGTCCCGGCCGTCCGGTAGCCAGGGCAAGCGCAAACCTGCAGCACGGAAGTCAGCCGCCTCGAAGTCGAAGCGACCGGCCCCGCGAGCAGTCCGCAACGGCCCTGGTCCTGTTTCGCGTGCCTTCGGTGCGCTCGGTCACGGCGTCGCAGCCGTGTGGCTGGGTGTCGCCGGCGGCATCGGCACCGGCGCGCGCCGGATCGGGCAGGGAGCGCGCGACCTCGAGCCCGAGCACCGTCGTGACGGTGCCGGCCTCTTCCTGGTCGCCCTCGCGGTCGTGGTCGCAGCCTCGGTCTGGTGGCAGCTCCCGGGCTCCGTCTTCGCCGGCACCCGCGCGGCCGTCGCCGGGTCGGTCGGCCTGCTGGCGTGGTTCGTCCCGCTGATGCTCTGCTACATCGCCTGGCGCAACCTGCGCGACCCCGACGCGAACGGTCCTGCCGGACGCCAGGTGGTCGGCTGGGGCGCGCTGCTCTTCGGCATCCTCGGTGTGGTCCACATCGCCAACGGTTCCCCGAAGCCCGCGCTCGGCGACACCAGTGGCCTCCAGCAGGCGGGCGGGGCCCTCGGCTTCGTCGTCGCCAAGCTGCTCACCGACCTGCTGCACACGGCGTACGTCGTGGTGCCGCTGCTGCTCCTGCTCGCGGTCTTCGGCGTCCTCGTCGTCACCGCGACCCCGGTGTACCAGGTCCCGAACCGGCTGCGGCACCTCCGCGACCGGGCCCTCGGGCGGGTCGTCCCCGACGAGGCCGTCGACGAGGACGCAACGGTCGCGGTCAAGCCGAGCCGACGTCGCAAGAAGCTGGACGACCTGGACATCGACCCCGACATGGGCGACGCGCCGTACGACTCGCCGGTCCTGGAGGACCGGGAGGTCGCCAAGCGCGGCAAGCGTCTCGACACGCTCGAGGACCGGACCGAGGCCGAGGACAAGGGCGAGCTCGAACCGCCGCCGCACACCCCGCTGCCGGTCCGGGTCGAGCAGCTCAGCCTGTCCGGCGACATCACCTACACGCTGCCCGAGAGCGACATCCTCAAGCCGGGCAGTGCCCACAAGACCCGGACGCCGGCCTCCGACGCCGTCGTCGAGCGGCTGACCGGGGTCTTCGACGAGTTCGACATCGACGCGACCGTCACCGGCTACACCCGTGGTCCGACGGTCACCCGGTACGTCGTCGAGCTCGGCCCGGCGGTCAAGGTCGAGAAGATCACGAACATCGCCAAGAACATCTCCTACGCGGTGGCCTCGGCCGACGTCCGGATCCTCTCGCCGATCCCCGGCAAGTCCGCGGTCGGCATTGAGATCCCCAACGTCGATAAGGAGATCGTCTCCCTCGGCGACGTCCTCCGCTCCAACACGGCCCGCGGAGACCACCACCCGATGGTGGCCGGACTCGGCAAGGACGTCGAGGGCGGCTTCGTGGTCGCCAACCTGGCGAAGATGCCGCACCTGCTCGTGGCCGGCGCCACCGGCTCGGGCAAGTCCAGCTTCATCAACTCGATGATCACCTCGATCCTGATGCGGTCGACGCCCGACGAGGTCCGGATGATCATGGTCGACCCCAAGCGGGTCGAGCTGAACGCCTACGAGGGCGTCCCGCATCTGATCACCCCCATCATCACCAGCCCGAAGAAGGCGTCCGAGGCGCTGCAGTGGGTCGTCCGCGAGATGGACATGCGGTACGACGACCTGGCCAACTTCGGCTTCCGGCACATCGACGACTTCAACAAGGCCGTCCGGGCCGGCAAGGTGCAGCTTCCCGCGGGCAGCGAGCGCCGGCTGACGCCGTACCCGTACCTGTTGGTGATCGTCGACGAGCTGGCCGACCTGATGATGGTCGCCCCCCGTGACGTCGAGGACGCGATCGTCCGGATCACCCAGCTGGCCCGCGCCGCCGGCATCCACCTGGTGCTCGCGACCCAGCGGCCCTCGGTCGACGTGGTCACCGGTCTGATCAAGGCCAACGTGCCCTCGCGGCTCGCGTTCGCGACCTCCAGCCTCGCGGACAGCCGGGTCATCCTCGACCAGCCCGGTGCCGAGAAGCTCGTCGGTCAGGGTGACGGGCTCTTCCTGCCCATGGGGGCCTCCAAGGCGGCCCGCATTCAGGGCAGCTGGGTCACCGAGGCCGAGATCGCCCAAGTGGTCAAGAAGTGCAAGGAACAGCTCCAGCCGACCTACCGCGACGACGTCACTGCCCCGGCTGCCTCCAAGCGGGAGCTCGACGACGACATCGGCGACGACCTGGACCTGGTGATCCAGGCGATCGAGCTGGTCGTGTCCACCCAGTTCGGTTCGACCTCGATGCTGCAGCGCAAGCTGCGGGTCGGCTTCGCCAAGGCCGGACGCCTCATGGACATCCTCGAGAGCCGCGGGGTGGTGGGCCCCAGTGAGGGCTCCAAGGCCCGGGACGTGCTGATCAAGCCTGATGACCTCGACGGGGTCATCGCAACACTGCAGGGGGAGTGATGAGCCTAGGAGTCGACACCGAGCTGCGGCCCGACCCGGAGGCCGGTGCGGCCGACGAGGTGGTCGTCCGGCGTAGCGTCATGTTGAGCGCGGTGGTAGGCGGCCTCTCGATGCTGCTGGGTATCGCGTACCTGGTGCGGTCCACCTCGGTCTTCGAGTCGGTCGTGGGAGTGGCGCTGGTCGCCCTGGCAGCGCTGCACCTCCCGGCGCTGGCCGCGGCGCGGGTGCCGGTCGCGGTCGCGGACCTGTACGGGATCCGGTTCCGGGTCGGCCTGACCTGGCGCGGACTGCCCTGGAGCGACGTCCGCCAGGTCGTCGTCGAGTACGCCGACTCCCCGCTCGGCGAGGGCCGGATGGTCGTCGTCCCGCGGGATGCGGACGCGGTCGGGGACACCCCGGGTGAGCTCGCGCGGCTGCACCTGCGCTGGAACCGGCTCTGGTACGGCGCCCCGCTGAGCGTTCCGCTCGGGATGACGACTGCTGTCGACGCCCCTGATCTGGCTGCCGAGCTCCGGGCCCTGGCCGGGGGACGTGCCGAGGTCGTGAACCTGCGCGGCCGTGACCTGGCCACGCTGGATGTCGTCCCCGCCCGTCACCGCGGCGAGGTGATCGAGGAGATGGACCTCGAAATCGAGCTCGACCGGGAACCGGCCGAGGTGGGTGCGGTGATCGAGGAGTTCGTCCTGCACGCGCCGCCCGAGGAGCTCGTCGAGGAACCGGTCGAGGAGCCCGTCGAGGAACCGGTCGAGGAGGCCGCTCCGGTGCTCCCGGCGCCGGTGTCCGCGCTCCGGGACCTGCGCCAGCCGACCCGGGTGGAGGTCCGCCTGGACCCGCCCGCCGTGCCCGAGCAGCGCGAGCCGGCGACGACTGCTGCCAGCTGGGACTACCACGATCCGGCCGAGGTCGTCGTCGAGGCCGCCTGGACGGCCCCGAAGCCGGACCCCGTCATCGGCACGAAGATCCTGCACGCCCGGGAGATGCTCGACATGAGCATCGACGAGCTCAGCCAGCGCACCCGGATCCGGCCGCACGTCCTCGAGGCGATCGAGGTCGACGACTTCGGCCCCTGCGGCGGCGACTTCTACGCGCGCGGACACCTGACCGCGATCTCGCGCACCCTCGGGCTCACCCTCGAGCCGCTTCTGAAGGTCTACGACGAGCGCTACGCCCAGGCGCCGATCAACGCCCGCCGGGTCTTCGAGGCGGAGCTCTCCAGCGGGCTCTCCGGCGGCATGCGCGCCACCCTTGGAGGTCCGCGGTGGAGTCTGCTGATCGGCTCGGTGCTCTCCCTGACGATGATCTGGGGCCTCGCGCGCCTGCTCCAGGGCGACCCGGCCGAACTGACCGCGGCACCGGACCCCGGCAGCCAGAGCGCCGGGCTCGCTGCCAACCGGACCCCGATCACGTCGCCGTTGATGAAGACCACCGCCATGACCGTGACCGCCGCCCACGCCGCCACCAAGGTCGTCGTGCGGGACCGGACCGGGCGGGTGCTGTGGTCCGGCGACCTGGCCCTGGGCAGCACGCGCAAGGTGGTCGGTCTGGCGCCGTTCACGGTCAGTGCGGACAACGCGGGTGCCGTCGAGGTGACGGTCAAGGGCAAGGCGCTCGGCACCATCGGCACGGCAGGGGAGAAGGACTCGAAGAAGTTCGGCTGACCGGGCTCCGCCGTGGCCTGCACCACGTCTGACGCCGCCGCGAAGTACGTCATACTTCTCCGGACATGACTTCCTCTCCTCAGCACACCGTCGCCCTGGTCACGCTCGGCTGCGCTCGCAACGAGGTCGACTCCGAGGAGCTCGCCGGACAGCTCGAGGCCGGAGGCTTCCTGCTCGTCGAGGACCCGGCTGACGCCGAGACCGTGGTGGTCAACACCTGCGGGTTCGTGGAGGCGGCCAAGAAGGACTCCGTCGACACCCTGCTGGCCGCCGCCGACCTCAAGGGCGACGGCACCACCCGCTCGGTGGTAGCGGTGGGCTGCCTCGCCGAGCGGTACGGCGACGAGCTCGCGACGTCGCTGCCCGAGGCCGACGCGGTGCTCGGCTTCGACGCCTACCCCGACATCGCGGACCGGCTCCGGTCGATCCTCGCCGGCGAGAAGCAGCACGCGCACACTCCGTCGGACCGCCGCAAGCTGTTGCCGATCAGTCCGACCCAGCGGGTCGACGTGGACGTCGTCGTGCCCGGCCACAGCTTCGAGGTGGCAACTCCGACCGACCTGGCCGACATCGGCGCCGGGGCTCCGTCCACCGGCCCGCGATCGGTCCGCCGCCGGCTCGACGGTGGCCCGATGGCGCCGCTGAAGCTGGCGTCGGGCTGCGACCGACGCTGCGCCTTCTGCGCCATCCCGAGCTTCCGCGGCTCGTTCGTCTCCCGTCGGCCCGCTGACGTGCTCGCCGAAGCGCGTTGGCTGGGCGAGCAGGGCGTCAAGGAGCTCTTCCTGGTCTCCGAGAATTCCACGTCGTACGGCAAGGACCTCGGCGACATCCGACTGCTCGAGACGATGCTGCCGGAGCTGGCGGCGGTCGACGGCGTGGAGCGCGTCCGGGTCTCCTACCTGCAGCCGGCCGAGACCCGACCCGGTCTGGTCGCGGTGATCGCGACGACCCCGGGCGTGGCCGACTACTTCGACCTCTCCTTCCAGCACGCGTCAGCCTCGGTGCTCCGGGCGATGCGGAGGTTCGGCGATCCTGACTCGTTCCTGACCCTGCTCGGCGAGGTGCGACGGCACGCACCCCGGGCCGGAGTCCGTTCCAACTTCATTGTCGGGTTCCCCGGCGAGACCGAGGAGGACTTCGCAACGCTCTGCGACTTCGTGAGCGAGGCTCGCCTCGACGCGGTCGGGGTCTTCGGCTACTCCGACGAGGACGGCACCGAGGCGGAGACCTACCCGGACAAGCTGGACCCGGACGTGATCGACGAGCGTCTGGAGCACCTGCAGGCTCTGGCCGAGGAACTGAGCGCCCAGCGCGCCGAGGACCGGATCGGCGAGCAGGTCGTCGTCCTGGTGGAGTCCCTGATCGAGGACGACGGGACGGGCGGCATCCTCGCCGAGGGCCGGGCCGCGTGCCAAGGTCCGGAGGTCGACGGGTCCACCACCCTGACCGCGTTGCCCGACGGGGTCCGGGTGGGTGACATGATCGTCGCGACCGTGGTCGGGACCGAGGGCGTCGACCTGGTCGCGCGACCGGACTGAGCCGGATGTCGTAGGCGGGCCGAGGAGGGAGAGGGGAGCGATGACCGAACAGCAGGGCAGCAACTGGAACGTCCCCAACGCCCTGACCACCCTGCGCATCGTGATGGTGCCGTTCTTCGGCTACGCCCTGCTCCACGACGGCGGTGACGACGTCGGGTGGCGGTGGATCGCCTACGGGCTCTTCGTGTTCGCGATGGTCACCGACAAGATCGACGGCGACATCGCCCGCAAGCACAACCTGGTCACCAACTTCGGCAAGATCGCCGACCCGATCGCGGACAAGGCGATCACCGGGATGGCGTTCATCGGCCTCTCGATCATCTACCCACTGATGTGGTGGGTCACCGTGCCGGTCCTGATCCGCGAGTGGTCGGTCACGATCGCCCGACTCTCGGTCGCCAAGCAGGTCGTGATGCCGGCCAACCAGAGCGGCAAGGTCAAGACGATGGCCCAGGCGCTCGCGCTCGGTGGCCTGGTAGCCCCGTTCCAGTACCTCGAAGGCGCGTGGGATGTGCCGGGCGAGATCGCCTGGTGGGCCGCGATCGTGGCGATGGTCGTGGCTGTCGTACTGACGATGACGTCGGGATACGAGTTCGCCCGGGACGTCCTGCGGCACCGCCGGTCGGGTCGCCTCAGAGGTTGAAGCGGTAGTGCCGCCGCTCGCGCTCGCGCTCGGCCACCGCGTGGTAGTACTCGGCGACCGGGTGCATCTCGTGGGCGTTCACGTGGGAGGCGTCGAGCTCGACGATCCGGCCGTCCGGCGCTTCCAGGATCACCTTCCAGCCGCTGGAACCGGGTTCTCCGACAACCTCGATGATGTGGTCGGGGTCGTCGAGCTTGAAGATCTGCAGGTCGCCCCCGGTGCGCACCTTCAGGGTCGCCCCCTTCAGGTCGGTCGTGGTCACTCCCTTCGACATCAGCGTGGCCCGGAAGACGACGGCGAGGAACCCGCACACGCTCAGGCCGACGATCGCCGGCGTGGACTGGGAGATGATCGAGGCCACCAGGAACCCGATACCTCCGAGCAGGCTCAGGGTCAGCAGGATCCCGACCACCATCCGGGGGCGTCGGTGCTCGACCCAGTGGGCTGAATCGAGCACGGCGTCGGAGGCGGGCGTTGCGGCGTACGGGTGCAGGGTGTCGTGGGCGGGCTCCGCCTGCGCGGGCACGATCGGGGAGACCCGCGCAACCGGTCTCACCTCGCCGCGGTCCATCCAGGACGGCGTGGAGAAGTGCGACTCCGGCTCCGCGAGGTGTGCGCGTGCCTCGGCGCGGCGCTGCTCGGCCCACTGCTCGGTGGTCTGTGCCTGCTCGGTGGCCGTGCCGACCTCGACGGTGCTGTCCGCGTCCGGCCCCGCAGCTGCGTCCATGTCCATCTCGTCCATGGATCCTCCTTTTTCAGGCGGTTGGTACCTAGTCTCCGGGCTGTGCTGCTCGATGGCATCAGATCCTGAGCGGTACCGTTTCGCTGGTCTGGACCGCGGGTTCGCCCCGGTGGACCGGTGGCCGGCTCGGCAGGTCCGCCCGGGTCGTCCTAGCCTGTCTACATGGATGCCTCCGAGCTCGCGGCCCAGGTGCACCTCGCACTCCTCGCCCGTGGCGAGACCGTCGGATGCGCGGAGTCGCTGACCGGGGGCGCGCTGGCCGACCTGCTCAGCGGTACGCCGGGTGCCTCGGCCACCTTCCGCGGCGGCGTGGTCAGCTACGCGACCGGAGTCAAGCGGGACGTCCTCGGGGTGACCGCCGCCCAGGTGGTCTCTGCGGACTGCGCTTCGCAGATGGCGGTCGGTGCGCGACGCCTGCTCGCGGTCGACTGGGCGCTCGCGGCGACCGGGGTGGCGGGTCCGGAGAAGCAGGACGACAAGCCCGTCGGCACGGTCTACCTCGGCCTCGCCGGCCCGCTCGGAGTCGAGGTGCACCGGCTGCTGCTGAGCGGCGACCGGGCCGGGATCCGGGCGGCTGCGTGCCGGGCGGCTCTGGAGGCGCTCGCCGATGAACTCCGCTGAGCTGACGACGCTGGCCGACGACCTGTACGGCGGCCCGCCCGCCGGGTTCATCGCCGCCCGCGATGTCGCCGCGAGGGCCGCCGGCTCGCGGGAGCTCGCCGCCCGCATCAAGGCGCTGCGGAAGCCCTCAACCGCCGCCTGGGCGGTGAACCTGCTGGTCCGCCGCGAGGCCGACCAGATCGACCAGGTGCTGGTGCTGGCCGAGTCCCTGCGGGTCGCGGCTGCCGCGATGGACGGGGAGGAGTTGCGCACGCTCACCCGGCAACGGCGGCAGCTGACGGCAGCACTGACGACGGCGGCCGCCCAGCTCGTCCGCGAGTACGACGTCCGGTTGACCCCCGCGCTCGCCGACGAGGTCGAAGGCACCCTGACCGCGGCGATGCTCGACCCGGTCGCTGCCGAGGTGGTCCGCTCCGGGCTCGTGGTCACCGCGTTCACCTCGACCGGTGTCTCCGAGCTGGACACCAGCACCGTGTGCGCCGTTCCGGAGGCCTTGGGCCATCGGGCGACCGCGACCCACCGGCCGGCTCCGGTTCTGCACGTGGTCCCCGACGACGGCGTCCGCCTCGAGGCGGCTCAGGAGGAGGTCGATGCCGCGGTCCTCGACGTCGCGCGCGCGGTCGAGGAGCTCCAGCACCTGCGCTCGCGGACCGAGAAGCTCCAGGCCCGACGACTGCAGCTGCGCGGTGAGATCGACGAACTGCGGCGGCGGCTGGCAGGCATCGAGGAGGACGTGGACGCCCTCGACGAGGACATCGAGGTGGCGGAGGACGAGATCGATGAGGCGGTGGACGCGGTCGACGGGGCCGAGTCCGCCCTGGTCCGGGCGCGTCGCGACCTGGAGCGCCTGAGCCGCTGACGCCAGGTCAGGCCCAGTCCTTGCTCCGCTCGACTGCCTTGAGCCACAGTGCGTACGCCGCCGCGGTCTTTTCGGCCGCAGCCGGATCCGGCTCGAACCTCCGGTCGAGCTGCCAGGTGGCGCGCAACGCGTCGGTCGAGTCCCAGACGCCGGTGCCGAGCCCGGCCATGAACGCGGCCCCGAGCGCGGTCGTCTCGACGATCTTCGGGCGTTCCACCGGGACGCCGAGCAGGTCGGCCTGGAGCTGGCAGAGCAGGTCGTTGGCCGCCGCGCCGCCGTCGACGGCAAGGGTGGACAGCGCCGGCTCGTTCCTGAGCGTCTCGATCACGTCGCGCACCTCGTAAGTGATGGCCTCCAACGTCGCCCGGACGATGTGCGCCCGGGTCGTGCCACGGGTCAGACCGAGGATCGCGCCACGGGCGTGCGGGTCCCAGTGCGGGGCGCCGAGTCCGGTGAGGGCCGGCACGAAGACCACGCCGTCGGTGGAGTCGACCGTCGCTGCGACTGCTGCGGTCTCGGCCGCCGTACCGACGATCTGGAGGCCGTCGCGCAGCCACTGGACCGCCGCACCGGTTACGAAGATCGCGCCCTCCAGCGCGTAGGTGATCGTGCCGGAGGGGTCACGCCAGCCGGCGGTGGAGAGCAGACCCGCGTCCGAGCGGACGACCTCCTGGCCGGTATTGGTGAGGATGAATGACCCGGTGCCGTAGGTGCACTTGGAGTCGCCGACGTCGAAACAGGTCTGGCCGAAGAGGGCGGACTGCTGGTCCCCGGCGATGCCGGCGATCGGCAGGTCGAGGTCGAGGAAGCTGCGCGGATCGGTCCGGGCGAGCTCGCCCCAGTTGTCGACGATCTCGGGCAGCGCGTCGCGCGGGACGCCGAACAGGGTGCAGAGCTCGTCGGACCAGTCGCCCTGCTCGAGGTCGAAGAGCAGCGTCCGGGAGGCGTTCGAGACGTCCGTGACGTGCCAGGTGCCACGAGACATCCGGGCGATCAGATAGGAGTCGATGGTGCCGATCGCGTACCGGCCGGACCCGACGAGAGCCCACGTGTTCGGCTCGTGCTCGGCCAGCCACGCGAGTTTGGTGCCGGAGAAGTACGGGTCGAGGCGCAGTCCGGTGAGCTCACGGACGCGGGCCTCGTGACCCTCCGCACGAAGCCGGTCGCAGATCTCGGTGGTGCGGCGGTCCTGCCAGACGATCGCCCGGCGCGGCGAACCGAGGGTCTCGCGGTCCCACAGGAGCACGGTCTCCCGTTGGTTGGTGATCCCGATGCCGGCCAGGTCGGACGGTCGACCGCCCCAGGCCTTGAGCGCCGCCCGGGTGGACTCGATCGTCGCCTGCCAGATCTCCTCGGGGGAGTGCTCCACCCACCCGGGCTGGGGGAAATGCTGGGAGAACTCCTGGTACCCCTTGGCGGCGATGGCGCCCTCCGGGGTCACCACGACGGCGGTCACCCCGGTGGTACCGGCATCGATGGCCAGGACGGATCTCGTAGTTCCCGAGTTCATGGCGGTCATCTTGTCAGGCCGTCGTCGCCGCGGAGGATCGCCAGCACCCGCGCGTCGATCCAGGACCCGTCATCGGCGACCCGCATCTCGAAGTTCTCGGTGCCCACCCAGGCGTGCAGGTCGGGGTGACCGGCGACGGTGACCAGCGCGGCGATCTCGACCTCGAGGTCCGGGGTGACCACGACCTTCTCCGCCTCGGTGGAGGCGGTCAGGTACAGGTCGTTGAGATCGAGGAGCCGACCGAGCTCGGCGACCGGATCGGTGTGGTCGTCGACCCGCAGGTCCGCGGCGACGTCGTCGGCGCCGCCGTACCCCGCTCCCTCACGGACGACGAGCAGGGCTGCCGACTGCCGTCCGCGCTTGTCGCCGCCGGCCTGGTCGCCGGCGGTCAGGGCCGACAGGAGGCGCCGGGTCAGGGGCGCACCGGCGGACTCGTCCCACGCCTGTTTCATCGCCTCGACGACCTCGGGCGCGGTGAGGATGTTGCCCTGGATCGCCACGCCCTCGGCGGTGATTCCGCCGGCCCAGTCGAAGCAGGCCTCGCCGGTGTGGCTCGCACTGCCGCCGTCGACGTCGACGATCCCGATCTGGCGGTGCTCGGGTTTCTCGTCCTCCTCGAGCATCCGTTGCAGCGCGACCTCGGCAGTTGCTCCCTCGTCGAGGAGGGCGAGGCCGATGCCCTTCCACGCCACGTTCGCGTCCGCCTGGGTCGCCAGCGCTCCGAGCCCGGCCACTGCCGCAGGGACCGCGTTGCCGACGGCGAGGAATTTCGAGGCGACCGCGACGCCCCACGCCGGGAGGCCGTCGGGCTCGTCGTTCGAGCGGCCCACGATGGAGAACGTCATGGCGCGAGGCTAGCGCTGTGACTAGGGTGGTGGACATCACTTGAACGTTCCAAAAAGGAGGACCGATGCGCGTCGGAGTGCTCACCGGAGGCGGGGACTGCCCGGGACTCAACGCCGTGATCCGGGCCGTTGTCCGCAAGGGCGCCAAAGAGTACGGCGACGAGTTCGTCGGGTTCCGCGACGGGTGGAAGGGTCCCCTGGAGGGCCTGACGATGCCCCTCGGGGTCGACCAGGTCCGGGGCATCCTGCCTCGCGGCGGCACGATCCTGGGCTCGTCACGCACGAACCCCTTCGCCGTCGAGGGAGGCGTGGAGCAGATCAAGGCCAACCTGGCCGCGGCCGGGGTCGACGCGCTCATCGCCATCGGCGGCGAGGACACCCTCGGTGTCGCGACCCGGCTGCACGAGCTCGGCGTCAACGTCGTCGGCGTGCCGAAGACGATCGACAACGACCTGTCCGGAACCGACTTCACCTTCGGCTTCGACACCGCGGTCAACATCGCCTCCGAGGCGATCGATCGGCTGCACACGACGGCGGAGTCGCACCACCGGGTCCTGGTGGTCGAGGTGATGGGCCGCCACGCCGGCTGGATCGCCCTGCACGCGGGCATCGCCGGCGGCGCCAACGTCGTCCTGATCCCCGAGCGCCCGTTCGACATCGTCGAGGTCTGCAAACACGTCGAAGCCAGGTTCGAGACCAAGTACGCGGTGATCATGGTCGTCTCCGAGGGCGCTGTGCCTGTCGAAGCCACCGACGGTGCCGGGATGACGCTCCTGACCGGGGAGCAGGACGCGTTCGGGCACGTACGTCTGGGCGGGATCGGCGAACGGCTGGCCAAGGAGATCGAGACCCGGACGGGCAAAGAGGCTCGCGCGGTGGTCCTCGGCCACATCCAGCGGGGAGGCACGCCGACCGCGTTCGACCGCTGGTTGGCCACCCGCTTCGGTCTGCAGGCGATCAGCGCGGTGCACGACGGCGACTTCGGCACGATGATGGCCCTGCGCGGGACGAACATCGTGCGCGTGCCGCTGAGCGAGGGCACCGCGGAACTCAAGCTGGTCAGCCCCGAGGAGTACGCCGAGGCGGAGGTCTTCTTCGGCTGAGAACCCCGAGGCATGATCACACTTCCGACCGGGTAAGGAGAGACGTGACGACCACCCAGAACCAGGACGCCAAGGCGCCGAACAGCGATCTCAACCGGGTGATGGGGCCGGGGCTCCTGCTCCTGTTCATCGTCGGCGACATCCTCGGGGCCGGTGTGTACGCCGTCACCGGTCGGCTGGCCGGCCAGGTGGGCGGCGTTGCCTGGCTGCCGTTCCTGGTGGCTTTCGCCGTCGCGACCCTGACCGCGTACTCGTACCTCGAGCTGGTCTGCAAGTACCCGCAGGCGGCAGGAGCGGCGCTCTACGCGCACAAGGCGTTCGGCGTGCACTTCGTGACCTTCCTGGTCGCGTTCACCGTCGTGTGCTCGGGCATCACCAGTGCCTCGACGTCCTCAGGACTGCTCGCGGGAAATCTGCTGGTCGGCCTGGAGCAGGGCATCGACGGGATCCCGACGGGCGATGGCGCGACTCTGGCGGTGGCCCTCGGGTTCATGATCGTGCTGGCCGCGATCAACCTCCGCGGTATCGGTGAGAGCGTGAAGTTCAACGTCATCCTCACCCTGGTGGAGATGGCGGCGCTCGGGATCGTGATCGCGATCGGGTTCGCCGCGCTCAGCGGCGGCGACGGCGACCTCGACCGGATCACCGTCTTCGAGAACCCCGACGACAAGGGACTTTTCGCCGCTGTGACCGTGGCGACCGCGATCGCGTTCTTCTCGATGGTCGGCTTCGAGGACTCGGTCAACATGGTCGAGGAGACCAAGGACCCGGTCAGGATCTTCCCGCGGGCGATGTTCACCGGCCTGGGGATCGCCGTCGTGATCTACATGCTGGTCGCCATCTCGGTGGTCGCGGTCATCCCTGCGGGCGAGATCGCCACCCCGCAGAATCCCGAGGCGGGGATCCTGCTCGACGTCGTACGGATCGGCGCGCCGGACCTCCCGATCGACAAGATCTTCCCGTTCATGACGGTCTTCGCGGTCGCGAACACCGCGCTGATCAACATGCTCATGGCGAGCCGTCTGGTCTACGGGATGGCCCAGCAGGGCGTCCTGCCGCGGGGGTTGGGCAAGATCCTGCCGAAGCAGCGCTCGCCGTGGACGGCGATCGTGTTCACCACCGCGCTGGCGCTGGTCCTGATCACCGTGGTCCGGCTCCAGTCGGAGAACACCGTCGTGGCCGCCCTCTCCGGGACGACCGCCCTGCTCCTCCTCGCCGTCTTCGCCGTCGTGAACGTCTCGTTGCTGGTGCTGCGCCGGGACCCGCCGCAGGAAGGCGCGTTCCGGGCCCCGACCTGGGTGCCGGTGCTCGGCGCCGTCGCGTGCCTCTACCTGCTCGGCCCGTGGGCCCGGCTCGAGGCGGACATGATCCAGTACAAGATCGCTGCCGGCATGCTCGGCTTCGGCATCGTGCTGTGGCTGGTCACCTATGTCGCCAACCGTGCCGAGGGCAAGCGCAACGAGTTCGAGGACCCGGCAGCGCTGAACGACTGATGATGGCCGTCGGGAGCGGGCGAAGTAGGCTTGTGCGGTGCCAGACCTGATCCCCGATCTCGCTGCGCTGCACGCCATGGGCGCGGCGCAGCAGCCCACGTACCCCGACGCGGCTGCCGTGGACGCTGCCGTCACGCGGCTGCGCTCCTTCCCTCCACTCGTCTTCGCCGGTGAGTGCGACCGGTTGACCGACAAGCTGGCCGCAGTGACCCGCGGTGAGTCGTTCCTGCTCCAAGGCGGCGACTGCGCCGAGACCTTCGACGGCGTGACCGCCGACAACGTCCGCAACAAGCTCCGGGTGCTGCTCCAGATGGCGGTCGTGTTGACCTACGCCGCGTCGGTTCCGGTCGTCAAGCTCGGCCGCTTCGCCGGTCAGTACGCCAAGCCCCGGTCCTCGGACTTCGAGACCCGCGACGGCGTGACGCTCCCGGCGTACCGCGGCGACGCGGTCAACGGCTTCGACTTCACCGAGGCCTCCCGGATCCCCGACCCGCAGCGGCTGGTCGACGTCTACCACTCCTCGGCCTCGACGCTGAACCTGGTACGTGCCTTCACCACCGGTGGCTATGCGGACCTGCGCCAGGTGCATGCCTGGAACACCGACTTCGTGATGGGCTCCGCCGTCGGTAGCCGGTACGAAGCGGTCGCCAACGAGATCGACCGCGCGCTGACCTTCATGACAGCCATCGGCGCCGACCCGGACGAGTTCCACCGCGTCGAGATGCACTCCAGCCACGAGGCGCTGGTGCTCGAGTACGAGCACGCGATGACCCGGATCGACTCCCGAACGGAGCTTCCGTACGACGTCTCCGCCCACTTCGTCTGGATCGGTGAACGGACCCGCCAGCTAGACGGCGCGCACGTGGAGCTGCTGAGCCGGATCCGGAACCCGATCGGGGTCAAGCTCGGGCCGACCTCGACCGCGGACGACGCGATCGCGCTCGCCGGTCGGCTCAACCCGGAGAACACCCCGGGCCGGCTCACCTTCATCACCCGGATGGGCGCGGGCAAGATCCGCGACCTGCTGCCTCCTCTGGTCGAGAAGGTCGAGGCTGCCGGGGTCCAGGTGGCCTGGGTCTCCGACCCGATGCACGGGAACACCTACGAGGCGTCGTCCGGCTACAAGACCCGCCGCTTCGACGACGTGATCGCCGAGGTCCAGGGCTTTTTCGACGTGCACCGTGCGCTCGGCACCTGGCCCGGCGGCGTCCACGTCGAGCTCACCGGTGACGACGTCACCGAGTGCGTCGGGGGCGGCGAGGAACTCGCCGAGATGGACCTGGGGGAGCGGTACGAGTCGGTCTGCGACCCGCGCCTGAACCGGGTGCAGTCCCTCGAGCTGGCGTTCCTGGTCGCCGAGATGCTGCGCAAGGCGTAGCCGTCAGCGGCGGATGCGCTCGCTCGCGTCGACCCGGCCGACGACCGGCGGGATCTGGCGCACGGCCTGGGCCAGGGCGCGCAGCTCGTTGCCGAGCAGTGCCTGAGGACCGTCGCAGAGGGCGTTCTCCGGGTCCGGGTGCACATCGACGATGACGCCGTCGGCTCCGACGCCGATCGCTGCCTTGGACAGCGGGACCACCAGGTCCTTGCGACCGCCGGCGTGCGAGGGGTCGACGATGATCGGCAGGTGGCTGATGCCCTGGATCACCGGGACCGCAGAGATGTCCAGAGTGTTCCGGGTGGCCGGCTCGAAGGTCCGGATGCCGCGCTCGCAGAGCACCACGTCGAGGTTGCCGCGCTGGGCGACGTACTCGGCGGCCATCAGCCACTCCTCGATGGTCGCGGTCATGCCGCGCTTGAGCAGCACCGGCTTGCCGGCGTCGCCGACCGCCTGGAGCAGTCCGAAGTTGGCCATGTTCCGGGTGCCGATCTGGAGCATGTCGGCGTGCTCGGCGACCACGGCGACGTCCCGGGCGTCGACGACCTCGGTGACGATCGGCAGGCCGGTCGTCTCGCGGACATCCGCGAGGATCTCCAGTCCCTTGACCCCCAGCCCCTGGAACGCGTACGGCGACGTGCGCGGCTTGTACGCGCCGCCCCGCAGGATCGTCGCGCCGGCCGCCTTGGCCATCTCCGCGGCCTCCAGGGTCTGGGTCGGGGTCTCGACCGCGCACGGTCCGGCGATGAAGGTGAACGTATCGGGGCCGATCGGCACCTGGTGCCCGGCCGGTCCGACCCAGACGGTCGACCGGTCCGCATGGTGCTGCCTGCTCACCAGTTTGAACGGATCGCTGATCCGGTGGACGGCGGCGACCCCGGCCATGCTGCGCAGGTTCAGCCCGTGGAACGATTCGATGTCACCGACGAGGCCGATGATCGTGCGGACCACGCCGCGGCTCACGAACGCCTGCCCGCCGACGCTCTCGACCCGCTCGGTGACGTGCGCGATCTCTTCGTCGGTGGCTCCTGGAGCCATCACCACAACCATGGCGCGAGGTTAGCCGGGGCGTCCACCACGTGGACACCAAATCCGCCCTACGAGACAGGCTTCACTTGCAGGTCATCTCGAAGGAGCTGGCGGACTCGTCGTAGGTGCAGGCCTCGTCGAGCTCGTTGACCACGGCGCCGGTGAAGGCGACGCTGAAGAGCAGCAGGCCGACGAGGGCCAGGATGCCCAGTGCCGCCAGGCAGGTCCCGATGATGCCGAGGATGTAGCCGGCCTGCGCCTGGGACCGGCCACCGAGGCGGCCTTGGGAGGCGTCGATCTCCCGGACCGCCTGCTTCCCCACGATCCACGCCGGGACCGACAGGACGCCCGGGCACACGACCAGCCCGGTGATGCCCAGGACGAGAGCGGTCGTGGACTTGCTGGTCGCCGGCGGCTCCATCGGCGGCTGCGGGTAGGCGTACTGACCGGGCTGGCCGTACCCGGGCGGCGGCGGTGGTGGCGGTGCGCCGTACGGGTCCTCCGGCGGCTGCTGGTCGCTCATGCTGGCTGTCCCTCCCGAGGTCGCCCCGCACCGTGCGGGTGCGCCGAGTATCGCAGTCACACGGCGATGTGGGGGACCTCTCCGTCGATCCGGATCTTCTCCGCCTCGAGCGCCGGACTGATCGGGCGCGGGCACGCCAGCGACCGGTCTCAGACGATGGTGATCGTGACCTCGGTGCCGCGGGGGACCCGGTTCCCGGCCGCGGGGCTGACGCTGACGACGTACCCGATGCCGGCGTACAGGGCACTTCGTTCCACGGTGACCTCGAACCCGGCGTCGCGCAGGATCTTGCGTGCCTCGGCCGTCCGCTTCCCGCGCACCGACGGGACCTCGAACAGCTCGGGCCCCTTGGAGACGACCAGAGTGATCGTGTCCTTCTTGAACCCGGTGCCCGAGCTCGGCGTCTGCGACAGGACGATCCCGGCCGCGACGGTGTCGCTGAACTTCTCGGTCCTGGTCACCGCGAACCCGAGCTCGCCCAGCTGCTGCTCGGCGGTCGAGGCCTTCTTGCCGGTGTAGTCGGCGATCTTGATCGGCCGGGGGCCCCGGCTCGTGATGATGTCGATCGCGGAGCCGCGGGCCTTCAGCTCCCCGGCGACGGGGTCGGTGGTGATGACCCGTCCCTCCGCGATCGTCTCGTGGTAACGGGGGCTGATCGTGCCGACCTCCAGGTTGGCCTTCTTGAGCAGCGCCTGCGCGTCCTCCAAGGTCCTGCCCTTGACGACCGGCACCTCGTGCACGTCCGGTCCGCGGGAGAGGATCACGGTGATAGTGCTGCCCTCGTCGACCCTCTCGCCGGGCTCGGGATCGGTACGGATCACCGAGTCCAGCGCGATCTTGTCGTCGTAGGCAGGCGTACCGAAGCGGACCTCGAAGCCGGCGTCGCTCAGCTTCTTCTGAGCCGCGGCCTTGTCGAGCGTGACCACCGACGGGACGTTGGCGTAGCTACCGATCTGCCACGCGCCGATGCCGGCGACCAGGGCGGCGATCACGACGGCGAGCAGCAGGTACAGGCCGCGGCGGGACCGTCGCGGGGCCGTCCGGGCCCGCGGCTGCTCGGCGGGCGGGACCGGGCGTCGGGGGGTCCCTGCCACCGGGACGGCGCGCGGGATCGGCGCAGTCACGACGTAGTCGTCCTCGTCGTAGTCCGGGCCGTAGACCTCGTCAGCCGGGTGGACCACCCCGGGGCCCAGCAGCAGCTCGCCGGTGGGCACGGAGTCGTCACGACGCGGCCGGGGCAGCAGGTCGTCGACCAGGTCGGGGTCGTCCTGGACGCCGTGGTCCAGTGCCTGGCGGACCCGGCGCACCTGGTGGAGCAGCATCCGGGCGTCCGAGGGCCTCAGGTCGCGGTCGCGCGCGGTCGCCCGGGCGACCAGGGCGTCGACGTACGCCGGCAGCCCGGGCATCCGCAGCGACGGCGCCGGGACGTCCTCGTGGACGTGCTTGTAGGCGACCTGGATCGGGCTGTCGGCCTGGTGCGGCTTCTGTCCGGTGAGCATCTCGTAGAGCAGCACGCCGGCGGCGTAGACGTCCGAACGGGCGTCCGCCTTGCCGTCGACGACGAGCTCGGGGGAGAGGTAGGAGACCGTGCCGATCAGCACGCCGCCGGTCGCGGTGTGCTGGGTCTCGGCGTTGACCGCACGTGCCAGGCCGAAGTCGGCGACCTTGATCCGGCCGTCATCGGCCATCAGGACGTTCTCGGGCTTCACGTCACGGTGGATCATCCCCGCCCCGTGGGCGGCGGCGAGCGCGGCGAGCACCGGCTCCAGGATCGCCAGGGTCTTGCCGGGGTCCATCGGCGCGTCCTTGCGGATCAGGTCGCGCAGGGTCAGGCCGGGGACGTACTCCATCACCAGGAAGAGGGTCCCGGCGTCCTCGCCCTGGTCGAAGACGGCGACGACGTTGTGGTGCGAGAGCCGGGCGGCCGAACGGGCCTCGCGCTCGAAGCGCGAGACGAACTCCGGGTCGTCGGCGAGACCGGAGTGCATCACCTTGACCGCGACCGTCCGGTCGAGCCGGAGATCACGGGCCTGGTAGACGGTCGCCATCCCGCCGCGCGCGACCTTGGCGCCCACTTCGTAGCGGCCGTCGAGGACGCGACCGATCAGCGGGTCGTCGTACCGACCCGTGTCGTTGCGCTCCACGGCGTCCTCCTGGCCGACCGGTGGGGAAGTACCGATCAGGTGCTGAGTTTAGGTGCTGTCGGGTCGAAATCCCGGCAAGGCGACGCTCTGGCACCATGGTCTCCCGTGAGCGACGACACCCCCACCGAGAACAACGACCTGGCCGAACTGATCGAGGAGTGGCTCGACTGGAAGGCGGCCGGTGCGGCCCTGAGCGTCTCGGTCAACAAGGTCCGGCAGTACATCCGGGAGCACCAGCTGGCGGCCGCGGTGCCGGCTCCTGGCGCGGGACAGCAGGTTCCCGCCGAGCTCATCATGGACGGCGTGATCGTCAAGGGCGTTCCGGGCCTGCTGACGATCTTCCACGACGGCGGGTACGACGACCGGGAGATCCTCACCTGGCTCTTCACCGCGGACGACACCCTTCCCGGGCGCCCGATCGACGCACTCCGGGAGAACCGAGGGTCGGAGGTCAAGCGTCGCGCCCAGGCGATGTCGTTGTGAGGGCAGTCCGGTGCACCCGACCCCCCGGTTGTAACGCATGAGTGGACTGGCGGGCCTGCTGGCCGGGCGCGGCGAGCCGGGGGTCTACACCTGGCACGCGGCCTTCGAACCGGCCGAGGTGCAGCGGACCGTCGAGCACGCCGGCGCCCGGTTCGCGTACGTCGACGGCTGGGCGCACCAGACCAAGGTCGAGTTCTTGGCCGCCGCGGCACAGGCCCTCGCCTTCTCCGCGTCCTCGGTCGACGACCTGGACGCGTTCGCCGACTGCCTCGACGACCTCGACGTCTCACCGGTCGTGATGCTCTGGGACGGATGGGCGACCTTGGCGCGCAGCGACCGGGAGACGTTCGACCTGGTCCGGGAGATCCTGGCGGGCCGGTCGCGCACGGTGACCCCGCCCTTCTCGGTTCTGCTGCGCGGAGCCGGCCCGGAGACGGACATCGCGCCGCTCGACGGCTGAGGTCAGTCGCCCGGCGGATCCTCGGCGTACCGGTGCAGACGCTTCGGCGCGTCCGGCAGCGGCGCCGGTGAGGGGGGAGCGGCCGGTGTTGCCGGGGCGGCCTCCTCGTCGTCGAGCCAGCCGTCGTGCTGGTCGACCAGGATCTCCAGGACGATCCCGGGTGCGTCGGTGGTGACCGCCCAGGGGTGGTCCTCGTCGTCGTCCTCCCCGGCGAACGGCTCCCGGCTGACGGTGACGAGGAACCCGTCGGCGATCAGCTGCCGCTCCACGTCGCGAGCAGCAGCTTCGCTGAAGAAGATCCCGCGCACGGCTCAGAAGCCTCGTTGGGTCGCTGCCGAAGCCAGATCACGGAGGACCGACCGGGCCTCGTCACGGATCGGCGCCGCATCCAGAACCTCCAGGGCCTGGCCGGTCAGGTCGGTGATCATCCGCTCGACCTGCTCGTCGGCGCCGCTGCTGGTGATCAGCGTGCGCAGCTCGGCCACCTCCTCCTCGGAGAGGGGATTCCCCAGGCTGCGGTCGAGGTGCTCGCGGCGGGCCGGGTCGAGGCCGTCGAGCGCGAGGGCGATCAGCACGGTGCGTTTGCCCTCGCTCAGGTCGTCCCCGGCCGGCTTGCCGGTGACTCCGGGATCGCCGAAGACGCCGAGGAGGTCGTCACGCAGCTGGAAGGCCTCGCCCAACGGCAGACCGAAACGCGAGAGCTGAGCGGTGACGGCCGGCGAAGCCCCGGCGAGCGCGGCGCCGATATGCAGCGGCCGTTCGATCGAATATTTCGCCGACTTGTACCGGACGACCCGCATCGCCACGTCGACGGAGGTGGTCCCGCGGGCCTGGGCGGAGACGTCGAGGAACTGGCCGGCAACGACCTCGGTTCGGGTCAGGTCGAAGTAGCCGAGCGCGTCGAGGACCCGCTCCGGCGGCAGCCCGCAGGTGCGGAGCAGCTCGTCGGACCAGGAGAGCAGCAGGTCGCCGAGGAGGATCGCGGCCGAGGCGCCGTACTGCTCGGGGCTCGCGGACCACCCCCGCTCCCGGTGCAACGTCGCGAAAGCACGGTGCGTGGCCGGGCGTCCCCGGCGTACGTCGGAGGCGTCCATGTAGTCGTCGTGGACCAGGGCGCTCGCGTGCAGCAACTCCAGGGCGGCGCACGCACGCAGGAGCGCCAGGTCGTCCGCGGGCCCGGCCGGCTCCTGGACCGCCAGGTGGCCCCACCAGCAGAAGGAGGCCCGGAACCGCTTACCGCCCGAGACGCTCACCCGGGCGTGCTCGACCAGGCGCTGGACGTCCTCGCCGAGGACCTCCAGCCACGTGGCCTGCCCGTCGATGAAGGTCTGCAAGGTCGTCTCGATCCCGGTGCGGAAGTCGCCGGAATCCCAGGCGGGAGCACTGCTCGGCAGCGCCGTCGCCCCGGAGGCTACTTCTTGATACTCGGTCACGCGGCGAGGGTATCGCCCGTATCCTCGGCGCCATGGCGACGGATCGACCCACGAGCATCGCGGCCCTTCTCGGGGCCGGCGAACGCTCCTTCTCCTTCGAGTTCTTCCCTCCCAAGGACGCAGCGGGCGAGGAGGTTCTCTGGCGCTCCCTGAATGAGCTCGAGGCGCTCCGTCCGACCTTCGTCTCGGTGACCTACGGCGCCGGCGGCACCACCCGCGACCGGACCATCGAGATCACCGGCCGGATCGCCCGGGAGACCACCATGACGCCGATGGCGCACCTGACCTGCGTCGGGCACACGAGGGCCGAGATCGCTGAGATCCTGGACTCCCTGGCGGAGGCCGGCGTCACCAACGTGCTCGCCCTGCGTGGCGACCCGCCGGGCGGACCGGGGACCGAGTGGATCCGCACCGAGGGCGGCGTCGACTACGCCGCGGACCTCGTCGGGCTGCTCAAGCAGCGCGGGGAGTTCTCGGTCGGCGTCGCCGTGTTCCCCGAAGGACACCGTGACGCCGACTCGCTGGACTCCGACGTGGCGGTGATGAAGGCCAAGTACGACGCCGGCGCCGAGTTCGGCGTCACCGAGATGGTGCTCCGCGCCTCGGACTACTTCGGCCTGGTCGAGCGCTGCCGCGACGCGGGCATCGCCATGCCGATCATTCCGGGCATCATGCCGATCCTCGCGGTCGGTTCGATGAAGAAGATGGTCGAGCTCTCCGGGCGCGAGATGCCGTCGGAGGTGCTCGCCCGGATCGAGCCGCTTGCCGAGGACCCGGCGGCGGTTCGCGCCGAAGGGATCAAGATCGCCACCGAGCTCTGCGACGACCTGCTCGCTGGGGGTGCGCCCGGCCTGCACTTCTACACCCTGAACAGGTCGAAGGCGACGCGGGAGATCTACGCCGCCCTGGCCTGCAACGCCTAGTTCTACGCCGGGCCGATGACCTGCGCCACCAGGGCTGCCGAAAGACCCACGCTGGGCAGTCCGGCGCCCGGGGTGGTGTGGGCGCCGGCCAGGTAGACGCCGTTGATCGGGCTGACGGTGCCGATCCGGTTCCGGATCGTCCCGCGGCCCTGCCAGAGCACGCCCTGCGGGGAGCCGTTCCAGTCGGCGACCAGGTCCCGCGGCGAGCGGTCCACGCGGACCTCGACCTGGTTGCGGACCCGGATCCCGGAGCGGTGCAGGGACGTGACGATGTCCTCGGCGAGCTGACCGCGCCCGAGGATGGTCCAGGCGTGGGCGCCGGCGGGGGCGCTGCCGCCGGTCCGCAGCGTCAGGGTCGGGTCCTTGCTCGGATCCCCGTGCAGCACCACCTCGTGCGGCAGGTCGGGAACTTCGCCGACCACGCCGACGTAGGAGATCACCGGGGGGATCACCGGCATCGTCTTCTCGACCAGGCGGGCCAGGGTCGGGAGTCGGCGCGGGTCGATCGCGACGACGACCGCATCGGCCGGAAGATCGGTCCCGATCTCGGCCATGACGGTCCGGACGGCGGCGACCCGGTTGGTGGACACGTCCACCAGGAGGTCCGTGGCCGTGGTGCCGGTCAGGACGGTGACCCCGCGGGTGGCGAGACGGTCCGCGAGGACGTCGGTCAGCTGCCCCATCCCGCCGGGCAGGGTCCAGGTCCCGAAGTTCTGCTCGATGTAGGACCACATCCCAGCCCAGGCGGGGACGTTGCGGGGGTCGTGGCCCTCGAACCGGGCCGCGTGGGTCGCCAGGGTCCGCAGACGGTCGTCCTTGAACTCGCGGAGGACTGCTTTGTGCAGGGTCAGTCTGCTGCCCAGGAGGTCGGTGGCCTGTTTCGAGGCGTGCTCGGTCGACCAGGGCCGCTCAAAGAAGTCCTTGCGCAGCACCTCCCACGTCTCGGCGAAGCCGTCGACGTAGCTCGCCCAACGGCTCCCGGCTCCGTCGCCGAGGGCCGCGTCGATCGCCTCGACCTGCCCGGCCCGGCTGCCTCCGGGGAGATCGAGCACGGTCTCGTCGACGAAGCGGTGCTGGGCGATCAGGTCGACCGGGACCAGGTCGATCTCCTTCTCCGCCGGACGTCCGGTCTTGCGGAACAGGTCCCGGATCACGGCCGGCAGCACCGTGGTCGTGGGGCCTGCGTCCCAGCGGAAGCCGTCGCGCTCGACGTACCCGAGGGCGCCGCCGAGCCGGGGCGCGGCCTCGACGAGGGTCACCTCGTGCCCGAGCTTGGCCAGCCGGGCTGCACTCGCCAGTCCGCCGAACCCGCCACCGATCACCACAATGCGCGCCATGCGCACACCCTAGGGGGCACTCACACAGCGGTGGCGCGGCCCTTCCAGCGCTGCCACCCGCGGCGGACGACCCGGAGCAGCAGCACCAGTGCGGTGATCCCGGCGACCAGCAGCAGCACGCAGGCGATCAGCGCCAGCCAGGGGTGGTTGATCGCGAGCAGGATCACCCCGACGACGGCGACGTCCTCACCCAGGCTCGCGGCGATGTTGGTGAACGGCTCGGGGGAGGTGTTGATCGCCAGCCGGCCGCCGGCCTTGACTGCGTGGCTGGCCAGGGCGGTGCTGCCACCGAGGACGGCGTACGCCGCCTGCTCGAGGTTCTCGGCATCGCCCGCGATCAGCAGCGCCAGGGCCGTCCCGACGGCGGGGCGCACCACGGTGGAGACGGCGTCCCAGGTCGAGTCGACGTACGGGATCTTGTCGGCCACGAACTCGACGGCGAAGAGTGCTGCGGACCCGAGCAGCACGTCGGTGCGGGCGAGCTGGTCGGGGATCTGCTCGAGGTCGCTGATCCGGTCGGCGAGGCCGAGCAGGAGGACGGCGAGGAAAGCGTTCACGCCGCTGGCCCAGGCGGTCGAGAAGACGAGCGGCAACAGGCTCACCCCGGGAGGGTAATCGGTCGCGCACCCGGAGGTCACGGGCGTACGTTCGTGCCGTGGAGAATCGTGGAGCCTGGCCGCAGATCGCCGACGTGGACGCCCTGACCGCTCTGCTCGGGGTTCCGGTCCCGCGGGTGCGTGACAAGGTCCGGACGGCGCTCACCGATCTCGACCGTCGGTGGCTGTCGGCCTCGCCGTTCTGCGTGATGGCGACGTCCTCGGCGGCCGGCGACTGCGATGCGTCCCCCAAGGGGGACCCGGCGGGGGACCTGGTGCACGTGCTCGACGACCGGACGATCGCCCTCGCCGAGCGTCCGGGGAACCGGCGCGCCGACGGCTACCGGAACATCCTGGAGAACCCGCACGTGGGTCTGACCTTCCTGATCCCCGGACGGGGCGACACCCTGCGGGTCAACGGGCGTGCCCGGCTCGTCACCGACGCACCGTTCTTCGACGACCTGGTCGTCCGGGGGCACCGGCCGCTGCTCGCGGTGGTCGTCGAGGTCGACGAGGTCTTCAGCCACTGCGCCAAGGCGTTCCTGCGCTCCGGGCTCTGGGACCCGGAGACCTGGGAGCCGGAGGCCGAGGTGCCGCGCCGCGCCGTGATCGCGCACGCCACCGAGCAGACCGGGATGAGCCTGGCGGAGCTCGACGAGTACTACGGCGAGCAGTACGGCGCCGGCCTGTACCGGCAGTGACCGGGCTCAGCCCCGTTCTCGGTCGATGACCTGCTGCAGGGTCGCGGCGTCGCGGGCGACCACGGTGGTGCCGTCGGACGCGGTGATGATCGGGCGCTGCAGGGTGCGCGGCTCGGCGACCATCGCCGCGATCCAGTCGTCACGGTGCTCCGCGTCGCGGGGGAGATTGATCCCGGCCGCACTGGTCTCCGCCGGACGGGCGAGCTGCCAGGGGTCCAGCCCCAGCCGATGCAGGACCTCGGCGAGCTCGGCGGCGGTCGGCGGCGCGTCGAGGTAGCGGCGTTCGGTGTAGGCGATCCCGGCAGCGTCGAGCTCGGCGCGCGCCGTACGGCACTTGCTGCACGCGGGGTTGATCCAGATCTCCAGACCCACTCCTCAGTTCACCTCGATCTCGTCCGCGCCGGTCAGGGCGAGCAGCTCGTCGTACGTCGTGGAGAAGACCGCTGCCGGGTGCCCGGCGGCGGCCCACAGCTCGTCGTACTGGCGGAGCGCGGTGTCGAGGTAGGTGGGGATCGGGGCCGGGTGCGCGAGCGGGGAGACCCCGCCGATCACCTGACCGGTCATCTCCTTGACGAACTCGGGCTTCGCGCGGGACAGCACGCCGCTCCCGGTTAGGGCAGCCACCTTCGCGACGTCGACGCGGTGCGCTCCCGAGGTCAGCACCAGGACGGGCCGGTGTCCGCCCTCCTGATCGGGGGCGGCGAAAAGCAGGCTGTTGGCGATCGCCCCGACGGCACATCCGAGAGCCTCGGCCGCCAGTGCGGCGGTGTGCACCGAGTCCGGCAGTACGACGATCCGGCCGGTTCCGCCGAGCTCACTCAGGGTGCCGCGGAAACGGGCGATCGAGGGGTGCTCGGCGGTCTCTTCGACAGACATGGCGGGAACGTATCCCACGGCGTCGGCGACGTTCTGCTCCCAGGTCTTGACGGACTGTCGGGAGGGGGGTGTACGTTTGGCCTTATTCGAACACCTGTTCGAATAAGGCCCCGGTGAGGGATGGACCTCGACCCCCATCCTCCACCGG
Source organism: Marmoricola sp. (assembly GCA_046598495.1). Taxonomy (GTDB): domain Bacteria; phylum Actinomycetota; class Actinomycetes; order Propionibacteriales; family Nocardioidaceae; genus Marmoricola. The sequence continues at coordinate 22,962 of JBKJIR010000016.1, read as the reverse complement.
GGCACCGACACAGCGGCAGGCGCAGAGCGACGAGAGCGGAAGGAGCCAACGGTGCGGACGTACGAAGACCTGGTGGAGGTGCGCAAGGGGCCCGTGCCCGGCTACGGGGCCGACGGCCCGTCGGTGCTGAGCTGGCCCGACCCGGTGAGCGCAGAGCTGGCCGAGAACGGCCCGCAGCAGTTCCTGTGGCGTGGGCGGCTCTGGCAGGTGCGCGAGATCGTCGCGCACTGGATGGAGACCGGCGCGTGGTGGCTCCGGAGCCCGGAGGACCGCCCGGGACGTTCTGAGCTCATCCGGGAGCGCGAGGTCTGGCGGGTGACCGCGGCCCGGGGACGGGCGGTCGCGACTGCGGAGGACCCGGGCTTCGGGGTCTTCGACCTGGCCTTCGACGGAGCCGAGGGCGTCTGGCGCCTGGCCGGCTCCCTCGACTGAGGTCGACCGATGCCGTCGAGCAACCTCCACCTGCCTGCAGCGACCCACTCCTACCTGGAGCGGTCCGCAGCCTCGTTGCGGGAAGCGATCACCTGCTCCGACGTGCCGCAGCGGTACGCGCTGGCGCACGTCTCCGCCCTGCGAGCCACCGCGGCGCTGCTGGCCGCGCGTGCCCAGCCTCTTCCCGTCGCCAAGCGCCGGCAGAAGAACGCCTGGGTGCTGCTGACCGAGATCGCGCCCGAGTTCAGCGAGTGGGCCGCGTTCTTCTCCTCCGGGGCGCAGAAGCGGTCCGCGGCCGAGGCCGGATCGCGGCGGGCGGTGACCGAACGTGAAGCCGATGACCTCGTTCGCGACGCGGACCGGTTCCTCGGCCTGGTCGAGACCGCGCTCGGTCTGACCGAGCACGTCTCCGTCCGCGTGGCGTGACGTCGTCCCGCGTGACGTCGCGAACTCGGTAGCGGCGGTGCCCTAGTGTTCGAGTCATGGATCGCCCCTTGGAGCGCCGCGCTTCGGTCCGCACCGCCGTCGTCTGGGAGGCGTGCCGGGCTCTCCTCGAGCAGGCACCGGAGCAGACCGTCGTCGACATCGGCGGTGGAACCGGAGGGTTCGCCGTCCGGGTCGCCGAGGCGGGTCATCGGGTCACTGTCATCGACCCCAACCCCGATGCCCTCGCAGCCCTGGCGCGCCGCGCGGCGGAGCGCGGGGTCGCGGACCGGGTGGACGCGCAGCAGGGCGACCTCGCATCCCTGGCCGACTACGCGGCCGACGGGAGCGCCGACCTGGTCCTGTGTCACGAGGTCCTCGGACTGGTCGACGACCACGCCGCTGCGCTCGGGTCCATCAAGCGGGTACTGCGCCCCGGTGGGGCCCTCAGCCTGCTCGTCAGCCAGCAGCACGCAGCCGTGGTCGCCCGCGCCATGGCCGGGCACTTCGCCCAGGCGCGCGAGGCGCTGGACGGGGTTCCGGGCAAGGAACGTCGGTTCACCGCCGACGAGGTCCGGGACCTGGTCACCTCCGTCGGGTTCACCGTGGCGGAACTCCAGGCGGTGCGGGTCTTCGCAGACCTGGTGCCCTCGACGCTGCTCGACCTGGAGCCAGGCGCTGTCGACGGACTCCTGGATCTCGAACGCGCCGTCGCGACCCGACCGGAGTACCTCACCCTCGCGGCGCAGCTCCACGTCATCGCCACCGTCTGAGCGCGCAGCGCCGGGAACGCGATGACCGACGGGTCATCGGTCTGTCCGATCCTGCACGTCGACATGGATGCGTTCTACGCCTCGGTGATGCTGCGGCACCGACCTGAGCTGCGCGGGGTGCCGGTGCTGATCGGCGGAGGCCACCGTGGCGTCGTACTCGCAGCCAACTACCCGGCGCGGGCCTACGGCGTCCGGTCGGGCATGTCGGGCCTGCAGGCGCAACGCGCGTGCCCGCAAGCGGTGCGCCTGGCGCCGGATTTCGGCGAGTTCGAGGCGGTCTCGCGGTCGGTCATGGAGACGTTCCGGGCGGTGACACCGTTGGTCGAGGCCTACTCCCTCGACGAGGCCTTCCTCGATGTCTCCGGGGCATCACGCCAGCAGGGGACGCCGCTGCAGATCGCGGAGTGGCTGCGCGCGACGATCTACGACGAGCAACAGATCACCTGCTCGGTGGGGCTTGCCGGCACGGTCTCGGTCGCGAAGCTGGCCAGTCGTCGCGCCAAGCCTGACGGGGTGCTCATGGTCCCGCCGGAGCAGGTCGTCGCGTACCTGCACCCCCTCGATGTCGGTGAACTCTTCGGAGTGGGGGAGAAGACCCGGGTCAGGCTCCGCAAGCTCGACCTCCTCACGGTGGGCGACATCGCAGCCATTCCGGTCGGGACCTTGCAGCAGATGCTCGGCAAGGCCTCGGGGGCCCACCTGCACCAGCTCGCCTGGGGCGCCGACCGCAGCGCGCTCACCCCGCGACGGTCCGACGACGACCCGGAGCGCAGCATGGGTGCCGAGGAGACCTTCTCCCGGGACACCGACGATCCGGAGGTGATCAGCCGGGAGCTGCTGCGGCTGGCAGGGCGGGTGACCCGCCGGATGCGGGCAGCGGGTGTCGCCGGGCGCACGGTGTCGATCCGGGTCCGGTTCAGCGACTTCTCGACCGTGACCCGTTCGCGGACGCTGCCGGACCCGACCGACGTGACCTCCCAAGTGCACGCCGAGGCGGTCCGCCTCTACGCGTCGCTCCGGAGCAGTCGCACGGTCCGACTGGTCGGCGTCCGGGTCGAGGGCCTGCGCGCTCGGGAGGCTTCTGACCGCCAGCTGGTGCTCGGGGAGCGCGAGCGAGGCTGGCGGGAGGCCGATCGTGCGGTCGACCGGGCCGGTCTGCGCTTCGGGCGGGGTGCCGTCCGACCAGCCACCCTGCTCGCCGGTGACCAACCCTGACGAGGCCCTCAACAGCGGTCGACACGGAATCGGGACCTATGAATTCACCATCTCGGGTACCGCGTTTACCGGACCCTGCCTAGACTTGCAGGAGTTGGTCAGTCACCAGTGCTGGGAGGAAGTCGTGCCGCTCTCGGAAGAGGAGCTCCGTCTGCTTGAGCAGATGGAACGCGCCCTTGCCGCGGAGGACCCGAAATTCGTCTCCGCGCTCCAGGGGCGCACGTTGCGACGAGTCGCACGGATGCGCACTCTGGGAGCCGGTGTGGTCTTCCTTGTCGGCATTGCGATGCTGATGGGCGGCTCGATGGCCGAGATGATCTGGCTCGGCATCGTCGGGTTCCTGGTGATGCTCGCCTCGGCCATGGTCGGCGTGGCTGCCTGGCGCGGCCATAGCGTCGTCGACGACCGCCCGACGGCGGACGCACTCTTCGACTTCGACGACCAGCCGCGCCGATTCGAGGTGCTCGACGGCGGCAAGGCCGGTAGGCCGGGCAAGGCTCCCAAGCAGAAGCGTCAGCGCCGCCCGCGCAAGCAGGGCACCTTCATGCAGCGCATGGAGCAGCGCTGGCAGCAGCGCCGCGACCAGGGCTTCTGACCTCGGCGGTCAGAGCATCCCGGCCTTTTCCCGTTCGGTTTCCGCTGAGGTGGCTGCCGGTCCGATCGGACGTTCGCGCGTCAGCACGGACCGCGGGAACCAGCGCGCACTGCGGGCGCGGCGGGGTGAAGCCGAGGACGTGAGCAGCGCCGTCCAACGAGCAACCGCCTCCCGGCCCACCGAGCGCTCCTGCTCGTCGAGCTCGAAAGCCCGACCGTAGCGGGCGCGTTCGACCAGCACCACCAGGGCGTCGAGCAGTCGGAAGTCGTCGTCGGTCGCGCCGCGGGTCGCCTTCAGCGTGCGGGCGACCGCTTGGACCGAACGCCCGTCGGGCCAGGCGAGCCGCAGGTCGACCGACGTCGCGTGCAGCTCACGCCACAGACCTTCGACCTCGCTGCGGCCGCTGTCGCGCTGCGCAAGTCGCTGCCGTCGTCGCGAACCTCGTACTAGTCCGGGGAGCGCGAGCAGCATCACCACGGCGAGAACGAGGAGGATGGTCAGAATGAGCGGAGCGGGTGATGGCGACGCCGCGGTCTCGGTGACGGTCTCTCCCTGGCGGGGCGCCGGTGTCGGTGTCGGAACGGCTTGACCGGGGGTCGCGGAGGGGGTCGGGGGCGCCGGCGCCGAGACATCGGCACTGGTCCAGGGCGGCGGCGCCCCGGTACGGGCTGCCGGTGTTGGTTCGAAGCGGACCCAGCCGCTCCCGGCGAAGTAGATCTCGGGCCATGCGTGGAGATCGCTGCTCGTGTAGCGGTACCGGGAGGGGGAGACCACCTCGGGCTGGAGAAATCCGACGACCACGCGTGCGGGGATCCCGAGTGAGCGGGCCATCACCGCCATCGAAGCGGCGAACTGCTCGCAGTAGCCGATCTTGTCCGTGGTCAGGAACCTCACCAGTTGGTCCATGCCCTCGCCGGGCGCAGGGTCGAGGGAGTAGGCGAAGCCACCCTCGCTGCGGAACCAGCGCTGCAGCAGCACCGCCTTCTGGTAGTCGGTAGCGCCCTCGGCAGTCACCTCGTTGGCGATCGCGGTGACCCGGGGGTCGAGCTGGGGCACGCGGGTCATCGGGGTGGCGAGCTCGGGCCGAGGAGTCCCCGCAGCATTCAGGGCATCCGGGTCGAACTCCGGGGAGAAGCCGGTCGCTGAGTACTGGACACCCCTGGGCGCAGGCTCCTGGGCGATGGCGATGTCCAGAGTGGAGCTGTCGTAGCGCCAGTCACCCTCGCGCGCGTCGATCGAGAGCGACCGGGTCGGGAACGGGACCGGGAGCCAGGAGGTGAGGAACGTGCTGGCGGTTCGCATGCTCCAGAACGACCCGGTGCCGGGGGTGTCCGCGGAGAGGCCCTCGGGGTCCGGGATGGTGCCGTCGGCGCGGTTCTCGACCGGGAACTCGCGAGCGCCGGGGATCCAGGAGGCCCCGTCGAACCGGTCGAGCACCGTCATTCGGAGGTACGTCGGGTCGTTGGTGTCCGAGTCTGCCTCGAGGACGAGGATGTTCTCGTTCTGTTGGAGGTCCCGGCGCAGGTTGACCAGCGGGTTGGTCAGGGTGATCGAGCCGGCCCGGTCGCCGTTGCCGGAGCCGTTGTCGGAGCCGTTCCCGAGGATCCCTGCGGTGACGGGCACGAAGGCGGGCAGGGTCAGGGCGGCCACGGTGGTGACGATGCCGATCGCGGCTGCCGGACCCGAGCCGATGAGAGCCGAGCGCCGTTGCTGGGAATGGGCCGCGGGGGCCTGGCCCCAACCCAGAACCTCCTCAGACCGGGCATAGGCGATCAGGACCAGGTACAGCGCGACGGTCCCTGCCAAGGGAGCCGTCGGCAGCGGACTGGCGAGAATGCTGATCGGCACGGTCAGCGCCACCATCACCGGCAGGCCCGCCCAGGGTGCGCGCCGGAGACCGCAGCCGATCAGGTCGACGACGAGCACGACCACCAGCGCCGCGACCAGCAGGTAGATCGGGGCCTGGGCCTGCTCGACGTCGATGGGTGCGGCGTACGTATTGACCTGGGCAGCCCCTTCGCTGATCTGGAGAGCAAGGAACCTGAGCCCGTCCGGGGTGGGTATCCAACCGCCGAGCAGGTCGTCAGCCTCCTGCCGGTGGTGGAACCAGGCGGTGACGACCGCGAGCTGCGCGAGCGGGACTGCCCACCCCGGGGTCCGGGCCGAGCGCAGCAACGCTCCGGTCAACGCGATGATCACGGCGCCGGCGAGAGCCGGTTCGAGGAAGCGGTCGGGTTCCGCGACCATGTCAGCCCAGGACCAGACGGCGAACCAGGACATCAGCGCCGCGGTCCCGGCGAGCACGAACGGGTACTCCCGCCGGGTCGTCATCGGGCGAGCTCCTGCCAGGCCGCCGGGAGCGAGCCGAAGCGGGCGAGCTCGGCGACCTTCCAGTCGCGCTGCAGGAGTGACGTCGACGTGGTCGCCGGCACAGCCGCCTGCTCGCGGGTGGTCCAGCTCGCGATGTCCAGCGCGAGCGCGTACGGCGAGCCGGCACGGGTGTGCAAACGGGCCAGGAAGCTTTGGTCACGGGCACTGAGCGCACCGAAGACTCCGATGAACGTGCCCGCAGTGACCGATTCGTCGATCCAGTTCGTGCTCACGTCGTCGGCCCGGGACCCGCGCAGTGCCGCAAGGTGCTGCAGGACGGGACGCGCATGGGCACTCACGTCCCCTTGATGCAGCCCGTGGTCGAACTGGTCCCCGTCAGCGCTGACCAACCGGACCTGGAACCCGCGCCCGGCCAGATGGACGGCGATCGATGCGGCGGCGGTCACCGCGCGTTCGAAGGACGAATCCGGACCGGTGCCGCGGTGAGCGGCGACGCGGTTGTCGATGAAGAGGGTGCACCGCGCTTGCCACGGTTCTTCTTCGCGACGGACCATCAGCTCGCCGGTCCGGGCGGAGCTGCGCCAGTGCACGCGACGCAGGTCGTCGCCGAGGCGGTACTCGCGGACGGTGACATCGGCGGCGCTGCCGTGCGAGAACGACTGCGGTCGGTCCTCCCCGTTCCCGCTCCGGGCGCCGGCCAGGCTGATGTCGGCCAACCTCTCGGCTGCTGGGACGACGACCAGTCGGGAGGTCGAGGTGAAGGTCCGGCGCAGGTCGAGCATCCCGAACGGGTCGGTGACCCGGACCACGAGAGGTCCGACCTCATAGATGCCCCGCATCTCGGCCGAGAGCTGGTACTCGACGGTGCGAGAGTGCCGAGGGAGCACCGGCCCGAGCACGAAGCGGGGGCGGTGACCCAGGGCCCAAGGCACCTGTTCCTCGGTGAGCAGAACTCCTGTGGTGGCACCGAGGTTCCCGAGCTCCAGCGTGACGGTGGTCGGTTGGTTGATCTCCACCTGCGCCTGCGGCAGGTTCCGTTGCAAGGTCAGCCGCTGGCCGGAACGCCCGGCGACGACGATGGTGACGAGTGGCAGCAGCAGGATGACTGCGCCGACGCGGACCAGGTCGCGTTCACCGAGGAGGATGCCGCAGATCGCCGCCGTGATGCCGCCAGAGGCAAACGCCCGACCTCGGAAGGTCAGGCCGCCGAGACCGTCCCGGATCCGCTGGACGGGACCGGATCGGTTCAGGGAGGCCTTCTCACCCCGCTCGTCGTCCATCGCTCACTCGGGGACGGGCAGCGAACGGAGGATCTCGGTGAGCACCTGCGTGGGAGCGCGTCCGCTCATCGCTGCCTCTGCCGAGGGCAGCAGCCGGTGGGCGAGCACCGTGGGGGCGAGGGTCGCCAGGTCGTCGGGAACGACGTAGTCGCGCCCGCTCATGGCTGCGGACGCCTTGGCCGCGCGGACCAGGTGCAGGACGGCGCGGGGGGAGGCCCCGAGCCGGAGGTCCGGGGAGTTCCGGGTCGCGGTGGCGATGGCGACGGCGTACCGATGGACGCTGTCTGCGACGTGGACGCCGGCGACCACCGAGATCAGCTTCCGGATCTCCGCCCCGTCGGTGACCGGTTCGAGATCGTCCAACGGGCTGGTCGTGGTCTGTGCTGCGAGCATCGCGATCTCGGCGGCCATCACCGGGTAGCCCATCGAGACCCTGGCCATGAACCGGTCGCGCTGCGCCTCGGGCAGCGCATAGGTGCCCTCCATCTCCAGCGGGTTCTGGGTCGCGATCACCATGAACGGCGCCTCGAGCGGGTAGGTCGTGTTGTCGACCGTGACCTGGCGCTCCTCCATGCACTCGAGCATCGCCGACTGGGTCTTGGGTGAGGCGCGGTTGATCTCGTCGCCGATCACGATGTTGGCGAAGACGCCGCCCGGCCGGAACTCGAAGTCGCGGGTGTCCTGGTTGAAGATCGAGACCCCGGTGACGTCGGAGGGCAGCAGGTCCGGCGTGAACTGGATCCGGCGTACCGACAGGTCGATGGATCGGGCCAGCGCCTTGCTGAGCATCGTCTTGCCGACCCCGGGAACGTCCTCGATCAGCAGGTGCCCGTCGGCGAGGAGGACGACGACGGCAGTCCGGGCGACCTCGGGTTTGCCCTCGATGACCCGCTCGATATTGGCGAGCACCCGGTCGGTCACCGACCGGAGTACGTCGAGTCCGGCGCCGGGATCCCGCTGCGATTCCTGCATGTCCCCAGTCAACCTCACGCAACCGAACGACATCGGGGAAGGCGGCCGAAAAGTGCGGGGGCCCTGCATCGGACAAGAAAGGGAGAGAAAGGGAGCGAAAGTGGTTGACGGTGGAGCGTTGTGGAGTAAAGTGGAGGAAAGTGGTGGAAGAGAGGGATGAGGTGGCGCGATGTTCTCCGGCACCTACACCCCGAAGCTCGATGACAAGGGGCGCCTCTTCCTCCCCGCGAAGTTCCGAGAGGCGATGGGGGACGGGCTGGTGATCACCCGAGGTCAGGACCGCTCCATCGACATGCGCACCAAGGCCGACTTCGAGGACTTCGCGACGAAGTTCCAGAACGCGTCGCAGACCGATGCCCGGCTCCGCGCCTACGGGCGGATGCTCTTCGCGCTCGCCTCGGACCAGGTGCCCGACAAGCAGGGCCGGTTCATGGTCACGCCGGAGCTGCGTGCCTATGCCGGCCTCGAGAAGGACTGCGTCGTGATCGGGATCTACAACCGGATCGAGATCTGGGAGCCCCAGGCGTGGACGGAGTACACCGCCTCGCAGGAGGCCGCGTTCTCGGACGTGCAGGAAGAGATCTTCCCGGGCTTCTAGCAGTCCGAGCTTCACAGCAGCACCACAACTCAAGAACCGGTGAACGCAGGACGAGGCTCGTGTCCGCTCCTTCATTCCCGCCATCTGTCGCACCTTCCCCGGTGACAGACGGCGATCACGGAACGAGTGAGCGGACCCGAACCTGGTCAGGCGATCACCACCAGTCAGCACGTACACACGAAGCCAGCAGGGGTCGAGAGCATGAGCGAAATTTCCGGGCCGGTCACACCCGCACGACGGGTGCGGCACGACGTACGGGACGGGCTCGCCGTGATGGCGTTCTCCGCCGGCGTCAGCGGCGCTCTGGCCGTGGCCATGACCCTCCTCGTCGGACTCGGGAAGTAGGGCCATCACGATGAACGGCCCCCGCCACGTCCCGGTCCTGCTCGACCGGGTCGTTGCACTTCTGGCCCCTGCGCTGGAAGAGCCGGGCAGCGTCCTGGTCGATGCGACCCTCGGCCTCGGCGGTCACACCGAGACCGTCCTGGCCCGGTGCCCCGAGGCGCACGTCGTCGGCATCGACCGCGACGTCCACGCCCTGGAGCTCGCCGGCCGGAGGCTAGAGCCGTTCGCCGCACGCACCACGCTGGTCCACGCCGTGTACGACGAGATCCCGGACGTGCTCGCCGATCTGGGGATGTCCTCGGTCCAGGGGATCCTGTTCGACCTGGGGGTCTCCTCGATGCAGCTCGACGTGCGCGAGCGCGGTTTCGCGTACGCCGAGGATGCACCGCTCGACATGCGGATGGACGACACCGGCGGCGTCACGGCCGCGGACGTCCTGAACACCTACAGCGCGGCGGATCTCGCCCGCATCCTGCGGTCCTACGGCGAGGAGAAGTTCGCCAAGCAGATCGCTCGGGCGATCGTCCGCGAGCGGGAGGTGTCGCCGTTCACCGACTCCGCACGCCTGGTCGAGCTCCTCTACGACGTGATCCCGGTGCCGGCGCGACGTACCGGGGGACACCCGGCGAAGCGCACCTTCCAGGCGCTCCGGATCGAGGTCAACGACGAGCTCGGCGTCCTGCGCCGGGCGATCCCCGCGGCGCTCGACTCGATCGCGGTCGGTGGCCGGGTCGTGGTCGAGAGCTACCACTCGCTCGAGGACCGGCTGGTCAAGCGGGCCTTCGTCGACCGCACCCGTTCCCAGGCGCCGGTCGACCTGCCGGTCGTGCCCGAGGAGCTGCAGCCGGAGCTCCGGCTGCTCACCCGTGGCGCCGAGAAGGCCAACGAGGCCGAGGTCGAGGAGAACCCGCGGGCCGCATCGGTACGGCTGCGGGCAGTGGAACGGATCCGTCGGGGGGCAGCAGCATGAGTTCGATGACCAGTCCGGGCCGGGTCCGGGCTCCCCGTACGGCGGCAGCGGTCGAGCGCGCGCGGCTCGCCCTGGTTCCGACCCGCACGGTCACCGCTCCCCGGGCCCCGTTCGCGGTGCTCGTCTTCCTCATCCTCGGGGCAGGCGTCGTCGGCCTGCTGATGTTCAACACCCAGATGCAGCAGTCCTCCTTCCGGGCGACCGAGCTGGCCGACCGTGCGCGCACCCTCGCCGCCCAGCGCCAGGCCCTCGACATGGAGCTCGAGCGACTCCGTGACCCGCAGCGCCTTGCCGGCGCGGGCCGCGAGCTCGGCATGGTCGTCCCGACGGTGCCGGCCTTCCTGCGCCTCTCCGACGGCAAGGTCCTCGGCGTCCCGACTCCGGCGACCTCGGCCGACGGGATGACGATCTACCAGCGCCCGCCCCGGACGCCTGCGGTGCTCGACCCGGCGGACCGGGTCATCGAGGTGGTGGCCAAGAACCCGAAGGCGAAGCCGGCGACCAAGCCCGTGAAGAATTCCGGACAAACCCGCGGCCAGAACGGCCCCGCCTCCCCGGACCCGGCGGCCGCAGCCGGTAGTAATGACGCAGCATCCGCGGCCCAGGGAGCGCCTCGTTGACCCAGCCCCATCGACCGGTCGCCCGTTCGCGGGCGCGCGGCGTACCTCCGGCGAGGGGCCAGCGTCCGTTGCGCGGTTCCGCCGAGGTCCGGCTCCGGGTGGGCCTGATCGTGATCGCGATGGTGCTCTCGGTCTTCGGTGTCCGGCTCTTCCAGCTCCAGGGCCTCGATCCGAAGGCCTACGCCGCTCGTGCTGACGCCGAGGGGCTCGTCACCGTCACGCTGCCCGCGACCCGGGGCGAGATCTCCGACCGCAACGGGGTGCCGCTCGCCGAGACCGTCAGCGGTCTGATGATCGTGGCCGACCCGCTCCGGACCCGTCCCAACGCCGAGAAGATCGCCAAGATCCTGGCCAACCGCCTGGACCTGGACTACTTCGACGTCCTCGCCAGCCTGCGCAAGTCCAACGGCCCGGAGAAGTCCGAGGTCCGGTTCGCCTACGTCGCCCGGCGGGTCCCCGCGGCGGTCGCGGAGGCTGCGGTCGAGGCAGTCGTGAAGGCTGGTTTCAAGGGGGTGGACACGCGGAACGACCCGTTGCGCGACTACCCGGCCAAGGACATCGGGGCGAACCTGCTCGGGTTCATCGGCACCGAGGGCAAGCCGCTCGCCGGGCTGGAGCTCGCCTTCGAGAAGCGTCTGGCCGGCAAGGACGGCAGCGAGACCTACGAGGTCGGCGGCGGGAACAGGATCCCGCTCGGTGAGAACACCGAGGTCGCGCCGGTCGACGGCGAGAAGCTCACCCTAACGATCGACCGGGACGTGCAGTGGTACGCGCAACGGGTACTGCGAACCGCGGTGCAGAAGTCCCGTGCCCAGTCCGGCGCCGCGATCGCCCTGGACACCAAGACGGGCGAGATCCTGGCGCTCGCCGACTACCCGACCTACGACGCCAACGCTCCCGGGGATGCCGCCAAGGCCGATCGGGGAAGCCGTGCCCTCAGCAACGTCTACGAGCCGGGCTCGGTCGAGAAGGTGCTGACCGCCTCGGCGCTGATCGACGCCGGCAAGGTCACCCCGTCGACCCGGATCCGGGTGCCGGGCAGGTTGCCGGTGATGGACCGGGTCATCGGCGACTACTTCGCGCACGGCACCCTCGGTCTGACGCTGGCCGGCGTGATCGCCAAGTCCTCCAACATCGGCACCGTGCTCGCCGCGCGGCAGTTCGAGCACCAGGAGATGTGGTCCTACCTCGACAAGTTCGGGCTCGGACGCCGCACCGACATCGGCCTGTCCGGCGTCACCCGCGGGGTGCTGCCGCCGGCCGCGGACTGGACGGACCTGACCCGGGCGACGATCTCCTTCGGCCAGGGCCTCTCGGTCAACGCGCTCCAGATGGCGACCGCCGTCAACGCGGTCGCCAACGGTGGCGAGCTGATCACGCCGAGCCTGATCAAGGGCCGCGCGGTCATCGGAACGGGCTCCGTCGTCGGGACCGACGTCGCCACCCGGAGCCAGGTGATCAGCCCGGCGGCGGCCGCGGCGACCGCCGAGATGATGGAGATGGTGACGACCCAGGGCGCCGGCACGGCGCCGCGGGCCGGCATCGCCGGCTACCGGGTCGCCGGCAAGACCGGTACGGCGCAGCAGGTCGGCAGTACGTGCAAGTGCTACGACGGCTCGACCGCCGTCTCGTTCGCCGGCTTCGCGCCGGCCGACGACCCGCGGTTCACCGTCTACGTGGTCATCCAGAAGCCGGTCCGGGGGAGCAGCGGCGGTGGCACCGCGGGGCCCGTCTTCCGCCAGATCCTGAGCTACCTCCTGCAGAAGTACGCCGTGCCGCCGACCAACACCCCGCCCGCCGCACTGCCGGTGGAGTGGTGAACCGATAGGTTCGCGGGGTGCAGGTGTCCGCTGACCAGCCTCAGGGCTTCCCGAGCCTGACCCGCCCGTCGGACCCGCCCGCCACGCCATTGGTCGACGTGGCCGGGAGGACCGGCGCCCGGGTGCTGGCCGACCCCGGCGCGCTCGCTGTCACCGGCCTCACGCTCAGCTCCCAGCGCGTCCGTCCCGGTGACCTGTACGTCGCCCTGCCCGGGGCGCGGTCGCACGGGGCGTCCTACGCCGCCGACGCGGTCGCCTCCGGTGCCGTTGCTGTGCTCACCGACCAGGAGGGCGTGGCCCTGCTCGCCGACGTCGGCGTCCCCGTCCTGGTGCTCGAGGACCTCCGCCCGGTCCTGGGTGACCTCGCGGCCCACCTGTACGGCGACCCCGCCGCCGCCCTGACACTGATGGCGGTGACCGGGACCCAGGGCAAGACGACCACGACCCGGCTCCTCGAGGCCGGCCTGGAACGTGCCGGGATCACCGCGGCAGTCGTCGGCACCGTCGGGACCCGGATCGCCGGCCAGGACGTGAAGACCGCCCTGACTACACCCGAGGCGCCTGACCTGCACGCACTGTTCGCGGTGATGCGCGAGCACGGGGTCCGCGGCTGCGCGATGGAGGTCTCCAGCCACGCGCTGGTGATGGGGAGGGTGGACGGGGTGGTCTTCGACGTCGCCGCGTTCGTGAACCTCGGCCGGGACCACCTCGACTTCCACGCCGACCTGGAGGACTACTTCGCGGCGAAGGCGTCGCTCTTCGAGCCGGACCGGGCACGGCTCGGGCTGACCAATGTCGACGACGAGTTCGGTCGTCGCCTGCTCACCGAGGCCGGGATCCCGATGCGGACGTTCTCGCCCTCCGGAGCTCCTGCTGACTGGCGGGCGGAGGACGTCGATCTTCGGCCCGAGGGCTCGCGCTTCACGGTGGTGACCCCGACCGGCGACCGGATCCCGGCGGGGGTGCCGTTGACCGGAGCGTTCAACGTGGCGAACGCGCTGTGCGCCGTGGCGCTCGCCGCCGAGGCCGGGTTCGACGCCAGGGCGGTCGCTGCGGGCATCGCCGGCTCGGGGGGTGTCCCCGGTCGGCTCGAGCGGATCGACGCCGGGCAGGACTTCCTCGTCGTCGTCGACTACGCGCACAAGCCGGACGCGCTCGAGGCGGCCCTGGCCGCGTTGGTGCCGCTCACCGCCGGCCGGCTGATCCTCGTTCTCGGCGCCGGTGGCGACCGGGACTCCGGCAAGCGGCCGTTGATGGGGGAGATCGGTGCCCGCGTGGCCGACGTCCTCGTCATCACCGACGACAACCCGCGCAGCGAGGACCCGGCCGCGATCCGGGCCGCCGTACGGTCGGGCGCCGAGCAGGTTCCCGGTTCGGCGCGTGCAGAGGTCCTCGAGATCGGCGACCGCGGCGCGGCGATCCGCCGGGCGGTGGTCCTGGCCCGCGTCGGCGACACCGTGCTGGTGGCCGGTAAGGGCCACGAGACCGGCCAGGAGGTGGGTGGGGGCGCGGCCGCGGTGATCCATCCGTTCGACGACCGCGACGAGGTCCGGGCCGCCCTTGCCGAGGCCACCCGATGATCCCGATGACGCTGGGAGAGATCGCGGAAGTCGTGGGCGGCGACGTAGCGGGGACCGACGCCGGTGTCGTGGTCTCCGGAGCTGCTTTCCTGGACAGCCGGGCGCCGGTGCCCGGGGGGCTGTTCCTGGCGATCGCCGGCGAGCACGTCGACGGCCTCGACTACGCGCAGGCAGCGGTCGACGGGGGCGCTGCGGGGGTACTCGCGCTTTCGGCGACCACGGCGCCGACCGTCGTCGTCGGCGACGTCGAGCTCGCCGTCCAGGAGCTGGCTCGGCACGTGCTGGCCCGGCTGCGCCGGATCGCGGTGGGCCTCCAGGTCGTCGCGGTGACGGGGTCCCAGGGCAAGACCAGTGTCAAGGACCTGCTCGCCGTCGTGCTCGGGGACGCCGGCGAGACGGTCGCGACCCACGGCTCCTTCAACAACGAGCTCGGCCTCCCGCTCACCGTCCTGCGGGCCGAGCGTTCCACCCGGTACCTGGTGCTGGAGATGGGGGCGCGCGGGATCGGCCACCTGGCCCTGCTGTGCACGATCGCGACGCCGGACATCAGTGTCGTCCTCAACGTCGGTCGGGCGCACCTGGGCGAGTTCGGCTCCCAGGAAGCCATCGCCACCGCGAAGGGCGAGCTGGTCGAGGCCCTGAGCCCGGCCGGGGTCGCCGTACTCAACCTCGACGACCCGTTGGTGATCGGGATGGCGCCGCGGACCCCTGCCCGGGTGAGTACTTTCGGAACCGGTCCCGGTGCCGCGGTCCGGCTGGAGCGGGTCGAGCTCGACGACCTCAGCCGGCCCTCCTTCGACCTGCGGTACGGCGCGGAGCGGGTGCACGTGCGGCTGCGGCTGCTCGGGGAGCACCAGGCGCTGAACGCGGCTGCGGCCGCGACGGCAGCGCTGGCCGCCGGTGTCGGCCTGGCGGCGATCGGGGTGTCGCTGGAGCGGATCACCGCGCTCTCGAAGTGGCGGATGGAGCTGCACGAGCGCGCCGACGGCCTGGTCGTGATCAACGACGCGTACAACGCGAACCCCGACTCGGTACGTGCCGGGCTGGAGACGCTCGCCGAGATCGGGCGCAGGTCGGGACGTCGGACTGTCGCGGTCCTCGGGGAGATGCGCGAGCTCGGCGAGACCGCCGACGCCGAGCACGCCGCCCTGGCGCGGCTGCGCACGGAGCTCGGGATCGAGGCCCTGGTGGTCGTCGGGGAGGGCGCCCGGGCGATCCGTGAGGCGGACGACACAGCGACGTTCTACGGTTCGGTGCGCGAAGCGGTCCTCGGCATGCGGAACAATGTCGACGGCACCCACGTGGTGCTGGTGAAGGCATCGAGGGCCGCCGGCCTCGAACGCCTCGCCGAGGCGCTGTTGTCGGACGAGGGTTCTCCGCTGGACGGGGACGACGTGAAGGAGGCGGGACTGTGAGAGCGATCCTGCTCGCCGGCGGTCTGTCCCTGCTCTTCACAATCTTCGGGACCCGCAGCGCGATCAAGGTCTTCGCGGCCCGCGGTTACGGCCAGCTGATCCGCGACGACGGCCCGACGACCCACCACACCAAGCACGGGACGCCGACGATGGGCGGGCTGGTGATCGTGCTGGCCACCGTGGTCGCCTACTTCCTGGCCAAGCTGATCACCGGCGGCCAGCCGTCGATCTCCGCCCTGCTGCTGCTCTTCCTCTTCGTCGGGCTGGGCATCGTGGGCTTCCTCGACGACTTCATCAAGATCTACAAGCAGCGCAACCTGGGGTTGCGCAGCAAGGCGAAGTTCATCGGTCAGACGTTGATCGCCGTGGTCTTCGGGTGGCTGGTCCTGTGGCAGGTGGATCCGATCCAGGACTCGCGCGGCGTGACGCCGGCCGGGCAGGCGATCTCGTTCACCCGGGACATCGAGCGGTTCGCGTTGCCGACTGTCGTGCTGATCGTCTTCATCGTGTTCCTGATCGCCGGCTTCAGCAACGCGGTCAATCTCACCGACGGTCTCGACGGTCTCGCCGCCGGGGCCTCGATGATGGTCTTCGGCGCCTACACGCTGGTCAACATCTGGCAGAGCAACCAGTCCTGCCGGCTCAACCCGGACGTCGCGGCCTGCTACGAGGTCCGCGACCCGCTCGACCTCGCCGTCGTGGCGGCCGCTATCACCGGTGCCTGCTTCGGCTTCCTCTGGTACAACGCCTCACCGGCCCAGATCTTCATGGGCGACACCGGCTCGCTGGCGCTCGGCGGCGCGGTCGCCGGGATGGCGGTGCTGACCCGCACCGAGCTCCTGCTCATCCTGCTCGGCGGCCTGTTCGTCATCCAGACCATGTCGGTGATCCTGCAGGTCGGCTTCTTCAAGGCCACCAAGGGCAAACGACTCTTCCGGATGGCGCCGCTGCACCACCACTTCGAGCTGCTCGGCTGGGAGGAGATCACGGTCGTGGTCCGCTTCTGGTTGATCGCCGCGGTCTTCGTCGCCGGGGGGCTGGGCATCTTCTACGCCGAATGGGTGGTCGGCGGGTGAGCTCCGGTCCGGACCGGAACACCAGGCTGGACGCGCTCGGACGGACCGACTCCTGGGCGGGTGTCCGTGCGGTGGTGGCGGGGATGGGAGTCTCCGGCTTCGCCGCTGCGGACAGTCTGACCCACCTCGGGGCGCAGGTCACCGCGCTGGACGAGTCCGACGCCGGCGACCGTCCCGAGAAGGCCACCCTGCTGGAGATCCTCGGCGCGACCGTACGGCTCGGCCCGGGCTCGACGGACGTGCTGCCCGAGGACGTCGACGTGCTGATCACCTCGCCCGGGTGGCGGCCAGACGCGCCGTTGCTCGCCGAGGCGGCGGAACGCGGGGTCCCGATCTGGGGGGAGGTCGAGCTCGCCTGGCGGCTGCGGAGCCCGGACAACCCGGCACCGTGGCTCGCAATCACCGGCACCAACGGCAAGACCACGACCGTGCAGATGCTCGAACGGATGCTGACCGCGGGCGGCCTGCGGACGGTGGCGTGCGGGAACGTCGGCCTGCCGATCGTGCAGGCGGTGATGACCGAGGACGAGAACGGAGCGTCGCCGTACGACGTCCTGGCGGTCGAGCTCTCGAGCTTCCAGCTGCACTACACCTCGTCGATGCGTGCCCACTCGGCCGCGATCCTCAATATCGCCGAGGACCACCTCGACTGGTACTCCTCGATGACCGCCGACCCGATGCAGCACTACATCGCCGACAAGGGCCGGATCTACGCCGGCGTCGAGCATGCCTGCGTCTACAACGTCGCCGACCCGGTCACCGAGCAGCTGGTCCGGGACGCGGACGTGGTCGAGGGCGCGCGCGCGGTCGGCTTCACGCTCGGCACCCCGGCGGTCGGCATGGTCGGCCTGGTCGAGGACGTGCTGGCCGACCGCGCCTTCATCGAGGACCGGCACTCCTCGGCGGCCGAGCTCTGCACCCTGGCCGACCTGGCCAGCCCCGCGCCGCACTTCGTCAGCAACGCGCTCGCCGCCGCAGCGCTGGCCCGCTCCTTCGGGGTCGCGCCGGCAGCGGTCCGGGACGCGCTGCGCACGTTCACCCCGGACGGCCACCGGATCGCCACCGTCGGAACCTTCGACGGCGTCACCTGGGTCGACGACTCCAAGGCGACCAACCCACCCGCGGCGCTGGCCTCCCTGCAGGCCTACGAGGCCGTGGTCTGGGTCGCCGGGGGGCTGGCCAAGGGCGCCCGCTTCGACGACCTGGTCTCCCGCGTCCACGACCGGCTGCGTGGAGTGGTCCTGCTCGGCGCGGACGCTGCGCTGATCGCGGAGGCGCTCGCCCGACACGCGCCGGATGTGCCGGTCTTCCGTCTGTCGCCCGGCGAGACTTCTCCCATGGATCGCGTCGTGGCCCAGGCCGCGGCGTTCGCAAGGCCGGGGGACACCGTGCTGTTAGCCCCCGGGTGCGCGTCCATGGACATGTTCGCCAACTACGGCGCGCGCGGAGACGCCTTCGTCGACGCGGTGCACCGGATGCGGCGTACGACGGAGCAGTAGCCCGGCGGACTCGTCGGGCGTGGACGAGGAGGATGCGTGAGCATCACCGCTCAGCCGGGTGGCAGGACCCTCCCCCGGACGAGTGCGCCCGCCGACCCCGGAGCGGGTTCGGTCGCCAGCTGGACGGCGGCGGTGCGCCACACCCTCGACCGTCCCCTGACGCCGTACTACCTGCTTCTCGGGGCGACCGGCCTGCTGCTCGCGATCGGGCTGGTGATGGTGCTCAGTGCCTCCAGCGTCGACGGCTTCGAGAAGTACGGCAACAGCTACTACTGGGCCACCAAGCAACTGCTGTGGGTGGCCCTCTCCGCCCCGTGTGCTTGGATCGCGACCCGGCTGCCGCTCCGGACCCTGCGGTTCCTGGCCTGGCCGGGGATGCTGGTGGCGATCGGCATGCTCGCCCTGACCCAGACGGGTCTCGGCGTCGAGGTCAACGGCAACCAGAACTGGCTCGGGCTCGGCCCGGTCCAGGTCCAGCCCTCGGAGGTCGCGAAGTTCGCCCTGGTGCTCTGGTGCGCCGACGTCTACGCCCGCAAAGACGCCCTGCTGGACTCCTGGCGCCACCTGGTCGTCCCGGTGATCCCGGTCGCGGTCCTGATCACCGGCCTCGTCCTCCTCGGCGGTGACCTCGGTACGGCGCTGGTCCTCCTCGCGATCACGCTGGGCCTGCTCTGGGTGGTCGGCGTCCCGGTGCGGTTCTTCCTGGCCGCGGTCAGCCTGGTCTCGGTCGGCGCGTTCTACCTGGCGACGAGCAGCTCGGAGCGGCTCAACCGGATCCTCTCCTTCACCGACCCGTTCAAGGACTACCAGGGGTCCGGGTGGCAGGCGGGCCACGGGATCCTCGGCATGTCCAGCGGCGGCGTCTTCGGTAAGGGCATCGGCGCCAGCCAGCAGAAGTGGGGCAACCTGCCCGAGGCCCACACCGACTTCATCTTCGCGGTCCTCGGCGAGGAGCTCGGACTGATCGGGACCCTGCTCGTCCTGGTCCTCTTCCTGACCATCGCGTACGCCGGCATCCGGGTCGCGATGCGGGCGGAGAACCTGTTCGTCCGCTACGCCACCGCCGGTATCATCATCTGGTTGATGGCGCACGTGCTCATCAACATCGGCATGGTGCTCGCCCTGCTGCCGGTCATCGGCATCCCGCTGCCCCTGGTCTCCTACGGCGGCTCGTCCCTGGTGCCCGTGCTGGTCGCACTGGGCCTGATCATCGGCTTCGCCCGGTCCGAGCCGGACGCCGCCGGCGAGCTGCGCCGCCGTCGTAGCGAGCGCCGTCGGTCCGCCGAGGGCGGCCGCTCGATCAACGCCGGCGCAGCGTCGAGGCGCTGGTCGTGAGGGCGGTGCCGGAGAGGTGCGAGCGATGAGGAGACTGCTGCTCGCCGGGGGTGGGACCGCGGGCCACACCTCGCCGCTGCTCGCCACCGCCGACGCGCTCCGTCGTCGGTACCCCGACCTGGAGATCACCTGCCTGGGCACTGCCCGTGGCCTGGAGACCACGGTGATCCCGGCCGCCGGCTACCCGCTCGAGCTCGTCTCGCCGGTCCCGCTCCCGCGTTCGCTCAACGTCGACCTGTTCCGGACCCCCGGTCGGGTTCGCACCGCGGTCAACGAGGCCACGGCCGTGCTCGACCGGGTCCGACCCGACGTCGTGGTCGGGTTCGGTGGCTACGTCTCGGTCCCGGCGTACCTGGCGGCGCGGCGCCGCCGTCTCCCGCTGGTGGTGCACGAGGGCAACGCGCTCCCCGGCATCGCGAACAAGCTGGGTGCCCGCTTCACGCCGTTCGTGGCGACAAGCTTCCCGGGCACCGAACTCCCGCACGCCGTGTACACCGGCCTGCCGATCCGGCGGATGATCGCCACCCTCGACCGGGCCGTCCACCGGGCGGAGGGCCGGGCTTTCTTCGGGCTCGACCCGGACCTGCCGACCCTGCTGGTCACCGGTGGTTCGCAGGGAGCGCGCCGGATCAACGAGTCGATGGCTGCCGCCGCGCCGGCGTTCGCGGCCGCCGGCGTCCAGGTGCTGCACATCATCGGCCCCCAGGGCGAGATCGACCTGCTGCCGCCGCATGAGTCCGGCCCGCCGTACGTCGTGGAGCGCTACGTGGACCGGATGGACCTGGCGTACGCCGCTGCGGACGCGGTCGTCTGCCGGGCCGGTTCGAACACGGTCACCGAGGTCTCCGGGGTCGGGCTGCCGGCCGTCTTCGTTCCGTTGCCGATCGGCAACGGTGAGCAGGCCCTGAACGCGCGCCCGGTCGTCGACGCCGGCGGCGGCCTACTGATCGCTGATGCCGCGTTCACGCCGGAGTGGGTCCGTGCGACGGTTCCGGCCCTGGTCGGCGACCGGGAGCGCCGCGAGTCCATGGGCCGCGCTGCTTCCGGAGTGATCCCGCTCGACGCGGACGAGAAGCTCGCCGACCTGATCGAGGAAGCCGCGCGGAGCGGGGGAGGGAAACGCCGATGAGAGTCCCTGTCCCCACCGAGCTCCTGCCCGCCGAGCAGCTGGGCCGGGTGCACTTCGTCGGCATCGGCGGCGCCGGCCTCTCCGGCATCGCCCGGATCATGCTGGCCCGCGGCATCGAGGTCTCCGGGAGCGATGCCAAGCCGTCGGCGACCATCGAGGCGTTGCGTGCCCTCGGCGCCACCTGCTCCGTCGGTCACACCGCCGAGCAGGTGCAGCAGGCCGACACGGTCGTGGTTTCCACCGCGGTGCGCGAGAACAACCCCGAGGTCGTCGAGGCCGTTCAGCGGGGTCTGCGGCTGCTGCCGCGCTCGGCCGCCCTGGAGGCAGTGATGCAGGGTCGCCGCGTGGTCGCCGTCGCCGGCACCCACGGGAAGACCACCACGACCTCGATGCTCACCGTGGCGCTCCAGCACTGCGGGGCGGATCCGTCGTTCGCGATCGGCGGCGACCTGAACGAGTCCGGGTCGAACGCGCACGACGGCACCGGCGACCTCTTCGTCGCCGAGGCGGACGAGAGCGACGGCGCCTTCCTGGTCTACTCGCCGTACGCCGCGCTGGTCACCAACGTCGAGGCCGACCACCTCGACAACTACGGCACCGAGGAGGCCTACCGTGCTGCCTTCGACGAGTTCCTCGATCGGATCCGGCCCGACGGGTTCCTGGTCGCGTGCAGCGACGACCCCGGCGCTGCAGACCTGATCGGTACCGCGCGGGCACGCGGGCTGCGGACGATCGGGGTCGGTACCGGCGCCGAGGCCGAGGTGCGCGCCGAGAACCTGCGGCAGGTCGGGTCCACCTCGACCTTCGAGGTGGTCGACGGTGGCCGCCGTCTGGGCGAGGTCACACTGCAGGTCCCCGGACAGCACTACGTCCTCGACGCGCTCGCAGCACTGGGGTGCGGGTTGCGGCTCGGGTACCCGTTCGCCGACCTCGCCCGCGGCCTGGCGGCGTACAGCGGCACCCGCCGGCGGATGGAGCTCAAGGGCGAGGTCGGCGGGATCCGGGTCTACGACAGCTACGCGCACCACCCGCGGGAGATCGCCGGCGACCTCGAAGCGGCCAGGTCGCTGGCAGGGACCGGGCGGATCGTGGTCGCCTTCCAGCCGCACATGGTGTCCCGGACCCGGATCTTCGGGGCGGAGATGGGCCAGGCGCTCGGCGCTGCGGACGAGGTGGTCGTCATGGACATCTACGTCGCGCGGGAGGACCCGGAGCCCGGCGTCACCGCGGCACTCGTCTCCAACGCCGTACCGCTCGCCGCGGCGCAGGTGGTCCTCGAGCCGTCGTGGTCCGCGACCGCCGACCACCTAGTGGACCGAGCGCGACCCGGCGACGTGATCCTGACCCTGGGGGCCGGGGACGTCACGCTCCTCGGACCGTCGGTGCTCGCCCTCCTCGAGCAGCGTGCGGCCGACGCGGCGGCACCCGGGGGAGCAGACACGTGACCGCGACCGAGGAGGAGACCGTCCTCGTCGTCGGCCCGGACTTCGCCCGACGGCGGACGCGGGCGCGTCTGCGCAGGCTCCGCCCCTACGCCTACGCCGCCGGAGCCCTGGTCCTGGTCGTCACGGGGATCTGGCTGCTCTGGTTCTCCTCGATCCTCCAGACCCGCGACGTCGAGGTCACCGGTCACCAGACCCTGACCGCGGCCCGGGTGGAGAAGGCTGCGCGGGCACCGATCGGTGAGCCCCTGATCAGCGTCGACCTGACCGCGATCGAGGCCCGGATCGAGGCCATCGCCTCGGTGCGCTCGGCAGCGGTGTCACGGTCGTGGCCGCGCACGATCCGCATCGAGATCATCGAACGGGTCCCGGTCGCGGTGGTGAGCCGCGGTGTCGGTCTGCAGGCCGTCGACGAGGACGGCTACCTCTTCGGCAGCTACCCGACGGAACCGTCGGACCTGCCGGTGATCCGCACCGCGCCCGACGTACGACGCGAGGCGCTGGCCGAGGCTGCGGCTGTGATCGGCGCGCTGCGGGCGGACATCGCGGCCAAGGTGCGGCACCTCGACGTGGACACCGTCGACCAGATCGTGCTCCGGCTCAAGGACGGGCGCCAGGTGATGTGGGGGAGCGCGGACGACTCCGTGGAGAAGGCCGAGGTGCTGGCCACCCTGCTCCGCGCGACGGCGGCGGAGAAGCCGCAGAAGATCGACGTGCGCGTCCCGGGGCGACCCACCACCCGCTGATCCGAGCAGAAGTTTTCGTTTGTCGCAACGCTCCGGGCGTGTTGCCGACGATTCGCCGGGCCGGGTGCCTACCTTGGTCTTACGACCTCAGGTTGACATAACATTAACCTTCTACTGGAGGGTTAGGGTTCGTCAGCCGGAGGCCCAGGGTCGGATCAAGGACCCGCAGACAGACCCGGAGCCGCCTTGCAGTCGGGCAGGGCGACACAGCAAGCGCTAATCCCACTGGATTGAAAAGGGGCACCGCCGTGGCAGCACCACAGAACTACCTGGCCGTGATCAAGGTCGTAGGTATCGGTGGAGGTGGAGTCAATGCCGTCAACCGGATGATCGAGGTCGGGCTGCGGGGCGTTGAGTTCATCGCCA
>JBKJIR010000001.1:0-8074 GCA_046598495.1 Marmoricola sp. | reverse complement strand
GCCGTCAGGCAGCAATCGATTGCCCTCGCGGACGACGTCGTGGATGGCCGCGACAGCGGCCGGAGTGCCGAGGTCGTCGTCCATCGCTGCGATGAATTCGGCGCAGAGGATGCCGGCTGCGGGCACCTCGCCGAGAACCTCGGCCGCCCGGCGGAGGTACCCCTCGACCCGGCGGAACCCGACCGCGGCCTCCTCCAGGGCCTCGAAGGAGAACTCCACGTGCGAGCGGTAGTGCGCCGCCACCATGTAGTAGCGCAGCTCGATGCCGCGGACCTTCTTCAGCACCTCCGGCACGAGGAGCGAGTTGCCCAGCGACTTGCTCATCTTCTCGCCCGAGGTGGTGATCCAGGCGTTGTGCAACCAGTACGACGCGAAGGCACCGCCCGCCGCCCGGGACTGCGCCTGCTCGTTCTCGTGGTGCGGGAAGCGCAGGTCGACCCCGCCCCCGTGGATGTCGAACGCCGGACCGAGGTACTTGCCGGCCATCGCCGAGCACTCGATGTGCCATCCAGGACGCCCCCGCCCCCACGGCGAGGGCCAGGACGCCGTCCGGGGCTCGGTCGCGGACTTCCAGCCCTTCCAGAGCGCGAAGTCGCGGGGATCACGCTTACCCCGCGGATCTGCGTCGGCGGCTGCCTCCATGTCGTCGATGCCCTGGTGGGTCAGCTCGCCGTACGACGGCCAGGACCGGACGTCGAAATAGACGTCGCCGGAGCCGTCCTCGGCCGGGTAGGCGTGCCCGCGCCCGACCAGCTCCGCGATCAGCTCGACCATCTCCGGCACGTGGCCGGTCGCCGCCGGCTCGTAGGTCGGCGGCAGCACGTGCAGGGCGTCGTAGGCGCGGTCGAGCTCCCGCTTCATGTCGTAGGCGAGGTTGTACCAGGGGCGGCTCTGCTCGGCCGACTTGGTCAGGATCTTGTCGTCGATGTCGGTGATGTTCCGGATGAACGTGACCTCGTACCCGGTCGCGCCGAGCCAGCGCCGCAGCACATCGAAGTTGACCGCCGAGCGGACATGCCCGACGTGGGGCTCGCTCTGCACCGTGAGCCCGCAGACGTAGACACCCGCCTTGCCCTCCTCGAGGGGCACGAAGTCGCGGACGTCACCGGTGGCGGTGTCATAGAGCCTCAGGGTCACCGGGGAAGTCTAGTGGCGACGGCGCGCTGTGAAAATTGCGCACTTGTGGGGCTCCTGGGGTTACCGTCATGAGGTGCTTCCCCACTACTTCCTCGCGCTGCTCAACCGACCCCGGGTGCTGGTGAGCCTGTTCGTCCTCGGGCTCGTCGTCCCGCTGGCCGTCGTGCACCGGGGTGACGGGCCGCCCACGGCGCGCCTGGTCGCCGCGAGCACGACGCCGAGCGCCTACAAGGTGTTCACCAAGGACGCCGACTTCAACCTGGGCACCCGGGACGGACTCGCGTCGTCGTCGGGGAGCCTGCGGATCACGACCCCGGCCGGCACCCGGACCTGGGCCGGACGCAGCTACCAGTACTCGACCTGGACCTCGCCGTGGGTGACCCGTTCGGTCCCGTTCACCCGACTGGTCCCGTCCTGGTCGGCGACCACGCCGACCGGCACCTGGGTCCAGGTCCTGGTGCAGGTCCGCGACGTCGACGGCAGGGTCAGCAGCGTCAAGGACCTGGGTCGGTGGGCCAGCGGCGACACCGTCCTGAAGCGGACCAGTGCCGGAGCTCAGGCGGACGCCGTGGCCAAGGTCGCCACCGACTCCCTACTGGCCGCCGGTCGACCTCTCGCCGGTTTCCGGTTGTACGTGAAGCTGATGCGCCGCGCCGGCGATCCCACCCCGACGGTCGGCGCTCTCGGTGCGGTCACCTCCCGCCCCGCGGCCACACTGCCGCGGACCTCGACCCCGCTGAGCAGCAGGGCGGTGAGCCTGGCTGTCCCGCGGTACTCCCAGATGATCCACCTCGGCGAGAACCCGGAGTACGGCGGCGGTGGTGAGGCCTGGTGCTCGCCCACGTCCCTGGCGATGGTCCTCAGCTACTACGGACGGTTGCCCGAGGCGTCGACCTACTCCTGGGTCCCGAAGTCGTACGCGCAACGCTGGGTGAACGGCATCGCCCGGTCGGTCTTCGACCACACCTACGACGGCACCGGCAACTGGCCGTTCAACACGGCGTACGCCTCCACCCGGGTCTCCGGCTCGTTCGTGACCCGGCTGACCGACCTGCGCATGGCCGAGCGCTTCATCCGCGTCGGTATCCCGCTGATCGTCTCGATCCGCTTCTCCCCCGGCCAGCTCACCGGGGCTCCGCTCTCCTCGACCGACGGCCACCTGCTCGTGCTCACCGGCTTCACCGCGGCCGGCAACCCGATCGTCAACGACCCCGCCGCCGCCTCGTCGAGAACCGTACGGCGGACCTACGACCGCGCCCAGTTCGAACGCGCCTGGATCGGCGGCTCGCAGGGGCTGACCTACGTCCTGCACAGCTCAGGCCGCCCGCTGCCGGCCAGGCCGTCGGGCGTCTACAACTGGTGATCGGGGTTTCGACAAGCTCAACCAACGGTGGTTGAGCCAGCGGACAATCCCGACCACGGTGGTTGAGCCAGCGGACAAGCCCAACCAACAGTGGTTGAGCCAGCGGACAAACCCGCCCACGGTGGTAGAGCCAGCGGACAAACCCGACCACGGTGGTTGAGCTTGTCGAAACCTGGTGCCGTGCGCGCGATCCCAGCCCTAGGAGCCGTAGCCGCCGTCGACATCCAACTTCTGTCCGCTCACGAACCCGGCCCGGTCACTGGCCAGGAAGCAGACCGCCTCGGCGATGTCGACAGCCCGGCCGAACCGGCGCAGCGGAATGTTCGCGCGGGTGATCTCGAGGGCGCGCTCGTCGAGCTCGCCGGAGCTGATCAACCGGTCCGCCATCCCGTCGGTCAGCATGCCCGGCCCGACGCAGTTGACCCGGACGCCGAAGCGCCCTTCCTCCACGGCCAGCCCGCGGACCAGCGCCTCGACGGCAGCCTTCGGAGCCGAGGACAACCCGTCCCGGACCGGGAACCGGGTGGTGGCCGCGGTGGTGACCGCGACGATGCTGCCCTGGTCTGCGCGGAGCGCCGGCAGCGCCGCGGAGACGACCCGGAAGAACGCCCCCGTGTCGGCCTCGAGCTGGGTGGTCAGGTCCTCGGGCGGCACCGTGCTCAGGTGCCGCATCGGGACGTGCGGACCGGCGGCGTACACGACCGTGTGCAGTCCGCCGTAGGTTCCGACGACCGCGTCGACCAGTTCGCGGCACGCCCCAGCATCGAGGGTGTCGAGGGCCCGCGCGTCACCGCGGACGCCGTGCGCCGTGGCCTCGGAGACGGCCAGCTCAGCCTTCTCCCGCCCCGCCCGGTAGGTCGCCACGACCGCGCTGCCGCGCTCCCCGAGCATCCGCACGATCGCGCGCCCGATCCCCCCGCTGCCGCCGATCACCAGCGCCGCGCCCGACCGGCCTGCGAAGTCGCCATCCCCTGAAGTCATGGACGAAGAGTAGGACCACCGAGAACCTAGGAGGCGTCGAACTCGATCCCGTGCCAGCCGGTGGCGCCGCTGGGAACGACGTCGGTCCGGACCGGCGTCTGGGTGTAACCGGACTTGTCGGTCGCCCGCACCACCAGGTTGTGCCGACCCTTGTCGACCTCGATCTCCCCGGACCACTGGACCCAGGTGTCGAGACTCGGAACGGCACCCAGCGTCGCGCGGGTCCAGTCGCCGCCGTCGAGCTGGTACTCGACGTACTCGATGCCGGTCTGCTGGGCCCACGCGCTGCCGCCGATCCGGACGGTGCCGGCCCCCGTGCTGCCGCCGTCGCGCGGGACGTCGATCCGGGACTGGGTCAGCACCGGACCCTCGGGCGACCAGCCGCGCTGGGTCCAGTAGGCCTCGAACTGGTCGAACCGGGTGACCTCGATGTCTACGAGCCACTTGGTCGCGGAGACGAAGCCGTAGAGCCCCGGTACCACCATCCGCACAGGGAAGCCGTGCTCGATCGGGAGCGGCCTGCCGTTCATGGCCAGGGCGAGCATCGCGTTGCGGTCGTCGGTCAGGGCGGCCAAGGGCGTCCCGCAGTTCCAGCCGTCGTCCGAGGTCTGCAGGACGGCGTCCGCACCGTCCTGGACGCCAGCCTCGGCGAGCAGGTCACGGATGAGGACGCCGGACCAGTAGGCGTTGCCGATCAGGCCACCACCGACCTCGTTGGAGACGCAGCAGATCGTGATCCAGTCCTCGGTGAACTGGCGGCCGACCAGGTCGTCGTAGGTGATCTCGAGCTCCCGGTCGACCATGCCGTGGATCCGCAGCCGCCACTCGCCGGGAGTGATCGAGGGCTCTGTCAGCGCGGTGTGGATGACGTAGAAGTCCTCGTTCGGGCTCCGCCAGGGCTCGATGCCGGAGACGTCGAGCCCGACCCCGGCGGGCTCGATGTTGCCCGTCACCCGGAGCCGGAGCAGCTTGCGTGCCTGCTCGACCCGGCGGCGGCTGCGGCTGGTGAAGGCGCCGAGAGCGCCGGCCGCGGCGACGCCGAGCGTGACGCCGCCGACACGGCGGAGGAACAGCCGCCGCGACTCGTCGCTGAGCGTGGTGTCCCGCCCCAGGAGCGGGCCGGTCAGCACCCGGTGCACCACCAACCAGGTGATCAGTCCGACGATCACTCCCACGCTGGAGCCCGTGGAGGAGTTGTCCAACCGGAGCACCGCGGCGAGTCCGATCGCTGCCAGCGTGAAGTAGACGAAATCGGCGAGCCACGGGCGCCGTGCGGCCTGGGTACCGACCCAGGCGCAGATCCCGAGCAGGATCACCGTCGTCCCGCCGATGAGAAGGGGCTTGTCGAGGAAGCCGACCAGCTTGACCAGCGCGACGGCGAGGTCGCCCGGGGTCAGGTCTCGTACGGCGCTGCCGACCGCGACGATCGGCCCGTTCTTCGCCTGGAGAGCCCAGACCGCGGCCTGGCTCGCCACCAAACCGGCGATCCCGGTAAGGACGCCGGCGAGGGCCAGGGCGCGACGCGTGCTGTTCACGTCCCTATCGTCGCCCATCGCACCAACCGCAGGACCCGAACAGCGGTTACCGATCCATTACCGTCTGCACATGGACCTCCGCATCGGCACCGGCACCGACGTGCACCGTCTCGTCGAGGGGAGACCCATGCGGATCGCGGGCCTGGATTGGCCCGAGGAGTCGTGCGGCCCCGAGGGCCACTCGGACGGTGACGTAGTGCTGCACGCCCTCTGCGACGCCCTGCTCTCCGCTGCGGGCCTCGGCGACCTCGGCAGCAACTTCGGGACCGCCGAACCCCGGTGGGCCGGCGCCGCGAGCGACGACCTGCTGGCAGAGACCCTGCGCCGGGTCCGGGCGGACGGCTGGCAGGTCGCCAACGTGGCGGTCCAGCTGATCGGCAACCGGCCCCGGATCGGCACCCGGCGCGCGGAGGCGGAGCAGGCGATCAGCACCCGGCACGGGATCGTGGTCTCGTTCTCCGCGACCACGACCGACGGCCTCGGGCTCACCGGCCGCGGCGAGGGCCTCGCCGCGGTGGCGAACGCGCTCCTGGTCCGCCCGGACGCCTGAGCCACCCCGAAGTACCCGAGACACGATGTGTCGGATACTTCACAACGGCTGCCAAAAGAAGCCGCACGGTGCACACTCAGGACCCATGAGAACTTTCGACGGACTGCGCCTCGACGTGCGTACGTACGGGCCTGAGGACGCGCCGCTGACAGCCCTGCTCGCGCACTGCTGGACGCTGAACCAGGCGGGTTGGCACTACCAGGTCCGCGACCTCCAGCGAGAGTTCGGCCACGGCATCCGGATCGTCACCTGGGACCACCGTGGCCACGGCCAGTCCGACGAGGCAGCGCGCGGGGACTGCCAGATCGACCACCTGGCCCAGGACATGAGCGACGTGATCGACACCTACGCCCCGAACGGGAAGCTGGTCCTCGCCGGCCACTCGATCGGCGGGATGACGATGATGGGGCTGGCCGAGCGGCGACCGGAGCTCTTCGACCGGGTCGTCGGTGCCGCGTTCATCGCCACCTCGTCGGGCCAGCTCGACACCGTCACCCTGGGCCTGCCCGAGATGGGCACGCTGGTGAAGGCGCAGATCCCGCGGATCCTCGCGTTCCGCTCGCGCACGTTGACCAAGAAGGCCCGCCGGCGCGCCCCGGTCATCGAGCGCCAGGTGGTCCGGCGCTTCCTCTTCGGAAAGCCGATGCGGCTGGTCGACGCCGCCCTCACCGTGGAGGGGATCATCAACTCGCCCGCCTCCACCATGGTCGGCTTCTACGAGAACTGCATGCTCCACGACCGCGTCGCCGCGCTGAAGGTTTTCGACGGCATCCCCACGCAGGTGCTGGTCGGCACCCGCGACGTCCTCACCCCGCCGTCGCACGGGAAGCGCATCGCCGACAGCGTGGAGGGCGCCGTGCTCACGATCGTCCCTGAGGCCGGCCACATGCTCCCGCTCGAACGCGACGACCTCGTCTCCGGCGTCCTGATCAGACTCATCCGCCCGCACCTGTGAGCACCGAGGCCACCCCGGGCGGCGCGGCGATCGTCCTGCTCGCCGCGGGCTCCGGGCGCCGGGTCGGCGCCGGGACCAACAAGGTCCTGCTCCCGCTCGACGGAGCACCGGTGCTCGCCCACAGCGTGCGGACGGCGCTCGGCATCGACCGCGTGCACCGGATCGTGGTGGTCATCCGGCCCGAGGACCGCGCCGAGGTGGCCGCTGCCCTGGCTCCGCACCTCGGCACCCACGACCTCTGGCTCGTCGACGGCGGAGCCGAGCGCCACGACTCCGAGTTCCGGGCGCTGGAGGCGCTGCGCGCCGAGATCGCCTCCGGCGAGATCGCGGTCGTCGCGATCCACGACGCCGCCCGACCGCTAGCCTCAGCCGCGCTCTTCCGGTCGGTGATCGGCACCGCCCGGGCGCACGGCGGCGCCGTGCCGGCCACGACGGTCGCCCAGCTCAACCAGGCTGACGGATCCCTGGCGCCCGCGGACCTCGCGGCCGTCCAGACCCCGCAAGCCTTCCGGGCAGGCGACCTCCTCGCCGCGTACGACGCCGCGGCCGCGGACGGCTTCGTCGGCACCGACACCGCAGCCTGCCTGGAGCGCTACACCGACCTGGAGATCAGGGCCGTCGACGGCGAGGCGGCCAACCTCAAGGTGACCTTCGCCGAGGACCTGGCTCTCGCCGCGGCGCTGGTCACGCCAGCGAACGGCTGAGCGCCTCCAGCACCGCCAGGTCCTCCTCGTCGCGGATCCGGCGGGCAACCGGCGGCACCTCCAGCCACGTGATCTCCGCGAGGTCGGCGAGCCGAGCCACCAGCAGCGGCAGGTCCGCGGCCTCGAGGGCGTCGAGGCGGGCCAGTACGGCGGCAGGAATGACGACGGGGGTCGCGAGTGCGCGCAGGCCGCTGCGATCAACGGTCTCCCCGAGCCGTTCCCCGGCACGACGCTTCACGGTGTCGGTCACCGGGCGGTAGCCGACGACCACGGCGCCGGTCCGCACGCAGATCTCCGCGGCCTCGGCGAGCAGGTCCGCCGGCGCCAACGGGCAGAGCGGGTCGTGGACCAGCAGCGGCACGCCCGCGTCCCGGACCTGGTCGAAGGTGACCGAGGCGTCGAAAAGGCGGGCACCCGACTCGCCCACGGCCCACGAGGCCGCCGCGACGAGCGACTCCCCGTGCACCAGCGCGAACGGCAGCGAGCCGCGTCCCTCCAGCGGGACCCAGCCCAACACCTGTACGTCGTCGTCCACGCACCCAGGAAAGCAGAACGCCCCCGGTCACCTGGACCGGGGGCGTTCCTTGCGTTCGGTGGAACTGTGCTTCAGGAAGCCAGCACCTCGTCGAGGATGGCCTCGGCCTTGTCCTCGTTGGTGTGCTCGGCCAGCGCCAGCTCGGAGACGAGGATCTGACGAGCCTTGGCGAGCATCCGCTTCTCGCCGGCAGACAGTCCGCGGTCGCGCTCCCGGCGCCACAGGTCGCGGACGACCTCCGACACCTTCATCACGTCGCCGGAGTGCAGCTTCTCCAGGTTGGCCTTGTAACGGCGCGACCAGTTGGTCGGCTC
>JBKJIR010000055.1:0-49707 GCA_046598495.1 Marmoricola sp. | reverse complement strand
CCCGGAGGTTCTACAGGGCTCCAACGGAAGTGACATCTTGCGCAATCTCGACCCGAGAGCGCCGCTCGTGCTCGATACACGCGAGCTCGGCCGCCGCCCGGGGTCCCAGCGCCTGGTGTCGTTCACCGCTGAGGCTCCTGCAGAGCTTGGCATCGAAATCCTGGGCGTGCCCGAGGGTTCGCCGGTCACTTTCGACCTGCGGCTCGAGGCGGTCATGGAGGGAGTGCTCCTCACCGGGACGGCCTCGGCCGACCTCGAGGGGGAGTGCGCGCGGTGCCTGGAGACGATCGAGGACGATGTCACGATCGATGTCCAGGAGCTGTTCCTCTATAACGACTCCCGCGACGGCTCTGATCCTGGAGACGACGAGGAGACCGATGTCCGCCGGACCGAGGGCGATCTGATCAACCTCGAGCCGGTCCTGCGGGATGCGGTGGTGCTCGCACTGCCGTTCCAGCCCTTGTGCCAGGACGACTGTCCGGGACTGTGCGTCACTTGCGGCGCACGCCTGGCGGACGACCCGGACCATCGGCACGACGAGCCCGTCGACCCACGGTGGGCAGCGTTGCAGGACATCGCTGCCCCCGACGAAGACTGAAACCAACTAGGAGTACATCGTGGCTGTCCCGAAGCGGAAGATGTCGCGCAGCAACACGCGCCACCGTCGTTCGGCCTGGAAGGCCGTCGCACCGTCGCTGGTCACCTGCACCAACCCGGCGTGCGGTTCCAAGCACCTGCCGCACCGTGCGTGCCCCGAGTGCGGTCAGTACGGCGCCAAGGCCGACCGCCGCCAGGTCATCTGACCCGGCTGACAGGCCTTGACGCTGCCGCACGACACAGTCTCGCGGAGTGATCTGCGGGACGCGCTCGGTGACCCGGTTCTGAGTCCCGAGCTGCTGGAGCTTGCCCTGACGCACCGCTCGTACGCCTACGAGAACGGTGGTCTGCCGACCAACGAGCGCCTCGAGTTCCTGGGGGACTCGGTGCTCGGCGTGGTGATCACCGAGACCCTGTACCGCACCCATCCGGACCTCTCCGAGGGCCGGCTGGCGAAGTTGCGGGCGGCGGTCGTGAACGCCCGGGCGCTGGCCGACGTCGCCCGCACCATCGGTCTCGGGCCGCACATCCGGCTCGGCAAGGGCGAGGAAGCGACCGGGGGGCACGACAAGGCCTCGATCCTGGCCGACACGGTCGAGGCGGTCATCGGCGCGACCTTCCTCTCCGGGGGTCACGAACCCGCTGCCGACCTGATCCACCTGCTCTTCGACCCGCTCCTCGAGGCAGCCGCCGCACTCGGCGCCGGGCTGGACTGGAAGACGAGCCTGCAGGAGTTCTGCGCCGAGCACGATCTCGGTGTCCCTGCCTACCTGATCGAGGACGACGGTCCCGACCACCTCAAGACCTTCACCGCGCAGGTCCGGGTGGCCGACCGGCTGCACGGGCACGGCGTCGGCCGTTCCAAGAAGGAAGCCGAGCAGCAGGCCGCCGAGTCGGCGTACCAGACGCTGCTCGCCGAGCTGCCGGAGCCCGAGGCGCCCGCGGTCCCCGAATCCGCAGGTGCCTGAGCTTCCCGAGGTCGAGGTCGTCCGCCGGGGCCTCGAGGGGCACGTGCTCGACCGCCGGATCGACGCGGTCGAGGTGCTGCACCCGCGCCCCGTACGGCGTCACCTCGCGGGCGCCGACGACTTCGCGGCCGCTCTGGTCGGCCGGAGCTTCACCGCGGCGCGGCGCCGCGGCAAGTACCTCTGGCTGCCGCTGGATCCCGGGGTCCCCACAGCCGACGCATTGCTGTGCCACCTCGGGATGAGCGGCCAGATGCTGGTGCAGCCCGTGGGGGCGCCCGACGAGCGCCACCTGCGGGTCCGCTTCTCGCTCGCCGCTGACCACGCCGGGACCCCGACCGAGCTGCGGTTCGTCGACCAGCGGATGTTCGGCGGTCTCTCCCTGGCCGAGGGCGGCGCGGAGCTCCCCGACGAGCTGACCCACATCGCCCGGGACCCGCTCGACGTGGCTTTCGACGAGGCTGCGTTCGTACGCCGGGTCCGGCGCAGCGCCTCGGGGATCAAGCGGATCCTGCTCAACCAGACGGTCGTCTCCGGTGTCGGCAACATCTACGCCGACGAGGCGCTCTGGTCGGCGGGCCTGCACGGCGACCGTCGCGGCGACCGGCTCCGCACCAGCGACGTCGAACGCGTCCTGGCCGCGGCCCGTGCGGTGATGACGGCGGCGCTCGGGCAGGGCGGGACGTCGTTCGACGCGCTGTACGTGAACGTCAACGGCGAGAGCGGCTACTTCGACCGTTCGCTGGAGGTCTACGGGCAGCAGGGGGAGCCCTGCTCGCGGTGCGGGACGGCGATCAGCCGGGTCAGCTTCATGAACCGGTCGTCCTTCTTCTGCGCCCGGTGCCAGCCGCCTCCGCGGGGGACATCTGCTCGTCTTGCCCGAACGCCCCGGTCATGAGATTCTTGGAGACGGCCCCACTGGGCCGCACCGCCCCAGGAACCATCCCCGGAGGAAATCTTCATGGCCAAGGCACTCCTCGGCTACATGGGTGGCACCGACCCCCGTGTGACCGCCCGCCTCGCTCGTGAGAACCAGCTCCTGCGTCAGCGCATCGCTGACCTCGAAGCTGCAGCACTGCGTCTCCACAAGGAGAACGACGCCCTGGCGTCGATGGTCAGCGAGTCCGCTGACGAGGTGCTCGAGCCCGCTTGATCCGGCTGGCCCGTGCGGCCGCCTACCCGGAGCGGAGACGCTCCGGCGACACGCGCACCCTGGTCGCCGTACGGCCGGTGCGGGCACGTAGGCTCGCCGTGCCGCTTCCCCCGGTGGGCTTCCCTGACGGATGCCTGTTCGCGAGCCCACGCAGGTGGTTGGTGCAGTGCCGGATAGAGGAGCCCTGAGTTGTACCTGAAGAGCCTGACCCTGAAGGGGTTCAAGTCCTTCGCCTCAGCCACGACGCTCCAGCTCGAGCCGGGGATCACCTGCATCGTCGGCCCGAACGGCTCCGGCAAGTCCAACGTCGTCGACGCCCTCGCCTGGGTGATGGGCGAGCAGGGCGCCAAGTCGCTGCGCGGCGGCAAGATGGAGGACGTCATCTTCGCCGGTACGGCGGGCCGTCCGCCGCTGGGCCGCGCCGAGGTCCAGCTCACCATCGACAACGCCGACGGCGCCCTGCCGATCGAGTACGCCGAGGTGACCATCAGCCGGACGATGTTCCGCAACGGTGGCTCGGAGTACGCGATCAACGGCACGCCGTGCCGGCTCCTCGACGTCCAGGAGCTGCTCTCGGACTCGGGCATCGGCCGGGAGATGCACGTCATCGTCGGCCAGGGCCAGCTCGACTCGATCCTGCGGG
This sequence comes from Marmoricola sp., assembly GCA_046598495.1. Classification (GTDB taxonomy): domain Bacteria; phylum Actinomycetota; class Actinomycetes; order Propionibacteriales; family Nocardioidaceae; genus Marmoricola. The sequence goes on along the minus strand of JBKJIR010000055.1, from coordinate 46,349 downwards.
CGACCCCGGAGGAGCGCCGCGGCTTCATCGAGGAGGCCGCCGGGGTTCTGAAGCACCGCAAGCGCAAGGAGAAGGCGCTCCGCAAGCTCGACTCGACCGAGGGCAACCTGACCCGGCTCTCCGACCTGCTCTCCGAGATCCGTCGCCAGCTCAAGCCGCTGGGCCGGCAGGCCGAGGTCGCACGACGCGCACAGACGGTGCAGGCCGACCTCCGCGACGCCCGGGCCCGGCTGATGGCCGACGACCTGGCCACCGCCACGGTCGCGCTCCAGCAGGAGCTCGCCGACGAGAGCGTCCTGGTCGCCAAGCGTGCCGAGGTCGAGGCAGCCATCGCGACCACCCGGGAGAGCGAGGCCGCCCTGGAGGCGGCCCTGCGCGAGGACCTCCCGGCCCTCGCCCGCGCCCAGGAGACCTGGTTCGGTCTGTCCGGACTCCGCGAGCGTCTCCGCGGAACGGCCAGCCTCGCGGCCGAGCGGGTCCGTAACGCCGCGACCGAGCCCGAGGTGCCGGCCGGTCGCGATCCCGCTGAGCTCGAGGCCGAGGCCGGGCGGGTCCGTGCCGAGGAGGCCAAGATCCTGGCCGAGGTCGACGCCAACCGCTCGTCCCTGGAGGCCGCGGTCGCCGCCCGTCAGACCGCCGAGCAGGCGTTCGGCGAGGAGGAGCGACGGATCGCCGGCCTGCAGCGCGCCGCAGCCGATCGCCGCGAGGGCATGGCCCGGCTGCACGGACAGGTCAACGGACTGCGCAGCCGCGCCGCCGCAGCCGAGGACGAGGTCGCCCGTCTCGCCGAGGCGCGTGCCGAGGCTGTCGCCCGGGCCCGGACGGCCGAGCAGAGCTTCACCTCGCTGGAGTCCCGGATCGCCGGTCTCGATGCCGGTGAAGAAGGCCTGGACGCCGAGCACGAGGGCGCCAGCAGCCTGCTGGCCGACATCGAGGACCGCCTCGCGAAGATGCGCGAGGAAGCCCGGACGGCCGATCGCGAGCGCAGCTCCCTGGCGGCCCGCAAGGAAGCACTCGAGCTCGGACTGAACCGCAAGGACGGGGCCGGGGCACTGCTCGCCGCGACCACCTCGGTCTCCGGTCTGCTGGGCTCGGTCGCAGCACTGCTAACCGTGCGCACCGGCTACGAGGCGGCCGTCGCCGCGGCGCTCGGCGGTGCCGCTGACGCCGTCGCGGTGACCGATGTCGACGCCGCGATCTCCGCGATCTCGCACCTCAAGACCGATGACCTCGGTCGCGCCGGCATCCTGCTCGGCGGCGCTGAGGTCACCGACACCGACTGGCCGGCCCTGACCGGGGGGGCGGTCTACGCGATGGACGTCGTCGAGTGCCCCGCAGAGCTCCGGCCGGCGCTGTCCCGCCTGCTCCTCAAGGTCGCGGTGGTCGACGACCTCGGCGCAGCCCGGGCACTCGTCGCCGGCGCTCCGGACGTCACCGCGGTCACCCGCGACGGGGACGTCCTCGGCGTTCACTTCGCCGCCGGCGGCTCGTCGAGCCAGCCCAGCCTTCTCGAGGTTCAGGCCGCGGTCGACGAGGCCACCGAGTCCCTGACCCGGGCCGGCCACGAGCTCGACCGCCTCACCTTCGCGCTCAGCGCACTGGAGAACGAGCGCGAGGATGCAGCCCGCCGGGTCGACGTGGCACTCGCCAAGCTGCACGAGTCGGACGCCGCTCTGGCCGCGGTCGCCGAGGAGCTCGGCCAGTACGGCTCCCAGGCGCGCGCGGCGAAGGCCGAGGCGGCCCGCCTGGAGCGGGCGATCCTGACCGCCCAGGAGTCGCACGCCAAGGACCAGGCCGGCCTCGCCGAGCTGGAGGCCCGCCTCGTGGCGGCCGAGGACGCGCCGGACGACGAGCCGGACACGACCGCGCGCGAGGGGCTCGCTGACGCCGCCCGGCTCGCCCGGGCGCACGAGATGGAGTCGCGGCTCGCCCTGCGCACCGCGGAGGAGCGGGCCCGGGCGCTGCACGGCCGCGCCGACAGCCTGGTCGCCTCAGCGCGCGCCGAGCGTGAGGCCCGGGCGAAGGCGATCGCCCGCCGGGAGCGACTGATCCGCGAGGGTCAGGTCGCCGAGGCGGTCGGCCGCGGTGTCGCCGTGGTGCTGGCCCGGCTCGAGGAGTCGGTCGAGCTCGCCGCGATCCAGCGGACCCGCGTCGAGCAGGGTCGGGTCGGGCGTGAGCGTGACCTCGTCGCGGTCCGCGAGCAGCTCCGGTCCCTGGGCGGGACCCTGGACGAGCTGGTGAACTCGGTGCACCGCGACGAGATGGCCCGCACCGAGCAGCGGATGCGGATCGAGCAGCTCGAGGAGCGGGCGATCGAGGAGCTGGGCCTGGACGCCGCGGCGCTGGTCGCGGAGTACGGTCCGGACCAGCTCGTCCCGGTGATCGGCGAGATCGGCGAGGGTGCAGAGCCGGACGGCGACGACCAGCAGGCACCCGAGGCGGTGCCCTACGACCGTGAGGAGCAGACCAAGCGGCTGCGGTCCGCCGAGCGCGCCCTGGCCCAGCTGGGCAGGATCAACCCGCTGGCGCTGGAGGAGTTCTCCGCGCTCGAGGAGCGGCACAAGTTCCTCACCGAACAGCTCGAGGACCTGCGGCGTACGCGTCGAGACCTGCTGGACATCGTCAAGGAGGTCGACGAGCGGGTGGAGCAGGTCTTCACCGAGGCGTACGTCGACGTGGTCAAGGCCTTCGACGAGACCTTCTCCCGGCTCTTCCCCGGCGGTGAGGGCAAGCTCGTCCTGACCGAGCCGGACAACATGCTCACCACCGGTATCGAGGTCGAGGCCCGGCCTGCGGGCAAGAAGGTCAAGCGGCTCTCGCTGCTCTCCGGTGGCGAGCGGTCACTGGTCGCGGTCTGCTTCCTGTTCGCCCTGTTCAAGGCCCGTCCGTCGCCGTTCTACATCCTCGACGAGGTCGAGGCGGCCCTGGACGACACGAACCTGGGCCGACTCCTGGAGATCTACGAGGAGCTCCGCGCGCACAGCCAGCTGCTGGTGATCACCCACCAGAAGCGCACCATGGAGGTCGGGGACGCGTTGTACGGCGTCTCGATGCGCGGTGACGGCGTCTCGGCGGTGATCAGCCAGCGCCTGCGCGAGGCTGAGCCCGTATGAGCCCGGGCCCTGCGCCGGCGCGTCCGACCCGGGCCGACTACGTGCACTGGCGCCGGGCGACGACCCGGTGGCGTGACGACGACGCCTACGGGCACCTGAACAACGCGACCTACTACGAGCTCTTCGACACCGCTGTCAACGCCTACCTCTACGAGGCGACCGGGGTCGACGTCCGCGCGCTCCCGGAGATCGGCGTGGTCGCCGAGACCGGCTGCCGCTACTTCAAAGAGATCGGCTTCCCGGCTCCGATCGACATGGGCCTCGTGGTCGACAAGGTCGGGACGTCCTCGATCATCTACCGGATCGGCTTGTTCCAGGGTGGTTCGGGTGAGCCGGACGAGGTCGCGGCTGCCGAGGGACGCTTCGTCCACGTGTACGTCGACAACACCGCCCCGGACCGACCGTCCACCCCGATGCCGGAGATCATCCGGAGTGCGGTCGTCCCCCTGTTGGTTTCGTCACAGTAGCCGTTCGGAGGAGTGACGACCCCGCCAACGGGGCACCAGGATGGAGGCCGCACCTCTCGGAACAAAGGACCCCCATGTTTCTCCTGCTGCTCGCGATGACGGCCATCCTCGTCACCGCCGGGGCTGTCGTCCTCTACGTCGCCTACCCGCACCGCGGCGAGGACGTTCCCGTGGCTCCCTGGGTCGGCGACGCGATGAAGCGCGGCGTCGACGCGATGCCGACGCTCGAGGACGAGCACACCCGACGCTGATCGGCGCGACCCGGCTCTGGTTGGATTGATCCATGGGTCCGACCGAGTACCTCATCCTGGCTGTTGTCCTCGCGCTGGTCGCGATCGTCCTCGTGGTGGGGCTGGTGTCCCGCCGTGGGCGGGGTGCCGGACCGGTGGCACCGCCCACGTCGCCGGACACCTCGCCGGACCGCCTCCCCGACGCGGACGCCCCGCCGGCCACGGCAGCCACGACCACGCTCGAGCGTCCCGAGGGCACGGCGAGTCGCCTCGTCCGGTTGCGTCAACGTCTGGCCGGGTCCCAGGGCGGGCTCGGTCGGGGGCTCCTCGCCCTGCTCTCCCGGGACCGACTCGACGAGGACACCTGGGAGGAGCTCGAGGACGCCCTGCTGACCGCCGACGTCGGGGTCGGTCCCACCACGGAGCTCGTCGCCCAGCTGCGCACGCGGCTCCGGGTCGAGGGCGTCGGCGCCGCGGACGCCCGGGCCGTCCTGCGCGAGGAGCTGCTCACCCTGATCGACCCGACCCTGGACCGCTCGCTGCGGCTCGAGGCCCCGGCGGGGCAGAGCGGCCCGGCCGTGATCCTGGTGGTCGGGGTGAACGGAGCGGGCAAGACCACCTCGGTCGGCAAGATCGCCCGGGTCCTGGTCGCGGAGGACCGCAGCGTGCTGATGGGTGCGGCCGACACCTTCCGGGCTGCCGCCACCGAGCAGCTCTCGACCTGGGGCGAACGGGTCGGGGTCGAGGTGATCGCCGGCCCCGAGGGGAGCGATCCCGCGAGCGTCGCCTTCGAGGCGGTCAAGGCAGGCGTGGAGCGTGCGGTGGACGTGGTCCTGATCGACACGGCGGGGCGGCTGCAGAACAAGGCCGGCCTGATGGACGAGCTCGGCAAGGTCAAGCGGGTGATCGAGAAGCAGCTGCCGGTCCGCGAGGTGCTGCTGGTCCTCGACGCCACGACCGGCCAGAACGGTCTGGTCCAGGCCCGGGTGTTCAGCGAGGTCGTCGACGTCACCGGAATCGTGCTCACCAAGCTCGACGGCTCGGCGAAGGGCGGCATCGTGGTCGCCGTCCAGCGCGAGCTCGGCGTACCGGTGAAGCTGGTCGGCCTGGGGGAGGGCCCCGACGACCTGGCGCCGTTCGATCCCGAGGCCTTCGTCGATGCGTTGCTGGGGGAGTAGCTAGGCCTTGATGCCGTTCAGGAGGAACCCGATCATCTCGTCGACCTCGTCGACCCCCGGCTGAGGCTTGTCGGCCACGGAGTTCAGGACCAGCATCGAGGAGAACCAGCTGACCGCGAAGTCGATCCGAATGTCCGGGCGCAGCTCGCCGCGGCGGATCCCGCGTTCGAACATCTCCCGGGCAGCGGCCTCCTGCGCGTTGTGCGCGGAGATGTAGAGCGAGCGGAGCCGTTCGTCGCGCAGTGATTCCGAGATCGTCATCCGCAGGTAGGCCCGGCCGGAGTCGGACGCCGCGAACTCGAGTCCCTGGGTGTAGGCATCGCGCAGGTCGGTGACGATGCTGCCGGTGTCCGGGACCGGGAACTCGTTCCCGTAGAGCTGTTCGATCGCAGCGAAGGCGAGGTCCTCCTTGCCGGCCCAGCGCCGGTAGACCGTTGCCTTGCCCGCCTTGGCGCGGGCGGCGACCTCGTCGACCGTCATGTTGTCGTAGCCGTGGAGAAGGATCAGCTCCGCGGCAGCAGCGAGGATGCGCTCGTCGGCGCCGGCATCGCGCGGTCGACCCTTGCGCCGAGGGAGCGGACGCTCCACCGGCTCAGAAACCCCCGTTGTCTGAGACACGTGCATAACGTAGGGCTGTAGGGCGCCTCGGTGAAGCGAAACGCCCAAAGTCAGGACGTCCGGCACCGGTGCCCGGCATGCGGGTGAAGAGGCGTTCATCTGTTCGTAACACGAGCCGTCAATGTGTCACGCAACCGAAACGGCTCCGCACGCGTGCGCGAAACCTCGACGCGCGACGCTGACCCGGTCACGCGGTGCGCTGCGGCCCCGACCTCCTCGTCCGGGCCGGTGCCGCTGTCGCCCAAGCAGTCTCACCACTGGAGGTCCGATGGACGGCTACTACGCCTTCATGCTCGTCGCAACACTGTTGGTGTTGATGATGACCACACCCGCACTCGCCCTGTTCTACGGCGGCATGAGCCGCTCGAAGTCCGTGCTCAACATGATGATGATGTCCTACATCTCGATGGGCATCGTGGGCATCGTCTACGTGCTCTGGGGTTGGTCGATGTCGTTCGGCGGCGACGGCACGTTCTTCGCCGACCCGTTCGAGCTCTTCGCCCTCGACGGCGTGACCACGGACAACTACATCTACGTGATGTTCCAGATGACCTTCGCCGTGATCACCGCGGCGCTGATCAGCGGCGCCGTCGCGGACCGCGTCAAGCTGTCCTCCTGGGTGATCTTCCTGCCGCTCTGGGTGACGCTGTCCTACTTCCCGTTGGCGCACATGGTCTTCAGCTGCACCGACGCAGCCCTGATCTGCACCAAGATCGGCGCCCAGGACTACGCGGGTGGCACGGCGGTGCACATCAACGCCGGCGTCGCAGGTCTGGTTCTCGCGCTGATCATCGGCAAGCGCGTCGGCTTCGGCCGTGAGCCGATGAAGCCGCACAACCTGACTCTCACGATGCTCGGCGCTGGTCTGCTCTGGGTCGGCTGGTACGGCTTCAACGTCGGCTCGATCGTCTTCACCGGGGAGACCGACGCGGAGAAGATGACGCAGTTCTTCTCCGAGACCGGACGCACCTTCGCCAACACCACGTTGGCGACGATGGCGGCGATCCTCGCCTGGTTGCTGATCGAGCGCATGCTGCACGGTAAGGCGACCACCCTCGGTGCGGCCTCAGGCATCGTCGCCGGTCTGGTCGCGATCACCCCGGCAGCCGGGGCCGTCGACATCGGGGGCGCTCTGGCGATCGGCGCCGTGGCCGGTGCGGTCTGCGCGTGGGCGGTCGGCCTGAAGTACAAGTTCGGGCTGGACGACTCCCTCGACGTGGTCGGGGTGCACCTGGTCGGTGGGATCGTCGGCACGCTGCTGATCGGCTTCTTCTCCACCGCCGAGGGCGCCGGCGGCGTCGACGGCCTGTTCTACGGCGGCGGCTGGGCCTCGCTGGGCGACCAGGCGGCCGGTGCGGGCGTCGCGATCCTGTGGGCCGGTGTCACCACCGCCGTGATCGGGTTCGCGATCAAGTACACCATCGGGTGGCGGGTCACCGCAGAGCAGGAGATCGACGGCATCGACCTCGCCGAGCACGGCGAGTCGGCGTACGACCTGCACAGCGGTACCGGTAGTTCCTCGGTCCTGTCCGCCTCCAAGGAAGGTGCACTCGCATGAAGCTCGTGACCGCGGTGATCAAGCCGCACAAGTGGGAAGAGGTCCGCGAGGCGCTGGAGACCTTCGGCGTGACGGGGATGACCGTCAGCGAGGTCAGCGGCTACGGACGCCAGAAGGGCCACACCGAGGTGTACCGGGGCGCGGAGTACGACATCGCCCTGGTGCCGAAGATCCGGATCGAGATCATCGTCGACAACGGTGACGTCGACGACGTCACCGGGATCGTCGTGAAGGCCGCGCAGACAGGCCGGATCGGCGACGGCAAGGTCTGGGTCTCCGCGGTCGACAGCGTGATCCGGGTCCGTACCGGAGACCGCGACGAGGCGGCGATCTGAGCCCGGCCCCTCGGGGAGCAGACGAGGAGTGAGCGGCACGTAACACGGCCGTAACAAATCCGGCGGGTGCGCAACACCGTGGAAACGCGGCGCGCGCCCGCCGGAAACCTCTGGCCGCGACAGTTTCGGCCCATGAGCTCACCACTCCTCACCGCCCTCGTTGCCGAGGTCGACACCGGCAACACCGCCTGGCTCCTCGCCTCCGCTGCCCTCGTCATGCTGATGGCGCCTGGTCTGGCCCTGTTCTACGGCGGCATGGTCCGCTCGAAGAGCGTGCTGAACATGATCATGATGGTCTTCGGCGCCCTCGCCGTGGTCAGCGTGGTCTGGGTCCTGGTCGGCTACTCGATCGCGTTCGGCGACGACGTGGTCGGGGGCCTCTTCGGTGACCCGTTCCAGTACGCCGGGTTCCGCGACACCCTGGACCAGGTGATGGACGGAACCGGTCTGCCGGTGCCGCTCTTCGCGATCTTCCAGGGCCTCTTCGCCGTGATCACCTGCGGCCTGATCGCCGGCGCCATCGCCGACCGGACCCGCTACGGAACCTGGCTGGTCTTCGCCGCGGTCTGGACGGTCGTGGTCTACGCGCCCATCGCGCACTGGATCTTCGACTTCAGCAACGACGCCGGCCACGTCGGCGGATGGATGGCCAACAAGCTCGGCGCTCTCGACTTCGCCGGAGGAACGGCGGTCGAGATCAACTCCGGTGCCTCCGGACTCGCGGTGGCCCTGGTGCTCGGCAAGCGCATCGGCTTCGGCAAGGAGCCGATGAAGCCGCACAACCTGACCCTGGTCATGCTCGGCGCGGGCCTGCTCTGGTTCGGCTGGTTCGGCTTCAACGCCGGGTCGGCGCTCGCCGCCGGCAGCACCGCCTCGATCGTCTTCGTGAACACCCTGATGGCCGGGTGCACCGGTTGCCTCGCCTGGCTCGCGGTGGAGCGTGTCCGTGACGGCCACGCGACCTCCTTCGGCGCGGCTTCCGGGGTGGTGGCCGGTCTGGTCGCGATCACTCCGGCCTGCGGCTCGGTGACCCCGATCGGCGCCATGCTCGTGGGCATCGTGGCAGGCGCGATCTGCGCCCTGGCGGTCGGCTGGAAGTACCGCTTCGGGTACGACGATTCGCTCGACGTCGTCGGCGTCCACCTGGTCGGCGGCCTGATCGGCACCTTGCTGATCGGTTTCCTCGCGACGACGGACGTGACCTCGGTCGACGGCCTGCTGTACGGCGGCGGGCTCGACCAGCTCGGCAAGCAGGTCGTGGCGTGCGTCGCGACCTTCGCCTACGCGTTCGTCGCCTCGGGCCTGATCGCGATCCTCCTCGACCGGACGATGGGCTTCCGGGTGGAGGAGGACCACGAGGCCAGTGGCGTCGACCTGGCGCTCCACGCCGAGTCGGCGTACGACCTGCACGCCGCCACGGGTGGGGCACGTCCCCACCTCAGCGGCGGTGGTGGCAGTCTTCAGTGAGGAACGACCGGAAAGCCTGGCGAAGGAGTCGCACATGAAACTCGTGACCGCAGTCATCAAGCCGCACAAGTGGGAGGACGTCCGCGCCGCACTCGAGACCGTCGGCGTGACGGGCATGACGGTGAGCGAGGTCAGCGGCTACGGTCGCCAGAAGGGACACACCGAGGTGTACCGCGGCGCGGAGTACGACATCTCGCTGGTCCCGAAGGTACGCCTGGAGATCGTCATCGACGACGGTGACGTCGACGCGATCACCGAGGCGATCGTGAAGGCCAGCCACACCGGTCAGATCGGCGACGGCAAGGTGTGGGTCTCCTCCATCGAGAGTGTCGTCCGGGTCCGCACCGGCGACCGGGACGAAGCAGCGATCTGAGCTCCGCGACCCCGTGACTGCCGTCGAGCGTGCCGAGCGCGCCCGTGATGCCGATGCGCTGTGCCAGCAGGCGTTCGCGGAGGTCGGTTGCCCCGAGGTCGGGGTCGCACTGGTCGCGGTCGGCGGCTACGGGCGTGAGGAGCTGGCGCCGTACAGCGACCTGGACGTGCTCCTGGTCCACGACGGCGATGTCGAGGTCGGCGACTGGGCCGGCAAGATCTGGTACCCGCTCTGGGACTCGGGGGCGAACATCGACCACGCGGTCCGGTCGTTCGACGAGGTCCTGGACCAGGCCGAGGCCGACCTCAAGGTCGCATTGGGGCTCCTCGACGTCCGGCACCTGGCCGGTGACCCGAACCTCACCCTGCGGCTCCGTACGGCGATCCTCGCGGCCTGGCGGCGCGACGCCAAGGAGCGGCTCCCCGCGCTGCGCGAGCTGGTCCGGGACCGCAACCGACTCCTCGGCGAGCTGGCACACGTCTCGGTCCCGGACATCAAGGAGGCGACCGGCGGCCTCCGCGACGCGGTCGTCCTGAAGGCCCTGGTCGCGACCTGGCTGGTCGACGTCCCGCACGGCGAGCTCGAGAGCTGCCGCCGAGCGATGCTGGACGTGCGCGACGCGCTCCACGAGGTGGCGGGACGGGGGACCGACCGGATCTCTCCGGAGTACTGGTCCGACATGGCACCGCTCCTCGGCCTGCCGGACGACGCCGCCGTGCAGTTCCACGTGCGCAGCCTCGGTCGCCGCCTCACCCACCTGTCCCGGCTCACCTGGCGGCGGGTCACCTCGGTGCTGCGCCGCCCGGCGAAGAACCCGGCCGCGCGCCGCCCGCAGCTCACCTCGATCGGGGGCGGTCTCGCGGTCGCGTACGAGGAGGTGGTGCTCGACCGCGACGCCCGCCCGGCGGCCGACCCGCTGCTGCTGCTCCGCGCGGCCGCCGAGGCCGCGGAGCGGGACCTGGTCCTGGAGCCGACCACCGCGGCCCGGCTGGTCGCCGAGGTGCCGCCGCTCCCGGACCCGTGGCCCGCCGAGGCCCGGGATCTGCTAGTCCGGCTGCTCGCCGCCGGCCCGGGCCTGCTCCCGGTCTGGGAGACGCTCGAGGAGATCGGGGCACTGCCCTCCTTCCTGCCGGAGTGGGACCGGGTGCGGTTGCTGCCGCACGCCTCGGTGGTCCACCGGTTCACCGTCGACCGGCACCTCGTGGAGACCTGCATCGAGGCCTCCCGGCTGATCCGCCGGGTCTCGCGCCCGGACGTGCTGATGGTCGCCGCGCTGCTGCACGACATCGGTAAGGGCCAGATCACCGAGCACTGCGTCGCCGGCGAGCCGATCGCGCGGGAGATCGCCCGCCGGATGGGGTTCGACGAGCGCGAGATCGAGCTCGTCGCGGCCCTGGTGCGCTGGCACCTGCTGCTCCCCGAGACCGCCACCACGCGTGACCCCGAGGACCCGGCCACGGTCGAGCTCGTCACCCAGCGGATCCACGACCGCGAAGAGCTCGAGCTGCTCGCGGCCCTGACCGAGGCGGATGCCCGGGCCACCTCGGAGAAGGCCTGGACCACCTGGCGCTCCTCCTTGATCAAGAGCCTGGTCCGCCGTGCGTCCGTCGAACTTACCGAGAACCTGACGTTCGAGACCGAACCTCGGGCCGTCCCGGTCCCGGAGTCGTTACGGAACGACCCCACGGGGGTGGTGGTGACGGTGACCGAGCGCGCCGACGGCTCGATGGTCACCGTGATGTCGGAGGACCGGGTCGGGCTGCTCGCCGACGCTGCAGCCATGCTCGCCCTGCAGCGGGTCTCAGTCCGCGCTGCGCGGGTCTGGACCGACGCGGGGATCGGCCTTTCGGAGTGGGAGGTCGCCCGTACCGGGCTGGATGCCGCGGTGTTGCGCGAGCAGCTGACCCAGATCACCTCCGGGCGTCTCGACGCCGCGAGCCGGTTGCGGACCCAGGGCGGTTCGGGGCTCGCGCCGATCGTGGTCCTGCACCCGGAGGCCTCCGAGCGCGCGACCGTGCTGGAGGTCCGGGCAGCGGACCGGCCCGGGGTGGTCTACCTGGTCTGCGCGGCACTGGCCCGCCTGGGACTGACCGTGGTCTCGGCCCACGTCGACACCCTCGGGCCGCAGGCGGTGGACGTCTTCTACGTCCGGGACGCCCGGGACGGGGCGCTCTCCGGCACCGAGGCCGCCGAGGCAGCGGACGTCGTCCGGACCGCGCTCACCGCTCCTGCCGGATCCTGACCGACCGCTCAGCGGTGCGCTGGGCGTGAACTACCCTGGGCACGCGCAGTTTCCTGACGTATCGACTCCGAGGACCGTCTTGTTCACCACCCTTTCCGACCGCCTGTCCGAGAGCTTCAAGAGCCTTCGCGGCAAAGGCAAGCTCTCCGAAGCCGACATCGACGCCACTGCGCGCGAGATCCGGCTCGCCCTGCTCGAGGCCGACGTCGCACTGCCCGTCGTCAAGGACTTCATCGCCGCGATCAAGGAACGGGCCCGCGGGTCCGAGGTCAGCGGTGCGCTGAACCCGGCCCAGCAGGTCATCAAGATCGTGAACGAGGAGCTCGTCGGGATCCTCGGTGGCGAGACCCGGCGGATCGAGTTCGCGAAGAACCCGCCGACGGTGATCATGCTCGCCGGCCTCCAGGGCGCGGGCAAGACCACGCTCGCGGCCAAGCTCGCCCTCTGGCTCAAGAGCCAGGACAAGTCGCCGATGCTCGTCGCCGCCGACCTCCAGCGCCCCAACGCCGTCCAGCAGCTCCAGGTCAACGGTGAGCGTGCCGGGGTCACCGTCTTCGCCCCGGAGCCCGGCAACGCCGGCGGTATCGAGCACGGTGGCGACCCGATCGCGGTGGCCCGGGCCGGCGTCGAGGAGGCCCGCCGGACCCTGCACGACGTCGTCATCATCGACACCGCCGGGCGACTGGGCATCGACGAGGAGCTGATGCGGCAGGCCGCCGGGATCCGCGACGCGGTCAACCCGGACGAGGTCCTCTTCGTCGTCGACGCGATGATCGGCCAGGACGCGGTGAACACCGCGCAGGCGTTCCTCGACGGCGTCGGTTACGACGGCGTGGTGCTGACCAAGCTCGACGGCGACGCCCGCGGTGGTGCGGCCCTCTCGATCGCGAAGATGACCGGCAAGCCGGTGATGTTCGCCTCCAACGGCGAGAAGCTCACCGACTTCGACCTCTTCCACCCCGACCGGATGGCCTCGCGCATCCTCGACATGGGTGACCTGCTCACCCTGATCGAGCAGGCGGAGAAGACCTTCGACGCCGATCAGGCCGCGGCAGCGGCTGCCAAGCTCCAGACCGGAGACTTCACCCTCGACGACTTCCTCGAGCAGATGATGCAGGTCCGCAAGATGGGCTCGCTGACCAAGATGCTCGGGATGCTGCCCGGGATGGGCCAGTTCCGCGAGCAGCTGGAGAACTTCGACGAGCGTGAGATCGACCGGATCCAGGCGATCATCCAGTCGATGACTCCGACCGAGCGCGCCAACCCGAAGATGATCGACGGCTCCCGCCGCTCCCGGATCGCCAAGGGCGCCGGCCGCACGGTCGCGGACGTCAACCAACTCGTCGACCGCTTCTTCGAGGCCCGCAAGATGATGCAGCAGATGGCACGCGGCGGCGGTATGCCGGGCATGCCGGGTTCGCCGGGGATGGCCCTGGGCAAGCGCGCCAAGGCGCGTCAGGCCCCGCAGGCGAAGAAGGGCAAGGGCAAACGAGTCTCCGGGAACCCCGCCAAGCGGGCGCAGCAGGACGCCGACCAGCCGGAGGCTCCGGCCGCGAACCCGTTCGGTCTGCCGGCCGGCGGACAGGACCTGAACCCCGACGACTTCCAGCTGCCGGCGGGCCTCGACCAGTACCTGAAGTGAGCCCGCCGTGCCCGTGATGCGTTTCCGTGGTGCGGTGCTGCCGGACGGCGAACCTGCCGACCTGTACGTCGTCGACGGCCATGTCACCTACGACCGGCAGAGCGGCGCGGAGACCGTGGCGCAGGGGTGGATCGTTCCGGGGCTGGTCGACGCGCACTGCCACATCGGGCTGGACGACCACGGGGCCACCGACGACGCGACCGCGGAGGAACAGGCCGTCGCCGACCGGGACGCCGGTGCGTTGCTGATCCGTGACTGCGGGTCCGCACTGGACACCTCCTGGATCCACGACCGCGAGGACCTGCCGAGGCTGATCCGGGCCGGCCGGCACGTCGCCCGGACCCAGCGCTACCTGCGCAACTACGCCGAGGAGGTGGAGCCCGCCGACCTCGCAGCCACGATCGCCGAGCAGGCCCGCCGCGGCGACGGCTGGGTCAAGCTGGTCGGCGACTGGATCTCGCGCGAGAAGGGCGACCTCACGCCGTCGTTCCCGGCGGAGGCGTTCGCAGCGGCGATCACCGCCGCCCACGAGAACGGCGCCAAGGTCACCGCGCACTGCTTCGGGTACGACGTCCTGCCGGGTCTGATCGAGGCCGGGATCGACTGCATCGAGCACGGCACCGGGCTGACCCCGGCGCTGGTCGAGACGATGGCCGCCCGGGGTGTCGCCCTGGTGCCGACCGTGATGCAGCTCGAGAAGTTCCCGGGTCACGCCGAGGCAGGGCGGGAGCGGTTCCCGGCGTACGCCGAGACCATGAGCGGCCTCTACGCCCGCCGCCGGGAGACGATCATGGCCGCGTACGAGGCCGGCGTCCCCCTGTACGCCGGATCGGACGGCGGCGGCGTCGCTCGGCACGGCAACCTCCCGGGGGAGGTGCTCGCGATGGCGGAGCTGGGTCTCCCGGCCGAGTACGCCCTGGGTGCTGCGTCCTGGCGGGCGCGGGCCTGGCTGGGCCGGAACCCGACGCTGGCCGAGGGGAGCCCGGCGGACTTCGTGGTCTACCCGCGGGACCCGCTGGTCGACCTCGCGGTGCTCCGCGAGCCCACCTGCATCGTCCTGCGCGGCAAGGTCGTCGGCCAGCGGAGTGTCGGCGGCCGGCACTAGGTTCGCTCCCATGGCCGGGTTCGACGTCGACGCCGCAACGGTCGCGCGCCTGGGCGAGATTTGCACGGCGTTCCCCGCCGTCGTCGAGGAGACCGCCTGGCGCGGCACCCGGTGGCGGATCCGCGGCCGGACCTTCGCCCACGTGCTCCCGCTGACCAACGGGAGCCCGCCCAGCTACGCGAGGGCCAGCGGGATCGACGGGCCGGCGATCATCCTCACCTTCCAGATCACCGCGGTCGAGCGGGACCTCTTCACCCAGCTCGGACTCCCGTACTGGGCGGTCCGTTGGGGTCGGGACGTCGGCGGGCTCGTGCTCGGCGAGGCCCCCGACTGGAGCGAGATCGCCGAGCTTCTCACCGACAGCTACTGCCTGCTCGCGCCCCGCAAGTTCGCCGAGCAGGTCCCGATTTCAGCACCGGAGTGATCTCTGGCAGAATGACCGGCTGAGTCTCGCGCGATTCGGACCCTCTCATCCGCGTCGTACGAGCCCCCCGACCAACCGGCCCGGTCCCCACCTGGTTCAGGTTGGTCACCCACTCCAGAACTCGCAAGGAGACACCACACCAGTGGCCGTCAAGATTCGCTTGAAGCGCATGGGCAAGATCCGTCAGCCGTACTACCGCGTCGTCGTTGTCGACTCCCGCAAGAAGCGGGACGGCAAGGTCATCGAGGAGATCGGCAAGTACCACCCGAAGGAGGAGCCGTCCTTCATCGACATCACCTCTGACCGGGCGCAGTACTGGCTCGGGGTCGGCGCGCAGCCCTCCGAGGCCGTCGAGGCGATCCTCAAGATCACCGGTGACTGGCAGAAGTTCAAGGGCCTCCCGGGCGCCGAGGGCACCCTGCGGGTTGCCGAGCCGAAGCGCGACAAGACCGAGATCTTCAACGAGGCTCTCAAGGACGCGGCCAACGAGCCGAAGCGCGAGGCTGTGACCAAGAAGGCCAAGAAGGCTGAGGAGCCCAAGGCTGAGGAGCCCAAGGCTGAAGAGCCCAAGGCTGAGGAAGCTCCCGCCGAGGCGCCTGCCGCTGAGGAAGCTCCCGCCGAGGCTGCTGCCGAGGAGGCGCCGGCTGCTGAGGCCGCTGCCGCCGAGGCTCCCGTCGCCGCCGAGACCACCGAGGCCTGAGCCGATGCTGGCCGAAGCGCTGGAGCACCTCGTCCGTGGCGTCGTCGACAATCCTGACGACGTCTCGGTTCGGGACAAGGAGCTCCGCCGGGGTTCGATCCTCGAGGTCCGCGTGCACCCGTCCGACCTGGGCAAGGTGATCGGGCGCAACGGCCGTACGGCCACCGCGTTCCGGACCGTCGTCTCGGCCCTCGCGGGTCGCGGCGGTGCCCGGGTTGATTTCGTGGACGTCGACCGCAGGCGCTGACGGGTGAGTGCTGATCCGGCTTCCGGCGAGACGATCGTGGTCGGCCGGATCGGTCGGCCGCACGGCATCAAGGGCGAGGTCTCCGTGGAGCCCCGCACCGATGAGCCGGACCGTCGGTTCGCCGACGGCGCACAGCTCTGGACCCAGAGCAAACGGCCCGTGAACGCCGACCGTGCCCCGGTCCCGTCGATCCTGACGGTGGCCGGGTCGCGGTGGCACTCGGGCCGTTTGCTCGTCCGCTTCACCGAGCTCAACGACCGGACCGCGGCCGAAGAGGCGCGAGGGACCCTGCTCGCGATCGCCTTCGACCCCGACGAGCGTCCCGCGGACCCCGACGAGTTCTACGACCACCAGCTGGTCGGTCTCCAGGTGGTCACCACCGACGGCCGCACTGTGGGGACCCTCAAGGAGATCGTTCACGGGACGGCCCAGGACCTGCTCGTCATCAGCACCGACGACGCCGACGTCCTGGTGCCCTTCGTCTCGCAGCTCGTGCCGGAGGTCGACGTACCCGGTCGACGGATCGTGGTCGAGGACCGGCCCGGTCTCCTCGCCGACCTCGACTGAGGTCTCGCACCCGGGTATTTACCGGTGTGAAACCGGATTTGCGACCCCGTAACAGCCGCGAAACACAATCCGGGGTTCCGTGAAACGACGGGTGGCGAAGATCAGGCCCAACAGAGGCCGCCAATGACGGCGGCCACTCTGGGTCGCCTTCGGCCCTCACCTCCCGAGGAGTTGTACTACCCATGACCATTCCTGTCCTCTGGCTGCTGATCACTGCAGCCCTGGTTCTCTTCATGACACCCGGACTGGCCTTCTTCTACGGCGGACTCGTCAAGTCCAAGAGCGTGATCTCGATGATGATGCTGAGCTTCGGCTCCATCGGCGTCGTGGCCGTTCTCTGGATCCTGTTCGGCTTCAACATGGCCTACGTCGACGGGTCGGACGCGGACTGGATCCCGCGGGTCCTCGGTGACCCGTTCACCGACTTCGGTCTCCAGGACGCTGCCAAGGCTGCGTTCGCGGGTGAGGACGGCAGCGGTGTCGTGATGGCCAGTGCCATCTTCGGTGCGACCTTCGCGATCATCACGGTCGCGCTCGTCTCCGGTGCCATCGCCGACCGTGCCCGGTTCTGGCCGTGGATGCTCTTCTCGGGTCTGTTCGCCACCCTGGTCTACTTCCCGGTCGCCTCGTGGGTCTTCGCCTTCGACGCCACGGGTGACTTCACCGGCTGGGTCAACAAGCTCGACGAGAACCTCTCCCTGAGCGCCGGCACGATCGACTTCGCCGGCGGAACCGCGGTCCACATCAACGCCGGTGCTGCGGCTCTGGCCCTCGCGCTGGTGCTCGGCAAGCGGAAGGTCGGGTTCTCCAAGGAGGAGGCGCAGCCGCACAACGTGCCGCTGGTCCTCATCGGCGCCGCGATCCTGTGGTTCGGCTGGTTCGGCTTCAACGGTGGCGCGGCGATCGCTGACGGCCAGGCGGGTCTGATCTTCGTCAACACCCTCGTCGCCCCGGCGGCCGCACTGGTCGGCTGGATCATCGTGGAGCACTTCAAGGACGGCAAGTCCACTGCTGTGGGTGCGGCCTCGGGCATCGTGGCCGGTCTGGTCGCGATCACCCCGGCGTGTGCGAACCTGACGCCGATGTGGGCGATCGTCCTCGGCCTGGTAGCCGGCGCGGTCTGTGCCTTCGCGATCGACCTGAAGTACAAGCTCGGCGTCGACGACACCCTCGACGTGGTGGGCATCCACCTGGTCGCGGGCCTCATCGGCACCCTGTACCTGGGCTTCTTCGCCATCGACACCGGCCTCTTCACCGGTGGCAACCTGGACCAGCTGATCGCCCAGGTGATCCCGGCGTTCACCATCCTGGCGTTCTCGTTCGTGATGGCCTTCGCCATCGGCACCGCCATCAACAAGACGATCGGGTTCCGCGCCAAGGAGGAGGACGAGGTTGCCGGTATCGACCTCGCGCTCCACGGCGAGGGCTACGCGATCGACTGATCCACCTCGTCAGGCTGCAGGCCCGTCCCGGTACGCCGGGGCGGGCTTGTGCCTTCTTCGCTGACCCGGCGGATCCGGACGTCCAGGTCCTTGATCTCGTCCAGAACGTCACGGGCGATCCAGGCGGGGGAGACCCGGGTCCGGGAGAGCCGGACCAGCACCCCGGCGCCCTCGAGCCGCTCGATTCCCGCACGCGCGGTCGTCTCGTCCACCCCGAAGAGCTCGGTGACAAGGGCGACGTTCACGAACGGGTGCTCGGTGAGCGTGTCGAGCAGCCGGTACAGGGTGCTGCCGGGCGCCGTACCGGCGACCGTCTCGTGCCAGTGCTCCCGGATCGTCACCAGGGTGTCGGCCGTCTGCCACGCCTCGGAGGTCGCGACGTTCGTCGCCGCGGCGAGCATCGCGATGATGGTCGCAGCGTGGCCGTTGCGGTAGTCCTCCAGGGCGTCGAAGTACCGCTGGCGGTGGGCGACCAGCGCGGACGCGATCGGCGCCGTCAGGTGGCGGGTGATCCGCCGTCGACGGAAGACCGCATGGATCAGGGCTCGGCCGAGGCGACCGTTGCCGTCGACGAACGGGTGGATCGACTCGAACTGGGCGTGCACGATCGCCGCCTGGATCACCACCGGTACGTCGGTCCGGTTGGCGTAGGCGAAGAGGTCGTCGAGGTAGTCCGCGACCGTCCCCGGAGGAGGAGGGACGTAGAGCGGGTTCGTGGGTGCGTAGTCGCTCCCGCCGATCCAGTTCTGCACCTGCCGGAACTTGCCGGCGCGGTGCTGCTCGTCCGGGTTGCGCCGGAACAGCTCCTCGTGCGCCTTCAGGATCGGTTCGGCCCGGATCGTCCGGGTGGCGTCGGCGTCGTCGATCATCCGGCCCAGAGCCCGGGTGGCCGACGCCACCGCCACCCCGGTCGCGTTGGCCCGTACGCCGAGCAGGGCGCGGCCGTAGTCGGTGAGGTCGGCCTCGAGGTTCTCGATCTTCGAGGAGGCGACCGACTCGGTGCGCAGGAGCAGGTGGTTCAGGGATCTCAGGGTGCGGCCGTGGACCAGGTCGAGGTTGCTCAGGTCGCCGGCGCTCGCGTTGGCGCCAGCGGCGAGCGCGCGGTCCGCCGGGTAGTGCAGGTCCCGGATCAGCGGGGGGAGCGACACGGTGATCTCGCGGAGCCGCCGGTCCGCGCGCGGGCCCTGGGCGACCCGTTGCTGCCAGGCCCGCACCTCGTCGGTGTGCGGGGGCCAGTCGGTGGTCCGGTCGCCTTCGGTCACGGGTACATCGTCGCAGGAGGGGACGCATAGGGTGGGCGGGTGCGTATCGACGTCGTCTCGATCTTTCCGGACTACCTGGCGCCGTTGGAGCTGTCCCTGGCCGGCAAGGCCCGCGACAAGGGCCTGCTGGACCTCGTGGTCCACGACCTGCGGACCTTCACCACCGACCGGCACCGCAGCGTCGACGACACCCCGTACGGCGGTGGCGCCGGCATGGTGATGAAGCCGGAGCCGTGGGGCGCGGCCCTGGACCACGTGCTCGCTGCCCGACCCGACGGGAGGCGGCCCGTGCTCGTCGTCCCGACTCCGTCGGGGCTGCGGTTCACCCAGGCCATGGCGGCGGAGTTGTCCGGCCATGACCAACTGGTCTTCGCCTGCGGTCGCTACGAGGGCATCGACCAGCGGGTCATCGACGATGCCGCGGAGCGCTTCGAGGTCCGCGAGGTCTCGCTCGGCGACTACGTCCTGAACGGCGGCGAGGTCGCTGCCCTGGCGATCATCGAGGCGGTCGCGCGCCTGATCCCGGGTTTCCTGGGCAACGCTGAGTCCCTGTCCGAGGAGTCCCACGTCGACGGGCTCCTGGAGTACCCGGTCTTCACCAAGCCGGCGAGCTGGCGCGGGCACGAGGTCCCCGCGGTGCTGCTCTCCGGCGACCACGGACGGATCCAGGCCTGGCGCGCCGAGCAGGCGGAGCGTCGTACGGCGCAGCGCCGACCGGATCTGCGGCACCCCTCGACCACGCTGGAGGACCTGGAGCACCGCCTCGTGGTCCCGGCCGACGCCGGCGAGATCCTGACGCTGCAGCGTGCGTGCTGGGTCCAGGAGCAGCAGGCGAACCCGGGGGTGCGGATCCCCGCGCTGGAGGAGCCCCTGGACGACGTGGTCGCCTGGACCCGGACCCACACCGTTCTGGTCGCCTGCTCGGCCGGCCGGCTCGTCGGCGCCGTCCGGGCCCGGCTGGAGGACGGGTCCTGGGACATCGGACGGCTGATGGTCGCCCCGGACCTGCAGGGTTCCGGGCTGGGCCGGGACCTGCTGGAGCGGATCGAGGCTCTCGCCCCCGACGCCGCGGCCGGATTCGTCCTGTTCACCGGTGCGGGGAGCGAGCGCAACCTGCGGCTTTACCGGAGGGCCGGCTATCGGCTGCGCGGGGAGATCGAGCCCGGCGTCGTCCGGTTGACCAAGAAGCGTTGAACCTTGGGGAGGGCGTGCGCGGTCCCACGATTTCCCGTTCCGGGCCCGCCTCTGGCAGACTTGCCCCTCGGCCCAGTCGGCCACGATCGTCCGGAACCACCGAGCCGGAGATCCGCGTGAGCACCTGCCACAGGGGGCGCAGCGCGACGGCCACCCCCACCGGGTCCGACTCCTGTAGCTAGCAACCTGATCCGCGGCTGACCTGTGGCGATCGCGAGGAGACACCATGACCAACGTCATCGATGCCCTGTCCGCCGCCTCCGTGCGCACCGACGTCCCTGCCTTCCGCGCGGGGGACACCGTCAAGGTCCACGTGAAGGTCGTCGAGGGCAACCGCTCCCGAGTCCAGGTCTTCCAGGGCGTCGTGATCCGCGTCCAGGGCTCCGGCATCGGTCGCACCTTCACGGTCCGCAAGGTCTCCTTCGGGGTCGGCGTCGAGCGGACGTTCCCGATCAACTCCCCGATCTTCGAGCAGATCGAGATCGTCACCCGTGGTGACGTCCGTCGCGCGAAGCTGTACTACCTCCGCAACCTGCGCGGCAAGGCGGCGAAGATCAAGGAGCGTCGCGAGTCCTGAGTCCCCGCCCGGTTCTGAATGCAGACAGAGCGTTGGGACCCATGGTTAGGCTCCGCACGTGACTGAACCTTCGCCCGAGTTCGGGCCTGGCTCGACCGAGATCGCGCGGGCTACCCCCGCCGGCACTGCGAAGGCGTCGTCCCACAAGGACAAGAAGCAGCCTCTCCCGGTGTGGCAGGAGAGCCTGCTGCTGCTCGCGATCGCCCTGGTGCTCGCGGTCGGCATCAAGTACTTCTTCGTCCAGGCGTTCTACATCCCGTCGGAGTCGATGGAGCCGTTGTTCATCGAGAACGACCGGATCCTCGTGCAGAAGATCTCCTACTGGGGCGGTGACAGCCCGGAGCGCGGTGACATCGTCGTCTTCAAGGACCCGGGCGGCTGGTTGAACGATGCCGAGACGCGCACCGCGACCAACGTGCTGACCAAGTCGCTCGAGACGATCGGGCTCTACCCGTCCGGCGGGCACCTGGTGAAGCGGGTGATCGGGATCGGCGGCGACCGGGTGAAGTGCTGCGACGCCCAGGGCCGGATGACCGTCAACGGCACGGCGCTCGTCGAGACGAGCTACCTCCCGAAGAACACCCTGGCCTCGGACCAGGCGTTCGACATCCGGGTCCCGGCCGGCCACCTGTGGGTGATGGGCGACAACCGGAACAACTCCTTCGACTCGCGCGGGCACATCGGTGACCCCGGCGGCGGGTACGTCAAGGAGGACCTCGTCGTCGGGAAGGTCTGGGCGTTGATCTGGCCGTGGAAGCGCGCCGAGCGGATCCACACGCCGGACACCTTCAAGGCGATCCCCTCCTCCTGACGAGGACCGCACGATGACCGCCTCCGGACTGCCTCGTGGTGCGACGGTCCGGCGCGACGCCGGGCTCTACGGCTACGAGCGCGCTCTGAGGCGCGTCGGCCTCTCCCCGGTCGCCGGGGTCGACGAGGCCGGCCGCGGGGCTTGTGCGGGCCCGCTGGTGGCCGCGGCTGCGATCCTGCCGGCGGGCCGGGCGGGTCTGGTCCCGGAGCTTGCCGACTCCAAGCTCCTGACCGCGAAGGCGCGGGAACGCTGTTACGAGCAGGTCGTCCGGCGGGCTCTGGCCTGGTCCGTGGTCGTGGTCGAGCCCGAGGAGTGCGACCGGCTCGGCATGCACGTGGCCAACATCGAGGCGCTCAGGCGGGCGCTGGCCCGGCTCGAGCTGCGGCCGGCGTACGTGCTCACCGACGGGTTCGGGGTCGACGGCCTCGGCGTACCGGGCCTGGCGATGTGGAAGGGGGACCGAGTCGCCGCCTGCATCTCGGCGGCCTCGGTGATCGCGAAGGTGACGCGCGACAGGCTGATGGTGCAGCAGCACGAGCTGTGGCCGCACTACGATTTCGCTACGCACAAGGGTTACGTCACCGCGGAGCACACCGAGGCGCTGAACGAGCACGGTCCGTGTCCGATCCATCGGATGCGTTTCGTGAACGTACGGCGCGCAGCGGGCCTTCCGGATGAGGCACCCCTCAGCCTCGAGCCGCAGCTCGAGCTGGACCTGCAGGACACGTTGGAGGAGACGAGCCGATGAGTGGAGTGCAGCGATGAGCGCCGAGGATCTCGAGAAGTACGAGACCGAGATGGAGCTGACGCTCTACCGCGAGTACCGCGACGTCGTCGGCATTTTCAAGTATGTCGTCGAGACCGACCGCCGCTTCTACCTGTGCAACCAGGTCGACGTGAAGGCGCGCACCGAGGCCGGTGACGTCTTCTTCGAGGTCTCGATGACCGACGCGTGGGTCTGGGACATGTACCGCCCGGCGCGCTTCGCCAAGAACGTCAAGGTGCTGACCTTCAAGGACGTGAACGTCGAGGAGCTGAACAAGTCGGAGTTCGAGCCGCCCAAGGTCTGAGCGACGCGAGGCCGAGCAACCGGTCGAGCACCCCGGCGACTCGGTCGCGGTCCAGGTGTGTGTTGTCTCACGCGTGCGGCAGGGGGGAGGCGCGGGGGGATGTGCTGGTTCGAACGAGGGGCCGGGTAGGTCTAGTCCATTCGGTCCAAAGACCGAACGTCTAGGACATTTCGTCGTTATCGTGAGTGAGAAGGTGTGGGCTGTTCTGGCCGCACTCGGGCACGGCGGACGGAATGGGGTGTGCGTGTGTGCCGACGACGTCGTGACGAAACGGGAGCGACTGCGGTCGAATTCGCGCTGATCCTCATCCCCATGCTGGTGATTCTGTTCGGTCTCGTCCAGTACGGGTTGTATTTCTACTCTGCCCAGACCGGATCCAGCACGGCGAACGCCGCTGTCCGACAGCTCTCTGTCGGTAACTGTCAGGCGGCCGGTGCGCTGCAGACGTACGTCGACAACCAGCTCGGGGGTGCGAAGACCGGAGCCGCGACGATCACGAAGGTCTACAAGAACCCGGACGGTTCCGCGCCGACGGCTCCCCAGCCCGCCAATGTGGGCATCGGCGGGACCGTGAAGCTCACCATCTCGTTCCCGACCGTCAATTTGAACTTTCCGTTCGTGCCGTTCCTGAGTGACGCCAAGATCGTTCGCAACGTCGAGGCGCGGGTGGAAGACACGACCGATCAAGGGTGTGGATCATGAGTCGCAGAACCCGGAACGAGCGCGGAGCAGTCGCCATCGTTTTCGCCATCTCGGCGGTCCTCATCTTCGGCCTGGCAGCGATCGGGGTCGACCTCGGCAACGCGATGAACCGGAAGAAGGAGACGCAGACCTCCTCGGACTTCGCCGCACTGGCAGGTGCCAACGGCCTGCCCGACACCTCGCCCACCACGGTCCAGCTCGTCGCGGACTACCTGAACAAGAACCAGACCTCCACTGACGGCAACGACAAGTGCGACCAGAGCCCGGGGCCGGTGACGGTGGCCGAGCTCTCTGACGGCAACCCGACCAATGGTGAGGTCACCTTCCCGACGACCGGCACGGTCCGGGTGCTCGCTCCGCAAGCCAAGGTTCAGTTCGGGATGGCGAACGCCATCGGTTTCAGCGATGCGTGCGTGCAGTCCGTCTCCACCGCCCGCATCGCGTCCGGCGGCGCAGGTCTCGGCCCGTACTACGCGACGGCCGGGTGCTCGACCGGGCCCCAGGTGCTCAAGAGCGACGCCGGCGGCCCCAGCATCCCTTTCACGGTTCCGATCCTCGCCCGGGACACTGAGACGAACAGTTCGGTCCTGTCATCGATTAGCCCCACCCAGGTGCCGCTTGCGGCCCCGGCAGATCCGGACGGCCCCGTCATCACCGTGGCGGGGACCAATCTCGGCGCGGCGACGATCGACCGCGTCGGGTTCTTCAACTCCGACCGCAGCGAACCGGTCTCCGTCGTCGCCCTGACGACCCCGGCTCAGACCGCGACGTCGATCTCGGTGACCTTGCCCAACGCGGTGGCCTCGGTCCAGGACGTCTGGTGGGTCCGGGTTCACAACTCGGTGACCGACCAGTGGTCCGCACGCTCGCAGGCCAGACCTCTTCTCGTCGGCGAGGCAGTGCTCTCGTGCGATGCTTCATCCTCTTCCGGGAACTTCGGCTCGATCGACCTGCCGTGGGGCGGCAGCGATCTCAACGACCTGGAGAAGAACATCGCCGACGGGATCCGACCGCCGACCAGCCTGAAGGCGTTCCCGACGCCGTTGCCTGCGGACAACGCCTGCAACACCGACTCCCGCGGTGTCATCAGTACCGACAGCCTCAGCAAGCCCCAGACGAACTGCGTCCAGTCGGTGACCGGCCTCAAGGCGGGGCCTGCTTACGACGGTTACCTCAAGAACGGGACGGGGCGTCTGCGGGTCGACACCTCGCCCCTCTGCCAATCGCAGGGTCGGCCGGTGCGCGGCTCGAACGATGAGAACGCAGACATCCTGAGCTGTTTCCTCAAGAACGACACCCTGCGCCTGAGTGACACCGTGTTCTACACGGGCACGGATGCTCTGTTCGTCCAGAGCATCTGGAACTCTCCGCGGTTCGTCATCGTTCCGGTCTTGGACCACGACCCCTCGGGTACCAAGTGGATGCCCGTCGTGAGATTCGTCGCCGGATTCATCACGGATCAGCCGACCGGTGCATCACGGGCGAACCCGCTGGTGACTGGTGCAACGGACAACGGCCTGGTGATCGAGAACCCGAAGAAACTGCGGGCGATCCGGATCTTCTTCTTCAACTTTGCGGCTCTACCGCCGCCACCGGACGGCTCGCCACTCATGGACTACACGGGCAGCGGCAAGAAGGTCATCACCCTGGTCAACTGACGGGACCTAAGTCCCTAATCGTGACTAAAACGGACATATAACCCTAAAAGCGACCTACTCTGTCTGTGAGGACGGGGGGATCGCCATGAGGGGCTTCCGTAGGAGACGCGACACCGAAGGCGCAGCAGCAGTGGAGTTCGCACTGGTGATGCTGCCGGTCATTGTGCTGCTCTTCGGCCTGGTCCAGTACGCCTTCTACTTCTGGGCGATGCAGGGCGGAAGCGACATCGCACGCTCGGCCGCGCGCCTCTCGTCCGTCGGTCGGCCCGCCACCTGTGCGGAGTTCCGCACCGAGGTGTCGGGACAGGTGAACGATCTCGTCGGCACGGGGGGCACCGCCGTCATCCAGCGCGCGTACAACCAGCAGACGCCTGCCGAGGTGACGGTGGGCGACACCGTCGAGG
Organism: Marmoricola sp.; assembly: GCA_046598495.1. Classification (GTDB taxonomy): domain Bacteria; phylum Actinomycetota; class Actinomycetes; order Propionibacteriales; family Nocardioidaceae; genus Marmoricola. The sequence continues at coordinate 20,963 of JBKJIR010000055.1, read as the reverse complement.
TCATGGTCCGCTTCCGGAGCCCCGACATGAAGTTCCCGTTCATCCCGTTCATCAACGACGGTCTGGTGACCGCCCGCGCGGAGTCACGGGTCGACTTCGTCCCCAGCCAGCCCGAGAGTTGTTCGTGAGGCCGAGTGATGGCGATCAGGGACCGACGAACTCGGAGTGAGCACGGCGCCATCGCGGTGATGGTCGGACTTGTCGCCTCGCTGGTGTTCGCCTCCGCGGCGATGGCGGTCGACCTCGGCAGCGCCTGGTCCCGGAAGCGTGAGGTGCAGAAGCAGGTCGACCTCAGTGCACTGAGCGTCGGCAGCATGCTGCCGATGACATCGAACAACCGGCTGGCGATCGCCTCGAAGGTCGCCGACTACTTCACCACTCAGTCCAACCTCGTCATGGGACAGGCCGCCGTCGACGGCTCGCAACTGGTCAACGGGTCCTCTGCCGACGGGGAGATCTACTTCCAGCACAACGACTTCACGGCCTGCAGCGACGACTGTCCGCAGATGCGGGTGGTGGCGCCCGCGACCCGGGTGGAGTTCGGGCTGGCGAACATCATCGGTGTCTCCCACGCCATGGTGCAGCAGGAGGCGACGGTGCGGATCGCCTCCGAGCTTCCGCCGGCGAACAAGATGGTTCCGTTCTGGTTGCCCACCGGGTGCGGCTACGGCCCGACGGAGGCGGACACGTCCCAGGGCAACCAGCCCGAACCGACCGCGACACCCACCGCGACAGCGACCCCCACGGCCACAGCGACACCGTCCCCGGTGCTGTTCATACCAACCCCGGTCGGCACCCACATCCTCAACGGAGCGGTCGTCACCCCGCTCGCGCACCTGGGGACCGTGAACATCTCCAGCTACCACGTGAGTGGCGTTGGTGCGCAGTACAAGAAGGTGACTTTGCGGGCTTATCCGCCAACCGGGTCGAGCTTCGTGGACTTCGCGGCGGAGACCAGCGGTAACGGGTCGGTCCCGACCTTTACCGTCAGTCAGGAGATCAGCGCGACGCCGGGGGACTGGCGGGTCTATGCGCTGGCGCAGAAGAACAACTCCATGGAGTACTCCTCGACGCATCTGATCATCCAGGTCGCCGACCCGGTCGGACTGACACCGACGCCGTCGTCGAGCGCCAGTCCGACCGTCGCGGACGTCGCCGTCGGCTGCGTGGGCCAGGATCGCGGCAACTTCGGCCAGCTCGACGCTCCGCGCCTCGAGGGCGGGACCAAGCAGGCCCGGTTGGCCCGCAACTTGGCCATGGGGATGGACCACGAACTGCTCCCGTACGTCTTCCCTTACGGCCAGACCGAGGTGAAGGACTGCGGTTCCGGTGGAAGCTTGCTCCCCGGCGCTCAGCTCGACGAGCTCTCCCGCCCTGGAAACAACTGCATCACCGGCGATACCGGTAACGACGGCCCCAAGATTATGGACGGCCTGGTCCACGGCATCTCCGGAGTGGCCGCGGGGCGCCTCGACATCGCCAACGGCGCCACGACGTGTGCGGGACGCAGCAACGTGAGCCTCAGCGGCAAGGTGATCAACAACGACGTGCTCTCGTGCTTCCTGCGCAACGGGGCGTCGCTGACCGACATCAGCCAGACCACGGGGGTGGCCACCTCGATGCTCGACCGGTCGATTCTCGACTCGCCCCGCTTCGTCTGGTTGCCGGTCGTGTACGCCACCGACCGGGCGCAGAAGAACTTCCAGCCGATCCGGCACTTCGTCCCGGGCTTCATCACCGACGAGACCCAGACGACCGCGGCGACCTCGTCCAACGGGCTCGAGATCAACGGCAACTCGGTGGAGGTTCTCAACATCTTCACCTTCAACCGGGACGCGCTGCCGACCACGGAGTCCTCGGACACCACCGACTACGACCCGGACGTCGGAGGCGGCATCGTCCGCCTGGTCGGATGACCGGCGCCACACTGGTCTACGAAAAAGTAGACCAAAGCGGACAAACAACCCAAGTCAGGCTAATCTCGCGTTTCGGGAGGGGGCTTCCAATGTCAACGTGGGGTTCGAGGGAGCGTAACGAACGTGGAGCGGCGGTTGTCGAGACGGCCTTGTGCCTGTGTTTCATCGTTTTGCCGCTGGTGTTCGCGACGGTTGCGTACGCCTACATGCTGAGTTTCCGCCAGACCGTGTCGCAGAGTGCCGCCGAAGGTGCCCGAGCAGCCGCTGTCGCCCCGCCCGGAGCCACCGAGGCCCAGCGTCAGACCGTGGCCGTCAACGCTGTCAGTTCGGCGATGGCGACGGGGGTGGGCGGGTTGTCCTGCACCTCGCCGCACGTCACCTGCGACGTCGTGCGGGTGCCGAACTGCGGCGACGGGTCGGGTAAGGACTGCATGAGGGTCACGGTCACCTACCCGTACCGGGACCACTCGCTGCTGCCGTCGATGCCGGGGCTCGGTTTCACGCTGCCCTCGCAGATCACCTACTCGGCTGTCGCCGAGGTCGGCTGATGGTCCGGACCTGGATCGAGGCGGCGACCTCGCGGCGCCGCGACGAGGGTGGCGTGATCGCGATCGTCATCTCACTGGTCACCTGCTTCACGCTGATCCCTCTGGCGGCCTTCGCGGTCGACATCGGCGTCCAGCGTGTTGCTCGACGCGACATCCAGTCGGTCGCCGACGTGGTCGCCCTCGACCTGGCGCGCCAGCTCGACGGTCGCACCGCGGGAACCATCGATGCGGGCCTGCAGGCCCTGGCCGACAAGAGCGCGTCGCGCAACGCCGCCGGCAGCGGAGCAAAGGTCGTGATTCCGCAGCTGGGCGTTGTCGACGAGAGTGCGTACGACCCCTCCGACCCGGACGCCTACTTCACCCCGGTCTCCGGCACGGTGGTGCCGAACGCGGTGAAGGTGACGGCGTCGACCTCGGTCGACTTCAGCCTGCACGGCGGTGACGGGGGAGTGATGCGGACCTCGATCGCGAAGTCGCAGAAGTACGCCTGTTTCAGCCTGGGATCGTTCGCCCTCAACCTGAACTCGGCTCAGTCGTTGTTGCTCAACCGGCTGGTCAACGACTCGCTGAACCTGAGTGCGATCAGCTACACCGGGCTGGCGAACGCGGACGTGACGTTGCTCGGTCTCGCCACCGAGCTCGGCGTCGCGACCCCAAGCGAGCTCGCCGGGCTGAGCAACTTGTCCCTCAACCAGCTCTTCCTGGCCTCGGCGAACGTGCTGCAGGCGCAGGGCGGCGAGGCGGCGGACGTCACGCTGCTCAACCAGCTCGCGGTGGCCAGCTTCAGCGGGCTGCCGAACCTCACCTTCGGCGACATCCTCGACCTGAACTCGGCGCCGGAGTCGGCCTTGGACGCGACGGTGAACCTGCTCGACCTGGTCTCCACCGCGGCGTTCGTCGCCAACGGGACCAACGCGCTGGCGATCCCGACGTTGACGACAGGAATCCCAAACGTCGCGAGCGTGACGTCGAGCCTGAAGGTGATCGAGAAGCCGCAGGACGGCTGCCATTCGGTCGGCGACCAGGTGCGGACAGCGCAGGTCGACCTGGACATCACGTTCACGCTGGCCACCATCAACGTTGTGGGCCTCGTGATGGCCCAGTCCACCCTCACCCTGCACGTCTCGTTGGCCGAGGCGGTCGGGACGCTCACGAACATCCAATGCGGGAACCCGTACGGGATCGACCTCTCGGTGGCGTCCGCCCTCTCCCAGGTCTCCTCCCGGCTCCAGATCACCTTGAGGTCGCTCGGGATCCCGATCGCGACGGTCGACGTGATGCCCACGACCAACGCGCCGGCGGCGACCAACAACCTGCAGTTCCGGCACCCGCCGGACCTCTACGACGTCGCCAAGAGCACCGGTTCGGGGGTGGCCCTGTCGACGATCTCGATGACCACCGCCAACATCACTGTGCTCGGGGTGTTACCCCTCGGGGTCACCACCGGTGGCCTCCTGACCGGGATCGTGAACAACATCCTGACCCCGGTCGTGAACCCGTTGATCGCCAACACGAACTCGATCCTGGTCGGTCCGTTGTCCGACCTGCTCGGCCTCAACCTCGGCGGCGCGGATCTGTTCGTCCACGAGCCGCCGCCGTACGCCTGCAACGGCGTGGCAATGGCCGGCTAAGAGCTGCACCCGGGGACCGGTTCGCTTCCACGGGACCGGTCCTGGGGGCCGGGTCCACAGGGCGCCCGGTTCCCGGGTGCGTCCATCCCCGCAGATGCGGTGACCTCCTGCCCGGAGGTGGCCGATGGGCACAGCACGACAGCAGGGACTCGGCGCGTACGGCGAACGGGTGGCAGCACGGCATCTGATCGGGACCGGGATGACGGTCCTCGATCGGAACTGGCGGTGTCGCGCCGGGGAGATCGACCTGGTGCTCCGGGATGGCGTGGTCCTGGTGGTCTGCGAGGTGAAGACCCGCCGGGGCCTCGCCTACGGTCACCCGGTCGCGGCTGTTCGCGAGGCGAAGCTCGAAAGGCTCCAGCGTTTGACCCTCCTGTGGATCGAGTCGCATGACGTCGTCGCCCCGCAGGTACGGATCGACGTCGTCGGCGTGGTCCAGCCGCGCTTCGGGGGCCCGCAGGTCGAGCACGTCCGGGGGATCGGTTGATGTACGCGACCACCAGGACCGTCTCCCTGCAAGGCGCCGTCGGGCATGTTGTCGACGTCGGGGTCGACATCAGCCAGGGCATCGTCCACACAGCGCTGGTCGGCCGGCCGGACGCGTCGATCACTGAGGGTCGTGAGCGGTGCCGGGCCGCCGTCGACAACAGTGGCTACCACTGGCCCACGACCCGCCGGGTCACGATCCTGCTCTCCCCGGCGGACCTGCCCAAGCGCGGACCGCACTTCGACCTGGCGATCGCGATCGGGGTTCTCGCGGCCGCTGACGGCGAGATCCCGACGGCAGACCTCGACCGGGTGGTGCTGATCGGCGAGTTGTCCCTCGACGGCCGGGTCCGGTGCGTCCCGGGAGTGCTCCCGATGGTGATGGCCGCCGCGGCCCGCGGGATCCGTCGGGTCATCGTCCCGGAGCCGCAGATGGGGGAGGCGGCGCTGGTCGACGGGGTCGAGGTGTACGGAGTCCGGTCGCTGCGCCAGGTGGTGGCGCTGCTGACCGGGGCCGAGATCCCCGAGGCGCCCGAGGTCGAACCGCTCACCGGCGAGCCGCTGCTGAGCTGGCGCGGTGAGGGACGGTCCGAGGAGGTGGACCTGGCCGACGTCCTGGGCATGGCCGAGGCGCGGTTCGCCCTCGAGGTGGCGGCGGCTGGAGGCCACCACCTGCTGCTCACGGGAGCGAATAAAAATGTTTCTATCGGTATCCCACGCATCGGTGCAGGTCAGATGCCCTAACTGGTCGGGTTCGGCCCAGTTCGGAACCTAGCGTCAGTGCGCGTCGATATCGTGGCTACATGCCAGGCGACCCTTCCGAGCTACATTTCGAGATGGATCGGTTGGTGTCGTACGACGACGCGAGCATCATCCAGGAGCTTCAACGCGTGGCCGCGCTGCTCGGTCCTGGTCGTCTTACACGCGCAGCCTTTAACGACGCTTCCAAGATTTCGGAAGGCACGGTCCGTAAGCGGTTCGGCGGCTGGCAGGCTGCTCTCGACCGTGCCGGTCTTGGCGACAAGTTCTCAAGGCCGGGAACAGACGCTTCTGTTGAGGATGTGATCGCGGACCTTCAGCGGATCGCGAAGTTGGTCTCTCCGCGGCCGATGACTTTCGCCGACCTCCGCCGTCACGGGCGAGCGGCGACTGATCGGTCGGTGCGAAGGCATTTTCGCTACTTCCCGAAGGCACTTGAAGCGGCAGGGCTGGAAGGCGCAGCGCATGGTCGGAGATGGACCGAAGACGATTACCACGACAACTTGCTAGAAGTCTGGACGCACTACGGTCGCGCGCCGTCCAAAGGCGAGATCGACAGGCCGCCATCCAAGATTACGGCGAGCGCGTACGCCAGGAAGTTCGGCACGTGGGTGCGCGCCAAGCAAGCATTCGTTGACCGGGTGAATGCCGACGTCGACGCTGCGCAGCAGGAGACCTTCGCGGTTCCTCGAACCCGATCGACATCGTCAGTCGCTAAGCCTCAGCCCGAAGACCTCAGGCCAATACCTGTTGGGCTCCGGTATCAAGTGCTGCGTCGTGACAACTTCAAATGCGTCCTGTGCGGTCGATCGCCCGCAACGGATCCGGCGATCGTGCTTCACGTCGATCACATTCTTGCGTTCTCGCGCGGCGGCAAAACGCGGCTCGATAACCTCCGCTCAACCTGCCAGGACTGCAACCTAGGCAAGGGTGCGGGCGACTGACCTCAGCGCAGTTGACCATCTGCCAGCCTCGATGCTGTACTTGGAAAGCACGACGAACACCGGACGCGAGCCATTCACGTGAAGCCTCGGGGCGAAGTACGGACACTGGATCGCAGGGAGGCCACCGGCCTCCTGGGGAGGTAACGCAGTACTCCCCAGTTTCGGGCACACGACACGGCTTGAAGGCCGCGTTGAGGAGCCTCACCGATTCCGACACATGTTGGGTCGTAGCACTTTTGGAAGTGCTGGATGAAGGCAACAAGACAGTTCGATAACAGCCGCGCGGAGATGTGCGCGGCGTGTAGTCAGGTGATTGAGGCGGGCGAGCGTCGGATGAGGCCCGTGGAGTACCCCAAATATCCGGTGCATCTTCAGTGCGGGCTCAATATGGCCTACGAGATCGCTGAGATTGGCGTGCTGCTGTGAGCGGCGGGGAGCAGAAGCCTCTTGTTTGGTGCCGGTTCAAGGTGATCGTGCCGACGGCTCGTCCGTCGGAACTCTCCGAGACTCTCGACAAGGGGCTACCGAAGGTTGGTTCGTTCGCAGTCATAGCGATCGGTCCGACTGATCAAGATGTTCGGTTGGTCGTGGAGTACACGGCGCGGGGTTCGAACGGGCATGACGTCAGGAAGCGGATCGCCAGGTTCGGAGTGGATCAGCACGTTATTGACATCGAGAAGGTTGCGAGCGTCGATGTTGAGTTCGTGAAGAACGATGATCTGGTTCGCTGGCTCGACCAGCAGAGTCGGGATCGATCCGAAGCACTGGTGGTGCCCGAGGGCAGCGAGGTCACCGAGACCAGCGTGATCGCGACGCCGGTCACCATCGCCGAGATGGTGGCGTCGTGAGTTTGCGGAAGCCGACGGTCGAGTTGATCGGCGCGTACCTCAGCGACGAGGAGGTCGCCGAGCGCGACCTGTGCGTCGGCGTGACTCTCGGATCACACGAGATGCTCACGGTGTACAAGACTCGTGCACAGTGCATTGCAGCCTGGGGTTGTGAGACCCACGGCCTGGGTCATACGCCAGGACCGGAGGTGCTGGCGGTCGAGCACTCCCTTGAAGACTGGCAGTGGGTCGAAGAACGCTGGTGAGGTGGAGGCTCACCGTGAGGCCCGTCGAACAGGGAGACTTGTTCGGCGGGCTTCGTGCTTTACGGGTGCTCGATGTCGAAGTGGTCCGCGATGATGCGGGTCGTTTCGCATGGCCAGTCGCGGCCACGGAACGAGTCGATCATGTCGATGTCGTCGCATTCGCCGTTGCCGGATCCGCAGTCGCGGTGCAGGGCGATGAGTTTGCGGGCCAGCGAGTCGTTGATGGAGTTGAGTCGTCGCTGAGCCTCGACCCATGCGGTCGCTGCGTTGGCATCGTTTCGTTCGATCACTTCGTGAACGACGTCGTAGTGCAGTGCGCTGCTCGCGGCTTCGTCGTACTCAAGGCGGGTCGTATCCATGGGTAGACGATATGCGGTCGGCGAGGTCGCTGCTAGGGATCGCGGAAGCGACGAGCGGGGTAACCCGTTCGGGGGCTGGGTCAGTGTCCGAGAGGTCAAGTCTGGGGTTCTGGGAACCATCGGTGGGCTTGCCGCCGACCACGGTGTCGACGTACACGCGCCCGATGTGACCAGTACGGCGCTGATGATTCGTCACGCCAGCGCCGTATCGGACCAGATCGCATTGTGCGCACTGGAATCGGGCCATCCGGTTCTTGCGTCGGGGCTTGCGGGTGGCCGAGGTCAAGGGCGCGGCGACCTCCGCGGTGACGGGTTCTGGACTAGTCATTTCGACTGCACAGACCAGCGCACTGATGCTCGACTTGCCGTTGCGGACGGGCGGGACGGGTCGATGAAGGTAGGGGTTGATCTGTACGGCCCAACCGCGCTTTCTGAGGTCAACGGCAACGGAATGAGCCATCTCGACCAGGTGTCCGACCTGACTGGTGGCCAGGATCACGATTTCGGTTTCGGGATCAGCGTCGAGTCGGTCGCCAGCCCTGACCGTTCCATCGAGTTCGACGTAGCGACGCTGGCGTTCGACTTTGGCGATCAGGATCGAGCCGGTCACCTACTCGCCGCCGAGGATGCGGGCGCGGATGCGCAGGCCGATTCCTTCATCCTTCAAAATTTGCTCGATCTGTTCGCTGACGAGCGTGTGGCGTCGTTCGGTTGAGCGGCGCAGGTTCGCGTCGTTCCAATTCGAGATGACATCCCAACGACCTCGACCCGCAAGGGTCAGAGCTAAAACTTCAGCAGCCTCGTGAACCTCTTCATCGAGAGTTCCGCCACCTTCGGATCTGGCCCAGTCAGCGAGGTGGATCAGGGCCTCGATGCGTGGGTCGAGCGTCGGGATCATCAGGTCCAGGTCGCCGGTGCTGATCAGGTCGGCCACGTGGGCTTGGGTTTCGGCGTCGCTCGGCAGCGGGTAGGCCACGGCAGCGACCGATCCGCCTGCGAGAACGCGGAGGTTCGGGTTGGGCTCGAATGGGCCGCATGAGCAGCCGAGCGAGCGGCCACCGCTCGCGTGATGAACAAGCCGGTCGACGTAGGAAGGATGATGCTGGTTCGGCAGCGGGTCGGGGTGCCAGTCGGGTCGTCGGCTGCCGAGCAGGTGCGCAGCGATTGGACCAATTGAGTGGACCGGGCAGGCATGTTTGCCAGCGGCAGCGCAGAGCACGGCGAGGGCTCGGGTTTCAGTCATTGTTGAGGTCTTCATAACAGGTTCTCGATTCTGTGATCAGGCGATGCGGACGGCGGAGCAAGGACCGAACTCGACGGCAAGCAGTCGGGTGCCGGAGATGTAGCGCCGGTTGATGTCGGTCGAGGTCATGGAAATTGTTTCGACGGTCCCGAGGTGCACGGTGACCGGACCGGTCACGGCGATGCCGGTTGCTGGGTAGCCGATGCCCTCAACAAACTGAACGGTCGGGTGCTCGGCAGCGAAGCCCGGGGGCAAGGACCAAGAAGCAGCAAGGCCGAGGTGAACGACGGGCTTGAGGTCGGGGGTTTGGGCGTAGGCGGCAGCGAGAGCGGCGGCGATGCTGGCCGGAGTGTTGGCGCCAGCGACAGCGGTCGAGACGCTGGGCGAGGTCAGGTAGACATCCTCAACCGAACCAGTCCAGTCGTCAGCGTCGCCGAACCAGAGTTGGCGGGTGACGATGTATTCGGTGGCGTCGAGCATTGATTGGGTCAGCGCAGATTCAGCGTCGGCAGGTTCACAGCGAGTCGAGAATTCTTGTTCGGCGTGATGAACAAACGGCACGGCCTTCCAGCCGGTCGCGGCTGGAACGTTCGTGACCTGAATCGGTGGCGTGGCGCAGATGTCGCACGCGCCGTGAGTGCGGCCACATGACAGGTCATCGAAGCCGTATCCGTTTGCTTTGGTCCAGTCACCGCCTCCGTCACTGAGGGTGGCAATTTCAAGAAGGGTCTTCATGGTTCTCCTGATTGATGATGGTGAATCCGGTGTGATCGCTGGCTTTCTGATGCTTGAAAAATGCGGGTCCGCGAATGACGCGCTGGCAGCCGTGGCAGCGGTAGTTGATCGCTGAGGACGCAATGCCGGAGGCACGCTGTAGAGGTTCGTCCGGACGCTCATTGAGCCAACGGACACGGAGGCTGAGGATGTTGGCTCGTCCGATCGCTGAGGCATCGGCGTGCAGGTCTCCACCGGGGCGTCGTCGTTCGTTGTCTCGGCGCAATCTGTCGAACTCGTGTTGCGCACGGACATACGCGCCTTTAGGCATGGACTGACGTCCCGACGTGGCCAGATGCTTTTTGGTGTCTGCCAAGAGCTAGTGGCGTCGTGACCATTCCGCACTCGGAGCAGCGATGGCGCTGGGAGGCCGTGGCTTGACCTCTGCGGACGCTGACAGCGTGTGGCGAGGATGCCCCTCCCTTGGATCGCGCCGATTTGCTCTCGGGCGTTGCGTTCCAGCGTGACCAGCCCTGTTCGCGCAACCGTTCGAGTTCGTCGGGTGAACGGTCGTAGTAGCCGCGTGTCATCGGCGGCGATTCGGGCGACGTGAGGGATAGAGGACGCTTACGGCGTGAAGGCCAGAGGAGCCGTTCGCTTGCTGGTGTCGTTCCATCGATTTGGCCGTCCCAACGTAGCCACACCCGACGCATTTCATGTAGGGCCGGAACCTGCTCGGAAGTTGGGGTGTTGGAGGTTGTCGGACCGGAGTGGCGGCCAGATCAGCCTGCTGGCGCGGCGGCTGCGGCTTGGGCGTCGGCACCGGGTCGGCCATCACGCGGCCCACCCTTCAAGCACGGCGAGTTCGTCGGGATCGAGACCGGCAAGGTCGGAGCGCAGCGCAGCGGCGCGGGCGTGCTCCAAAAAGCGATACGAGATCAGTGCAGTGCCGTTGCCGAGGTCGTCGCGTTCGAGTTCGTACGCGATGCAACGTGGCCAGCACGAAGGGCAGCGGGCGCGGATACGGAGGAGATCGCGATAGCGGACGACCGGCGTGTCAGCGGGTCGGATGACGACGAGGGCTTCGGGCAACATGGACAGGCTCCTGGGTCAGCGCGGTGGTGGCGTCGCGGCTGGGCGTCTGTCATGTCAAAGTGGATAATTGGTACAAGACTATATTAATACATAAATTGGTAGATTTCGCCTTTGTATCAGAACTATTTTGTTGTGTTCAATTTGTCGGTTAATAGTGCTTTTTACCGACTTACCAATTAAAGTGGTCTACAACGGAGAGGGCCTCCTTTCGCCGCAGGGCGAGGGTTGGCCCCTCTCCAATTTCTGGCGAAGGGACCTCTCCTGCCTAATTCGAGGAGAGGACCTGATGGACAGCACAAAAGCAGAGCCGCGCGGCGGTCGGCAGCATCGCGAATCGCACCGTCTAAAAATCAAACTGACGCTGCAAGAGCGTGGCCTTGAGAACATGCTGCGCAAGGTCGAAGAGCGCAAGGTCGCGATCGAAGCGACGACGACGCAGTTGACGAGCGCGGTCGCGGCAGAGCGGAAGTTTGCTCAGGGATCGGCTGGCCGGTGAGCGAAACTGACCAGGATGCTGGTCCGCCGCTGGATCGGCTAGCCGGTGAGGATGCCGGAAGCACCCTCACCGACTATTCGCTTGCCGCGGCCACCACAAGCAAAATCGACGCTACGCCCGAAGTTCGGCCCATGTCACCGACAAAGGGAGTCGTGAGCGTCGGCGGCATCGACAACTACAAGCACGCTGCCGAACTTGCGGACACGTTCGCCGATGTCGGCATCAACGACCTGTTCATCGAGGACTCGATCTACTGGCGCTGGCGGTCGTGGCAGATGGGCTCGGGCGACGAGTTCACGCCGTTCGAGTTGGAGAAGTTCGGCTGCGCGGACGAAATGATAAGGCGTCGTTCGCCAGCAACGCCGACTTCCGGTCTGGTCGTGAAGACGGCGAAGGATCGGTTACGAACGATCAGCCTCACGCCGGCCTCGGAGATCACACCGAGAAAGGTGCACTGGCTGTGGAAGCCGCTAGTTCCGCGCGGCGCGCTGACGTTGCTCGCGGGCATGCCGGGTGTGGGCAAGTCGCTGATCGCGTTGGACTTCGCAGCCCGGGTGACACGCGGCGAGTCGGAGATGCAGAGCGGCAAGCCCAGAACGGTACTGGTCTATTCGACCGAGGACGCTCGGGCGCAGGTCATTGTGCCCAGGCTGATGGCGACCGGCGCGGACCTGTCGTTGGTGCAGTTCATCGACGTGAGCGAGGCCGACGTGCATGGCGTGGAGGTTGGCGCGGCGTTGACGCTGCCGATCGATCAGGAGGAGCTTGCTCTGGCGATCGAGGCGTACAGCGCGTTGCTGGTCGTGTTCGATCCGCTGATGAGCGTGCTGGACCCGTCGAAGTCCACGAACAACGACCGTGAACTGCGGACGGCGCTGGAGCCGTTGGCGGCGACGCTTGATCGGACGAAGGCTGCCGGGATCGGGCTTGCGCATTATCGCAAGGCAAAGGGTTCGGCGGCAGACATGGTGATGGGTGGTCGCGGCTTCGTAGGTGTTGCGAGGTCGGTTCTGGCGACGGCCAAGGACAACGAGACCGGCGAGATGGTGATGAGCGTCGTCAAGTCGAACTACGGCGGCATGGGGACGCCGGGGGACAGGTACCAGGTTGTGACCGAGTTGGTCGAGGTGATCGGCGACGACGGCAAGCCCGAGGAAGTCGAAACGCCGCTGATCGAGTGGCTGGGTGCGACAGAGGATGCGGGCGAGGACGTGATCGAGGAACTGCTCGACAGTGGGTCATCTCGATCGGGTGCGAAGGCACGGGAGCGGGCAGCGGACTGGTTGCTGGAGTTCATGCGCCGATCTGGTGGGGCGGCTTGGTACGAGCAGGTCGAGGCAGGGTTCGCGGAGGCGGGACTGAAGTACCCGACGGTGAATCGAGCACGGCAGGACATCGGGATCGAGACGACGCGAAGTCAGATCGAGAAGGGCAAGACGATCTGGACCATGCCGGACGTTGATCCGATGCCGTTCGTGACCGGCGTGGTGGTCGTCTCGACGGCGGGTGCGGATCTGGTCGCATCGACTACTCCACCAACTGCGCCGAGTGTTCTGGACGGCCAGCGATGAGATGGCCGGAGGCTCCTTTCAGATCCCTATATATGACTGTTGAAAAGAAAGAAAAGAAAGAAATGGAAGAAAAGAAAGGCACCTTAAGCGGGTGGTTGATTTCTCTCTTTTCTCTGATTTCCTTCTTTTCAGCGCAAAATAGGGCAAACGTGAAAAGAAGGTCGAGATGAGTGGTGTTCCAGAAACGGCCAGCCTGATCGCGACGTTGATGCCGTTCGCGGGCATGGTGATCGAGACGTTGTTGATCGAGATGAAGAAGCGAAAGGAAGTTTTGCGATGCCGTTGACGCCGTGGGAAGAACTGATGAGAGGCGTGCCGAAGTCGCAGGAGGCGAATCCGGCTCAAGCACAGGCTCTGAGTCCGAGCGAAGAGATCGCGATGCTTGAGGCTGAGGCTGCCGAGAAAGACGGAGTGTGTGTGACGTGCAGGAGGGCGTTCAAGGAGCCGGAGCGGGGAGCGCCGTTCTGAAGCAGCCGCTAGAGAATTCCGGGACCAACGCGCGCGGGTACGCGGTACGCGGGATCTATACACGGGTCCGCGCCAGGCTTGACGAACGGACGAGACAGACAGACCAGGTATCCAAACCAAAGACCTGGAGGTCGAGATGACTCACGAAAATGACCAGCCGTCGCCGGAAGAAGAAGAAGTCAAGATCGAGAAGGCGCGCCAAGATCGCAGAGAGGCGACTGAGAGCGCCGTAGCGGGCGGTGGCGTCGAGTACCTCGAAGCCCGCGCATTGGCTACTCAGATCGCAGCGTGGTCGGTGCGTCCAGAGGTTCTGGCCGTCGGTCTGTTCAACGCCGACTTCGCGAAGAGGGTCACTGCGATCCGGGAACGAGCAGGAGTTGCAGTGCTGGTCGCTGGCGCGACATCTCTGCCGTCGGCACCACGCCGAGGATTCGAGCAGCTTGATCCGGCCGTCTTCGCGCGCAAGGTGCAGACGCGGCGTCGGATGGCCGCGCTCAAGCAGCGCAGGGCGTCGAGATGACGACGTTGCATCGGACTGGCTGTCGGTGCGGTGGCCTGGATCGGGTCTGTTCGAACCGTCGGCAGGCATACGCGGCTGTCGATGACGGCCTGACGAGTTCGGATCCGGCCGTGCGTGCCCTCTGCGAGGCTGCCAAGGCCCATCTCATTGACGGGCACCGCGAGGTCGAGCGAACCCTTACCGCCGTGGTCCGGGTGTCTGAGGGAGCCACATTCGGCGAGGCGCTGCTCGCCTCAACCGTGATGACAGCGGAGGACCTGCTGCGCGAGCGGAAGGCTGCAATCCGGAAGCGGTGGGCTGCGGTTACTTCGGTACACATCCCGTGAGGTGTGTTCATTTGGCCGAGATGTAACCGCTGCCAGGATCTGGGTTAGGGACCTGGTTGACCAGGAGCCTGGGTCTACCCGCTCGTGATCTTCGGACGGCGACGGTAGGGACTTTTCGGGCTACGGGTTCAGCAAGTCCCTGGCGGCTGCGTCTTCGCAGACAGGCGTGCTCATGTTTTTGTTGCACGCCACTTGAAGATCGAGAGATCCGATCTTCGTCGGATCAGCCATGCCCATGGCTCCCGGGTGCACGCGCAACGCACTCAGCCATTCGTCGGCGGTTTGGCACGCCGACAACGATTCAGCAATCGCTGCGTTGGCGTTTACATCGATCGGCAGATCGTCTGCGGCCTTCAGTGAGGCGAGGCAGGCAGCCGTCGGCCCGGTGTTGCCTTCACCATCTGAGGACCCGCACGCGGTCAGCGAGGCACACAACACCAGCGAGACGACTCCAACAACAGTGCGCATGCTGGTCATGCTGGCATATGAGGCTGGCTGACGGACTTGGCTCTCGCGAGCCGGGCCTTGCGGTCTGCCGTGATCGTCACCCGACGCTTGTCACGGCCGCGCGGGAGGCTCTGCCGGTCCCACTCCACGGGCTCGCCCAAGGTCGGGACGAACAGCAGCGTGTCGTCGCTGACCTCGACTCGCTGTACCGCTCTCTTCAGCACCAGGTTCCATGCCTCTGGGGCCATTCCAGCCCCGCCGGTAGCCAACTTGTCCCAGACATCGCTAAGCGGCTCTGCGGCATCGCGGATCGACTCAGCGGCCTCGAGGCGAGCAACGGCGTCGTCTTCGCGTTCTTTCAAGATCCGAAGGTTCTGCCGGAACTGGGCTTCGTTGATGTCGCCGGAGGCTCTCATCAGCGCCAGATTCGCCCGAGCGTCTGACGCCTTTTCGATGTCGGCCTTGGCTTCGTTGACACGTGCAACGGCGTCGTTTCGGACGGCTTCGCGCTGTTCGCCAGCCTGGCCAGTTGTCGCGTTGGCAACCTGCTCCTGCATCGTCGCGAGGAAGTAGGTGAACTGTGTCTCCAGCGTGACCCTGCGCATGAAGACGCCTTGGCAGCCCTTGTGCTTGACCTCGGGCTTTTCCTTGCCCGTCTTGGTCGTGTGGGCCGGGACGGTGAGCCCTTCCTTGCCCATGCTTCGGTAGGTCGTGCACATCGCAGTCGAGACGGCGTTTCGATGCAATTTCTTTTCGGCGATGCTCCATTGGGCTTCGTCGGGTTTGTCGGCTCGACCTGCAAGCGACTTCGGCATCTTGACCATGATGTCTTCGTCGCCGTCCTCGACAACCTGAGGTAAGTAGTTGACCGTCAACTTGCCGCCGCAGTACGCGCAGCGTGCGATGCCGGCCAAGGTCCAGCCTGAGGACTTCGACCGGTTCGGCACGGTCTTGCGCTTTGCTCGCATCGTCTTGACCCGTTCCCAAGTATCGGCGTCGATGATCGAGTCCCAGCCGCCCTCGATGACCTCACCCTTGAACTCGTACTTGCCGATCGACGCGGGATCGTCCAGAAGTCGGCCTATGGTCGTCGTAGACCAAGGGTTGCCTCGGGCCGTCGCGATGCTGTCGCTGTTGAGGATCTGCGCGATGGCTCGAATGCCCTGACCGTCTAGGTACAACTGAAAAACCCGACGAACCACGGGCGCGGTTTCGGGGTCAGGCTCGACTCCGAGCGCAGAACCGGTCTTCGGATCGAAGGCGTCGATCTTGGTGTACCCGTACGGGACTCGTCCGATGGGGTGCTGGTTCTTGGCGATCCGACGAGCGTGGACTTGATCCCAACGCTCGCCCATCTTCCGGCTGAAGTTTTCGGCGATCATGCCGGTCATCTGAAGTTGCATCTCCCAGTTGATCTGGGCGGTGTCGATGCCTTCGCCAGCCACCAGCACGCGTGCCCCAGCAGGTACGAGCGTGTGCTGGATGTCGCCGAGCAACTTCCACAGGTTGCGGCTCAGTCGGGACGTGTCGTAGGCGACGATGCCGCGATGCGTCGGGTCCTCCATGACCCAAGCAACGGCTTCGTCCCAGCCTTCGCGGATCACGTTCTTCTGGTAGCCGGACCGGTCGAGGTCGGTCTTGATGTCGACGTATGTCCCTTGCACGCGTTCGACCGAAGCCTTGATCCGGTCGAGTTGCATTTCGGGGGAGTGGAAGCGGTCTTTCGTTTCATCGGAGTCGCGGCCACGAACCTGCGACACGCGGACGTAACCGATGTAGTCCCGCGGACCTTCCCTGCTGACCTTTACGCCCATCGTCGCGCCACCTTCACTCTGGCTACGGGAGCCGTGGCTCCCACCCGAAGGTGAGAGCCACGGCCGAGATCGTGAACTGAGGTCACTTGCTGTCCTGGGCGATGGCAGCGACGGCCCGGAGCAGGGGCTCCGTGACGGCGTGAGCGGCCCGAAGTGACTCAGCGTGCTCGCGGAGACCTGCGGCCTCAGATTTGAGGCGACCCGCCTTCCGGTCGAGTTCCTTGGCGATGGTCTGGAGGTTGTTACTGTTTCTCATGGTGCAGTCCTTCCGTGACTGGATCCGGGTCCCCGGCTGTGTCAGCAGCGCGGGGACCGCTTATTTAGTTGACGAGAGCAACTATATCACTAAAGATTACCGATGGAAACCGTTCTAAAAGGGGTCGGGAAGACCACCCTCGCTGAGCGGCTGCCCACGATCCTGCCCGACCTCGATGCCCGCGAGTCGCTCGAGCTGACAGCCATCCACTCCCTCTGCGGCAGGCTGCCCGCGGGTGCAGACGTGATCACCCGGCCACCTTTCCGGGCGCCCCACCACACGGCCTCCCGGGCCGGGATCCTGGGCGGCGGGAGCGGTCGGGTGCATCCCGGAGAGGTGAGCAAGGCGCACCACGGCGTCCTCTTCCTCGATGAGTTCCCGCTGCTGCCCTCCGACATCGTCGAGGCTCTCCGGCAGCCGCTGGAGAGCGGGGAGATCACCATCGCGCGCGGCGACGAGGACGCGACCTTCCCGGCGGGCGGGATGTTGGTCCTGGCCTGTAACCCGTGCCCGTGCGGCGAGTACTCGACCCGGTCCCGTGAACACCGGTGCATCTGCTCGGAGGTGAAGCGCCGTGACTACCGGCGCAAGATCTCGGGACCGATCGCCGACCGGATCGACATCACCCGGGTGATCGAGCCGGTCGCTCCGCACGAGGGAGCAGACCGGTTGGCGGTCCCGGAGTCCTCCGCGGCTGTCCTGGCACGGGTGACTGCCGCGCGGGCACGCCAGGTCGCCCGGTACGCCGACGACGGGTGGAAGCTCAACGGCCACGCGCCCGGACCCGAGCTCCGCGCCAGGCTGCCGCTGACCGCACCGGCGGCCCGCCGGCTCGACTCCGAGGTCTACGGCGGGACCCTGACCCGGCGCGGCGCCACCCGGGTCCATCGGGTTGCCTGGACGGTGGCAGATCTACGCAGTCTCGACCGGCCCGGACTGGACGAGCTCGAGGTCGCGCTGCGGCTCCGCAACGGCGACCCGCTGACGCTGGCGATGATGACGCGCCCCGACGGGACCACTCGATGACCGGGCCGACGACCGGGGGGATGGATCCCGAACGGCGGGCACGGCTAGTGCTGAGCCTGGTCGGGGAGCCCGGCGACCCGCGCCTCACGGGCCTGGTCTCCCAACTCGGAGCCGGCCCGGTCCTCGCTGCCCTGACCGAGCAGAGCGAGCACGGCGAGCTGCGTGAAGCCCTCGCCGATCGCCTCCGGGCGGCGCGGCCCGACGAGGTCCTGGCTGCGGCGACGCGCCGGGGGATCAGGTTCATCACCCCGGACGACGAGGAGTGGCCCGAGCCGCTCCAGGCATTGGCCCACGTGCCGACGCTGCACGACCGCGGTGGGGTGCCGGTGGGACTCTGGATGCGTGGCCCGCTACGTCTCTCCGAGGCCGCCGCGGAGTCGGTCGCGGTGGTCGGCTCGCGGTCGGCCACCACGTACGGCGCCCGGATCGCCGGGGAGATCGGCGCGGCGGCGGCCGAGGCCGGCGTGACGCTGGTCTCCGGGGCAGCCTTCGGCATCGATCAGGCAGCCCATCGCGGCGCCCTCGCGGTCAACGGCCCGACGCTCGCGGTCCTGGCCTGCGGGGTCGACCGTGCCTACCCGACCGCGCACGCCGAGCTCCTCGCGTACGTCGCCGATGTCGGCGCGGTCGTCTCGGAGGCGGCGCCGGGGTGCGCGCCGACGAAGATCCGGTTCCTCGCGCGCAACCGGCTCATCGCTGCGCTTGCCACCGGCACGGTCGTCGTCGAGGCGGCGGTGCGCAGTGGTGCACTGAACACCGCGAACTGGGCGCACGGCCTCAGTCGGCCCGTGATGGGGGTGCCCGGTCCCGTCACGAGTGCCACCTCCCAGGGCGTGCACCAGCTCATCCGGACGCGCAACGCCTTGCTGGTCACCGACGGCCAGGAGGTCCTGGAGGCGATCTCGGCGGCGGGAGAACGACCCCTCGCGAGGCCCCAGGGGACGGTGCGCGACCGCGACCTCGTCACGGCCGAGGAACGCCAGGTCCTGGACGCGGTGCCTGTCTCCCGAGGTGCTGCGCCCCAGAGCGTCGCCCGGGCAGCCGGTCTGCCGGTCCGGTCGGTTGTCGAGGCACTCGCGGTGCTGACCCGGGCCGGTCTTGTGGTCGAGAAGGACGGGCGCTGGCGGGTGGCTCCGGACCCCGGTACGGCGGTGGCCGCCGCGCCTCCCGGGGAGGAGACGCTCGGCTTCGTACCCTGATCAGGTGGAGGCTGAACCCGGCGCACACCTGCCCGAAGAATTCGCGACCGCCCTGGCGGCGTACGAGCGACACCTGGTTTCCGAGCGCGACCTGACCTCGCACACCGTGCGCGCCTACCTGGGCGACATCACCGGGATGCTCACCCACGCGACCGCGCTGGGCTGCTGTTCCCTGGACGACCTGGACATCAGGACGCTGCGCAGCTGGCTCGCGAACCAGCAGACCCGCGGCAAGGCCCGAGCCACGATGGCCCGCCGCGCCACCGCCGTCCGGGTCTTCACCGCCTGGTCCTTCCGTACCGGGCGGACCCGGTCGGATCCGGGCGCCCAGCTCGGGAGCCCCAAGGCGCGGAAGACGCTTCCGGCGGCCTTGGACATCGCTCAGGCGCGGGCGCTCCTCGACGCCGCGGCGGTCAGGGCAGACGACTCCAGTCCGGTCGGTCTCCGTGATGTCGCGATCCTCGAACTGCTCTACGCCACCGGTGCCCGGGTCGGGGAGATCTGCGGCCTCGACATCGACGACGTCGACCGCTCGCGGCGCGTGGTTCGGGTCTTCGGCAAGGGGCGGAAGGAGCGCACGGTCCCGTACGGCCTCCCGGCGGACCGGGCGCTCGATCGTTGGCTGACCGAGGCACGCCCCGTGCTGTTCGTGCCCGGCAGCGGAGCCGCGCTCTTCCTCGGTGCCCGGGGGGCCCGGATCGATCAGCGCGCGGTGCGGTCGATGGTGCACCGGCGGTTGGCCGATGTCCCGGGGGCGCCCGACCTCGGTCCGCACGGCCTCCGGCACACCGCGGCGACGCACCTCCTCGAGGGGGGTGCTGATCTCCGGACGGTTCAGGAGATGCTCGGTCACGCCTCGTTGGCGACCACCCAGATCTACACCCACGTCACCAACGAACGGCTCCGCAGCGCCTATCACCTGGCGCATCCGCGGGCCTGACAGGACGGGTCAGCGTCCTGGCTCGAGCAGGTCGAGCAGGTCGAGCAGCGGCAGCAGCCGCACCGGGCCGAGGTGCAGAAGGTCGAGGGGGTCCTGGTAGTCGGTCCCGGCGATCAGTCCCCAGTGCAGGCAGGTCTGCGGGAAGCAGTGTCCGGGACCCCTATCCAGGGTTCCGAGCAGCGCGCCGGTTCGGACGTCGTCGCCACGTCGTACGGTCGCCGCCACCGGTTCGTACGTCGTCCGCCGGTCCCCGTGGTCGACGACCACCACACCGCGTCCGGCGAGCATCCCGGCGAAGGTGACCGTGCCCGCCGCGCCGGCTCGGACCGACTGCCCGACGGTCCCGGCCAGGTCGACGCCCCGGTGTCCGGCCTCCCAGGGGTGTTCGGGAGGGTCGAAACCGGCCACCACCGCGGGCCGGGGAGCGAGCGGCCAGACGGCGTCGGCGGAGCCAGCAGAGTCGGTGGGAGACGGTGGGGGCAGAGCCGTGGTGGCGAGACTGAGCACGAGGAGGGTGGCTGAGACGAGTCCGGTCATGGCGCCAGCCTGGAGGCGGGGCAGTCGTGGGCCGCGGGATGCTGGCCGTGCCTGGGGAGAACGGGCCGCCCAGGGACGGTGGGGACCGGTCCCCGCGCGGCAGCCGCGTTTCGACAATGCCACTGTGCGCGTCTAGAATCACATCTCAGCAACCCGTACGGGTTGACTTCGCACGCCCACACACCGTGCCTGCCTCCCTGGAGGCCGGATCACGCGGGTGCGGATCTTCAGTTCTGGACGGCATCCGTCGCCCAGGTCAGATCCCACGTAGGCGTCAGGGCAGGCCCCGTGCCTGCAACGAACTGAAAACCGGTTCGCGCGCGTCAGCATGCGCACGGACCACTACAGGAAGCAGAAACCGGCATGGCCGTCGTCACAATGCGCCAGCTCCTCGAGAGCGGCGTCCACTTCGGGCACCAGACCCGTCGCTGGAACCCGAAGATGAAGCGCTTCATCATGACCGAGCGCAATGGCATCTACATCATCGACCTGCAGCAGTCGCTGTCGTACATCGACACCAGCTACGCGTTCATCAAGGACACCGTGGCCAAGGGCGGCACGATCATGTTCATCGG
>JBKJIR010000015.1:0-4722 GCA_046598495.1 Marmoricola sp. | reverse complement strand
CGCGCTGGATGTTCGGGTTGAAGCGACGCTTCGTGATCTTGCGGGACCACGGGCGGTTGTTGCCGAAGCCGGGCTTCTTGGCGCAGATGTCGCAGACGGCAGCCACCGTGCACTCCTAGGGTTACGTAACGATCGAAGTCAGGGGCCCGGGTGCGGAGAGGCGTCGAACTTCCTGGCCGATCCGGGCAACCGAAGAAGAATAGCCGTCACCGACCCCTGCACGCGAATCCGCCTCGTCTCGTCTAGCGTGACCCGCATCAGCGAACGAGGGCGGGGCATGAGCACTGGGACGCGTGGCAAGGCGATCGCCACCTTCGATCTGGGTACGGTACGCCGTTTCTCGGACCTGGCCGTCCAGGGCCTCTCCGCAGCGCGCGAGGAGATCGACGCGCTGAACGTCTACCCGGTGCCCGACGGGGACACCGGCACCAACATGTACCTGACCGTGCAGGCGGCCCAGGACGCGCTGCGCCAGCACCTGGCCGAGTGCGAGGGGACCGGGGTCGAGCCCGACCTCCGGGAGGCGCTCGGGGTCTACGCGAAGGCTGCCCTGCTGGGTGCTCGCGGCAACTCCGGCGTGATCCTGAGCCAGCTGATCGGGGCGCTGCTGCGCCGGATGGGCCAGGGCGGCCCGGAGGACCGCTCGGCGGTGCTGATGGCCGAGGGCTTCGCGCTCGCGACGCAGGCGGCGTACGCCGCGGTGGGGACCCCGGTCGAGGGCACGATGCTGAGCGTCGCGAAGGCGGCCTCGCTCGCAGCCGCCACACGGGCCGAGGACCCCGAGGCGCACCTGGGCGACGTGCTCCGCGCCGCGGCGCAGGAAGCGCGGGAGGCTCTCGCCCGCACCCCCGATCAGATGCAACTGCTCCGCGACGCCGGTGTGGTCGACGCCGGGGGCCGCGGCCTCTGCGTGATCCTCGACGCGGCCGAGTCCGCGGTGACCGGTCAGCGTGCGGTCGGGGCGCCGGTGCCGATGGGAGGCGCCCGGGTGATCCCGCGTCCGCTGCCGACCGGGGACCTGACCGAGGGCGGGCCCGCGTACGAGGTGATGTACCTGCTGGACGCCGAGGACGAGGCGATCTCCGGCCTCCGGGCCCGACTGGCGGAGCTCGGTGACTCGCTCGTCGTGGTCGGCGGCGAAGGTCTGTGGAACGTCCACGTGCACACCGACGACGTCGGCGCCGCCGTCGAGGCCGGCATCGACGCGGGCCGGCCGCGCCGGATCAGGGTCACCCACTTCGCCGAGCAGGTCACCCGGGCCCGCGACCGGCGTGCGGAGCGCCAGGGCCGCGCCGTGGTCGCGGTCGTCGCCGGTGAGGGTCTCGCGACGATCTTCCGCGAGGCCGGCGCCCACGTCCTCGTCGGCAGCCCCGGGCGTCGACCGAGCACCGGCGAGATCCTCGACGCGGTGGTGGCCACCGGTGCCGCCGAGGTGGTGGTGCTGCCCAACGACCCGGACAGCGTCGGGGTGGCTCAGGCCGCGGCCTCGGCGGCCGAGGAGAGCGAGGGAGTCCGGGTGGTCGTCGTCCCGACCCGGGCCCAGGTCCAAGGCATCGCGGCGATGGCGGTCCACGAGCCGGGTCGTAGCTTCGACTCCGACGTGGTCCAGATGACCTCCGCAGCCCGAGGCGCACGCCACGGCGCGGTCACGGTCGCGGTCAAGCAGGCGATCACCACCGCCGGCCCGTGCGAGGCCGGCGACGTGCTCGGGGTGCTCCAGGGGGACTTCGCCGTGGTCGGCCAGGACCTCTACGAGGTCGGCACCGCGATCCTGGAGCGGCTCCTCGGGGGCGGCGGCGAGCTGGTGACCCTGGTCGCCGGGGCCGACGCCGGGGACCTGGCGCAGCGCTGCCAGGACTGGGTCGAGTCGCACCACGCGGGCGTCGACGTGCTGGTCTACGAAGGCGGGCAGGAGCGGTACCCGTTGCTCCTGGCGGTCGAGTGAAGGTCGCCGAGTGAAGGTCACCTGGGACTCCCCGGTGTCGGCGGTCGCCGGCAAGCAGGCGGACAAGGTCCTCACCGAGACCGGCCTGGCGACGATCGGTGACCTGCTCGCGCACTACCCGCGGACCTACGTCGACAAGGGGCGCCTGAGCGACCTCGGCGAGCTCGTCGAGGGGGACCTGATCTCCCTGGTGGGGCAGGTCGTGAGCACCGACCTGAGGACCTACACCGACAAGCGCACGCACCGCACGGCATACCGGGTGCTGCTGCAGGTCAAGGGCGAGGGCGGCTCGCTGGCGATGACGTTCTTCGCCAAGAGCAGAGGCGTTGCAAGCTTCCACCAGAACCTGTTCACCCCCGGGGCGATCGGGATGTTCTCCGGCAGGTTGAAGTGGTTCAACGGGCGCTGGGACCTGAACAACCCGAATTACCGGATGTTCGCCGCGGAGGGGGACGCGGCCGAGGCGCTGGCCCAGATGCCCGACCTGATCCCCGTCTACCCGGTGATCGGCAAGGTCGACAGCTGGGGTCTGGAGGACCTGATCAGGCTGGCGCTCGACCTGGTTGAGGAGATCCCCGACCCGCTGCCCCCCGGGATCCGGGCGGAGCGGGAACTGCTGACCGCTGACCAGGCGCTGCGGTGGATCCACCGGCCCGACAACCACGCCGAGCTCGGGGCGGCTCGCAAGCGGCTCAAGTACGACGAGGCATTCACGACGCAGATGGTCCTGGCCCGACGCCGGGCGACCCACCGGGCCGACCCGGCGACCCCGCGTCCGCGGGTCGTCGGTGGGCTGGCCGACCGGTTCGACGCGCGGCTCCCGTTCACGCTGACGGCCGGCCAGGACCGGATCGGTGACGAGATCGCCGACGAGCTCGCCGCGGCGCACCCGATGCACCGGCTCCTCCAGGGCGAGGTCGGCTCCGGCAAGACCCTGGTGGCCCTGCGCGCGATGCTGCAGGTGGTCGATGCCGGCGGGCAGGCGGCCCTCCTCGCGCCGACCGAGGTCCTCGCCCAGCAGCACCACCGGTCGATCCGGGCGATGCTCGGCGACCTCGGGGACGGCGGCCACCTCGGCGCCGCCGACGGTGCCACCGGGGTCGCGCTGCTGACCGGCTCGATGGGCACCGCCGCCCGGCGAGCAGCGATGCTCGACGCGGCCAGCGGCGAGGCGGGGATCGTGATCGGTACCCACGCGCTGCTCGAGGAGAAGGTCCAGTTCTTCGACCTCGGACTCGTCGTCGTCGATGAGCAGCACCGGTTCGGCGTCGAGCAGCGGGCCGCGCTGACCGGCAAGGCGGGCACGCCGCCGCACGTGCTGGTGATGACGGCGACCCCGATCCCGCGGACGGTCGCGATGACGGTCTTCGGCGACCTCGACACCTCCACGCTCGCCGAGCTCCCCGCCGGCCGCGGCGAGGTGCAGACGAACGTCGTGCCGGTGCTGGTGCAGCCGAGCTGGCTGGACCGGGCCTGGACCCGGATCCGTGAGGAGGTGGCCGCCGGCCGTCAGGCGTACGTCGTCTGCGCGCGGATCGGTGGCGCAGGGCCGGAAGAGGAGCCGTCTCCCGACGACGGGCCCGAGCTCGTGTCCGTGGAGGACCTCGCGCCGGAGATCGCGGCGGGCGCGCTCGCCGGCCTGCGGGTCGAGAAGCTGCACGGCCGGATGACGCCGGAGGAGAAGGACCGGGTGATGCGGGCCTTCACCGCGGGCGATGTCGACGTCCTGGTCTCCACCACGGTGATCGAGGTCGGCGTGGACGTCCCGAACTCCACGGTGATGGTGATCATGGACGCGGAGCGCTTCGGGGTCTCCCAGCTCCACCAGCTGCGCGGTCGGGTCGGACGTGGCGGGCTGCCCGGTCTGTGCCTGCTGGTGTCGCACGCCGAGCTCGGGTCACCGGCCCGCGACCGGCTCGACGCGGTGTCCGCGACCACCGACGGATTCGAGCTGAGCAGGGTCGACCTGGAGCAGCGGCGCGAGGGTGACGTGCTCGGCGCGAGCCAGTCCGGATTCCGCTCCGGGCTCATCACGCTGCGGGTCCTGCGGGACGAGAAGACGATCGTGCGTGCCCGGGAGGCCGCAGAAGGGCTACTCTCCGAAGACCCAGGGCTCGCCCAGGCTCCCGATCTCGCTGTCGCGGTGGCCGAGGTCGAGCGCTCCGCAGCGTCGGAGTTCATGGAGAAGGGCTGAGCAGACAGGGCTGAGAAGGACTACGGGGACATGACGCGCATCATCGGGGGCACGGCCGGCGGCCGTCGCCTGGACACGCCACGGGGCCAGACGACCCGGCCCACCAGCGATCGCGTCCGCGAGGCGCTGTTCTCCGCGATCGAGTCGCGCTGCGGCTCGCTCGACGGGCTGCGGTTCCTCGACCTCTACGCCGGATCGGGTGCCGTGGGCCTCGAGGCGTGGTCGCGTGGGGCCGGGGTGGTGACCCTGGTCGAGCAGGACCGGCGGACGGCTGGGCTGATCTCGCGCAACGCCTCGACGCTCGGCTTCGTTCGGGCCCATGTGGTGGCCTCGTCGGTCGCCCAGGCCCTCCAGACGACGCCGATGGCCCCCTACGACCTGGTCTTCTCCGACCCGCCCTACGCGATGCCCGACGAGGAGGTCGCGGCCGACCAGCGCGCCCGGCACCAGCCAGCCGTGGGCCACGAGGGCGCCGAGGTCGGCCGCGACCTCCTCGTCGGGCATCGCGTAGGGCGGGTCGCAGAAGACCAGGTCGTAGGGGGCCATCGGCGTCGTCTGGAGGGCCTGGGCGACCGACGAGGTG
>JBKJIR010000058.1:0-71812 GCA_046598495.1 Marmoricola sp. | reverse complement strand
TCGCATCCGGCGGCTGAGGGGGACGCCGAGATCGGCCAGCATCTCGTCGATGTTTCGGATGGAGAACGGGATGACGCTCGTTCCGTGGGCGTGCTTGCCCTTGGTGCGAGCCTTCATGTACGCCAGTTCTTGCTCGACCAGCTCGCGCCGCTGCTCAACGGGCGGCAGCGGCAGCATGCCTGCGAGGTGTGCGGCGGTCCACACTGCTCCGACTTCGGCGTTGATGGTGCTGAAGACGGACGAGTTGTAACCGCAGAACGTCAGGTTCGGAATATCGTGTGGCAGGATCCGCCGGAACAAGCAGAAGTTGCCTTCTCCATCACGGATGTTCACGGCCCCGTCGAGGAACGGCGCGTCCTGTTCGAACCCGGTGGCGGCCACGATCAGGTCCGCCGCAATGGCCGTCCCGTCGTCGAGGTGCGCCTTCGGCCCGTCACCCAGCGTGGCGATCGCTCGGTCCCGCTTGACGACAATGGCTCCCGACCGCACAGCTTCGATGAATCCGTCCGACATCAAGCTGCTGGTGCTTTGGCCGATGTCCTCGAATCGGCCGCGCGGTATCAGGCCCACGTCGCCGAGGTGCTGGTCGGCGATCGTGAGACGGCGTACGAGTGACCACGCCGGCCGGAAGGCGCTGGGGTGAGCGAACATCGCCTCCGTCAGGCGCGTCATGGCGACGTCTTCAATGTCACGGCCCATCTGCCGCTTGGAGCCCTTCCACAACAGGCGCCGGGCAACGATCGTCAGCGATTCGGCGACCTCCGAGAGTGACACGGCAACGTCACACGCGGACTTCCCGTAGCCGACCACGATCACGTGCCGGCCACGCGCTTCGTCCAGCGTCAATCGCTGGGACGGAGCCTTGACGACGCCCCCAGAGCCAGCGTGGACGGCGGCGCCCGGCCACTCTGGAATCCGCGGTGCTGAGAAGACGCCGTTGGCGACAACGAGGTGGTCGATGTCGTGCTTCTCGCCCGCTTCGGTCGTCAGAACCCAACCATCGGCGGTTGGCATAGCACGCGCGATGCCCGTGCTCAACTTTAGACAGTCGGCAAGACCGAAGCGCTCGACGTACGCCGCGATGTGGGCCTGCCACTGCTCGGCCGACGGGAAGTCCGGCCACGAGGTCGGCGGCTCGTGGTCGGTGAACGTATAGGTGTGACGGGTGTTCTGGGTTTTCAGGCCCGGATAGTGCCTCGCTGTGCTCCATACGCCACCGACGTCAGGCGTTCGGTCGAAGGTGAAGACCTCGTGCCCGACAGAGCGCAGCACCTTGGTCGCGGACAGCCCCGCAATGCCAGCTCCGACAATGCCGATTCGCACGCGCCGAGTATCGCAGCGGAGTCGACGGCCGACAACACAATCGAGCCACTTTCAGCGGCGGCGCCCTGGCACATATCGTCCCGGCGCCGTCCTGATCCGCTCAGCCGTTACCGATGAAAACTCGAGCGCTCATGCCGCGATTCGGGCACCCAGCGTCAGTCTGGACACCAGAACCTGGCACTGGGAACTGGGGGCTGGGAACATCTCAGGTCAGCAGCCCAAGTCCGGCACCTCGGTCTCCATCACAGGAGTCCATCGGAGACGGACGGCCACCGTCTGCCGGGTCACTCCGTACTTCTCCCCGATCGCCCTGAGCGTCCAGCCCTCGGCCCGAAGGGCTGCCATCTCCTCCAAGGTATTCACGTCGAGGAATCCCTGCGGACGGACATCCATGCCGGCTGCTTTCAGCCGGGACAGCACGGTGTTCTCCGCGACGCCGTACTTCCTGGACAGGAGCACGCAACCCAGTCCGCACTGGTAGTCAGCGATCATCGCGATGAGGTCAGTTGCCAGCACTAGCCGCACACGAGTCGTCCCCACGAGCTTTGGCGACTCCCACGGTGCCTCGCGCAGACCCTCTGATGCCCGCTCGACAAGAGCCCTGACGGCCACCCCCGCCGGACCATGGTTGGAACAACGTCCCAGCACCTCCGCCATGGCGACGAGCGAGCGACCCGGGCCGATGGTCCGGGTCGCTCGCGTTGCTCGGCCGGCCGCTCGACCGGACGGCACTGCCTCCGGAGGCGACCTCAGCCGGGCATCAGCTTGCTGCCGGTCCGGATCGCGCTGCGCCGGAGCCGATCGGTCAGCCGTCCGACCGGTCCTCCGACCAGCGATGTCTGCGGAGGGGTGAAGGCGACCTCGTCACCGACCCGGAGGGTCCCGCCGACGAGCACGTCGGCGTACACGCCGAAGCAGCGTTCTCCGTGGCGCGACAAGGTCCTGACCACCTCAGGGTCGGCCCCGAGTCCCGGCTGCTCGCGCAGCGGTACCGAGCACCGGATGGTCGGGATCTCGATCCCGATCGTGACGTCCCCGGCCTGGAGCCGGCCGCCGATCCAGTGCTGCTCGACGAGACCGTCGTCGTTGGTGTCGACCACGATGTTCGGCCGGAAGCGGCGTACGTCGAAGTCCCCGCCGTGGTCCGCCATAGTCCGCAGGCTCGAGGTCGTCAGCACGTGCACGGGGTAGGCATCGGCGAAGATCCCCACCGGGGTGGCGTAGAGCGCCAGTTGGGCGAGCTTGCTGAGCGGGAACATCGTCAGATCCGGGAGCGGGTCGTCCGGGCCGAGGTCGAACTGCTGGCGGAGATCGCCCTTCCTGGCCAGCACGCCCCGGTACGCCGCCTTGTCGTGCAACGGCGGGAGCGGCACCAGCGCCACCGGGGTGGAGACCAGCTCGGAGAGCGCGGCGTTCATCCGGTCGGTCTCAGAGCTGTCCACCCGGGAGCCGTCGGGGAAGGTGACCACCACGTCGGTCACGTTCCCGGGGCCGGCACCGGCCGGCGGCTCGGCCACGAACCGTGCTGTACAGCCCAACAGCTGGGGCAACCGGCGCGCTGTGGTGACCGCATCGAGCTCCAGATCGCGCACCGCCCAGAGACGATCCGCGTGCAGGGCCCGTCCGTCTGCCTGCGAGGCCGCGATCTCCTCGCCGCCCATCGATTTCACCGGGTAGCGCCAGAGCGCAGCAACCGTGCCAATCGACATGGGCCGAGAGTACTGCTCCGGCGCACCGGATGAGCAGGAGCAGATTCCGCGCGCGCTCATACGGCAAGATGGACCGCGTGACGTGCCTTCCGAGAGTCCCCTGACGTGTTCGGGCAGCTGTACCGGACGTTCGGGTCGCTCTTCCCCTCGCGGGGTGCGAAAACAGCCGTCCTGGCGATGATCCTGCTGATGGCGTTCATCCCGGTCGCCGAGCTCCTGGTGATCCGGATGTTCTCGCAGCTCGTGATCAGCGGCGAGAAGGAGTTCGCCGACGACCCGGCCGGGGTCTACCAGCAGGCCGCGATCTTCTTCGGCCTCTTCGTGGTGACCCGGGCCCTGGGCCACTGGAGCCGGTTCGCCCGGGTGCTCGCCGTCAAGCGGGCCTTCCGCCAGTCCGACGACGCGGGCGCCTCCCGGGCCGCCTGGGAGTGGGCACTCGCGTTCGAGCTGTCGATCGTCTACGTCGCCCTGATCCAGGCCGCCGCTCTGGTCTCCCTCTTCGTCGTGCTCGACGGCATGGTCGGAGTCGTCAACGCCGGCATCGTCGTGGCCGTGCTGTTCGCGATCGCGCGGCTCTACCAGCGCAACCTCGACAAGCAGATGAGCTACGTCCGGGGAGAGACACCCACGAGCAACGAGGTCGGCGACCGGGTCGGGCAGCGGATCAAGGACGCCGAGACGGGGGCGGCGATCTCGAGTTTCGCGATGGCGTTCGCGCTCGCCGCCGTCCTGTACTTCACCCTCAAGGGCGGCATCGCCGGGGCCGACGCCGTCGTGATGCTGCTCGGCATGCGGCTGCTCTACGGGCAGCTCGGTCAGCTCTCGTCCGGGGCGATGCGGTTCGGCCGCGCCACCGCTCGTCGTGACGGCGGTGGCGGCGGCGACCCCACCGACGAGGACGAGATGGACGAGCAGGCGGTCCAGCAGGGGTTCTCGGAGAGCAAGCGTTCGGACCTCGTGATGCGGACCCTGAAGTTCGGCCAGCGCGGCGACCTCACCGGTCTCGACGGCGTCCGCGAGATGCTCCGGGAGGACGGGGACCTGTCCGAGGAGGAGCGCCGCGGGATCCATGCCGCCGAGGCGTTCGCCCACTACGCGCGCGGGGTCGGCACGACGCCGACCGCTCTGCTCTGGCAGATCCGGCCGTTCCCCGGGGTCGCGACCGACTGGATGAACCCGCTGCTGCTCGAGCACGTCTCCGGGGCACCGATCAGCTACGCCTCGCCGCCCGCCGACTACCCGCACCTGGTGATGAGCGGCCGACTGGGACGGCACGTCAACGCCAGCTCGATCACGGTCGGGCTCGGAGCCCTGCCGGACGACGTCCTCGACCCGGGGGCCACCTACGTCTCCGTGCGGGGACCTCGCACCGCGGGCCTGCTGGGGACCAGGACCGTCACCCGGTACGGCGAGCCGCTGGCGCTGGCCGCGCGGGCGATCCCGGTCCGCCGCCGACCGACCAACGGGCGTCTCGCGCTGGTCCGCCACTACGAGCACACCAAGTTCGACGTCCGCCTCGGCGACCGCATCGACGAGGTCGGCTCGTTCGGGTCCCGCCCCGACGCGATCCGCTCGTTCGTCGACGACCTCGTCAGCTACGACGGCGTGGTCACGACCAGCCTGGCGGTGATGGCGGTGTGCCAGAGCTTCGGCGTACCGGTTGCCCCGGTCACGTTCAGCGAGCGCAGCCCGGTGCAGGAGTTCGCCTACGAGGACCACGCCCTCGGCCTCGGCCTGCCGGTCGTGCTGCCGACCGAGATCGCGCCGGACCTCAGCCGGACGAACTTCGACGACCTGCTCGCCACGGTCACCCTCGACCCCGCCGTCCTGGACGACATCCAGAACGCGCTGCACGACGCCGTCGAGCTGTTCACCGAGCGGTACGCCGTCCTCGACCAGGCCTTCGACGAGGTCGAGGTCGAGTAGGCCGCCTCAGACGCCCTTGGCCTTGTTCGCCGGCGCCGGCCGGTCCATCGTCGAGACCCGAAGCCCCATCAGGATCGCGGCGACCTTCTCGTCGATGTCGGCGGTCTTCATCGCCTTCGGCGACGCCGTGTGCTTGGCCTCGAAACTGATCGTCACGGGGGTGTCGACACCGGTGGCCTCGACCTCCAGGACCACCTCGAGGGAGTCCCGCTTGGCGTGGGTCCAGTCGACCACGCTCGCCGGGCCCCCGTTGGCGGAGACCCGGAGCGATTGCGGGCTGCGCAGCTTACTGGGGTTGAACGGGCGCAGCGAGAGCGCCACGTGGACCAGCTCGCCGGGCTCGGCGCGCAGGGTCGTCGTCAAGGACGCCTGGGGGCTCGTCATCCACATGCCGCGGTGGTCGCGCAGCTCGAACCCGGCGTGCGCGATGGCACCACCCAGCGCCTTCTTGTCGAAGTGCAGCAGGTCCAGCCGCTGCCCGGGGCGGACCCCCTGGAAGGTCAGGTCGGCCAGGACATCGGTCGGGAAGGTGGCCAGGTAGGCCTCCGGGCGGAAGGTCGGCAGGGGCATCGGGTCGGAACGCAGCGCCTCCTCCAGCGAGGTGAAGCGCTTCACGTCGTGCCGGTCGGTGCCGTAGTAGTAGTCGTAATACTTCAGCTCGTCCTCGTTGCCGATCGGCGCGAGCCAGTACGCCGGGATGCCGAGCGACTCGGCAAAGATCACGCCGTGCAGCGAGCTGGAGAAGACCCGGTCGGCACCGACCATCTGCTTGATCATGTTCAAGGGGCTGCGGTCGACCGAGACGAAGTCGTCCAGGCGGTCGTAGTGCGAGCGGCGCAGGACCATGTCGTCGCGGTAGTGCGGGATGATCCGGTCACCGCCGCGGGGCTCGAACTTCGCGATCTTGTCCGCGAACAGGTGCGGCAGCAGGCAGCCGGGGTCGAAGAGCTCGGTGACGCGCGAAGTGTCGATCCCGCTGCTCTTCAGGTACTCGATCGAGTGCGGGCCGCGGACAGCGGCGACGGTGATGTCGAGGCCCTCGGGCAGCGGCGGCGTACCGCCCTTGACACCGGATCCCCAGATCACGTCCCCGGGCTGGGCCCGGTGCAGGACCGAACCGATGGCGAGCATCCGGGGACGACCCTCGATCGGCTTGCTGGACTTGAGGCCGGAGACCTTCTCGACAACCTCCTTGGAGGCGATGTCCCCGAAGTTGCCGGTGTGGAAGATGCGGCGGCTGCTGACCCCGTCGAACGCGGTGTTCTTGGCGTCGTACCAGAAGAGCGGCAACCGGGAGCCGCTCGGCGCCGCCGGCGGCGCCCCCTTGTCCCCGCGAAGACGGGAGACCAGCGAACGACCACCCCCGGCGCGGGCCTTGTCCTGGCTCATCGTGAACGACGTCTGGACCGGGGCCATCGACGCCTCGACATCGGCGCGCTTGATCCGGGTGACGGCGCAGCGCTCGTCGTTGATCCCGTAGGACACGACCCAGTCATCGCCGTCCGGGACGAAACCGCACGGGTAGATGACGTCGCCGACGAGCTCGTTGAGACGCTCGAACGCGAACTCGGTCCCCAGCTCGTTCGGCAGGTCGAACGGCACCGTCGACATCTCGGTGACCCGGAAGGGCGCCGTGGCCTCGAACCGCATGAACGCGGCGCGGTAGGTGCGGCCGTGGACGCCGACGAAGCTGGAGTGACCGAGCACCAGGAAGCTGTCACCGTCCCGGACGGGTTGCGCTCCGCCGCGGAGGATGCCGAACATCATCTCGTAGGTGCTCGCGAAGCCGCTCTGGTACGCCGGCTCGGCGACGAGCTTGCTCGCCGCAGGGTCCAGGTCGACCGAGAGCACCACGTGCGGGCGTGACTTGTAGGTGAGGAACACCTGGCCGTCGACCTCGAACGGCGCCCAGTTCTTCTCGACCGTCCTGCGGTTCGGGGTGGTGAGCTCGCGAGCAGGGCCGGCGAGGTGCAGTCCGTCCTCGGTCATCGGCGCCAGGAACTGGTGGTTCGCCGGACGCAGCGCCCCGTCGTTCCACAGGACGTGGAGCTGACCGCCGAGCCGGACGTAGCGGGGGTCGGCGTGCCAGACCAACGAGCGCTCGGGCAGGTCCTGGTCGACGAACGTGACCTCCTCCGACAGCGGCGTCACCGAGCCTGCGACGACCTGGAGGTCCGCGTCGAGCCGGCAGGTCGCGAAGCGACGCAGGTCCGAACCCTCCTGGACGACGCGGTAGCACATCGCGTACCCGCCGGGGACGGCTGCGAGCGTCGGGTTGAAGGCCCGTGCCGGGCCACCCGTCTGCCACGCGAGAGGGACGAGGAGCTCGTTGGCGAAGGGGGCGGCGATCACCCGGACAAGATACCCAGTCAGCTCCCCGGTGCGCGCACGTGCGACTCCCCCAGGAACTGGTCGATCACCCGCGCCGACTCCCCCGGTTCCTCCAGCAGGAAGAGGTGACCGCCACCGTCGACGACGTGGAGGCGGGCTCCCGGGATCATGCCGGCGAGGATGCGGCCGTTGGCCAGCGGGATGATCGGGGCGAAGCCCGCGATGAGCTCGCTCATGCCACTGCCTCGATCCGGACAGGCGCCGCGAACTCCAGCGCGGTGTCGGAGATCGGATCCTCGAGCAGCATCTTCGAGTCCTTCTTGTAGTCCATCAGGACCTTCCACGGCAGCGTCTTGCCCTGACGGGGCAGGGTCTCCTTCGCCCGCTGGACGTAGCCGGACTGCAGCAGGTCGAGGATGCCCTCGTCGAGCGCCGCGCCGTCGCGGTCGCGCGGGGTGGCCACGGCGTGGCCGTTGTCGTCCATGTGCTGGAGAAGACGCGACAGGAACTTGCCCGCGATGTCGGACTTCAACGTCCACGGCGCATTGGTGTACCCGAAGATCCACGCCATGTTCGGCAGGTTCTCGACCAACACGCCCTTGTAAGTCATCTGGTCGCGCATGTCGTGCACCACCCCGTCGACCGAGAGCTCCAACCCGCCGACCATCTGGACGTTGAGACCGGTCGCCGTGACGACGATGTCCGCGTCCAGCTCCTGGCCGGACTTCAGAAGGATCCCGCTCTGGGTGAACCTGTCGATGTGGTCGGTCACGACCGAGGCGTCGCCGGCGGCGAGCGCCTTGAACAGGTCGCCGTCCGGGACGGCGCAGAGGCGCTCGTCCCACGGCATGTACTTCGGGGTGAAGTGCGCCATGTCGACCGACGGACCGACCTGGCGGCGGACCTGCCAGAGCAGGAACTTCCGCATGGCCTTCGGCCAGCGGCGACACGAATCGAAGATGGCTCGCTGCAGCCGGACGTTGCGCGAGCGCGCCAACCGGTAGACCCGCTCCTCGGAGAGGAACCGGCCGAGGAACCTCGAGATCTTGTCGAGCGACGGCAACGAGAAGACGTACGACGGCGAGCGCTGCAGCATGGTCACGTGTTCAGCGGTGCCGGCCATGCTCGGTACCATCGTGACGGCGGTGGCACCGCTTCCGATGATGACGACCTTCTTGCCGGTGTAGTCGAGGTCCTCGGGCCAGTGCTGCGGGTGTATGCACTCGCCCTGGAACTCGTCGACCCCCGGGAACTCCGGAAGGAAGCCGGCGTCGTAGTTGTAGTAGCCGGTGCAGCTGATCAGGAAGCCGCAGGTGAAGATCCGGGTCTCCCCGGTCGGCTCGTGCAGCGCCATGACCGTCCACCGACTCTCGGCGCTCGACCATGCGCAGGCCACGATCTTCAGGCCGTACTGGATCTTCTCGTCGATCCCGTACGCCGTCGCCGTGTCCTCGATGTAGTCGCGGATCGAGGCGCCGTCGGCGAGAACCCTGTAGTCGAGCCAGGGGCGGAACTCGTAGCCGAAGGTGAACATGTCGGAGTCCGACCGGATCCCCGGATAGCGGAAGAGGTCCCAGGTGCCTCCGAGGCGCTCTCGGCGCTCCAGCACCGCGATGGTCTTGCCCGGGTGCTGGTCAGCGATCTGGCAGGCGGTGCCGATGCCGGAGAGACCGGCACCGATGATCAGGACATCGAAGTGGTGAGCGCTCATGACTTCCTCGCAGGGGGATTCGGGCGGGCCCGAGATTCGGTTGGTAGATCGAGGATGTCCCGGCGGAGCGCCGCTAGTCTTGGCCGGGAACGACTCCTTTTTGGCCTGGCCCGACAAGGCGGTGAGTGCATGGGCAGCCTGATCCGTGCCACGAACCTGTGGGGCTACGCCGACTTGTTGCGGAAACTCGGGGGCGACCCGCACGAGCTCCTCACCCGATTCCACATCCCCCTCCACACCGATCAGGATCCGGAGGCGTTCGTCTCGTTCCGCTCCGCCGCGCACATGGTGGAGACAACCGCCGAGGAGCTGGGTTGCCCCGACTTCGCACTGCGGCTCTCGCGTTGGCAAGGGCCGGATGTGCTCGGCCCGATCGCCGTGATCGCCCGGAACGAGC
The DNA here is from genome assembly GCA_046598495.1 of Marmoricola sp. Taxonomy (GTDB): domain Bacteria; phylum Actinomycetota; class Actinomycetes; order Propionibacteriales; family Nocardioidaceae; genus Marmoricola. Next base: position 62,415 of record JBKJIR010000058.1, on the reverse strand, counting down.
AGACCGTCCGTGAGGGCCTCCTCGCCGTGGCGCGTTACCTCTACATCCACTCGCCGGCGCTCAAGCTGGAGATCGAGGAGTCCAGCACCGACGAGGGCCTGAACTTCCACTACGAAATCACCGAGCCCGGGCTCACGCAGCTCCGGCAGTGCTACGAGCTGAGCATGGCGAACTTCTCGCTCGTCGTCGGTCTGCTCGCCGGTCCGGGGACCCGCCTCGGCATGGTCTCGCTGGCCCACGAGCAGGTCGGCCCGCTGTCGTCGTACGAGGACGCCCTCGGCTGCCCGGTCCGGTTCGGACAGCCCCGGTACGGGTTCCAGGTCCCCGCGGTGCTCGCGGAGAAGCGCATCGACAGTGCCGACGAGACCACCCGGCGGATCGCGACCAAGTACCTGGAGAGCGAGTTCCTTCCGGTGACGTCAACGCTCTCCGAGCAGGTCGCCACACTCAGCCGCGTCCTGCTCCCGGTCGGCCACTGCACGACCGACGCGATCGCCGAGCAGCTCGCAATGCACCCGCGGACCCTCCAGCGCCGGTTGGCCGACGAAGGCGTCCGGTGCCAGGACATCATCGACGTGGAGCGGCAGCGGCAGGCCGTCCGCTACCTCGCCGAGCTCCGGCTCTCCATGGGCCAGATCGCCCGGATGCTCGGCTTCGCGGAGCAGAGCAGCTTCAACCGGGCCTGCCTGCGCTGGTTCGGCAAGGCACCCCGCCAGTACCGCGCCGACCTGACCGTGTCCTAGCCTCAGCGCAGAACGCCTGTCGGAGCAGGCCAAAGGCGTGTCGTTGTAGGCGAAGACCTGAACCGGCGGACGGCGACTCCGATCAGCCCTTGGCTGTGCGGGGAACGTCGCCTGAGCGGAGCGCGAGACCGCCGACCGGATTGGTTTCCGGTACCGGCCAGGACCTCTGGCTGTACGACCCCCGACTGCCTAGCGTCGAAGCAGGCCCTCGCGGCGAGGACCACGAACGGAGGAAGACATGTTCATCCAGGTAATCCAGGGTCCGTGTTCCCGTGAGGACGATCTCCGGGGCGTTCTCGAGTCGTGGCGTGCCGATGTTGGTTCTGCCGACGGCTGGCTCGGCGGCACGTACGGCTTCACCGACGCCGGGATCTTCATCGCCGTCGTCCGGTTCGCGTCCCGCGAGCAGGCCATGGCGAACTCCTCCCGGCCCGAGCAGGACGCCTGGGCTCAGCAGTTCGTCGCTGCGTTCGACTCCGAGCCCGAGTTTCGCGACTACAACGACGTCCAGGTGATGCTCGACGGGGGGTCCGACGAGGCCGGGTTCGTTCAGGTCATCCAGGGCCGGACCACCGACCGCGCCAGCCTGGAGGTGCTGTCCGCCGACCCGGGGGCGCTCAGGGAGATGCGTCCCGAGATCATCGGTGCGACCTGGGCGTTCGCCGAGGACGGGACGTTCACCGAGACGGTCGCCTTCACCGACGAGGCCACCGCCCGGGAGGGCGAGGCCGGAGCGCCTCCGCCGCCCGAGGTCCTCGCCGCCCTTCAGTCCGTCATGGAGGGCGCGACGTTCTACGACCTGCGGGAGCCGTGGTTCGAGAGCCCCTGACCCGACCTAGGGTGCGACCGGGTGGTCACGCGGCGCTCGGCGAGCAGACCGAGTGCCATCAGCACTGCCGGCACGACTCTCATGGCCGGCTCCTCGTCAGGCGTTGGACGGCTTCGGAGCCCGGGCGGTTCCTTCGACCGATCGCTGCGCAGAAAGTTATCCCCAGATCACTGACACCCCGTTGCAGTCGAACAGACGTTCGATCACGATGGGGACATGACCTCGGCACTCCTCGACCCCAGCCCGGCAGCGGAGCTGCACGCGTGCCTGGACAGGATCGCCTCCGTCGACCCCGATTCGCTCGGCCCTGAGCAGCAGGCCGATCTGCTCCAGGCCCTGACCCGCGGCGAGGCCCGCCTGGCCGCGAAGAAACTCCAGGTCCTCGCTGCCGCAGACCGGTCGCGAACGGCGCGGCGCGCCGGGGCGGCCTCGACGGGGCAGTGGGCCGCCCGGCTGGCCAACGCCGACCAGGCGACAGCGCACCGCCAGGTCGCGCTCGCCCAGGGGCTGGACCGTCGGTCCGCAACCCAACGAGCACTCGCCCACGGCGTCATCTCGTCCGAGCACGCCCAGGTCATCATCCGGGCCGACCAGCAGCTGCCCACGACCGTCACCGCCGAGCAACGCGACGTGGTCGAGCACGCCCTGCTCGCGAAGGCCGAGCTCCTGGCACCGGACGCGCTGCGCAAGGCCGCCCGGCGTGCACTCGCTGCGGTCGAGCACGATGTCGCCGCCGTGGACGCGCACGAAAACGAACTGGTCGGCGACCAGGAGAACCGCGCCCGGGCCCGCACCCGCCTGACCCTGCACGACAACGACGACGGGACGGTCACCGGCCACTTCACGGTCCCGGTCCTGCAGGGCCACCTGCTCCGCAAGATCCTCGAGACGATCACCGCGCCCCGGCGCGGCCGACTCGGCGCAACTCACGCCCAGGTCGGCGAAGCCTCCGCGCGCACCGACTGGGACCGCGCGCGCGGCGAGGCCTTCTGCGAGCTCCTCGAGCACCTGCCGACGGACCACCTGCACCCGAAAACGGCCGCCACCGTGGTGGTCACCGTCGAGCTGGAGACGCTTCGCGAAGCCCTCCGGGCCGCGCACCTCGACAACTACGAGGTGCTGTCCGCCGGAGATGTGCGCCGCCTGGCGTGCACCGCCCGGATCCTTCCGGCAGTCCTGGGGGCCACCCCGCTCCCCCTCGACCTCGGCCGGTCCGCTCGTCTCTTCAGCGAGGCACAGCGCACTGCTCTCGGCATTCGACACCGGGCCTGTGCGGCAGACGGTTGCGAGCGGCCCTTCGCATGGTGCGAGATCCACCACCGGCAACCCTGGGCCCAGGGAGGTAGCACCGACCTCGCCGATGCGGTGCCGTTGGCCACTTCCACCACCAACGGATCCATGACCACCACTACCTGCACGCGCGGGGGGCCGACGGCGGGATCACGTTCCACCTACGGAGGTGAGTCGCACCCGACCTACTCACCCGCGGCGATCACGTCCATCGCGAGCAGCTCGTCGGCGTCGTACGGCATGGAGACGGTGACGCGGTCGGCGATGCCCGCGAAGCGTTCGCGGAAGGCGGACCCGACGGTTTCCAACTCGCCGACAACGGCGAAGGTGTGCAGCACCTCGTCGTCGACCAGGGCCGCCAGGTCGTCCCAGCGGTTCTCCTTGGTAAGCGCGTTCGCTGCGGCGTGCAGGTCGCCCCAGCCGTGGTGCTCCAGGACCGGCGCGTACGCCGGGGTCGAGGCATAGAAGCCGATCTGCTTGCGGACGCCCGCGACCGCGTCCCGCAGCTCCTCCTCGGTCCGCCCGGTGGCCACCATGGCCAGGGTCGAGAACTCGAACGGCTGGTCAGTACGGCCTGCGGCCTTACGGGCAGATTCCACCTGGGGGGCCAGAGCTTCTTCCAAGTAGGAACGCGAGAGCAGCGGGTGGCAGATGATCCCGTCGGCGGTGGCGCCCGCGGTCTCCACCATCCGTGGCCCGACCGCCGCGACCCAGATCCGGGGACTCGGCGTGGCCAGCGGCCCCGGGGAGAAGAGCGGCGGCATCAGGGTGTGGCTGTAGAACTCACCGGTGAAGTCCAACGGCTCCCCGGTCTGCCAGGAACCCCAGATGGCTCGGAGTGCGTCGACGTACTCGCGCATCCGTTTGGCCGGCTCCGACCACGGCATCGCGTAGCGGCGGGTGATGTGCGGCTTGATCTGCGACCCGAGGCCGAGGATCAGGCGGCCGCCGGAGAGCCGCTGCAGGTCGTACGCCGAGTAGGCCATCTCCATCGGGGTCCGGGCGAAGGCGACTGCGACCGACGTACCGAGGTCGATCCGCTCCGACCCGGCAGCAGCGAGGGCGAGCGCGATGAACGGGTCGTGAGCCGCCTCCGCGACGAAGAGGCCGGCGATCGTGCCGCGGCGCTCGGCCTCCTGGATCCGTCCGACTATTTTTTCAGGTCCGCCATGGAAAGCGACATCCGTCGCTACCGTTGTCCTCATCGGGCCACTCCTCCACCGGGGTCGCCCGAGCGTAGCGGCCGAAGAACCGTGACAAATCCGGAAAAAGCCGTAACTCGCTTCGGGCCCTCTCGTTTAACCGGTCAGATCACCGCAACCGCAGCGGTGACCGAGACCCGGAGGCCGACATGCTGGTTATCGCACTCGCACTGGTACTGCTCGCAGCGGCCTGTGCCGTCGTCCTGACCGAGGCCTCGCGTTCGGTGATCCCCCCGATGGCTCCGGTCGTCCGCCAGGTCACCCCCGTGGCTCCGACCGTCGGGGGCATCCCGACCCAGCGGCTCGGTGGCGAGATCGGCAGCACCCGGACCGACTCCGGCCAGCGCACCTACGCCTTCATCGCCGATCTCCCGGCCACGAAGAGCGCCGGGATCGACACCTCGCTCTGAGTCTTCTTACGGGTCACCGCGTCTCGGCAGGCTCGACGACCGTCCTGACCACCGTCTCGGCAGGCTCGACGACCGTCTGACTACCGGTTCTCGTCGAGGCGGGCCCGGTAGGCCTTCCGGTCCTCGGAGTCCGGACGCAGGGCGCGGTCGTCGCGCATCAGCTTCCGCACCACCTTCATCAGCGGCTCCGGCGTCAGGGCCGCTGCGTCGGCGAACGCGCCGACGTACGACGGGACCGCGATCTCGCCCTTCCGCGACCTGACGGAGGCGACCACGGCGTCGGCGATCTGCGCGGGCTGCACCTTCGGGATCGGCTTCATGTCCAGGCCGGACGCCAGCGCGGTGTCGACGGCCGAGGGCAGCACCGCGGTGATGCTGACCCCGCGGTCGGCGTACTCGAGCCGCGTCGCCGCGGTCAGGCCGACGACCGCGAACTTGCTGGCGTTGTAGGTCGCCAGGCCCTTGACCGGGAACTTGCCGGCGAGCGAGGCGACGTTGACGACGTGCCCGCGTCCGCGCGCCAGCATCCCCGGGAGGACCAGACGCATCCCGTGCAGGACCCCGAAGACGTTGATCTCCATCGTCATCCGGTCGGTGCGTGCATCGAGGTCGAGGAAGCCGCCGTTCGGCATCACCCCGGCGTTGTTCACCAGGACGTCGACCGGGCCGTGGACGCGCTCGACCTCCGCGATGAACGCAGCGAAGGAGCTCGGGTCGGTCACGTCCAACGCGTGCCCGGTCGCACCGATCCGCGCGGCCGTCTCCTGGGCGAGGGCGTCGTTGAGGTCACCGATCGCGACCGTGGAACCCTGCGCCCTGAACGCTTCGGCGGTCGCCCGTCCGATCCCCTGAGCACCGCCGGTGATGACGACGACAGCGCCGGCCAGGTCGATCCGGGGGTACTTCACCGCCGCGACTTCCGCTTCGCGGCGGGGACGGCTGGTGCGGTCCTCGCGCCCAGGAACTCCCGCACGTGCATCGCCACCAGGTCCGGACGAGCCGTCACCACCCAGTGGCTGCCGGGGATCTCGACCACGGTCAGGTCGTCGACGAACGGCGCCGGCGCGCCCGTCGAGATCGCGGCACCGGCGAACGGGTCGTCGACCGGGGCGAGCACCAGCGTGGGCACCGTCGTACGGCGGGGCTTCGGGCGCAGGACGCGGGACAGGACGTTGGCCCGGTAGATGTTGATGCCGTTGGTCCGGTCCGCGAGGGCCCGGGCGACGGGCACCGCGGTGGCCGCGTCGGCGCGGCCGAGCATCTCCACCCGGGTGATGCCCTGCTCGACGGCGTCGAGACCGAGCAGCTTCTCGGGCAGCCGCGGGATCTGGAACAGGAACATGTAGTACGACTTCGCCACCTGGCTCAGGGAGGCGCCGACGTGCGCCCGGTCGCGGAGCCAGACTCCTGCGTAGTCCAGCGAGGGGCCGGAAATCGAGACGAAGGAGGCGATCCGGGGTGCGAGCACCGGGTCGGTCACCGGGCCCCAGGACTGGATCGAGCCCCAGTCGTGGGCGAGCAGGTGCACCGGAGCGTCCGGGCTGACGTCGTCGATGACAGCCCGGAAGTCCTCGCTGAGCCGGTCCATCCGGTACCCCGCCCGCCCGGTCGGCTTGTCGGAGTCGCCCGCGCCGCGGACGTCGTAGGTGATAATCCGGAAGGTGTCGCTGAGCTCGGCTGCGATTCCGTCCCAGACGGTGTGGTTGTCGGGGTAGCCGTGGACCGCGACGATGACCGGGCCCTCCGGGTTGCCGGACTCGAAGACCGCGAGCCGGGTGCCGTCGGCGGAGGTGACGCTCGGACGCTGGACGCTCTGGGTCATGGACACACCGTCAACGTTAACTGAACGTCTGTCAATAGGCGCCGGTGGGGCGGTCCGCTACCGGCGACCGGTCTTGAACGCCCCCCGGACGATCTCGCGGGCCGCTGTCCGGAGCACCTGTCGGAAGGCCGTGGAGGTCACGACCTCCTCGACGACGCCCTTGTCCTCACCCTGCCGGGAACGCGGGCTCGGTGCCTTCTTCGGAGCGGCCGGCGGTCGGGCCGGCGGCGCCGTCGTCCCGGCCTCGGTGGCCGCCTTCTCGGCCCCGGCGTCGAGCCGGGCGGCGAGCAGCTCGCGGGCGGACTCGCGGTCGAGAGCGGTCGCGTACTTCGGGGCCAGCGCGGAGGTCGCCACCGTGGTGGCCATCGCGGCCGGGTCCGCGGTGCCCATCAGCGACTCGGGCGCGCGCAGCCGGGTCCAGGCCACCGGCGTCGGGGCGCCGCGCTCGTTCATCACGGTCACCACCGCCTCCCCGATTCCGAGCGAGGTGATCACCTCGCCGAGGTCGTCGTACGCGCTGGTCGGGTAGGTGTTCACCGTGGCCTTCAACGCCTTGGCGTCGTTCGGGGTGTGCGCCCGCAGCTGGTGCTGGACCCGAGACCCGAGCTGGGCCAGCACCTCGTCCGGCACGTCGGTCGGCGACTGCGTCACGAAGACGACCCCGACCCCCTTGGACCGGATCAGCCGGACCGTCTGCGCGATCGAGTCCAGGAAGGCCTCCGACGCGTCGTCGAAGAGCAGGTGCGCCTCGTCGAAGAAGAACACCAGCTTGGGCTTGTCGAGGTCGCCGACCTCGGGCAGGTCGTGGAACAGGTCGGCCAGCAGCCACATCAGGAAGGTCGAGAAGATCGCCGGGCGGTCCACCAGGTTCGGCAGCTCCACCAGCGAGATCAGTCCCTTGCCGGACGGCGTGTGCCGGAGCAGGTCGCCGCTGGAGAACTCGGGCTCGCCGAAGAACACGTCGGCGCCCTGGGCCGAGAACGCGATCAGCTCGCGCAGGATCACTCCGGCCGTCGCCGGGGAGAGGCCGCCGAGATCCTTGAGCTCGGCCTTCCCCTCGTCCGAGGTCAGGAACTTGGTGACCTCACGCAGGTCGGCGAGGTCGAGCAGCGGCAGACCTGCCGTGTCGGCGTAGTGGAAGATCAGGCCGAGCGACGACTCCTGGGTGTCGTTGAGCCCGAGGACCTTGCTCAGCAGGGTGGGACCGAAGGCGGACATCGTCACCCGCAGCGGGATGCCGGTGCCCTCGCCGCCGAGGGCGAAGAACTCGACCGGGAACGCGGTCGCCTTCCAGGCCTGACCGACCGAGGCCGCCCGCGCGGTGATCTTCTCGCCGCCCTCGCCGAAGGTGGAGAGTCCGGAGAGGTCGCCCTTGATGTCGGCGGCGAAGACCGGCACCCCGGCCGTGCTCAGCTGCTCGGCCATCAGCTGGAGGGTCTTGGTCTTCCCGGTACCGGTCGCTCCGGCCACCAGGCCGTGCCGGTTGAGCATCGCGAGCGGGATCCGAACCGGTACGTCGGTCAGCGCGTCCGGGCCGGTCATCAACTCACCCAGCTCGAGTGCCGCGCCCTCGAAACGGTAGCCCTCCGCCACCGCCGCGGTGATGTCCCCGGCAGTCCCGTCATCGCCCATGGCAGGACTGTAGCCGCGCGACGGGGTACGCCCCAGGCGGGGATCTGCCCGACCTTTCCTATGATGGCCCCGTGATCTTCAAGCGCATCGGCGACGGGCGCCCGTATCCGGACCATCAACTGGGACCCCGGGACTGGGCCGCACTGCCGCCGCGCCCGGTGCGCCTGGACGAGCTGGTCACCACCAAGGACACCCTCCAGCTGGCGGCACTGCTCGACGAGGACTCCACCTTCTTCGGCGACCTCTTCGCCCACGTCGTGCTCTGGCGCGACGAGATGTACCTCGAGGACGGGCTGCACCGCGCGCTCCGAGCAGCCCTCCAGCAACGGCACGTCGTCCACGCCCGCGTGCACGAGGCCGGCGCATGATCGAGGTCCGGAACCCCCGGCGTACGGCGGCGCTCACCATCGGCAGCTTCGCCGTCGTGGTGGTCCTGATGGCCCTCTGGGGCTACCAGGCCATGACAGCCCCGTTCGAGAGCCTGGCCTCCTCGAACGACGACGGCCCCGACTGTGCACCCGAGGACCAGAGCATCATCCGGGTGGTGCGCCGCGGCGAGGTGACCGTCAGCGTCTACAACACCGGAGGACGCACCGGCCGCGCCCAGGACGCCCTCGACCTCCTGGAAGCAGCGGGCTTCAAGCCCGGAGCGATCGGGAACGCGCCCGGAGACCTGGAGGTCCCGCGCGCCGAGGTGCGCACGACCCGCAAGGACAACCCGGCTGCCAGGTTGGTCGCCGCCGCTTTCGGCAAGGACACCAAGATCGTCGTGGTCGACGAGGACTACGGGCCCGGCATCGACGTCTTCATCGGCGACAAGTTCAGCGCTCTGAAGTCGAGTGCGCCGACCAAGGTCAGCCTGCCGAAACCCCAGGCCACCTGCTCCTAGGCGGGACCGGGCTCACCACTTCAGGTGGTGGCTCAGGTCCCCCATCAGGTCGACGAAGAGGGTCCGGGTGGCGAACCACCACCGGCCGTCGACGACCTGGAAGGTGTCGTGGTAACGACCGGCGATGATCGGTTGCAGCGGGAGCTCCGGCGTCGCCTGGACCACGCAGAAGTAGGACCGGCAGGTGGCGGTCCCGGCCTCGTCATCGACATGGATGATCGGGTTGGTGGTGATGTGCTTGGTCTTCGGAGTGCCGTCGTCGGCGTACAGCCGGGTCGAGATCTCGTACATCTTGCGCGCTCCGACCGCTCCGACGAACTGCGTCTCGGGCGGCCCGTTCTCCTGGCCGAAGATGGTCGCGTGGGTGAAGAGCTCCGCGACGCCGTCGAGGTCGCCGGCGTCGATCCGCTCGGCGTAGGTGTAGAGCAGATTCTCGATCTCGCGCGCACTGTCCATGGCCGGAGCATAGGTTTCGCGCGTGGACACGCGTGCGGACTTCGCAGTACCGGCCCTGATGAGTGCTGCCCGGGAGAAGGAGTCCCTGGGCGACTTCGGACCGCTGCCCTTCGAGGCCCCGCTCACCGTCCTGACGGGGGACTACCTCGGGGCCGGGCTCTCCGACCTCGGCGCGCACATCATCCGGGGCGGCCTGGTCCACCACCTGCGGATGCGCCTGCGGGCCCAGGAGTGGCGTCGCCGGTACCCGGAGATCGCCGAGGAGGTGATCGCGGCGCCGGTCGTCGTGGTCGGCATGATGCGCAGCGGTACGACGCTCGCCCAGCGCCTGCTCGCCGCCGACGAGCGCTTCACCTGCGCCCATGGCTGGGAGGTCGTCGAGGTTGCGCCGCGGCTCACCCACGCGGAGTTCTTGGAACCCGGCGTGGGTGAGGACCCGCGAATCGCGGCCGCCCTCGCCCGCCAGGAGCAGACCCAGCAATTCATGCCGGACCTGTTCGCGATCCACCCGATGTATGCCCTCGAGGCGGAGGAGGAGATCGTTTTCCTCGACGCCGCGTTCCTCTCCCACGTGCCGGAGGCCGGCGCGCACCTGCCGACGTACCGGAGCTGGATCGACGACCAGGACTTCACCCCGGCCTACGACCACCTGCACGCGATGCTCCAGCTGCTGCAGTGGCAGAAGCGGCGGCGCGGTGAGCCGATCGGCCGCTGGGTGCTGAAGACCCCCGCCCACCTCGGGTACCTCGACACGCTCCGCGCACGCTTCCCCGACCTGCACGTGGTGCACCTGCACCGCGACCCGGTCGCCTCGATCGGCTCCGGCGCGAGCCTGAACGCGACCCTGCACACGATGCACTCCGACGTCGTCGACCTGCACCGCGTCGGGGCGCAGTGGATCGAGCGGACGGGCTGGACCAACGACCGCGCCCTGGCCACCCGGGCAGCCTGGGCCGCCGACCCCGCGACCTCCCACTTGGTCACCGACCTGGCGTTCGAGGACGTCGTGGCCGACCCGATCACCCAGGTCTCCCGGGTCTACGACGCGATCGGCGTCGAGCTGGACGCCCCCGCGGAGGCAGCGATGCGTGACTGGCTCAGCCGTCGCCCGCGGGAGCAGGGGCGGCCGGACTACCGGCCCGAGACCTACGGGTTGAGCGAGGGACAGATCCGGGAGCGGTTCGCGGAGTACGAGCGTATGTTCCGCGGTTAGAGGATTTCGACAGGCTCAACCACCGGTCGTCGAGCTTGTCGAGACGTCGAACGCGGCTCGCCGGATCTCGACAGGCTCGATCACCGTACGAGCGGCCGCACCTGGTCGACCGCCGCGGCCGTCAGCTCACCGAGCCGCCGCAGGTCGTGGGACGTGCCGTCGCTCCACACGGCGACCGCCGCGAAGACCGCGCCGGCCAGCGCCTCCGCCCGGACTGCCGCAGCGAGGTCGTCGACCCCGCGCTCGACCTGGAGAGCACGCAGCTCGGTGGCCATCGCCGCCTGACGGTCGCGGAAGACGCGCTCGATCCGCGCCGGGCTGAGCAGCTCGCGCCGGAGCCGGGCGATCTCGACCAGCAGCCGCGGATCCGTCGGCGCCGAGCCCAGTGACTCCAGCACCGCGCGCCCGAGCTCCTCGTCCGCCGGGCGGGCGCGGATCGCCGTCCGGAACCAGGCGAGACCCTCGACGAGGTCGGCGAAGAGCACCTCGTCCTTGGTGGCGAAGTGCCGGTAGAACGTTCGCTCGGTGACGCCGACCTCGGCGGCGATCGCGGCGACACTGGCGCCCTCGAACCCGTCGGCGACGAAGTGCCGCAGGGCTGCCTCACGGAGCGCTGCCCGGGTGCGCTCGGACTTGGAGCCCTCGATCGCTGCGGTGGTCACGGGGGTGAACCTATCATTTTGTCAGTACTGACATTTTGGTGAGAATCCTGTTACGTTCGCTCCATGTCCGAGCAGATTCCTGGCCACCCCGTTGCCACCGCGGCCCAGCACGAGCACGAGCTCGCCGCCCTCGAGCTGATCCAGCACCCCACGGTGCGGGCGGCGTACACGCAGGTGGCCGAGACCTGGCTCGCCCGGGCGAAGCCGTCCGAGGCCATGCGCGAGCGTTTCGAGGCGGCGTACGAGGAGGTGATGTTCTCGGCCGCGATCTGGTCCAGCAACTCCGACCCGTTGCGCCCCCAGGTCACCTGCATCACCCGGCTGGCCCACGAGGTCGAGGGCCTCCGGATCCCCGGCAGTCGCTGGGGCATCGACAACCCGGACTCGGTCTACCGGGTCATCCCGATCTCCGGCGAAGAGCGTTACGTCATCCGCGGCCGGGTCGGCGAGCACCGGATGACCGAGAACTACTTCACCCTCTGGAACGCCCACATGGGCACCATCGACGTCGTCGACGGCCGCCGCATGGAGATCGCCTCCGACGGGACGTACGAGATCACCGTCGACGCGAGCGAGAAGAACGGTCGGACCAACCACATCACCTCGACCCCCGAGGCGCACGAGTTCTACATCCGCGACGTCCTGCTGGACTGGAGCCGGGACGAGCCGAACCACATCACGGTGGAAAGGGTTTCGACGGGCTCGACCAACGGTGGCGACCGTCCCGCCCTGACGTTGGACGAACAGGCCGAAGCGACGGCGGCGATGATGGCGCACTTCGCCGACTTCACCGGCAAGCTCAGCTACGGGATGTACAAGACCCCGGCGAACCACTTCTCCCTGGCCTGGACCGCCGACCAGCACGGCGCGATGCGCAACCAGGTGTACGTCGCCGGCCGGTTCGACCTCGAGCCCGGGCAGGCCTTCGTGGTCGACGTCAGCGACGGCGGCGCGGAGTACTTCACCGTCCCGCTCGGCAACCTGTGGGGCACCACGCTCGACATCTACGGCTCCACCGGCAGCCTGAACAAGGCGCAGTCGAAGCCCAACGAGGACGGCACCTACACCTACGTGATCGGTCCCGAGAACCCCGGCGTGCACAACTGGATCGACTCCGACGGCCTGCGCGAGGGGATCCTCACGCTGCGGATGGCGGAGTTCGGCCCGAACGGCGCCACCGAGGACCTCGCGGCGACAGGCCGGGTGATCGACCTGGACGACCTCGACCGGGAACTGCCCGGCGTCGCCCGGATCGACGAGGCCGGGCGGGCCGATCAGCTCGCCGTGCGCCAGGCCGGGTACCTGAACCGCATCCCCGAGGGAGTCGTCTCGTGAGCCGCTGGTTGATCACGGGTTGCTCGACCGGCATCGGCCGGGAGATCGCCCGGGCCGCCCTGGAAGCCGGCCACCAGGTGGCCGTGACCGCCCGCAAGGTAGAAGCGGTCGAGGACTTCGTCACCGACTTCGGGGACCGGGCGCTCGCGTTGGCCCTCGATGTCACCGACTCCGCACAGGTAGCCGCAGCCGTCGCCGCGACCCACGCCGCGTACGGGGGTATCGACGTCCTGGTCAACAACGCCGGCTACGGCTACCTCTCCGCCGTCGAAGAGGGCGAGGACGCCGAGATCCGCGCTCTCTTCGACACCAACTACTTCGGGGTCGTGGACACGATCCAACGGGTGCTGCCGATCATGCGCGCCCAGGGCAGCGGACACATCATCAACATCTCCTCGATGACCGGCCTGGTCGCGAACCCGCCGAACGCCTTCTACTCCTCGACCAAGTTCGCCCTGGAAGGACTCACCGAGGCGCTCTCCAAGGAGGTCGCCGCGTTCGGGATCAAGGTCTGCGCGGTGGAGCCGGGGGGCTTCCGCACCGACTGGGCCAGCCGCTCGATGCACGAGTCCGCTCGGCCGATCGACGCGTACGCCGACGACGTGGGCGTCCGCAAGGACCTGATCAAGCAGTTCGCCGACCACCTCCCCGGCGACCCCCGCAAGGTGGCCGAGGCGGTCCTGATGCTGACCGGCCTCGAGGACCCGCCGCTGCGTCTGCTCCTGGGGCACGACGTGCTCAAGGCGGTCCGCGAGAAGCTCGCTGCGTTCAACGCGTCGATCGACGAGTGGGAAGCCACCACCCGCGACGTGAACTTCCCGCCCGCATGACCGGGCAGCAGCCGCTCGGCTCCGGGTTCGGCCTGCACACCACGGCCGCCGAGGTCCTCGACGGGATCGAACTCACGGGGAAGCGCGCCCTGGTCACCGGCGGCTACTCCGGGATCGGCATCGAGATCGTACGCGCCCTGGTCGGTGCGGGGGCCCGGGTGCTGGCACCGGCCCGCCGGCCGGAGCTGGCCCGCGAGGCGCTGGCAGGCCTGGAGGGCGTCGAGGTCGGCACCCTGGACCTGGCCGACCAGGCCAGCGTCGCGACGTACGCCGCCGCGGTGCTGTCCACGGGTCAGCACCTCGACCTGGTGATCAACAGCGCCGGCATCATGGCCACCCCCGAAGCGCACGTCGGCCCGGGCTGGGAGCTCCAGCTCGCGACCAACCACCTCGGTCACTTCGCCCTGGTGAACCGGCTCTGGCCGCTGCTTGCCGGCGGAAGTCGCGTCGTCAGCGTCTCGTCGGGCGGCCACCAGTTCGGCGGGATCCGCTGGGACGACCTGGCCTTCCTCCGCGACGGGTACGACAAGTGGCTCGCCTACGGGCAGTCCAAGACCGCCAACGTGCTCTTCGCCGTCGAGCTCGACCGCCTCGGCCAGGACCACGGGGTCCGGGCTTTCGCCCTGCACCCCGGCGCGATTCTCACCCCGCTGGGCCGGCACCTGCAGCCCGAGGACCTGGAATCCCTGCTCTCCTACGGGGAGGACGGCAAGCCGCTGATGCCGGAGTTCAAGTCCCCCGAGGCTGGAGCGGCCACCGCGGTGTGGGCAGCGACGTCGCCGATGCTGGACGGACTCGGCGGGCTCTACCTCGAGGACTGCGACATCGCCCCCTTGGCGAACCGCGAGGAGCGGGTGACCGGTCAGGCACTCGGCGTCTTCCCGCACGCGACCGACCCGGCCGAGGCGGCTCGCCTGTGGGCCTGGTCGGCGGAGCAGACCGGGGTGGACGCCTTCGTCTGAGGGTGTCGACAGGCACCACCAACGTTCACGAGAACAAAGTTCACGAGAAAAGTGCAAGGTCGCGGGCCCCTGCTTGCTCCTACCTGCAAGCAAGACCTCCAACCACCTCGTGAAAGGCACTCCTGCCATGTTCCGTCACACCTTCACCGGCACCCTCGTGGCAGCTTCGCTGACCGCGGGTGCACTCATGACCATGCCGTCCGCATCGGCGGCTCCGACCTTCGTCTCGACCGACTCACCGAGCACGGTCGGCACGATCCCGTCCGACGCTCAGGTCGTGATGTCCGAGAACGGCTCCGGCCTCGCGACCTGGCTCCGCGACGTCAGCGGCAAGGACGTCGTCCAGGCCTCCTACTTCTCCCACGGCTCCTGGAGCGCTCCAGCGACCGTCTCGCCGAACAACGCCGAGGTCGCCAACCCGAGCGCCGCCATCAACGACCAGGGCATCGCGGTCGCCGGCTGGCAGCAGAAGGACGACAACGACCACTACCAGGTCCGGATCAACCGCTTCATCTCCGGTGGCTTCGGCGCCTCGAAGCAGATCTCCTACGGCAACACCTACACCGCCACCGGGCCGATGGATGTCGCTGTGGACGGCAACGGCCGGTTCTGGGCGGCCTACCAGGTCACCGACAACGGCGCGCTGAACCGGGTCCGCGTCGTCAACGACGACACGGCGGGTGGCCTCGGCGACCTGTACGGGAACCTGGGCGACGACTCCTCGTTCGCCCCGGACCTCGCGGTGAACGCCGAGGGCGACGCCCTGCTCGCGTACTTCAACGCCGGCGACGGCAGCAGCACGATCGACGTCCGCCGGTTCGACTCCGCGACCAAGCTGTGGACCGCCACCAAGCCCGTCAGCACCACCGGCCAGTACAAGATCGAGGCCGAGACCGCCCTGAACGACGGTGGCGTCGCCACCGTCGGCTACGTGAAGAAGGACCTCGACGACGACTTCCGCTCCAGCGTCGTCCGGGTCAAGTCCGACGGGTCCATGACCGGCTCGACCTTCGTCTCGCCGGCCGGCGTGACCACCGACCACATCAGCCTCGACCAGAACGACAGCGGCGCCGCCGTGCTCGCCTGGAACCAGGCCAGCACCGAGGTCGGCTACCGGACCCGGGCGTACGACACCGCGGGCTGGGCCGCCGGCAGCGCGGTCAGTGCCGCCCTCACCGGCGCCGCCTTCCCGAAGGCCGCCATCAGCGACACCGGCGCCTACGTGCTCGGCTGGGTCAACGCCGGTGACCTGCACAGCGCCTACCGCGGCGTCCCCGCGGTGCTGCCGTTCGTGAAGTACAACTCCAGCGCGATCGAGTTCGACGCCACCGAGACCTCCGCCGGGATCGACAACCAGGGCAACGCCGTCGTCGGCGGGGTCTACGGCCTGCCCGACCCGACCCAGGGCGCACTGCACGTGAAGTTCGTCGACGGGGCGGGTCCGACCAGCTCGATCACCGGAGTCACCACGAACACGCTGAAGAAGCAGCTGAAACTGACCTGGTCCGCCCAGGACCGGTTCAGCGACGTCACCCTGTACGACGTGAAGGTCAAGACCACCAAGTGGAACAGCACCAGCGGTGAGAACACCTCGCTGCTGACCGGCACCGCGGAGACGTCGTACGACTTCGCCACGACGCCCGGTCGCACGTACTGCTTCGAGGTCCGGGCCCGGGACACGCACGCCAACTACGGCGCCTTCACCGCGCCGAAGTGCACCACGACCCCGGTCGACGACGGTGTGCTCACCGCCGCCGGCGGGTTCACCCGGGTGGAGTCCTCCTCGCACTACAACGGCACCTACAGCAAGGCCACCGCGAAAGGTGCCTCGCTGAAGCTCACCCAGGTCAAGGCCAAGCGCCTGGCCCTGGTGGTCAGCAAGGTCGCCAGCGGCGGCAAGGTCGAGGTCTACTTCCAGGGCAAGAAGCTCGGCAGCTACAGCCTCAAGGGCTCCAGCTACCAGCAGGTCGTCCCGGTCAAGACCTTCGGCTCCGTCGAGGGCGGCACGGTGGTCATCAAGGTGATCAGCGAGACCGGCGAGCTCGTTCGGATCGACGGCCTGATCGCCGCCAAGTGATCAGCTGAACGAAACAGGTTTCGACAGGCTCAACCAACGGTGGTTGAGCCTGTCGAAACTTTCGTCGGTTGAGCCTGTCGAAACCCCACAGGTCGAGGCTGTCGAAACCTCGTCAGCGGTCGTCGTCGAGCCATTGCGCGAGACGGCCCTTGAGCGAGACCGCCCGCAACCGCTGCTCGGTCCGCTCCCGGGACTTCCGGGTGGTGACCACCAGCAGCTCGTCGCCCCGGCGCAGGACAGTGCGCAGCTGCGGCACCAGGGTCGCGCCGTCACGGACGATCAACGAGACCGAGGCACCCTTCGGCAACCGGAGCTCGGCGACCTCGACGCCGTGCATCAAGGACTTCGGCGAGATCGTCACCATCAGCAGGTCGGCGGCGATCCGCTCCAGCGGCGCCGCTTCGACGTCGATGTCACGGGGTTCGCTGCGCCGGGCCACCTTGAGGTAGCGCGCCACCAACGGCAGGGTGGGCGCAGTGATCAGGGTGTAGATGACCACCAGCACGAAGACGATGTCGAACAGTCGCGCCGCGTCGTCGACGTTCTCGGAGAGCGGGATCGTCGCGAAGACGATCGGCACGGCCCCCCGGAGCCCCGCCCAGCTGATGAAGGTCAGCTCCCGCCAGGGCATCGGTTGCAGCACGGCCGCGACCAGCACCGACAGGGGTCGGGCCACCAGGGTGAGGAACGTCCCGGACGCCACGGCCAGGCCGAGGACCTCCCAGGAGAGCCGCCCGGGCGAGAGCAGCAGACCGAGCATCACGAAGAGACCGATCTGGGCGAGCCAGGCCATCCCTTCCGCGAACGAGCGGGTGGCGGCCCGGTGCGGGAGCTCGGAGTTGCCGAGGACGAGGGCCGCGACGTACACGGCCGCGAAGCCGGACCCGTGCAGGGCTGCGACCGAGGCGTAGGAGAACACCGCGATCGACAGCACCGCGAGCGGGTAGAGGCCGGACGACGGGAGCGCCGCACGGCGCATCATCCAGGCGCCGGCGAAACCGATCGCGAGTCCGCCGAGGACGCCCAGGACGAGCTCGAAGAGCACCTCCCCGGCGAAGTAGAGCGGCCCGTGACCGCCGCCGACGCTCACCAGCGTCACCAGGACGACGATCGGTGCGTCGTTCAGCCCGGACTCCGCCTCGAGCGTCGAGTTGATCCGGCGCGGCAGCGGTACCCGCCGGAGCACCGAGAAGACGGCGGCCGCATCGGTCGGGGACGTGACCGCGCCGAGCAGGATCGCCAGCTGCCAGCTCAACCCGAGCGCATAGTGCGCGAAGACGGCCATCATCCCGACGCTGACCACCACGCCGAGGGTCGCCAGCGACGACCCGATCCGGATCACCGGCTTCATCTCCGACCACTTCGTGGTCAGCCCGCCCTCGGCCAGGATCACCACCAGGGCCGCGAACCCGAGGGCGTTGGCCAGGGCGGCGTCCGAGAACGCGACTCCCAGGCCGGCTTCGCCGAGCCCGACGCCGATCAGGAGGTAGAGCAGAAGACTGGGCAGCCCGACGCCGGTGGAGGCCCGGACCGCGAGGATCGCCACCAGCAGGACGCCACAACCCGCCAGGAGACCCTGGTTCAGGGTGTCGACGTCGAGTGTCATGCTGCGGCACCTCGGCGGTGGGGGATGTGACGGGAAGTCTATCCGCTGAGCCCGGTCCGTCGGCGCCCGCGCAGTGCGGCCGACGGCCCCGTCGACGTACCGCCACCGACCCGGACGGGGTATAGAACTTGTTCTAGTTTCCGCCTAGGATCTCCTCCATGACCACCGCCCTTCCCGACGTCGTCCCTGCCTCCACCCTGTCCGGTGACGAGGAGCGGACCGACGTCGTCGTCGTCGGCTTCGGCATCGCCGGCGGGTGCGCCGCCCTCGAGGCCGCGCGCGCGGGCGCCAAGGTCGTCCTGCTCGAGCGGGCCGCGACCTACGGCGGCACCAGTGCGATGTCGGGCGGGCACTTCTACCTCGGCGGCGGCACCGCGGTGCAGCAGGCGACCGGCCACGAGGACAGCGCCGAGGAGATGTACAAGTACCTGCTGGCGATCAGCAAGGACCCGGAACCGGAGAAGATCCGGGTGTTCTGCGACGACAGCGTCGAGCACTTCGACTGGATCGAGGCCCTGGGCTTCGAGTTCGAGCGCTCCTACTTCCCCGGCAAGGCAGTGATCCAGCCGAACACCGAGGGCCTGATGTTCACCGGCAACGAGAAGGTGCACCCGTTCCGCGACCTCGCGGTCCCGGCGCCCCGGGGCCACAAGGTCCCCGTCCCGGGTGACACCGGCGGCACCCAGATGGTGATGGACCTGCTCAACGAGCGGATCCTCGAGGCGGGTGTAGAGATCCGTTACGAGACCGGCGCGGCGAGCCTGGTGACCGAGACCGGCGCGAACGGCGGTGCGGAGGTGGTCGGCGTGCGCTGGAAGCACTTCCAGGAGACCGGCGTCCTGCGCGCCAAGGCCGTCGTGATCGCCGCCGGCGGTTTCGTGATGAACCCCGAGATGGTCGCCGAGAACACCCCGGCACTCGGGGAGAAGCTCTTCGTCCTCGGCAACACCTACGACGACGGTCTGGGTCTGCGCCTCGGCGCCTCGGTCGGCGCGGAGCTCAGGTTCATGGACGAGCCGTTCATCACCGCCCCCTTCTACCCGCCGTCGATCCTGGTCACCGGCATCATCGTGAACAAGAACGGCGACCGGTTCGTCGCCGAGGACAGCTACCACTCGCGCACCTCGGGCTTCGTGATGGACCAGCCCGACCAGGCGGCGTACCTGATCGTCGACTCGGCCCACATCGAGCACCCGTCGATGCCGCTCACCCCGTTCATCGACGGGTGGGAGACGCCTCAGGAGATGGAGCAGGCACTCGGCATCCCCGAGGGCAACCTGGTCGCGACCCTGGCGTCGTACAACAAGTTCGCGCACGAGAAGCACGACCCCCAGTTCCACAAGCACCCCGACTGGGTCGCACCGCAGGACAACGGCCCGTGGGGCGCCTACGACCTCACCCTCGGTAAGGCTCTCTACGCCGGTTTCACCCTCGGCGGGATGCGGTGCTCGGTCGACGGCGAGGTCCAGCGTGCCGACGGGGCCGTGATCGACGGCCTGTACGCCGCCGGCGCCTGCGCCGCGAACATCGCCCAGGACGGCAAGAGCTACGCCTCGGGAACCCAGCTCGCCGAGGGCTCGTACTTCGGTCGTCGGGCCGGGCGCCACGCAGCCGCCCGCTGAGGCTGACCGCTGAGGCCCTAGGGTCCGCGGATACGATCTCGTGGTGCTCCGAGGACCCGTACGCCTGCTGCTCGTGGCAGCGTGCACCCTCGCCCTGGTCTCCTGCGGCGGCACGACGTACGTCGACAGCGACACCGGCGGCAAGCAGACGATGTCGGGGGCGGGCTGGCAGGGCATCGAGCCGATCGCGGTCGAACTGCCGACCGACGACCCGGTGCGCTCCGACCAGCCGGAGATGCCGGTGGACCCGGACACCCCGACCGTGGTGAACATCTGGGCCAGCTTCTGCGAGCCGTGCAAGGACGAGCTCCCGATGCTGCAGGAGATCGACGACAGCGGGAAGCTGCAGGTCGTCGGCTTCACCCGGGACAACAACCGCGCGTGGGCCCGCGGGGCCCTGGACGCGGCGCAGGTCAGCTTCCCGAACTGGATGGACCCCGAGGCCGAGGTCGCCCTGGCGATCGAGGGCATCCCGGTGAACGCCGTCCCCACCTCGGTCCTGGTCCGCGACGGGAAGGCTGTCGCCGTCCACATCGGCCCGTTCCCCGACAAGGCCACCGTCCTCGCTGCACTGGAGATCCGATGAACACCGCCCCCCGGACCACCCCGATGGCCCGGCTGCGCCTGCTCGCCGTCGTCCTCGCGACCCTGCTGCTGGCCTCCGGCTGCGGGCAGGAGAAGTCGGTGGCCCTGCACGGCACCGTCGTGGACCCGCCGTTCACCGTCGCCGCCGACGAGCTGACCACCACCGACGGCGAGGCGTTCTCGTTGGCGAAGGACACCACGGCCCCCCTGACCCTGGTCTTCTTCGGCTACACCCAGTGCCCCGACATCTGCCCGGCCGTCCTCAGCTCGATCACCTCCGGCCTGGTGAAGCTGACCGAGGAGCAGCAGGAGCAGGTCGAGATCGTCTTCGTGACCAGCGACCCGGACCGGGACACCCCCGCGGTGCTGCGCACCTACCTCGACCGGTTCGACGAGGGGATCGTCGGACTCAGCGGCGAGCTGGACACGGTCGCGAAGGTCGGCGAGTCGATCGGCGTCTTCGTCGACGCCGGCGAGGAGCTTCCCGGTGGCGGCTACGACCCGAACAGCCACGGTTCCTACGTGATCGGGATCAACGCCGATCACCAGGCGCCGATCTTCTGGAGCGGGGACACCGCACCGTCGCAGTTCGCCGACGACATCCGGTTCCTGCTTACCGAGAAGCCGGAGAAGCTGAAGGCCGGGCAGCCCAACGGCTGAGCACCCGCCGGGGCAACGGCTAGCGTGAACGGGTGAGCCAGAGCGACCAGCGCCTGAAGGTGGCCCAGCGGGCCGACGTACCGCCGTTCCACGTGATGGATCTCCTCGCTGCCGCCCAGCGCCGGGCGGCCAGTCACGGCGACCTGGTCAACTTCGTCGCCGGCCAGCCCTCCACCGGGGCGCCGCGCGCCGTCCGCGAGGAAGCCAAGCGCCTGCTCGACGAGGACCTGCTCGGCTACAGCGTCGCCACGGGTATCCCCGAGCTCCGTGAGGCGATCGCCGACCACCACCGCAGGACGTCGGGGATCGAGGTCGGTGCCGACGACATCGTCGCCACCACCGGCTCCTCGGGCGGATTCCTGCTGGCGTTCCTCGCCGCCTTCGCGCCGGGCGACCGCGTCCTGATGGCCCGGCCCGGCTATCCCTGCTACCGCAACGTGCTGGCCGCGCTGGGCGTCGAGGTGGTCGAGATCGACTGCGGTCCCGACACCCGCTTCCAGCCCACGGTGGACCTGTTGGCCGCGGCCGCCCACGACCAGGGGCCGATCGCCGGCGTCGTGATCGCCTCACCGGCCAACCCGACGGGCACGATGATCCCCGCCGAGGAGCTGGCCGCGATCGCTGCGTGGTGCGAGCAGAGCGGCGTCCGGCTGATCTCGGACGAGATCTACCACGGCATTACCTACGGGGTTCCGACAACCTCAGCCAACGATGGCGGCACTTCCTCGGCCTGGCAGACGTCGCGGACTGCGGTCATCTTCGGGTCGTTCTCGAAGTACTTCTCGATGACCGGCTGGCGCCTCGGCTGGATGGTCGTGCCCGAGGATCTTCGCCGCCCGGTCGACGTGCTCACCGGCAACTTCACCATCTGCCCGCCGGTGCTCTCCCAGTACGCCGCCCTGGCCGCGTTCACCCCCGCGTCGTACGCCGAGCTCGACGGGCACGTCGCGCGGTACGCCGAGAACCGCGCGCTCCTGCTGGAGGGCCTCCCCCGGCTCGGCATCGACCGGTTGGCCCCCGCCGACGGCGCGTTCTACGTGTACGCCGACATCGCCCACCTCACCGACGACAGCTACGGCTGGTGCCAGCGGCTGCTCGCCGAGACCGGGGTGGCGGTCGCCCCGGGGATCGACTTCGACACCCGCCGGGGCCACCAGTTCGTCCGGCTCTCCTTCGCCGGCAGCGCCGCAGAGATCACCCGCGGGCTCGACCGGCTCGCCGGGTGGCTGGGGTGACCATCACGGTCACCGACCTGGCGGTGCACCCGGTGAAGAGCACCGCGATCCGGCCGGTCGCCGCCGCCGAGGTCCGGCCCTGGGGGCTGGCCGGTGACCGGCAGTGGATGGTCGTCGACCCGGGCGGGACGCTGGTCAGCGCGCGGGAGCTGCGCGCACTGTTCCGGGTGGTGGCGGACACCCCGGAGACCGAGCCCGGCCTCGGCGTACCGCTGCGGCTGCGGTCCCGCGGCTTCGACCCGCTCGACGTGGTCGAGCCGGGCACGGACCTGGTCGACGTCCGCCTGCACGGCCACGACCTGCAGGGGCGCCCTGCCGCCGAGGATGCCCACCAGTGGCTGCGCGACGTCACCGGGCGACCGGACCTGCGCCTGGTCTGGTGCGACGACCCGACGCGGCGCAGCTTCGACCGGGACTGGGCGCGTCCCGGCGACCACGCGGCGTACGCCGACAGTTGCCCGCTGACGCTCGCCTCACACTCCTCCCTGGCCCGGCTCAACGACTGGATCGCGGAGGGCGCGGTGGAGCGCGGTGCGGAGCCGCCGGCGCCGCTGCCGATCACGCGGTTCCGGGCCAACGTGGTCGTCTCCGGAGCACCGGCGTTCGCCGAGGACGACTGGGAACGGGTCACCATCGGAACGGTTTCCTTCCGGAAGCCGAAGCGGGTGGACCGATGCGTGATGACCACGATCTCACCGGACGACCTGAGCTCGACCGCCGAACCGATCCGCACGCTCGCCCGGCACCGGCTCGCCGACCAGATGACCTGGTTCGCCGTCCACCTGATCCCCGAGAGCACCGGTCGGATCGCCGTCGGGGACCCGGTCAAGGTCACCTGACACTGCGCCCGCCGAACAACGGGACCCAGGTGGCGGTCGCACCGTTGGCGCTGAACAACCGGCCGGTCGCAGGCCTGGACATCGCCACCGCTGCGGGTGCCGACACGGCGTACCTGGCCACCCAGAACAACACGATGAAGGCCAAGGTGACCAACCTGCTGGAGGCAGCCCTGGTCGCCCTCGGGGTGGCGAAGGTGCGCGAGTACCCGGTGGTGAACCTCTCGACGGTGAACCTGACCACGGGCGCCCTGACCTCGGTGGGCAACTTTTTCAACAACACCGTGATTGATATCGCCGTCGACACCACGGTGCCCGCACCCTGACCGACCCGTCCCACCCGAAGGGCCCTGCCGGACTCCGGCAGGGCCCTTCGTGCGCCATCAGGCGGTGAGGCAGCCGGTCAGCACGGTGCTCAGGTGAGCGACGAAGCGGTCGTGGTTCAGACGCTGCCGGGTGCCCACCTCGCGGGCACGCGCTCGTTCTGCGAGCGCAGCGGTCAGGAAGGTGACCATCAAAGCGACCCGCTCCCGGACCAGGGTCCCGTCGAGCCGGGTTTCGAGCAGCGGCACCAGTCGGGCCAGCTGCTCGCCGAGGACCGTGCCCCGGAGCACCTCGTTGGGCCGGCCGCTGCCGACCCCCGACCAGGCGGCGAGCTGCTCGGTGATGCGCAAGAAGTCCCGGCCGTCCTCGGTGGCGAGCAGTGCTGCCGTGGGTGCCACGATCGCCGCGACGACCGCCGGCAGGTCAGCGTCCGCCGACGGTACGACGCGGTGCTTCTCCATCTCCGTCATGTGCTTTCCGACGATCTCGGCGAGCAACCCCTGCCGGGACCCGAAGTGGTACCCGACCGCGGAGTCGTTGCGCTGGCCGGCGTCGCGGACGATGTCGCTGAGCTTGGCGCCGGCGACCCCGTCGCGGGCGAAACGCTGTTCCCCGGCACGGATCAGCAGGGCGCGGGTGAGGGTTGCGTCGCGGGCCACGAGCGCACATACTAACGAACCTCCGTTATTAACAGACTCTGTTAGAAAGTGTGTGATGGGCACCCTGGTCTACGACCCGCTCGACGACGAGTTCCTCGCCGACCCCTACCCGGCGTACGCCTGGCTCCGGGAGCACGAGCCGGTCCACTTCCACGCCGCCGATCACCGCGCCCCCGCCTTCTGGGCACTCTCCCGCTTCGAACACGTCTGGGACGCCGTACGACGCCCGGAGGTCTTCTCCTCGGCCAGCGGCCTGACGTTCTTCGCCGACGAGATCGGGCAGCTCGGGATCCCGCCGACCATGGTGATGCTCGATCCGCCGGTGCAGACCCGGCTCCGCAACCTGATCGGTCGCGGGTTCACGCCCAAGCGCGTCACCGTCCTCGAGGACCGGATCCGCACCTTCGTCCGGGCCCGGATCGCCGACCTGGACGCGACCGTGGCCGACGGCGGCACGGCCGACCTGCACACCCAGTTCTCCTCGACCATCCCGACCTACGTGCTGGCTGAGCTGTTCGGCATCCCGCTCGGGGACCAGGAACGGTTCGCGCCGTGGGTGCATGCGATCACCGAGGTCCAGAACGACGGCTTCACCCTCGACCTCGCCAGCACCGAAGCGGGCAAGGTCGCCGCCCTGACCGCGATGGCGGAGATGATGGAGTACTTCACCGCCGCGATCGCGGACCGTCGCAAGAACCCGACCGACGACCTCCTCGGCGCGCTCGTCGCCGCCGAGATGCCCGGCCCGGACGGAGCCGTCGAACGGCTCACCGACTGGGACATCCTGGGGTTCTGCTTCGTCGTGGTCGCCGGCGGCAGCGACACCACGGCCAGTCTGATCTCGCACGCGGTCACCCTCCTCGGCGCCGCCCCGGACCAGCGCCGGCTGCTGCTCGATGACCCCGGCCTCCTCTCCGACGCCCTGGTGGAGTTCCTGCGCCTGGAGTCGTCGGTGCAGGGCCTGGCCCGGACGACGCTGACCGAGGTCGAGATCGACGGGACGACCATCCCGGCCGGCGAGAAGGTGATGATGCTGTACGCCGCCGGCAACCGCGACCAGCGCGAGTTCGGGGAGACCGCGGACCAGCTCGACGTACGGCGGGAGATCCGCCGGCACCTGGCCTTCAGCAGCGGACCGCACTTCTGCATCGGCACCCACCTCGCCCGGCTGCAAGCCCGTGTTGCCCTGGAGGAGCTGCTCGCCGCGCACCCCTGGATCCAGGTGGACCCGGCCGACGGCACCCGGCACCAGTCGGCCTTCGTCCGCGGTTGGCTCTCGCTGCCGGTCGCCGAGCTCGGCTGACCGGGAACTGCCACATTCCGGAAACGGACATCACGGACTCCTTCCGGTTGCTACCGTCAGCGGCCGGTCGCCATCGGGGCGCCTCACTGCCGGAAAGACCTCACTATGAAGTTCCTGCGCTCAGCTGCGCTCGCCACCACCGCCGCCACCGTGGTCCTGCTGCCGACCGCGGTCTACGCCGACACGATCTCCCACTACGACGCCACCGGTGACGTGATGGGCGTCGTGTACGACGAGGCGACGAACACCGAGACCCCGACCCCGGCGCCGACGCGCAAGCAGGGCGACGTGAGCAAGGTGCGGATCAGCTTCGAGGGCGAGACCGTCCGTGTCTCCGCGACCTTCCGGGCGCTGGTGAAGACCGGCGGGCCGATCCACTTCCACACCGTCCGCCTGGTCACCTCGAAGCTCGAGCGCACCGTCGACGTCTTCGCCGGGTCCGGGTTCTGGCAGGGCGAGGTCGCGATGTCGAAGTACGAGCAGCCCGTCGAGTGCGCGGGTCTGGCCCACAGGATCGACTACATGGCCCAGGTGGTGGTGGTCTCGGTACCGCGCAGCTGCCTGAGCGTCTCGGGTGTGAAGCCCGGTGCGGTCCGGGCCGGGTGGAGCACCTACACGACCGGCGACGAGAACACCTTTTTCATCGACGACGCGTTCGCCGACAGCCCGGTCACCGGCAACGAACGGCTGGCCCTGTCTCCGAGGGTCTTCCGCTGAGCTGAGCGGCTCGCAGGTCCTGGCTACTTCTTCGTCAGGAACGCGACGATCGCTTCACGGGCCTCGTCGGAAGAGAAGAGCCGAGCACTGAGGGCGATCATGTCCTCGGCGTTCGCGTCCAGGTACTCCAGCATCCCGCGGGCCAGCACCTTCTTGGTCTCCCGCAGCCCCTGCGGGTGCGCCCGGAGCAGGTCGGAGCACGCCTGCTCGACGGCGGCGTCGAGCTCGGCGGAGGGGACGCTCCGGGTGACCAGGCCCATCGCCGCCGCCTCGGCAGCGCCGAAGCTACGACCGGAGAGGAAGGTGTCGTACGCCGCCCGGCTCGTCAGGCGTGGGACCAGCGTCAACGAGATCACGGCCGGGGCCAGGGCGAGCCGGGACTCGGTCAACGCGAAGGTGACCTCCTCGGCACAGATCACCAGGTCGCTCGAGGCGACGATCCCCAGCCCGCCGGCGCGGACCGGCCCCCCGAGGCGGGTCACGATCGGCTTCGGATGGCTCAGGATCACGCGCTGCAGCTCGACCAGCGCCCCGGCGCCCTCGGTCATCGACCCGGACGCCGCCTCGGCCAGATCAGCGCCGGAGCAGAAGACCCGGCCCGCGGACCGGAGGACGACCACCCGGACCTCGTCGTCCGCCGCGGACTCGTCGAGCCGCTGGAAGAGCTCGTTGATCAGCTGGCGCGACAACGCGTTCCGGTTGTGCGGGGAGTCCAGGGTGATCGTCCCGACGCCGTCCGCGACGGCGTAGTGGACCAGCTCGTCGTACTCGGTCATGGTGCTCCTTCGGATCGGTGGTCGCCGGGGTTCTCAGTAGGACTTCGGCAGACCCAGGCTGTGCATGGCCACGAAGTTCAGGATCATCTCGCGGCTGACCGGGGCGATCCGACCGAGGCGCGCGGCCAGGAGCATGTTGCCCAGGCCGTACTCCTGCGCGAGCCCGTTACCGCCGTGCGTGTGCACGGCGACGTCGAGGGTGTTGCAGGCGACCTCGCCGCCCGAGTACTTGGCCATGTTGGCGTACTCGCCCGCGGCCATGTCGTCGCCGGCGTCGTACAGGGCGGCCGCCTTCTGCATCAGCAACCGGGACTGCTCGAGCTCGATCTTCGACTTCGCCAGCGGGTGCGCGATGCCCTGGTGGGTGCCGATGACGTCCTTCCAGACCTTGCGGGTCTTGGCGTACTCGACGGCCTTGTCGAGGGCGAACCGAGCCATGCCGTTCGAGAAGGCCGCCCCCATGATCCGCTCGGGGTTGAGACCGGCGAAGAGCTGCCAGAGCCCGCCGTCCTCGTCGCCGACCAGCGAGTCCGCGGGCACCCGGACGCTGTCGAAGAAGAGCGTGAACTGCTTCTCCGGCGCATGGAAGTCCATCGGGATGACCTGCTTGGTCAGGCCCTTCGCATCCGTCGGTACGACGATCAGGGCCGGCTTAAGCTTGCCCGTCTTCGCGTCCGCGGTTCGGGAGACGACCAGGATCGCATCGGCCTCGTCGACCCCGGAGATGTAGGTCTTCTGGCCGGTCAGCACC
This sequence comes from Marmoricola sp., assembly GCA_046598495.1. Taxonomy (GTDB): domain Bacteria; phylum Actinomycetota; class Actinomycetes; order Propionibacteriales; family Nocardioidaceae; genus Marmoricola. Next base: position 34,989 of record JBKJIR010000058.1, on the reverse strand, counting down.
CACTCGTCGCCGTCGCGGGTGGCGGTCGTGGTGATCTGGTGGCTGTTGGACCCGGCATCGGGCTCGGTGATCGCGAACGCCATGATCATCGACCCGTCGGCGATCTTCGGCAGGTAGTGCTGCTTCTGCGCCTCGGTACCGCAGCGGCTGATGATCGTGCCGCAGATCGCGGGGCTGACGACCATCATCAGCAGCGGCGCCCCGGCAGCAGCGGCCTCCTCGAGCACCGCCGCCAGGTCGGACATCCCGCCGCCTCCGCCGCCGTACTCCTCGGGGATGTTGACGCCGAGGAAGCCGTGCTTGCCCATGTCCTGCCAGAGCTCGGTGAGCTTGCCGCCGGACCGGGTCTTCTCGGCGACGTAGGAGTGGCCGTAGCTTCCGGCCAGCTTGGCGACGGCCTCGCGCAGGGCGACGCGCTCCTCGGGCTCGGTGAACATCGTGTCGCTCATGCTGACTCCTCGGTGGTTTCTTCGGTCTCGGACGAAACGACGGCGAGCACATCGCCCGCCGCAACCTGCTGGCCCACGCCGACGGCGATCTCCACGACGCCGTCAGCCGGGGCACTGATCGAGTGCTGCATCTTCATCGCCTCGAGGACGAGCAGGGTCTGCCCGGCCTCCACGGAAGCACCGGACTCCACCGGCACCGCGATCACGGTGCCAGGCATCGGAGCCAGCAACGAACCGGCGCTGACCTGCTCGGCCGGGTCGATGAACCGAGGAACCCGGCGAAGCGCCACATGTCCGGACGGGGCCTCGACGTCGACCCGGTCCTCGTGCAGTAGTACCTCGTGCGGACGGGTGATCCCGTCGTGGGTGACCTGGACCCGCCACCCGCCGAGAATCTGGTCCGGCATCGAGGCCGTGGCACCCGTGACCTCGCCGTAGAGGTCGACGAACTCCAGCAGGCCGCGGACGTTGCGCCAGCCGACCTTGATCTCGGTACCGTCCAGGTCGAAGGTCTCCACCAGCGGCGCCGAGGAGACGTTGCGCCACCCGGCAGGAATGGCCTGCTGCACCTGACGGTGCTGGACCGACTCGCCCACCAACGCCACCGCTGCGGCGAAGACCGCGCAGCCCTGGTCGACGGGACTACCGGGGACACTCCGCCCCTGCGTCGCAGCGAGGGTCTCGTCGGCCAGGAAGTTCGTCGTCATCTGCCCGCCCACGACCTCGTCGTGGCCGAGGAGCTCGACCAGCAGGTCCCGGTTGGTGCGGATCCCGTGCAGGCGCGAGCGCCGGAGCACCCCCGCCAGCTGCCGCAGCGCCAGGTCACGGGTCGGCGCCCAGACGATCACCTTGGCGAGCATGGCGTCGTAGTGGGTGCTGACCTCGCTGCCCGAGACGAAACCGCTGTCCAGACGGCTGCCGTAGGTGACGAACTGGTCGAAGGCCAGATCCGTCGGGATCTCGAACGTGTCGAGCAGGCCACTCTGCGGCTGGTAGTCCGCCGCCGGGTCCTCGGCATAGAGGCGGACCTCGACCGCGTGGCCCCGCGGGTGCGACGGCGCCTCGGGAACGGCGCCGCCCTCGGCGACCCGGATCTGCGCCTCGACCAGGTCGATCCCGAAGACCGCCTCGGTGACCGGGTGCTCGACCTGGAGGCGGGTGTTCATCTCCAGGAACGAGACCTTCGCGTCACCGGTGGTCGAGCTGGTCGCCACCATGAACTCCACGGTCCCTGCTCCGACGTACCCGATCGCGGCGGCGGCGAGCCGGGCACCCTCGTGCAGGGTGCGGCGGACCTCGTCGCTGAGTCCCGGCGCGGGCGCCTCCTCGACGACCTTCTGGTGCCGGCGCTGCAACGAGCAGTCGCGTTCGCCGAGGACGAGCACGTTGCCCTGGGCGTCGCCCACGACCTGGACCTCGACGTGTCGGCCGTTCTCCAGGTACGGCTCGCAGAAGACCGTCGCGTCGCCGAAGGCCGAGGCCGCTTCGTCCGAGGCCAGCTGCACCTGTCCGGGCAGGTCCGCGAGGTTGCGCACGATCCGCATCCCGCGACCGCCGCCACCGGCTGATGCCTTGACCAACAGCGGCAGGTCCGCCTCGGTCGCCGCGGCCGGGTCGATCTCGCCGAAGACCGGGACCCCGGCGTCGGCCATCAGCTTCTTGGCGGCGATCTTCGACCCCATCGCGTCGATCGACTCCGGGGTCGGGCCGATCCAGGTGAGCCCGGCAGCGACGACCGCGCGCGCGAACTCCGCGTTCTCCGAGAGGAACCCGTAGCCCGGGTGGATCGCGTCCGCCCCGGCCTTCTGCGCCGCCTCGATGATCACGTCACCGCGGAGGTAGGTCTCGGCCGGGCTGTTCCTGTTGGACTCCGTCCCGGGCAGCCGTACGGCGAGGTCGGCCTCGGCCACGAACGGCAGCCCGGCGTCCGCGTCGGAGTAGACCGCGACCGTGCCGATGCCGAGGCGACGGGCCGTGGTGAAGACGCGCCGGGCGATCTCGCCGCGGTTCGCGACCAAGATCTTGGTGATCACGCCTGAGCGTTCGCTCGTGCTGGTTGAGCTTGTCGAAACCATCAGTCCCTCACATCCGGAACACGCCGAAGCGGTCCGTGCCCTCGACGGGCTTGTTGTTGATCACGGACAGGCAGATGCCCAGGACGGTGCGGGTGTCGCGGGGATCGATGACGCCGTCGTCGTAGAGCATCCCGGAGAGGAAGTACGGCAGGCTCTGCTCCTCGATGGAGGCCTCGATGAAGGCGCGCATCCCGGCGTCGGCCTCCTCGTCGTACTCCTTGCCCTTCGACTCGGCCGCGGCGCGGGCCACGATCGACAGCACCCCGGCGAGCTGGGCCGGACCCATCACCGCCGACTTCGCGGACGGCCAGGTGAACAGGAACCGCGGGTCGAAGGCGCGACCGTTCATGCCGTAGTTGCCGGCGCCGTACGAGGCGGCCATCACCACCGAGATGTGCGGGACACGGGAGTTGCTGACCGCGTTGATCATCTGGGCGCCGTGCTTGATGATGCCGCCCTGCTCGTACTCCGCGCCGACCATGTAGCCGGTGGTGTTGTGCAGGAACAGCAGCGGTACGTCGATCTGGTTGGCCAACTGGATGAACTGGGTCGCCTTCTGGGCCTCCTCGGAGAAGAGCACGCCCTGGGCGTTGGCCAGGATGCCGATCTGATGGCCGTGGATCTTGGCCCAGCCGGTGACCAGCGAGCTGCCGTACAGCGGCTTGAACTCGTCGAAGACAGCGCCGTTGGTAGCGCTGCGCCCGTCGGCGATCCGGGCGATCACCTCGCGCGGGTCGAACGGCTCCTTGAGGTCGGTCGGGATCAGGTCGAGCAGCCCGTCCGGGTCCTCCTCGGGCTCCGCGAACGTCACCCTCCCGCCGGTCGAGCCTGTCGAAACCTTCTCCTTGCGGTTCAACCGGGCGATGATCCGCCGACCGATCCGGATCGCGTCGTGCTCGTCGACAGCGAGGTAGTCGGCCAGCCCCGAGGTGCGGGCGTGCATCTCGGCGCCGCCGAGCGACTCGTCGTCGGACTCCTCCCCGGTGGCCATCTTCACCAGCGGTGGACCGCCGAGGAAGACCTTCGCCTGCTCCTTCACCATCACGGTGTAGTCGCTCATGCCGGGGATGTAGGCCCCGCCGGCGGTCGAGTTGCCGAAGACCAGGGCAACCGTGGGCTGGCGACGGGCACTGGCCCGGGTCAGGTCGCGGAACATCCTGCCGCCGGGGATGAAGATGTCCTTCTGGGTCGGCAGGTCGGCTCCCCCGGACTCGACCAGCGAGATCGTCGGGAGGTCGTTCTCCTCCGCGATCTGGGAGGCGCGGAAACCCTTCTTCAGGGTCCACGGGTTCGACGCTCCGCCCTTGACGGTCGGGTCGTTGGCGTTGATCAGGCACTCGACCCCCTCGACGACGCCGATGCCGGTGACCACGCTGGCGCCGACCGTGAAGTCCGACCCCCAGCCGGCGAGCGGGGAGAGCTCGAGGAACGCCGTACCGGGGTCGATGAGCAGCTCGATCCGCTCGCGGGCGGTGAGCTTGCCGCGGGCGCGGTGGCGTTCGACGTACCGCTCGCCGCCTCCGGCGACCGCGAGTGCGTGCTGTTCGTCGAGGGACTCAAGCTTGGCGAGCATCGACTCACGGCGACTCCCGGTCGTCGGGCTTGCCGAGCCTGTCTCCTCGTTGGTTGAGCCTGTCTCCTCGTTGGTTGAGCCTGTCGAAACCCTCCCCGTACTCACGATGCGTACCCCAGCAGACGCGCGGCGAGGTCGGTGAGCACTTCGGTCGCGCCGCCGCCGATCGGCAGGATCCGGGAGTCGCGGTAGTGCCGCTCGACCTCGACGCCGTGCATGTAACCGGCTCCGCCGTGCAGCTGGACCGCCATGTCCACGACCGCCTCGCAGGCCTCGACCGCGGTCTGCTTGGCCAGGCAGGCCTCGGCGATCACGTTCTCACCGGCGACGTGACGCTGGATCACCTCGTGGGTGTAGGACCTGGAGATCTCGACCAGTCGTCGCATCTCGACCAGCTTGTGGCGCACGACCTGGTTGCTGATCAGCGGCTTGCCGAACGTCTCGCGGTCGCGGCAGTACTGCGCGGTCAGCTCCAGGGCCCGGCCGGCGATGCCGTAGCCGTGCACCGCGAGGCCGATCCGCTCGACGACGAACTGCTCGGCGATCTGGTAGAAGCCCGAGTTCTCGCTCCCGATCAGGTTCGTCACCGGGACCCGGACGTCGACGTAGGAGAGCTCGGCGGTGTCGGAGCAGTGCCAGCCCATCTTCTTCAGCGAGCGGTCGACGGTGAACCCGGGCGTCCCCTTGTCGACCACGATCAGCGAGAGGCCGGCATGGCCGGGGCCGCCGGTCCGGACGGCGGTGGTGACGAAGTCGGCGCGCACGCCCGAGGTGATGAATGTCTTGGCGCCGTTGAGCACGTAGTGGTCACCGTCGCGGACCGCGGTGGTGGTGATCCCGGCGACGTCGGACCCGCCGTTGGGCTCGGTGACCGCCAGCGAACCGATCAGGTCACCAGCCAGGGTCGGGCGGGCGTAGCGGTCGACCAGGTCGACGCTGCCGTTGGTGATCAGGTGTGGGAGCGCGATGCCGTGGGTGAAGAGCCCGGCCGCGAGTCCGGAGGAACCTCCGGCTGCGAAGAAGGCCTCCTGCATGGCGGTCGCATCGAGCAGGTCACCGCCCTCCCCGCCCGCCTCCTCGGGGAAGCCGAGCGCGAGGATGCCCGCTTTCGCCGCCGCCTGGTGGAGAGAGCGCGGGATCTCGCCGGCGTCCTCCCACTCCTGCAGGTGCGGCGTGATCTCGCGTTCCACGAAGGTGCGGGTGCTGGCCTGGAGGGCCCGTCGGTCGTCGTTCAGGAAAGTCACAAGAGCTCCTCGGGGATGTGCACGTGCCGGGACCGCAGCCATTCGCCGACGGCCTTCGCCTGGGGATCGAAGCGGGTACTGGCGGCGACGCCGTCGCCGAGCAACCCGCGGATCAGGATGTTGACGCCGCCGAGGTTCGGCAGCGGGTAGACCTCGACCGGGAGGTCAGCGGCCTCGGGCAGGAACGCCCGGACGGCGTCCGGGGTGATCAGGTGCAGCAGCCAGCCGATCCGACGCTCGCGGAGCTCCTCCGACGGGCTGTGGGAGGTGCCGATCCAGAGGCCGACGTTCGCGTCCCCGCCCTTGTCGCCCGACCGGGCGTGCACGAAGGTGCCGAGCGGGTGCACGGAGGTCGGGGCGGAGAGGTCGGGCGGATGGGTCTCGACGAGCTCGACCATCGTGGGGTCAGAGCCCTCCGTCGTTGGGGGAGCCTGTCGGAACCCGGGAGGTGCGTCGATCGGGAGCACCGTGCCGTCCCAGAGGTGCACCGTCTCGGTGACCTCGGCCCGGTCGACGTACGCCGGCCGGTAGACCCCGTACGGCGTCCCGCGGCCCGGAGGAGCGGTCAGGGTGAAGCCCGGGTACGACGCCAGCGCGAGCTCGACGGCAGCCGCGGTGAACGGCTTGCCGACCGCGTCGGCCGACGGGTCCTTCACCGTCACCCGGAGCAGGCAGGAGGCCCCTTCCTCGGTGTCGGCGTCCGGCGCCGGGAGGGAGCCGAGCGACCAGTCCACGCTGGCCGGCGGGCTGAGGGCGAGCCGCGCGTCCAGCTGGGTCCGCAGCCAGGCCGCCTTGGCCTCGATGTCGAGACCGGTGAGCACGAACTCCATCTGGTTGCGGAAGCCGCCGAGCTCGTTGACGCAGACCTTGAGCTGCTCCGGCGGCGGCGTCCCACGGACCCCGCTGACCCGGACCCGGTCCGGGCCGTCGTCGGCGAGGCGGATGGAAGCCAGGTCGGTGGTGACGTCCGGACCGAGGTAGAGCGTGGACTGCACCTCGTAGACGAGCTGCGCGGTCACGGTGTCGACCGAGACCAGGCCGCCGGTCCCGGTGTACTTGGTGACCACGAACGAGCCGTCGGCCGCGACCTCGGCGAGCGGGAAGCCGAGGGGTGCGGCGTCCCGCGGCAGGTCCAGGAAGCCGGAGAAGTTGCCACCGCACGCCTGGGTCCCGCACTCGATGACGTGGCCGGCGACGACGGCACCGGCGAGCTCGTCGTAGGACGTCGCGGTCCAGCCGTGATGAGCGATCGCCGGCCCGACGACCACGGAGGCGTCGGTGACCCGGCCGGTGACGACGATGTCCGCACCGGCGTCCAGGGCGCGGGCGATGCCGAAGGCGCCGAGGTAGGCGTTCACGGTCAGGGCGTTGCCGAGTCCGAGCTCGGCGGCGCGCGGGGCGAGGTTGTCCCCGTCGACCCAGGCGATCTTGGCGTCGAGACCGAGCGAGGCCGCGACCTCGGTGAGCCGGGCTGCGAGGCCGGCCGGGTTGAGCCCACCCGCGTTGGCGACCAGCTTGACGCCCTTGTCGAGGGCGAGGCGGAGGGTGTCGGCGACCTGGGCGACGAAGGTGCGCGCGTAACCGAGCGACGGGTCCTTCAGCTGGTCCTTGCCGAGGATCAGCATCGTGAGCTCGGCGAGGTAGTCGCCGGTGAGGTAGTCGAGGTCGGGCTGGCCCGAAGCGCCTTCCAGCATCTCTCGCATCGCGCTGAGGCGGTCGCCGTAGAAGCCGCTGCAGTTCCCGATACGGACCGCGGTGGTCTGCCCCGCCGAGACCGTCATGGGGTCGCCTCGCGGCCAGTGCCCGAGGGTCCGGCGAACGCCTGCGCGACGTCGAGCCAGCGGTCGACGTCGGTCCCGGACGCGACCAGGTCGAGGTCGTCGCGGTGCCGGCGCTGGGTGACCAGCAGGCAGAAGTCGTACGCCGACCCGGTCAGCGTCTGCGCCGCGTCCTCGGGTCCGTAGGACCAGACCTCGCCCGAGGGGGCGACCAGGTCGATCCGGAACTCCTCCGTCGGAGGAACGAGCTCGTGGACGCCGAACGAGAAGTTCCGGGTGCGCACCCCGAGGTGGGCCACGTGCCGGATCCGGTCACTCGGCGCGTAGGTCACTCCCAGGGCTTCGTAGACGTCCAGCGCGTGCGCCCAGGTCTCCATGTAGCGCGCCGTCGCCATCGAGGTCGGGCTCATCGGCGGTCCGAACCAGGGCAGCTTCTGGCCCTCGGGGAACTCCCGCAGCATGGTCACCAGGTCGGGGCGTCCGGCGCGCCAGCGCTCGAGGATCTCGGCGCCGGACGCCGCGGCTCCGGCGAACGCCTCGGCGTCGACGAACCCCGTCGGATCGGCCATCGCCTGCAGGACGAGGGCGTCCCAGGCCTCCTTGTCGGTTCCCGCGGCGAGGGCGGCCTCGTCGGTCCAGGCGAGGTGGACGACGGTCGTCGCGACGTCCCACCCCTCGGCCGGCACGCGGGTGCGCCACCCGGCCTCGTCGAGGGGGGCGACCGCCGCGTCGAGGGCGTCGCCCTCCGCGGCGAGGTCGGCGAGGACCTGGTCCAGAACGGCGTTCACGAAGTCTCCTCGGTCGGCGGTTTCATCGGGTCTTCCTGGCTGCGGCGCGGCAGCTCGTCCTCGAGGACCAAGGCCCAGCGGTCGAGGATGCGCGAGCGGCGGGCCTGGTCGTTGCTGATCGTGCTTGCCAGTCCGAGGCCGCGGATCAGGTCCAGCGTCGCCTGGACGAGCTCGCGGGCTCCCGGTCGGCTCTCGTCGGCGTCGAGCATCTTCACGGTGAGGCGGTGGGTCTCGCGCCCGGTGGTCCGCTCGAACGGACCGAGCGCCGCGAGCAGCGCCGGGTCGCTGCGCGCGGCGACCCAGAGCTCGAGCGCGGCGCTGAAGACGTCGGAGGTGAAGTGCTCGCCGAGCATCTCCAGGACCGCACGGGTACGGCGGGCGCCGGTCGGCAGCTGGGCGGCTGCCTGGGCCAGCTCGTCGCGACGGAGCAGCGCCAGGTGCTCGACGGCCGCGACGACCAGGTCGTTCTTGGTCGGGAAGTGGTGCAGCTGGGCGCCGCGACTGACCCCGGCGCGCTGCGAGACCAGCGTGGTCGACGTACTGGACCAGCCGTACTCGGCCAGGCACTGCACGGTGGCCTCGAGAAGACGCAGCCGCATGGACCGCGACCGCTCCTCCTGGGACACGCGGACAGAGGTCACGGGGCAATCGTGCCCCGGCTCCCAACAAACAGTCAAGACTGACTTTTAATAGGCAGGGGTCTGGTACCGAGGCACTACGCTCGTGGGCGGTCGCCGCCCGGACGACCGGCCGAGGCGAGGGAGGACCATGCGCAGGCTGGCGTACGGCGTCCTCCTGGCCCTGGTCCTCGCCGGCTGCGGCGGGAGCGAACCCACCGATCCGACGCCCCGGGCGCGGGACGCCGTCGGCGGTTACCGGCTCACCACCCTCATCAGCACCTCGACCCTCCCGGACAACCCCGCTGGCCCGGACTCGCAGGTCTCCACGACCGCCTTCCTGACCTGTGCCGACGACCCCTGCAGCGCCCTGCTCCAGCGCGCCGCCAGCACGGACCGCCCCCAGGGCACCACCCTGCGCCTCGAACCGCGTCCCGGCGGGTACCGCGGTGAGCACATCCGGGTCGGCGAGTGCGGCGGGACCAACCACGGCACCTATGGGGAGTCGTTCACCTGGACGTGGGACCGCGGCGCGGACGGCACGCTCACGGGCACCCTGGAGCAGGTCTTCCAGGGGTGCGGCATCGACGGCGCCACCACCTTCACCGCGACCGCGACCCCGGCTCCCGAGCTGCGGCTCCCCTACCTTCCCCTCACCCCGCAGAACCAGCTCGCCGCCGCGATCAGCGCGTACGACGTCAGCCTGTCCGCGGTCTACCTCAGCGGCGCCCGGTGCGACGTCGACGAGGGCACCACGCAGGAGGAGGCAGCCTGCTTCTCCACGACGTTCGACGGCTGGGCGAAGGACGTCGACGCCCTCGCCGCACGGGTCACTGCGATCGAGGACGACGCCACCGGAGCCTGCAGGGAGGCCCTCGACGCGGTCGATCTCGCACGCTTCTCCGAGGTCGTGACGAAGGCAGCCGCGCTCTACGCGGCGGCGACCCGGAAGGGCCCGATGAACGTAGCGCTCCGGGCAGAGGAAGCCGCGACCACGATCGCCACCGCCGAGCACGCCCGGCTCGTCACGATCGCGGCCCTGTGCGTCGACCCGCGAGCGGTCGCGACCCTCGGCAGCGCCGGGATCCTCAACCTCGACCCGAATTCGGTGCTTCCGCCGCTGAACGAGACCCCGTAGCCGAGGCGGTGCCCTAGGCTCGGCGAACCGCTCTCGAGGAGGCTCCACGTGTCCGATCCGAACCAGCCGCCGTACCCGGGTCCCGAGGAGCCGTCGGCCGGACCGCCGCCGCCTGCCTACCCACCGCCCCCGCCGGCGTACCCGGCCCCGCCGCCGAACCCGTACGGACAGCCGCAGCAGGGAATGCCGCAGTACCCGCCGGCGTACGAGCAGTACCAGTCCCCGCCGCCGAACCCGTACGCCCACTGGGGTCTGCGGGTCGGCGCCTACCTGCTCGACAGCATCCTGCTGATCCCGGTGTACATCGTCGCCGGTATCGGCTCGGCGATGTACGAGGAGTCCACCCTGACCGCCGACACCCAGAACCTCGGGCTGGGGATCATGATCATCGGCTACCTCCTCGGCGCGGCCTTCCAGATCTGGAACCAGATCGTCCGCCAGGGCCGCACCGGCTCGAGCCTGGGCAAGCAGTGGGTCGGGATCGCGGTGATCTCCGAACGCGACGGGATGCCGATCGGCGGTTGGCGGACATTCGGCCGGGCCCTGCTGCACATCCTGGACGCGCTCCCGTGCTACCTCGGCTTCCTCTGGCCGTTGTGGGACGACAAGCGTCAGACGTTCGCCGACAAGATCATGAAGACGATCGTGGTCAAGCGCGCGCCCACCCCACCGGGCTACCCGCAGGGGTGAAACCAGCGCGGGTCCTGCCCGGACCCGCGCCGGATTCTGGTCGAAGCGGGACGGACCAGTAGATTCAGCGCATGGGGAGCCAGTGGGGATCGCTGAGCAGGCGGACACGCTTCGGCGTGCTCATCGCACTCTTCTCGGGTTTCTTCCTCCTGCTCGGACTACTCCTCGGCGAGGACATCGCGGTCCAGCTCCAGAAGACGCCGACGACCCCGGACGGCTGGATCTTCGTCGGCTGGCTCATCGGCGGGCCGTCGTACGTGTTGGCGGCGCTCTTCTGGTCCGGACACCGTCGGCTCACCCACGATCAATTCCGCAACCGGTCGATCCTGCACGCCGCGACGATCGGGCTGACCTTCCTGATGCTGCCGGCGCGGATCACCGGGGTGCCGGAGCAGTTCGGCACCGGCGCGATCGTCGGGAACCCGCTGAGCGCCGGACTGGTCTGGGGTCTCTGCGCCACCGTGGCCGTCACGATCTTCGGCGGCCTGGTCCTGCTCGTGCAGCGTCAGGCGACCCGACCCCAGGGTCCGACCCCGGCGCAGCGGCTGATGACGGCACGGTTCCTGGAGTCGGCCTGCATCATCGCCCTCGTCGTCACCCTCGGCCTCGGCCTGTACGGCGGCAACGGCAGCGGCATCTTCAACAACGGGACCTAGTCCGCAGCCCGACCGCAGTCAGGATTTCCGGGCCCGGCGTGCCGCGCGCTTCCGCTCCTGGGCGATCTCGGCCCGGTAGCCGTGGAAGTCGACCTGGATCGTGTGCCGCTTCGAGGCGACGTACCGGCGGGCGAGCTTCTGGTCGTAGTCGGCGATCTGGGCGTTCATCTCCGCAACGTCGGGCAGCGCGCCGACGCCGGTGATCAGGTCGCCGACCCACTCGGCCTGCGCCTCCGCGAGCGGCATGATCGCTCCCAGGGGCTGGATCAGGCCGACGAAGTACAACCCCGGGTTCTTCGGGTCGACCACGCGCCGGTACAGGTCGATGTGGTTGTCCTCGGTGTGGACCACCCGGTCGTCGAGGAACGGGAAGCTCACCTCGTACCCCGTGCAGTAGACGACGACGTCGTACTCGGCGGCGCTGCCGTCGACGAAGAAGACCTTCGACCCCTCGAAGCGGTCGAGGTTCGGCTTGATGGCGATGTCACCGTGGCCGAGCCGGTTCAGCAGGTCCTGGCTCACCGTCGGGTGGGCGTGCAGGACGGCGTGGTCCGGCTCCGGGAGACCGTAGGCGGTCACCTTGCCCTGGGTCAGGCGCAGCATCAGCGCCATCGCGACCTGCTGCACCTTCAGCGGTCCGCGCGCGAGCGCGGAGTCGGTCAGGTGGTCGGTCGGGACCCCGAACATGAACTTCGGGACGATGTGCGCCCCGCGACGCATCGCCAGGTCGGTGCTGGCCGCGACCCGCGAGGACTCCACCGCGATGTCGCAGGCCGAGTTGCCGATGCCGAGCACCAGCACCCGCTGCCCGGTGAGCGGTTCCGGCGTCCGGTAGTGGTGCGCGTGGAGCTGCTCGCCGGGGAACGTCTCCGCGCCGGGGAACGCCGGCTCGGGCCAGCGCGGCTTCCAGTGGTGACCGTTGGCGACGACGACGTGCTCGTAGCGCCGGGTCTCTTCTCCGGCGGTTGAGCCTGTCGAAACCCCGTTGGTTGAGCCTGTCGAAACCCCCGCCGCCGGACGGACCGTCACGTCGTACCCGCCGCCGGGCACGGGCTCGACGTGGGTAACCTCGGTCCGGAAGCTGATCCGCTCCCGGAATCCGAAATGGTCGACGAAGGCGTCGAAGTACGCCGCGATCTGCCAGTGGCTCGGGTAGTCCGGCAGCGTCTCCGGCATCGGGTACGCCGCGTACTCCATCAGCTGGCGCGAGGTGTTGATGTGCAGCGAGGCGTACGCCGAGGACATCTCGTTGTCGTTGCCGTAGCGCCAGTTCCCCCCGACCTCGCTGCCCACCTCGAAGCAGTCGAACTCCACACCGCGGGCGTGCAGGACCTGGGCGGCGGTGATCCCGGAGGACCCCGCGCCGATGATGCAGACCTTCGCCGTCATGCGCCGAAACCTACTCCAGGGACCCCCGGGCCCCCTCTCGGCGCGATCGCCGGAGCACTCGCCCGGGGAAGTGATGGACAAGCCACTCCCCAGCCGTGAGAATCAACCGTGGGGAGCAGCCTGCGCGACCGGGTTTCGGGTCGCACGAGAGGAGTCCGTGGATGCGCGGCAAAGAGTCCGACGACAATGCACGGATCCAGCAGCTTGCATCGCTGGACCGGTTCAAAGGTTTCAGCAACGACGAGATCCGGATGGTTGTGGACGCAGCGACCTACCTGACCGTGCCCGAGGGTTGGGCGATGATGTCCGAGAACACGCCCGCGGACAAGGCCTACCTGATCCTGTCGGGAGAGGTGTCCGTACGCCGTTCCGGCGCTGAGGTCGCCCGCGTCGGTGCAGGAGACCTGGTCGGCGAGATGGCCCTGGTCAACCACAAGCTCCGCTCGGCGACGGTCGTCAGCGAGACCCCCCTGGAAGCTCTCCACTTCACGGCCGAGACCGTGGCCACCCTGACCGCGAAGATCCCGCACTTCAAGGACGCCCTCACCGGTGTCACCGAAGAGCGGCTTCAGCGCGACCAGGTTGACTGACAGACCGATTCGTGATGACCAGGCCTGACGGGTGGCCGGTCGTTTCGGGACTTTCCTCTCCGGAGACCCAGTGGGGGTTGCGGTTCACCGAGGAGGCAGTGGAGGCCGACTACAGGACTTGGCGGCGTGACCACGTCCGGTCCTTCACCCAGGTAGCCATGTACGGCGCCGCCGGTGCAGCGTTCTGCGCGTTCGTCGCGGTGGTCTTCGGTGCGCTCGACCACTACCGGGGTCTGGCGCTGGTGCTGATCCCGGCGATGATCGGGCTGCTGCTGGTCGGTGTCGCGGTCTCGCGCAGCGAACGAACCAGCCACCTGACCCAGACGTGGAGCGCGCTGGCGAACCTGGTGGGCGGCATCCTCGCGGTGGCGCTGACCTACAAGATGGACCAGCCCACGCTGACCGGTGCGTGCGTGACGATGGCGGCGTACTTCGGCCTGACGATGTTCCGGCTGCCGCCGCTGGTGGCGGCCGCCTCGGTGACCCCGTACTGCCTGCTCGCCGCCGTCGCGAGCGCGAAGATGCACGCCGACGGGGTGGTCGACGACCAGCAGCTCGCGGTCGGGCTCTTCATCCCGCTGACCGCGCTGCTGTCCGGGATGGTGCTGAACCTCGCGATGGAGTGGATCACCCGGCAGACCTACGTCGACCACCTGATCATCGAGGCCCAGCAGGACGCACTCTTCGACGAGCGCAGCAACATGGCCCGCTTCGTCTCCCCCGACATCGCTGAGACCGCGCACCTCTCCGGCCTCAGCACGGACATCCGCACCGAGATCTACAGCCTGACCGCGGTCAGCATCGACCTGCGCGGCTTCACCAGGTTCACCCAGGCCCACGGGGCCGAGTTCATGGTGCAGGTGCTCCAGGAGTACTACGCCGTCGTCATCGACGCGGCCAAGGAGTACGGCGCGACGGTGAAGGACTTCGCCGGCGACGGCGCCCTGATCCTGGTCGGCGCGCCGTACCCACGACCGGACCACACCCGGGTCGGGCTGCGGCTCGCGCGCCACCTGATGAACCAGGTGCGCACGGTCACCGACAGGTGGGCGACCCCGGAGACCCCCCTGGGCGTGGGGATCGGGATCTCCTCGGGCGAGTGCGCCGTCGGCGCGATCGGCACGGAAGCCCAGCTCGAGTACGCCGCCATCGGTACGACGGTGAACCTGTCGGCCCGGCTGTGCAGCCGCGCCCAGGACGGGCAGATCCTGATGGGTCCGGCCACCGCGCGCGCACTCGAGGAGGCACCCGGGTGGCAGCGGGAGATGATCACCCTCTCCGGGATCAGCGAGCCGGTCGAGGTCACCATCGAGGACACCAGGATCGCTCCCCCGGTCCTGACGACGCCGGGTTCGGTCCCGATCCAGCGGTCCACCCCGCCGGACGCCAGCGCCGACTACCGTGCTGATCCCCTCGCCCCGCCGGAGCCGCTGACGGTTGCCGAATCCCCGTCGGTCGAACCTGTGGAGACCCCGCGCGAGGACTAGCCTCCACTACGTGAACCTCTTCGAGTTCGAGGGCAAACGCCCCACCGTCCACCCCGAGGCTTTCGTCGCACCGACCGCGACCCTGATCGGCGACGTGACCGTCGAGAAGGGCGCCAGCGTCTGGTACGGCGCAGTCCTGCGCGCCGACATCTGCTCGATCGTGATCCGCGAAGGCGCTAACGTCCAGGACAACTCCGTCCTGCACGGTGCCCCGGACTCTGTCGTCGAGGTCGGTCCCGGCGCCACCGTCGCGCACTCCTGCGTCGTCCACGGAGCGGTGCTGGAGGAGAAAGCGCTGCTCGGCAACAGCAGCACGATGCTCGACGACACTCGCCTCGGCGCCGGCTCGATGGTGGCGGCCGGTTCGCTGGTCAGCCCCGGCACCCAGATCCCGCCCGGGGTCCTGGCCGCCGGTACGCCGGCGCAGGTGAAGAAGCCGATCGAGGGCACCGGCGCACAGTTCTGGGTCGACGCGAACCCGCCGTACTACGCCGAGCTGGCGCAGCGCCACAAGGCCGGGATCGCGCCAGTCACTGATTGAGGCGAGACCGAGCCGGTCCGAGGGGCGAAATCCGCACGGCGCAAACCTGGCGCGATCGATCCACGTCATCGTGCCTCCCCTGCCTTCGGGTTCGCCGCGGTCGATCGACGACGCGCAGATCGTCGGAAGTGCCTCCCTGGTGGCGGTGGGAAGCGCCTGAGCTTCTTCTTCGACGAGGGCGGCGGTAGCTGGTACATGGTGATGTTCGTCGGCACCGAGGATCGGTGGTCGGTGATCGGGGACCGGGGGTGCAAGGCCGTGGAGGGCAGCAACTCTTACCTCAAGGGCAGATGGAGCGTGAAAGCGTTGGCGAACTCCGACAAGCGCATGGTTCCCCTCCCGGACTCACGGGACGAGAAGGTTCTGGTCACCTTCAACAGCGGAAGGATCACTGCCTTCGACGGCTGCGACGACATCAGCGGCGGCTACCGATTCAAGCCCAGAGCCCGCGATCTGCAGATCGTCACGCTGGGGACAAGTAAGCGGGCAGCCTGCAGCGGCCAAGGGTCATCGCTGGCGAGGCAGCTTCGTGCCGTCCGGCATGTACAGGGACAGAGAGATGTGCGCAGGATGTACGACGCCAACTGGCGGATCGTGATCGAGCTTTCCCAGTGAAGTCGAGCCGCGCGCGTGCGGGTTCAACCCACCACGCGCGCGGCCGACCAGCATTGCCTCAGTCGCAGGCCGCCGCAGCAGCGGGGAACGCTGCGTCGATGCCCTCGAAGTCGAGGTACGAGATGGCCTTGTTGCCGCCTCGCTCGCCCTTCTTGAGGGTGCCTCCGGCCATGGTGCCGTGGCCATTGATCAGCGTGTCGACCGTCACGCCTCCGGCATCGGCCAGCACCTGGATGCCCGCGGGACACAGGCCGGTGAACTCGAAGGCGAGGTCTCCGAAGGACCTCCAGTTGGACGAGCCGGCCATCCCCTGGGCCGCCCGCTCGTTGAGTGATGTCTTGAAGCAGAAGTGCGCGCTTGCCGGACCGGCCGCGAGGACGACAGCGGTCCCCGTCGCGACCGCCGTCATGAGTACTCGACGTACGAACATAGGAAAAACTCCCCACTACTAGTTGGTCCCCCCGCGAATCGACATGACACTCGTGCGATCGCGGGTCTATGGCCCAGGAGGGCTAGAGCGTTTCGCTCAGTTCTCGACTAGCGAGTCTCGTGGGGGAGGTTGGTGGCCGCGACGAACTGACCGCAGTCACCGTGTCTCGGCAGGCTCGACAACCGTGGTCCGAGGCTGCGGACTACAGCCTCTTCAGGGCGGTCTCGGCCGCGTTGAAGCCGGCCATGCCGTGCACGCCACCGCCGGGGGGCGCCGCGGAGGAGCAGAGGTAGACCCCCTTGATCCCGAGCGTGTACGGGTTCAGCGCGACCCGCGGGCGGAAGACGATCTGGCGGGCGGTGTTCGCGCCGGCGCCGATGTCGCCGCCGACGTAGTTCGCGTTGTACGCCGCCATGTCCGTGGCGCTGCGGACGTAGGTGCCGACGATGCGCTCGCGGAAGCCCGGGGCGAAGCGTTCGATCTGCGCGGTGAGTGCCTCGGTCGCGTCCCCGGTGTAGCCGGCCGGCACGTGCGCGTACGCCCAGAGCGGGTTGACCGAGCCGGCGCTGCGCGAGCGGTCCGCGAGGAACTGCTGGCCGATCAGCGCGAACGGTCGCTCCGGCATCTTCCCGCGGGCGGTCTCGCCCTCCACGGCGACGATCTCCTCGGCCGTGCCGCCGAGGTGCAGGGTGCCCGCACGGCGGCAGTCCTCGTTGGTCCAGGGCACCTCGCCCTCGATCGCGTAGTCCACCTTGTGCACGGCCGGGCCGTACTCGTAGCGGTGGAAGGCGCGCCGGATCCGCCCCGGCAGCTCCTCGCCGTAGATGTCCAGCACCCCGGCCGGGGCGACGTCGAGCAGGACCACGTCCGGCTCGAAACCGAGCACGTCGCGGAGCTGCGTCGAGGACGTCACCCGCACCCCGGTGCGCACCGACCCGCCCAAGGAGGTGAGCTTGCGGACGAGCGCATCCGCGATCGACTGGCTGCCGCCCTCGGCGACCGGCCAGCCGACGCTGTGCCCGGAGGTCGTCAGCAGCATCCCGACTGAGCCGCTCAACGGCGTGTCGAGCCTGCCGAAGGCGTGCGCGGCGACGCCCGTGTAGAGCGCGCGGGCGGGGTCGTCCTTCCAGTGCTTCATGGTCCAGGTCGCCGGCAGCAGCGCTTGCGGACCGAAGCGTCCGAACGCGATCGGGTGCTTCGGCACATGCACCGCCGGGCCGAAGGCGTCGTCGACGATCTTGTCGAAGGTGCGGACCAGCGGCTCGAAGACCCGGCGCCAGGAGCGGGCGTCGGCACCGATCGTGCGGTCGGTGTCCGCGAAGTCGCGGGTGACGACGCCGGCCCGGCCGTCGTCGAGCGGGTGCGCGAAGTCGACCTCGGGCCAGAGCCACCTCAGCCCGTGCTCCTCGAGCCCGAGGGTCGAGAAGTACGGCGACGCGACCCCGGTCGGGTGGAAGGCCGAGCAGTCGTCGTGCAGGAGCCCGGGGACGATGCGTTCCGTCGTCCGGGTGCCGCCGCCGATGGTGTCGGCGGCCTCCAGCACGGTGACCTCGAGGCCGGCCTGTGCCAGCCGGACGGCACCGGCCAGCCCGTTCGGGCCGCTGCCGACCACCACCGCTGTACTCATCGTTGCCCTATCAGCTCGGCCGCTCGTTCGTCAGTGTCTGCTGCCGAACGTACCCCGGGGCAGTCCAGGTGGTCTCCAGCGGGATCGGGCCGTTGGGGAGCCACGGTTGCTCGGCCACGCAGTCCCGGACGTCCCAGGTCCCGCGCTCGACCACACCGAGGGCGGCGTCGATGACCCGGTAGGACTGCGGCGGGTTCCGCCACGGGGTCGCCTGGGATTCGCAGTACGCCACCACCAGGTCGCCGGGGGCCAGGTTCAGACGCTTCTGGACGGCGGCGATCATCCTGTCGTCGTGCAGGTGACCGTCCCCGAAGTTCCATCCGAGGATCGCGTTGCAGACGAACTCCCCGTCCCGGATGGTCCGCGACTCGATGTCGTCGAGGTGGGTGTACGCGACCGAGAACAGTCCGCGCCCCTGGCTGTGCATCGCCCGCCAGGAGGTGACCTTCTGCAGCGTCATCTCGGCGTCGTCCTTCTCGTACGGCGTCGGCTTCATCCGTTGCAGCTGGTCGACCTGGTTCTCCACCAGGGGCAGCTCGTTCAGCCGTTCCTCGACACCGGGCTTCATCAGCCAGATCGCGGAGGCCCAGTTGCCGGCGTACTGACGCATCGAGGGCAGGAACGAGACCAGGTCCGGACGCAGGTTGCCCAGCACCGGGCCGAAGAGCAGGAGCGCGAAGATCGGGATCAGCAGCAGCGGCTCGTCGAAGTCCCAGATGTTGTAGACGCTCGCATCGAAGCCGTCGCCGAACCCGCCCCAGAGCACGATCGCGATGTAGCCGAAGTACACGTTCCACTCCAGCGGCACCGCGAGCGGGAACGTGGAGGTGATGAAGACGTGGAAGAGCAGCATGGCGATCGCACCGAGCACCGCGATGGTGTTGTTGGTGGTCAGCAGCAGTGTCACCGGGATGATGATCTCCACCGTGGTGCCGCCCACGTGCGCCAGGAACCAGGCCAGCCGGCTCGGCCGCAGGTCGTCGGGGTAGGCCCGGTAGTGCGCCCGCTTCACGAAGCCGGGCTGACCGGGTTGGTTGGAGACCATCGGCGCCACGACGTTGGCGAAGTGCAGGCCGAGCTTCGAGGTCCCGGCACCGATCCACACGACGCAGATGATGATCTTGAACGCGATCACCAGGTTGACGAAGTCGGCGGCCGTCGCCCCGTCCCGGGTCACCAGCGCCCCGAGGGTCGCGGAGAACAGCATGATCGGCAGGTACTGCTCCGAGCGCCCCGCCAGGAAGATGACCTTGTCGCGCAGGCCCATCAACGGCATCAGCACCAGGATCGGGATGAACGCGTACGCCGGCACGAGCTCCTGCGGTCCGGTGCCGACCGGCAGGTTCTCGACCATCTCGGCCTGCAGCGCCAGCGGGTAGACCAAGCTGGCCAAGACTGCGAGGAAGAGCACCACGTCACCGACGGTGCGCTCGTCGCCGCCGGTGCCCGGGACGTGGCGGCCCCACGGCGGCATCCGCAACGTGCCCGGGCGGACCCAGTAGCGGACGTTGCCCAGCATGGGGGCGAAGTGGCCGCACAGCGGGCCGAAGGCGCCGCCGAGTCCGAGCAGCTCGAGCAGCATCAGGTAGATGGCCAACTTCTGGTAGACGACGATGTTGTCGAACCAGGTCCCCGGGTCGGTGAACTCGACCCCGACCGTGGTGGCCGCGGTGATCGCGAGGCCGACGCCGAAGTACAGCCCGATCATCTTCAGCACGTAGACCACGTGCAGCACCCGAGGGGTGCCGAAACCGTCGTCGACCCAGTGGGTGGCGAGGATCCGTACCCGCTCGCGGAGCGGGAACTGCAGGAACGTGGCCGGCTCGACGGGTTGCTGGGTCGGGCTGAGGAATCCCATGGGTCGAGGCTAGAGCCCGGCACACCGGCACGACATTGTGCTCACAGACCAAGGTTTCACTTGCTTTTGCATTCTTGTGACACCTTCGCGCACAGATCTTTGGTCTGCGACCATGAAGACGTGCAGCAGATCGAGGATGACTTCATCAACCGGACGACGGCGCGGGTGACGGCGACCGCGGAAGCGATGACTGAGAACGTCACCGTTCTGACCGGCTATCTGCTGGCGGTCCTGATCGAGGCGATCACTGAGCTGCAGGGCGACCCGACGATCGTCGAGCTCCTCGACGCGAGCATCGACGGCAACCTGAAGACCATCGCCGAGGTCATCCGCTACGACATCCCGGTCGCGGAGATCACCGCACCTCCGACTGCCCTGGAGTACGCCCGCCGCCTGGCGCAGCGCGGAGTCTCGTCCAGCGCGCTGCTGCGCGCCTACCGGCTGGGTCAGGAGACCGCGACCGCCTGGAGCCTGGAGCGGATCAGCGAGGAGGAGTCGGACCCGAAGGTCGCCTATGCTGCCGGCCAGGCCTTCGTGGCGATCACCTTCCGGTACATCGACGCCGTCTCCGAGCAGGTCCTGAACGTCTACGAGGGCGAGCGGGAGCGCTGGCTGGCGAACCGCAACACCGTCCGGGCGGAGGTGCTGGCAGACCTCCTCGACGGCGAGGCGCTGGACGCGACCACGGCCGAGAACGCCCTCGGCTACCGGCTGCGGCAGCCGCACATCGGGGTCGTCCTGTGGTGCACCGGCGAGCCGAGCACCGGAGACCTCGGCAACCTCGAGCGCCGCCTCGGTCGACTGGCCCGCACCCTCGGCGGCAAGGGTCAGCCGCTCTTCGTAGCGCAGGACCGCGCGACTGCCTGGGGATGGATCCCGCTGAGCGCCGGCGGCTCGCTCCCCGATGCCCAGCTGCACGACGATCTCGAAACCGACGGCATCCGGGTGGCAGTCGGCGTACCGGCAGCTGGCGCAGAGGGTTTCCGCAGCTCGCACGTGGACGCCCTCCAGGCCCGGGCGGTAGCCCTGGTCGCCCAGGACCGCGCGCGGGCGGTCACGTCGTACGCCGATCCCGAGGTCCGCGCCGCGGCGTTGCTCTCGGCGAACCTGGAGGCCACCCGACGTCTCGTGCGCACCGCGCTGGGCGGGCTCGCCGAGGACACCGAAGGCGCCGAGCGGCTGCGCGAGACGTTGCGGGTGTTCCTCTCGACGCGCAACAGCTTCGCCGCAACGGCTGAGTTGGTGCACCTGCACAAGAACACCGTGAAGTACCGGGTCGACCGTGCGGTCGCGGTCCGTGGCCGTGGTGTCGACGAGGACCGGCTGGACCTCGAGCTGGCACTGATCGCGTGCCGATGGCTCGGGACGACGGTGCTGACGCCCCCGACAGCCCCGTGAGACCGGTCCCGGCAGCCTTGGCCCCGGCGACTACGGTGACCGCGTGAATGACCCGCTCCCTGTACGCCAGCTCTTCCGTGTCGTCGCTTTCGCCGAAGCCCTCTCCTGGCTCGGCCTGCTCGTCGGGATGTTCTTCAAGTACGTCCTGGAGACCACCGAGGTGGGGGTCAAGATCTTCGGCCCCATCCACGGCGGCATCTTCGTCGCCTACCTGCTGGTCACCCTGACCGCGCGCAGCACCTTCGGCTGGTCGCTCAAGACCACGTTCTGGGCCGCAGCAGCGAGCATCCCGCCGTTCGCGACAGCCGTGTTCGAGGTCGTCGCGGACCGCAAAGGACTGCTCGGGGACAGGGTTTCGCGAAGCAGACCAGAGCGGCATAGGTGACGGCGGGTCCGGAGTGATCAGAGCGCTCCGAACCTCACAGAGCCAGGGAACTCCGCATGAACCAGCGACCAAGGTCGGGTGTGCGGGCAATGGTTGAGGGTCAGAGCCCGTCGTCGTACGGCTCGGCGTTGGGGTCCACCGGCGGCGGGCGTCGCTTCATGGTGGCGGTGGTCGCGGCGATCAGGACGACCCCGACCACGATGCCGAACCAATCCTTGGCCCAGGCACCCAGGAGCAGGATCGCGATCCCGAACCAGACGCCGAGCGGGATGGAGGACATGGCCGAAGTCTCGCAGACGCGCGGGCGGGTGCGGGTGGTACGACTAGAACCTGTTCCACTTTCGCCCGTTCACGACTACCGTGAAACGCATGACCCAGACAGCACCTGACCCCTCCACAGCGACGACCTTCACCGTGACGAACCCGGCGACCGGCGCGTCCGTCGGGGAGTTCCCGATCCACGCCGCCGAGGACATCGCCGAGCGGTTCGCCGCCGGCCGCGAGGCCCAGGTCTGGTGGGCCGGTCTCACCTACGGCGAGCGCAAGAAGCGGATCAACGCCTGGATCGCGCGGATCGCGCAGCAGTCCGACGAGATCTGCGACCTGGGCTACGCCGAGACCGGGCGACCCCGCGGGGACGTGCAGTTCGAGCTGATCGCCGGGCTCGAGGACCTCCGCTGGGCGGCGGCCCACGCGAAGCGCGTCCTGAAGGAGCGCAAGGTCGCCCCCGGGCTGGCGATGTTCAACTACAACGCCACCGTCTCCTACCCGCCTCTCGGCGTCGTCGGCGTCATCGCGCCCTGGAACGTGCCGATATACACCGTCCTGTGCGGCCTGGCCTATGCCCTGGCCGCCGGCAACGCCGCGGTCGTGAAGCCGAGCGAGTACGCACCGGCCAGCTCGGTGCTGGTGATGGACGCCTTCTACGAGGCCAACCCGGATGCCCCCCGCGGCCTGATCACCTGGGTGACCGGCTTCGCCGAGACCGGCGCGGCGCTCTGCAAGGCGGGGCTGGACAAGATCGCCTTCACCGGGTCGGTGCCGACCGGCCGGAAGGTGATGGCGGCCTGCGCCGAGAACCTGACCCCGGTCCTGCTCGAGCTCGGTGGCAAGGACGTCACCATCGTGGCCGAGGACGCGGACGTCGAGGCCGCCGCCCAGGCGGTCGTCTGGGGAGGCTTCTTCAACGGCGGCCAGGCCTGCGTCGGCATCGAACGCGTCTACGTCACCCGGGCCGTGCGGGAGCCGTTCCTCGCGAAGGTCAAGGAGATCGCGGATCAGGTCACCGCCGGGTTGGAGGAGCAGGACTCCTACGGTCCGATGATCGTGCCCGCCCAGATCGACCTGGTACGCCGTCACGTCACCGATGCGATCGCGGCCGGTGCGACCGCGCTGGTCGGCGGCGTCGACTCGATCCGGGCGCCCTTCGTCGACCCGGTCGTCCTGGTCGACGTCCCCGAGGACTGCTCGGCCGTGCAGGAGGAGACCTTCGGACCGGTGATCGTGATCAACACGGTCGCCGATGTCGAGGAGGCGATCCTCAAGGCCAATGCCACCAAGTTCGGCCTGGGCTCCTCGGTGTTCTCGACCAAACGCGGCAAGGAGATCGCCCGACGCATCAAGGCCGGCGGAACGACGATCAACTCGGCGCTCACCTTCGTCGGGATGCCGTCGGTGCCGTTCGGCGGGATCGGCGACTCCGGCTTCGGCCGGTTCCACGGCGACGACGGACTCCGCGAGTTCTCGGCCCCGAAGGCGACCACCAACAAGAAGTTCCAGCTCGGCCCGGACATGCAGTCGTTCCCGCGCAGGCCCGAGGACTTCGAGCAGGTCCGCAAGATGGTGAAGTTCCGGTACGCGAAGCGTCGCGGAGTGTGAACGGACGCCACTCACTCGAAGCGCACGCAGGGCCTGCCGGGGCGTCGTACGACTTCGTCGCGGCGATCCCAGCGCCTGACCTCACCAACCCCGCCGTCGCCGAGTTCGCCGAGCAGTTCGCGCTCGACGTCTCCTCGGTCGACGACGCCCAGCGCAGTGCCTTCCTCGCCACTACCGGCGACCAGGCGTTCGCGGTGGTCCAGCAGATCTACGCGCACGACTTCGTGCCACGGGTGCGCGCGGTTCTCGACGCGCTCTTCGGACCCTCGGACTGGGCACCACCGTCGGTTGAGCCTGTCGAAACCTCACCCGACACCTGGCCCCTCCTGGAGACCTTCATGGTCGAGGTCGCCCGCCTCCGCGCCCTCGACCCGACGACGACCGAGCTGGTCCGGCTCCGCGGAGCGCGGCTGCACGACTGCGCCGTCTGCAAGTCCCGGCGCAGCCAGGACGCGATCGACGCCGGCGCGGACGACGTACTCTTCGCGGCCGTCGACGCCTGGGAGTCCAGCGATCTCGACCCGGCCGGGAAGGCCGCACTCGCGCTCACCGACGCCCTCGTCCTCACCCCGTACGACGTCCCGGCCACCACCGTCGAGGCCGTCCGGACCCACCTGTCTCATAAGCAGACCGTCGAGGTTGTTCTCGACGTGATGCGCAACGCCGCGAACAAGATCGCCGTCGCCCTGGGAGCCGATGCCGCGCAGGTCACCGACGGGGTCGAACTCTTCACGACCGATGCGGACGGGAACCTGTCGGTCGTCGGCACGGCCGCTCGCGGTGGAGCGGACCGGCGCTAGGCGAAGTCCAGTACGCCGCGGACGAACTCGCTCAGCTTCGCCTGCAACGTCAGGGCCGCCTCGATGATCGGATCCCCGGGGTCAGCGCCGTCAAGGACCCGGATCTCCCAGACGCCGTAGTACGCGACGTACGCCCCGACGACCACCAGCAGGGCCCCGGTGACGCGCGGGAGCCAGCGGGCCGAGCCGCGCAGCGAGCCGACCAGTCCGGTCCGGGCCAGCGCGACGGCGACGGCGGCGATCCCGACGACCAGGCCCATCCCGCCGGCGTAGGCGACGAAGAGCACCATGCCCTCGAGGAAGTCGGAGGAACGCAGCGAGGTCACCACCACGGCCAGGAACGGGCCCACGGTGCAGGTGAGTGAGGCGAGGGCATAGGTGACGCCGTACAGGAAAGTGGAGAGCACCGAGCCGTCCAGGCCCCGGCCGCGGACCTGGAGTCCCGGGACCTTGAGGTCCCGACCGACCAGCATGAACGCCCCGAACACGGCGAGCAGGACGCCGGTCGCCAGGGTCACCCAGGGCAGGTACTGCTGGACCGAGGCCGCGAGCGGGGCGACCACCAGGCCGAAGACAGCGAAGACAACCACGAAGCCGCCGGTCATCACCGCTGTCAGGCCGACCGCCCTCCGAGTGGCCGGGCCTGCCCCGCGCCACCCCGGCGCAGCAGGCGGGGCGCCCGTCCCGGCGCCGACCGGGACCGGCTCCCGGAGAACCAGCCCGAGGTAGGCGGGAAGAAGCGCGAAACCGCAGGGGTTCAGTGCCGCCACCGCGCCTGCGGTCAGGGCGAGGGAGAGGAGCGCGGTGTCCATCTGGAAGGGGAGGCCGCGGCCTCAGGCGACGAGCTTCTCGACGGCTTCGGCGAGCTCGTCATCGTCGTTGTACCCGGTCCGCAGGACTTCCTTGCCCTGGGCGTCCAGGACGACGAAGGAGCTCTGCTCGGAGATTCGGAAGCGCTTCCAGAGGTCGCCGTTCGGGTCGCTGAGGTGTATCGGCCCGCGGACGTCGTCCGCGAAGCCCTCGATGGCCGAACCGGAGTCGAGCGACCCGATACCGATCACCGTGAGGTCGTCGCCGTACTCCGCCGTGAGCGACTCGACCTGCGGCGCCTGGCTGCGGCACACGGCGCACCACGGCGCCCAGAACCAGAGCACGACCGGCTTGCCGGCCGCAGCGGCACCGCGGAAGGTGTCCCCGCCCACGGTGCGGCCGGTGAAGTCCAGGGTTGCCGGGACCACGGGCGCCGTCCCGCCGTCCTCGGAGGGGGTCGACTTCGGTATGACCGGGGTCGGCGTGATCGGGGACGCCGTGGTCGGGGACGCCGCACTCGGAGCTGCTGCGGGCTCGTCATCCGCACCGCAGCCGGCCAGGACCAGCAGGGTTGCCGCCGTGACCACGAGGACTCCGGCGCGACCGCCCAGAACGAACCTATCCATCACGTCTCCCCACGCTGATCCCGACGGCGCCGGGGTTCTGGGCAAGCGTAGACGCGCAGGCCACACCGGCCGAGCCTGCGGACGAACGGTCCTCGATCCGTAAGAACTCAGCGCAGGGCGGGCGCGACCCAGCGACGCAGGTACGCCCGCAGCTCGTCGCCGGTCCGCGCCGGATCACCGGGGTCGAGGACGAAGGACTGCAGTGTGCGCAGCAGGTGCTCCACCAGCTCGAGCCGGTCGTCCTCCGCCAGACCGGTCCCGGACCAGTCGATACCGAACCCGGCGAGGAGCTTGCCGCCCAGGGCGATCGAGGACGGTGCGGTCAGTCCGGACACCGTGCTGCTGATCCGTCCGGGCCCGATCAACCGATTCAGTGCCGGGTCGTCGCGCAAGTGCTCGTAGACGTAGGCGACGACCTCGACCACGGCGTCGGCCGCGTCACCCCCGGTTCCGCGGTCACGTCCGGCGACCAGGTGGCCCTGGACGTGGTCGGCCAGCTGGCCGACGAGCTCGGCGACCGCATCCATCGCAGCGGCGTCGACGAGGTCATCGGTGGTCGGGAAGTACCGGTAGACGGTCTGCCGTGTGACGCCGAGGACCTCGGCGACCTCGGAGGTGCTCGTCGTCCCCGACTCCGTCAGGCGCGAGCGGGTCGCGGCAAGGATCCGGGCGCGCGCCTCGGCGGCGTCGGCGGGCGGTTGCCCGCCCCAACCGTGCGACCTCATCACGTGCCTCCCTCGATCTCTTGACCAACCATACACTTTCATGTTTCTGTTCATCCAGTCTTGTATTTCTGTATGGACACCCGAATCGCCCCCGAGGAGCTCACCATGACCGCCGTCCTGCCTGCGGGTTTCGACCTCACCGACCCCGACGTGAACCTCGCAGCCGTCCCGCACGCGGAGTTCACCGCGCTGCGCCGGGCCGCGCCGATCGCCTGGGTCGAGCAGAGCGGTTCTGCCCGGGCCGGCATGTCGGAGGCGTCGGGGACGGGGTACTGGGCGATCACCAAGCACGCCGACGTCCTGGCGGTCTCCAAGAACAGCAAGGTCTTCAGCAGCCGCGAGAACGGCGTGATCATCCGACTCCCCGAGACCGCCACCCGCGAGTCGGTGGAGATGACCCAGGTCGTGATCATCAACCAGGACGCTCCCGATCACACTCAGCTCCGTTCCATCATCAGTCGCGGCTTCACCCCGCGCGCGATCGGCGCTCTCGAGGAGGGGCTCGAGATCGTGGCTCGACGCATCGTCAGCGAGGCCGTCGCCACCGGCAGCGGCAATTTCGTGGACCAGGTCGCGTCGCAGTTCCCCCTCGAGGTGATCGGCGACATGCTCGGCATCCCGGCCGAGGACCGGCAGAAGATCTTCGACTGGACCAACCAGATGACCGGGGCCGAGGACGCCGACCTGGCCCGCGAGGACAACGACCCCGAGGCCGCCGCGACCGAGGTGCTGATGTACTCGATGGTCCTGGCTGCCGACCGCCGGGAGAACCCGCGCGACGACATCGTCACCAAGCTCGTCAACGCGGACGTCGACGGGCGCGGCCTGACCGACGACGAGTTCGGCTTCTTCGTCATCGCGCTCGCGGTAGCCGGCAACGAGACCACCCGCAACGCCACTTCCCACGGCATGAAGGCCTTCCTCGACAACCCCGACCAGTGGGATCTGTGGAAGAAGGAGCGGCCCTCGACCATGGTCGACGAGGTGATCCGGTGGGCCACCCCGGTGACCTCGTTCCAGCGCACCGCCCTGGAGGACACCGAGATCAGCGGCGTCCGGATCAGCGCGGGCCAGCGGGTCGGGCTCTTCTACGCCAGCGCCAACCACGACGAGGACGTCTTCACCGACCCGTTCGCCTTCGACATCGCCCGGGACCCGAACCCGCACCTCGCCTTCGGCGGTCACGGCGCCCACTACTGCATCGGCGCGAACCTCGCGCGCCAGGAACTCCGGCTGATCTTCGAAGCCCTGGCCGACCTGGCCCCGGACATCACCGCCACCGGCCCCGAGTCGCGGCTGCGCTCAGGGTGGCTCAACGGGATCAAGGAGCTCCCGGTCCACTACGGCGGCTGAGCACAGCGTCGGTACGCCCTGCCAGGATCGTCCCGTGTCCTGCCAGATCCCCGACTTCCTCGACCTGGTCACCCAGCTCCCCGGGGTCACCCAGTCCGACCGCGACAAGTGGCTGCGGTTCGACGTCGCCGGCGGCACCTTCGGCTACCTCTGGCCCGCGACCCGCACGGTCGGGTTGAAGCAGACCATCGTGGAGCAGCTCTCGCTGGTCGCCGAGCGGCCCGACGTCTTCGAGGTGCAGTTCACCTCGGGCGCCCACGGCTGGGTCGTCGTCCACCTCGGCGGCGTGGAGCGCGGCGAGCTGGCCGAGCTGACCTTCGAGGCCTGGCGGTTGACCGCCCCGGACGAGCTGCTCGACCAGCGGGGCGACGAGCTCCCGGCGTAACCGCCGTACCCCCGCAGCCAACGGCTAGCCTGGGTCCGGGGAGAACCAGGCACGTCGAAGGAGATGTCCAGGTGGCTACGCCGCAGATCGGCTACGCGCCACGGGGCGACGGCGGCCACATCGGCTACTGGTCGATGGGTTCCGGTCCGGTCCTCATCGGGAATCCCGGCGGAACGATCACGTCCGCCTCGATGTTCGACGAACCGCGTTGCTCGCGGATGCAACGGCGGCTGGCCACCTTCACCACCCGGATCTGTTTCGACCGCCGCGGCATGGGCTACTCGGACCCGCTGCCTCCGGGCGAGCTGCCGACCCTGGACCGGCAGATGGGTGACCTGCTCTGCGTCCTCGATGCCCTCGAGGTCGAGGAAGCGGTCGTGTTCGGGAACTCCTGGGAGGCCCAGGCAGTGCTCCTGCTGGCGGCGACCCATCCGGACCGCGTCTCGAAGCTGGTCCTCACCTCGACGACGCCGTGCCCGAGCACCCAGCCCGACTGGCCGTACGGCGTCCCGACGCACGTGCTCACCGCCCTCGACGCCGAGTACGACCGTCCGGGTGCCGGACTCGGGCCCCAGGACCTCCCGGTGCTGCTCACCCCGTCGAACCCGGCGGACCGCGACCTCTGGACCTGGATCGAGACCGCAGGGCGGGTCAGCCCCGCCACGGCGCGGGCGTACACCGAGATCGCGGCGGCGACCGACGTCCGCGACCTGCTGCCCTCGATCAGCGCGCCGACGCTGGTCCTGCACAGCACTCACGACCGGTGGGCCCCCGTCGAGGGCGCCCGCTACATCGCCGAGAAGGTCCCCGACGCCCGGCTCGTGGAGTACGACTCCGGCGACAACGTCATGTTCACCACGCACCTCGACGAGAAGCTCGACGAGATCGAGTCGTTCATCGAGAGCCCCGCCCCGGCCCATGCGGACCGCCGACTTCTCACCGTCCTCTTCACCGACGTCGTGGGCTCGACCGAGCGGCTGGCGGCGACCCCGGACCTGAGATGGACCGCACTGCTCGACGAGATCGACAGCACGGTCGAGCGCCAGGTGAAGCGACACAGCGGACGGGTGTGCAAGAGCATGGGCGACGGTCACCTGGCGCTGTTCGAGCGGCCCAGCGATGCCGTCGGCGCGGCGCTGGCGATCGGCCGGACGCTCCGGGCAGCGGGCGTCGAGATCCGCGCCGGCGCACACATCGGCGAGGTGGAGCTGCGCGGTGACGATGTTGCGGGCGTCGCCGTCCACGTCGGGGCACGGGTCTCCGGCAAGGCCGGTGCCGGCCAGGTACTGGTGACGCGGACGGTCGCGGACCTGCTGGCGGGGTCGCCGTACCGGTGCGAAGCAACCGGCGAGGAGACGCTCAAGGGTCTTCCCGGGACCTGGCCGCTCTTCGCCGTGTCGACCTAGCTGAGGACCTCGCTGCCGTCCCGGCCACCGGCCACCGCGTTGAACAGCTCCACGATCCCGTTCATCCGTGCTTCCTCCAGCTCGGGGCGGGGCAGCACGGCCCGGATGACGGCCTCGCCGTCGAACATGTGCACCACGGAAGTCGCAGCGACCCGGGCCTGGTCGGCATCGCCGAGGGCGACGCCGAGGCCCGAGCTGATCGCCAGCTCCTCGATGTTGTCGTAGAGCCCGATGGCGACCGGGGTCAGCTGCTCGCGCAGCGCGGTGTCGGTCCGGGCAGCGATCAGCAGCTCGAACCAAACGGCGTTGATGCGCGCGCGCGAACGGCTCCGGGCGAACAGCAGCTGCTCGGCGATCGTGGCGGGGCCGAGCGAACGGAAGTCGTCGAGGTGCCGACGGCCCACCTCCTCCGCCGCGGCCACCACCAGGGCCAGGCGCGAGTCGAAGTGCCGGAACATCCCCCCTTTGGAGACCCCGGCGCGGAGGCAGATCTCCCCGACCGAGGCCCGGTGGTAGCCCAGGTCCGCGATGGTCTCGATGGTGGCGTCGACCAGGGCCGACACAGTCCCCGCGGTCCGTTCCGCCTGCGTACGCCGTGCCGCCGCTGTACGCCGCGCCGGGGGGCGCGAGGTCACGAGGCGCGCTGGCCGGAGCGCAGGAAGCGGCCGGTCCGGGCGCTACCGAGCTTGTCGTCGGCGACCCCGTTGCCGAAGACGAACTCGCCGCCGACGAGCACCGCGGTGACCGCGCGGTCGTTGCGGTTCACCATCCGCGGCAGTCCGTCGAACGCCGGGACCGGGTTCTCGGCGTACGCGTCGAGCTCGTCGTCGAGTCCGGCGGGGTCGATCACCACGACGTCGGCGCGGTCGCCGACCCGCAGGTGGCCCGCGTCCAGCGAGTACCAGTCGGCCAGCTCACCGGTCAGCCGGTGCACCGCGTGCTCGAGGGTCATGAACCCCTTGCCCGCCTGCTCCGCGTCGTACGCGCGCCGCAGGAAACGCAGCCCGAAGTTGTAGAAGGCCATGTTGCGCAGGTGCGCACCGGCGTCGGAGAAGCCCATCTGGATGCCGTCGATCACGCTCAGCTGGTTGAGCACCTCGGGCCGGTAGTTGGAGATCGTCGTACGCCAGCGCAGCTTCGTGCCGTGCTCGACCACCAGGTCGAGGAAGGCGTCGACGGGGTGCAGTCCGCCCCGCTCCTGGCCGACCTGGCCGAACGTCTTGCCGATGACCGAGTCGTCGGGGCACTCGGTGATATCGGCGTCGAAGAAGTCCCGGTGCCAGACCCGGAGGCCGAACTTGTTCTCGTAGTCCTTGCGGAACTTGCGCCGGTACTCCTCGTCCTGGAGCAGGCGCATCCGCTCGACGGCGTCAGCGAGGTGCAGCGCAGCCGCACCGGTTCCGAACTCCTCGAAGATCACCAGGTCGATGCCGTCGGCGTACACCTCGAACGGGACCGGCAGGTGCTGCCACTTCAGGTCACCGCCGAGCTTCTTCACCGCGGCCGAGGTCGGCCCCATGATCTTGATCGCGAACTTGTTCGCCTTCAGGTCGGCGGCCGAGAGCAGGCTGAGCTTGAGCTTCTTGCGGCCGATCCCGGTCGAGGCCGAGAACAACCCGGCGAAGCTCAGCGGGTTGCCGATGTCCGGACCGGCCTGGAGGACCCGGTCGCGCTTGCGGAGGATCTTGTAGAGACGGCGGCGCTCGCGCCCCTTGGCGTACGTCGAGGGCAGCGTCCGCGAGCGGCAGACCTCGCCGTCGAGCTTGTCGAAGAGGAGCTCCTGGGCGGACATCCCGAGGAACCCGGCGTCCAGCGCCTCGGCGAGCTTCGCCTCCATGTTCGCGAGCTCGCGCTCGGTCGGCCGGACCCCCTTGGTGGTGGCCCGGTCCAGACCCATCTCGGCGGCCCGGATGTCGGAGTGGCCGAGGAACGCGGCGATGTTCGGGCCCAGTGCCAGCGAGTCGATGTAGTCGGCGTACTCGACGGCAGTGGCCCAGGGCCCGTGCTGCTCGACGGCGTCGATGACGTGCCGGCGCGGGATGGCCTCGACCCGGCCGAAGATGTCGCCGGCGGTCTCCGGGTCGACGTGCACCGTGGAAAGGGAGCAGGACCCGAGGAATACGGTGGTCATTCCGTGCCGGACCGACTCGGCCAGCGCGGGCCCGTCGAGGATCTCGACGTCGTAGTGGGTGTGGATGTCGATCATCCCGGGGGTGACCCAGCGGCCGGTCGCGTCGAGCACCCGGGGGCAGCCTGCCTCGTCCAGCGGCTCAGAGCTGAGCGCGGCGATCTTGCCGTCGCGCACGCCGACGTTGAGCAGAGCCGAGGGTCCGCGGGTGCCGTCGAAGACCCGGCCGCCCTTGATGATCGCGTCGAAGGTCTCGGAAGAAGTCATGGAGAGATTGCAACCGATCGGTCGCTAACTGTCAATAGCCTACGGAATCCCGCGACCGTGCCGATAGGAAAGACGAGACAAGGACGTGATGACGATGATCGACTGGAACTCCGAGGCCTGGGGAAACCAGGTGCACCTGAGTGCCACCGGCTCCTGGGTGCCCGACCGGCACGAAGCCGAGTCCGACCTGCCGCTGAGCTGAACCGGCACCCTCCGTGGCACCGCTGAGGTGCTACCCCCCGAGCGAGTCCGGTACGTCGAAGGACTCCGGGTCGGTCCACGGCGGGACGTGCGCGATCGCCGTCTGCACCAGTGCCACCCGGGTCATCACGATCGCCTTGCGGCGGATCCGACCGCCCTCGTCCCCGGTGTCAGCCTCGACCGCGGCGCGGACCTCCGCGTTGCTGTACGTCGGCCGCTCCCCCGCCGTACGCGGTCGGTCGGGCAATGCCACCAGGATCGGCAGGATCTGCGAGCCGAGCGACTCCAGGAGCTGGTAGCGCCCGAAGCCACCGAGGTCGGCCCACGCCTGCTCCAGGTCGATCTTGCCCTTACGGATCTCCTTCGACTGCGCCACCAGCGCCGCCTTGGCGACGCCGTTCATCGCGGCGGTCAGCTCGGCCTCAGTGAAACGCATGTGACCAGGATGCCTGCTGCGGAGGTCAATACTGCAACCCGCCCCGTCTAGGCCGGTCGGACCTGTCCTTCAACGCGACCGCCGAACCCTGGTCTTTGTCGGCCGGGGATCGTTACCGTGCCTCAAGCGCCCTTCGCGTGAGATCTCGCTCCACCTGACCGAGAGATGGGTACCGCCATGAACCGCTGGAACCGCACTCTTCCCCTTGTCGCCCTCGCGCTGGCGGCAAGCACCTCCCTGATCGGTCCGGCGAGCCCCGCCGGTGCTGCGGAGACCGCGACGGCGACGGTGGGCGAAGTGACGTGCGTCGAGAACGACGGCGAGGTCACGGTCAGCGTCGCCGCCAGTGACACCGAGCCGGCGACGTTCCGGGTGCTCGTCGGCGAGTTAGGACAGGAGATCGAGGTCGCTGCCGGAGCGAGCGAGGACGTCGTGACCTCCGGGCTTGAGGACGGCGACGTCAGCGTCGACGTGACCCTCGTCGCCGAGGGAGGCGAAGAGGTCGGCGAGACGCTCGCACAGGTGACCCGCACGGTGGCCTGCGACGCGGTGCCGGAGGGCCCGTACTCCAATCCCCGCGGCACCGTGATGGACGGTTGCGAGGGCACCGCCTGGGTGACGGCGTCGAACAAGCCGATCGCTGGCAACGTCGAAGATCTCGAACCAGTGACGTTCCGGGTGACGTTCACCCCGACAGACGACGAGGTCGTCCTGCCGCCCGACGGCGGCGAGGACCCGGTCGACGGCGGCGAGGACCCTGCCGGTGGCGACGATCCGGTGGTCGACGAACCAGTCGAGAAGCGCGCGGCAGCCGGACCGGAGGTCGAGCTCGCCACCTTCGTGCTCGACGCGACGACGCAGACCTACAGCCGGACCTTCACCGCCGAGGAGCTCGGCGGCACCGGCGACCTGGTCCTCTGGGCCGGCGAGGAGATCATCGCCAGCGGCCACGTCGGGCTCTGCATCGTGCTGGCGGTCGAGAACGCAGCCGGCGGCGGCCCGGGGGTCGTGAACTCCGGCGCGTGACCGACACGGCCGTGTGCCTTTCGGCACGCCTGTGATCGTCGCTGCGCGCCTCAACAGGCGCTTGCTCGCCGTGAATGAACAAGAACCCCCGGAGAAACTCCGGGGGTTCTTGTTCATTCAGACTCGCTGCGCGCCTGTAGGGATTCGAACCCCAAACCTTCTGATCCGTAGTCAGATGCTCTATCCGTTGAGCTACAGGCGCTCGTCCTCGGCGCCGGATAAGCCCGACGAAAGAGGACTGGCATATGTTAGCCGACCGCGCCGGATGGGCCGAATCGGGCTCGAGTGTGGCCCCGCCCACGGCTGTTGATCGATCCAATAGGTCCCCGCTGGAGCAGGACGTAAATTCGCGGGGATCCCGTGATCTGCGGCCCGCTCCGGGCGCACCTCGCGGGTCCCGAAGATCGCCTGCAACGGCGCGGCGATCCCGCAGCACTCACCCTTGCTCAGAGGGTCCTGTCAAGATCCGCCGATGCGCTCGGCGGCCGGTGCGCAACCTCCACGGAGACGCGCCGCGATCGAAGGGGAACACCTGGCATGACTGCCGACACTGCAACTGCGACCGCGCCCACCCTGACCACACCGACGACCCACGAGGGCATCCTGTCCTGGGTCACCGAGATCGCCGAGCTGACCCAGCCAGACGCCATCCACTGGTGCACCGGCTCAGACGAGGAGTGGACCGAGCTCACCGACTTCCTGGTCGGCACCGGCACCTTCATCAAGCTGGACGAGAACAAGAAGCCGAACTCGTACTACGCCGCCTCCGACCCCACCGACGTGGCGCGGGTCGAGGACAAGACCTTCATCTGCTCCGTGGACGAGAAGGACTGCGGGCCCACCAACAACTGGATGGACCCCAACCAGATGAAGGAGGTCATGCGCGGGCTGTACGCCGGCTGCATGAAGGGTCGCACCATGTACGTGATCCCCTTCGTGATGGGCCACCTCGAGGCAGAGAAGCCGATGTTCGGCGTCGAGATCACCGACTCGGCGTACGTCGTCGCGTCGATGCGGGTGATGGCCCGGATGGGCTCCGCCGTGCTGGCCAAGATGGAGGAGACCCAGGCGGACTTCGTCCCGGCCCTGCACTCCGTCGGACACCCGCTCGCCGAGGGCCAGGCCGACGTCGCGTGGCCGTGCAACGAGACCAAGTACATCGTCCAGTTCCCTGAGGAGCGGATGATCTGGAGCTTCGGTTCCGGCTACGGCGGCAACGCCCTGCTCGGCAAGAAGTGCTACGCGCTGCGCATCGCTTCGGTGATGGCGCGCGACGAGGGCTGGATGGCCGAGCACATGCTCATCCTCAAGCTGACCTCCCCGGTCGGTGTCGTGAAGTACGTCGCCGCAGCGTTCCCGAGCGCCTGCGGCAAGACCAACCTGGCGATGCTCGAGCCGACCATCCCGGGTTGGAAGGTCGAGGCCATCGGCGACGACATCGCCTGGATGCGGATCGGTGAGGACGGCCGCCTGTGGGCGGTCAACCCGGAGTTCGGCTTCTTCGGCGTCGCCCCGGGCACCAACGAGCACACCAACCCGAACGCGATGAAGACCATCAACAAGGGCAACTCGGTCTTCACCAACGTCGCGCTCACCGAGGACGGCGACGTCTGGTGGGAG
>JBKJIR010000038.1:0-34376 GCA_046598495.1 Marmoricola sp. | reverse complement strand
TTTGGTGGAGCTGAGGGGATTCGAACCCCTGACCTTCTCATTGCGAACGAGACGCGCTACCAACTGCGCCACAGCCCCTGGTGCAGAGGAAAAGTTACCACCGCGTCCGGCGTACTTTCGAATCGGGGCGTCTCGGCAAGATCGACGACCGTGGACGCTGCCGGTGACCCGTCACGCGGCCCAGCCGAGGGTGAACGACGCCGCGAGGGCCAGAACGTCAGGCTCCGGCGGCCTTGCGCTCCTCGGACTCGACCTGGGGAGCGGTCGCGGCCTCGATTTCGGCAGCCTCGCGTGCCAGCGCGGTGTCCGCGGCGTCGTGCCCCGAGGACGTCATGCCGCCGGTGAGCTCAACGGTCCGCACCGTACGACGGGCGCGGGCCTTGGTGACATACGTGGGCAGGGTGACCGGCAGCGGGTCCCAGAGGCCACCGTCGTCCATCACGGGCGCGGCGACGGCTTCGGCGAGCTCCTCGCGAGAGATGCCCTGGGTGTCCTCGATGCCGAGGTCCGGTTCGGTGTCCTGGTGGGTCTCGGCGAGCGCGACGAACCGAGCCTCGACGAACTCGGCACCGGTCTGCTGGGCAGGCAGGGCGCGACGTGCCTGCTGCGCCCGGACGGTGAGTCGTGCGACGACGAGGAACGCGACGACGAGGGCGCTCGGGATCATGACCGTGAACCAGGGCGTGTAGGAGAGCGCACTGGTGATCGTGACTGCCACCAGCGTGGTCAGAAGGAGTGCGAGCACCCGGCGCCGACGCGCGGCGGCGTTGCGGGCGGCTTCCCGCGTGATGGTGTTCGCCCGGCGCTGCGTCTCCGCATGCGCGACCGGCGACGAGGTTTCGACAGGCTCAACCAGCAGAGCGGTCGGGCGCGCCTTCCGCGCCACGGCGTGGCCGAGAACCCGGAGCGAACCGGAGAACTCCTCGACCGGACGGCTCTGGTCCTCTTCGTCGTGGTGCCGCAGGGCCATGGGGAGGAGATAGGCGGCCCACCCGAGGGCGAGCACCACGAAGATGATTCCTGACAGGTCCACAGGCTGAGCGTAGAAGCGAGCCGGTACGACGCGGCGCAGGCTCAACGGTGTGTCGCGAGATCACTCCTGTGACTCGTGGGATCAGAGGCCGTCGAGCCGTGCTTCCAGACCCTTCGGGCACTCCTCGCGGGTGATCGCGAAGAGCCGGTGGTCGCGCCAGTCCCCGTCGATGTGCAGGAAGCGCGGCGCGTAGCCGAACTCGGCGATGCCCAGCTTCTCCACGACCCGCAGCGACGCGACGTTCTCGGGACGGATCGCGATCTCGATCCGGTGCAGCCGCAGCACGAAGAAGCAGTGGTCGATCGCCATC
This sequence comes from Marmoricola sp., assembly GCA_046598495.1. Lineage (GTDB taxonomy): Bacteria > Actinomycetota > Actinomycetes > Propionibacteriales > Nocardioidaceae > Marmoricola. The sequence continues at coordinate 33,033 of JBKJIR010000038.1, read as the reverse complement.
GCGACCGCGCGGGTGGTGAGGCCGCGGCCGGCGTACTGCTCGTCGATCCAGTACCCGATCGAGGCGTACTGCCCCGAGCCGCGGGTGATGTTGTTGACCGTCAGCTGACCGACGAGCACGTCCTCGAAGTCGATCGCGAACGGTAGCTGCCGCCCGGCGCGGGCCTCGGTCTGCATCGACCGCACCATGGCAGCGAAGGTCCGCGGTCGCGCGTTCGACCCGGGCGGGGTGGTGGCGTCCCAGCGGTGCAACCAGAACTTGTTCCGCTCCCGGACCTCGCGCCAGGCGCGCTTGTCCCGCAGGCCTAGGGGGCGCAGGCGCAGGGCCCCGTGCTCGAGGACAGCCGGCCAGGCGCGGCCCGTGCTCAGCGTTCGCTCCCGGCACTCGCCCTCAATGGTCACTCCCGATGACCTGCTCCACCGCGTGCCGCAGCAGTGGGATCACGACGGCGAGCCCGTCCTTCACTCCCCCGCGCGAGCCCGGGAGGTTCACGACGAGGGCGGTCCCGGAGATCCCGGCCAGCCCGCGCGAGAGTGCCGCCGTCGGGACGCCGTGCGCGGCGCCGTACGCCCGGATCGCCTCGGCGATACCGGGCACCTCGCGGTCCAGCAGCGGCCGCGTCATCTCGGGGGTCAGGTCGGTGGGGGTCAGGCCGGTGCCCCCGGTGGTCAGCACGGCGCGGGCGCCGTCGTCGAGGGCTGCACGGATCGCCGCCGCGACCGGCTCGCCGTCGGGCACCACGGTCGCCGCGCCGACCTCCCAGCCGTCGGCTTCCAGTGCGGCCACGATCAGCGGCCCGGTCTCGTCCTCGTACACCCCGGCAGCAGCCCGGTTCGAGGCAACCACGACAGCGGCCCTCATGGCGTCGGCCCGCTCTCGCGCTGCCACGGTCCGCTCTTCCCGCCGGTCTTCGACTCGATCCGTACGTCGGTGATGACGGCCCCCTTGTCCACGGCCTTCACCATGTCCACGACGGTGAGCGCGGCGACCGAGACCGCGGTCAGCGCCTCCATCTCGACGCCGGTGCGGTCGGCGGTCCGCACGGTCGCGGTGATCGCCACCGCGTCGTCGAGGACCTCGAGGTCGACCTCCACCCCCGAGATCGCCAGCGGATGGCAGAGCGGGATCAGGTCCGGGGTCCGCTTGGTCGCCATGATGCCGGCCACGCGGGCCACGGCGAGCGCGTCGCCCTTCGGCAGCGTCGAGCCCCCGGGGTCCTCGCCGCGCAGCAGGGCCACCACGGTTCGCGAGACCAGCACCCGGCCGGTGGCGACGGCGACGCGGGCAGTCACGTCCTTGGTCGAGACGTCGACCATCCGGGCAGCGCCGGACTCGTCCACATGGGTCAGCCGCACCGACTCGGACTCACTCATCAGTAGTCCCGGTCCAGCAGCAGCACCGGCACGTCGGAGCCGGCCGCCACCGAGGCGACGTCCTCGCCGAGCACGATCAGCGCGTTGGACTGCGACAGGCCACCGAGCAGGTGCGACCCGGCACCCCCGACAGGGGTCACCGTGGACCCGCCGACCTTCGGGACGAAGCTGCCCCGGAGGAACTGGCGCTTGCCCTTGAGCGAGGTCACCGGCTCCGTCAGCGTCGCCCGGACCAAGGTGCGGGTCAGCGGCGTCAGGCCCATCATCTTGCGCAGCGCCGGCACCACGAAGAGCTCGAAGGAGATGTACGCCGAGACCGGGTTGCCGGGCAGCGTGAAGATCGGCGTCGCGTCCTCCCCGATCACCCCGAACCCCTGCGGCTTGCCGGGCTGCATCGCGACCTCGTGGAACCGCACCGTGCCGGTCTGCAGGAGGGCTTCCTTCACGACGTCGTGCGTTCCCTTGCTGACCCCGCCGCTGGTGACGACGACGTCGGCACGGACGAGCTGGTCGCTGAGCGCCTCCAGGAACGTCTCCGGGTCGTCCGGGATCGCGGTCACCCGGTAGGCGATCGCCCCGGCGTTGCGCGCCGCTGCAGCGAGCAGGAAGGAGTTCGAGTCGTAGATGCTGTCGCGGCCCAGCGCCTCGCCGGGCTCGACGAGCTCCGAGCCGGTCGACATGATCACGACCCGCGGGCGGGGTCGGGTCGGGACCCGGCCGATGCCGACCGACGCGAGCAGCCCGACCCGGCGGGCGTCGATCCGGTCCCCGACGTTGAGGATGACGTCACCCTTGGCCACGTCCTCGCCGGCGCGACGGATGTGCTGGCCCGGGGTCGGGGCCTGGTTGATCTGGACCTTCGCCACCCCGTTGTCGGTGTGCTCGACCGGGACGACGGCGTCGCACCCGGCCGGGATCGGGGCACCGGTCATGATCCGGACCGCGGTTCCCGGAGACATCGCGTAGATGGTCGTCTTGCCGGCCGCGATCTCCCCGACGACCGGCAGGTGCACCGACCGCTCCGGGCTCGCCTCGGCGACGTCCTTGAACACCACCGCGTACCCGTCCATCGCGGAGTTGTCGAAGCTCGGCAGGGACATCGTGGCGACGACGTCCTCCACGATCGGCAGCCCGACGGTCTCCAGCAGCGGTTGGTCGTACGCCGGCAGCTCGGCGATCCGGTCGAGGATCAGCGCGAGGTGGTCGTCGACACTGAGCGGTGCGGAGGGGTCAGACATGACGCAACCCTATGCCGCGGGGTCGGCGCGGGGGTCGAGCCTCCCGAAACCTCGCCGCGTCTCGACAAGCTCGGTGACCGAGGCGTCACTCCGTCAGGACGGAGCCGGACTCCACCCGACCGCGCTCGCCGGTCAGCTTCACCGCTCCGACGACCTTCACGTTCTCCCCGAAGGTCCAGTCGCCGTCGACGACCAGCGACTCCGCGTGACGCAGGGACGGGGCACCGGACTTGAACCGCTTGTCGAAGTCCCCGACCAGCTTGTACACCCCGTCGAGGTCCACGAACGGCACCACGTCGGCCGCCTGGTCGAGGACGAAGTCGGCCCCGATGTCGTAGACGTCGGAGCGCAGCACCAGCAGGTCGTTGGTCGTCTTGACCGGCACGTAGCGTTCCCGGCCGACCTCGATGGTCTGGGCGCCCCGGAAGATCTCGATCGCGGCGCCCATCGCGGACTCGATCTGCACCACCGACGGGCTGCGGGGGTCCGCCGGGTCGACGGTCTTCACGTTGCGGATCAACGGCAGCCCGAGGATGCCGTCGCGGCTATCGAGCTCGTCGCGCAGCGCCACCAGGTTGATCCAGATGTTGTTGGTCGACATGAACTTGTGCCGGTCGAGGTCACCGAGCGCCGCCTTGTCCGCCGCCAGCGTCTGCGCGGTCTCGCGCAGCACGATCCGGCCGTCACGCTTCCGGGTGGCGAAGTGCCCACCCTTGCGGTCCGAGGCCGTGCGCCGTACCGCCTCGATCGCGAACGGCGAGCCCGAGCCCGCGAACCAGCCGGCCAGCTTCGGGTCCGGCACGGCGCCGAGGTTGTCGGCGTTGGAGATGAAGATCTGGCGGTACCCGGCATCGATCAGCTTGCCGATCAGGCCGGTCGCGGTCATCGCTGTGTAGATGTCGCCGTGGCCCGGCGGACACCACTCCATCGACGGGTCCTTGGACCAGGAGACCGGGGTCAGCTCCTTCTCCAGGAGCTTGGGCTCCTTGTTCTGCAGGAACTCCAGCGGCAGACCGTCGACGGCCAGGTCGTCGTACCGGGTGAGCGCGGCCAAGGTGTCGGCACTGGTCCGGAAGCTGTTCATGAAGATCAGCGGCAGCGCGGCGCCGTGCTCGCTGCGCAGGTGCAGCACCTGGCGGGCGATGATGTCGAGGAAGGAGAGCCCGCGCCGGACGCAGAGCAACGACTTGGCCCGCTCCATCCCCATCGAGGTCCCGAGCCCGCCGTTGAGCTTGATCACCGCGGTCTCGCGGAGCGCCTGGGCTCCCGCCTCGGCGCTCACCTCGGAGTCGTCGAGGGAGGGCATGTCCAGCGGCTCGATGGTGTCCTCGGGGATCATCCCGGTCTCGCCGCGCTCGAGGAGTCGGAAGTAGTGCGCGAACACGTCAATCGCGAGAGGCTCGACCCCAGCGGCAGCCATCTTCTGGCGGGCGAGCGCCAGGCCTGGTCCGCTTCCAGCATCAGTCATGTCTCGATCGTAGGGTTGTTCTCGCCATGGACCACATCGAAGCCCGAAAGCTGGCTCTCCGGGACCAGCTCGTCACCGCTCGCGGGCGGCTGCCGGTGGCCGTCCTGGCCGAACGCGCGCAGCGGGCTGCCGACCTCCTCCTCGCCATCGACGAGGTGCGCCGGGCGGCGACGGTCGCGGCGTACGTCTCGGTCGGGCGGGAGCCCGGCACGGGGGTCCTGCTCGAGGCGTTGCGGGAGGCCGGGAAACGGGTGATCCTGCCGCTGCTGCAGCCCGACAACGACCTGGACTGGGCGACGTACGCCGGCCCGGAGTCCCTGGCGTCAGCGGCCCGCGGTCTGCTGGAACCGGTGACGCCCGCGCTCGGGCACCAGGCGGTGGCGACCGCCGACGTGGTGATCGTTCCGGGCCTGGCTGTCGACGGCACCGGCCTGCGGCTCGGTCGGGGCGGCGGTTCCTACGACCGGGCCCTGGGCCGGGTCCCGGTCGGAACCTTCACCTGCGTGCTGCTCAACGACGTCGAGGTCCTCGACGTCGTTCCCGCCGCTCCGCACGACCGTCGGGTCTCCGCAGCGGCGACCGAGGAGCGTCTGATCCGCTTCGGAGCGTGATCGGTGTCATTCTGCTCGCGTCCGTGCGTGCCGTACGATTGGCAGTCGGCACCCCCGAGTGCCAGCCCTGTTGATCCAGGAAAGCGTCAAAGGACCCATCGTGCCCACGTACCAGTACTCCTGCACCGACTGCGCCCACTTCTTCGAAGCGGTCCAGAGCTTCAGCGACGACTCGCTCACCGTCTGCCCTGAGTGCGAGGGCAAGCTGCGCAAGGTGTTCAACGCGGTCGGGGTCGTGTTCAAGGGCTCCGGCTTCTACCGCAACGACAGCCGCGGCACCACCACCTCGACCTCACCGACCGCGCCGGCAGCGGCCTCGAGCAGCGACTCCTCGACGAGCAAGAGCAGCGAGAGCTCCTCGACGAGCTCGTCCACCGCCCCGGCGGCAGCGCCCGCCTGAACGCGGGCTGTGCACGGCCGCCCCGGCCGGGTGGTCGACGGTCCTAGCCTGCGCGGATGCCTGCCTTCCGCCGCATCCTCGACCGTCTCCGCCGCCGCCTCCTGATCCACCGGCGCCTGCTCGCCGCGCTGTGCCTGGGCGCCGCCGTCCTGCTGACCGTCTCGGCACTCCGCCCGCCGGCGCCGAAGTCCGTGGCGCTCTGGACGGCAGCCCGGGCCCTGCCGAGCGGGTCGGTGCTCACCGAGGCCGATCTGCGTCGTACCGCGTTCGCCCCGGGAAGCGCACCGCCCTCCGGGCTCCGGGACCGGCGTACCGCGCTCGGCCGCACGCTGGCGATTCCGCTCGGCGCAGGTGAGCCGCTGACGCCCGCGAAGCTCCTCGGCGACGGCCTGCTCACCGGCCACCCCGGTCAGGCCGCGGTGCCGGTCCGGATCCCGGACGGGGAGGTCGTCGGACTGCTCCGGGTCGGTGACCAGGTCGATGTGATCGCCAGCGACCCCCGGGGCGCGCGCCCTCCGGAGCGGATCGTCACCGATGCCGCCGTCCTCGCCGTACCGGAGCCGGGTCGCGGCGCCACCGGACCGGGAACGCCCGGTCGGCTGGTCGTCCTCGCCGCGCCCTCCGACACGGTCACCCGGGTCGCCGAGGCAGCCGCCTCGCTGTACCTGACGGTGATCTGGAACCGCTAGCCTTCTGCCGCGTACCGGATATCTCGGGTTCTCAGGAAGAGAGTTTTCATGAGCGGTTTCAAGCAGTTTGTCCTGCGCGGCAACCTGGTCGACCTTGCCGTCGCGGTCATCATCGGTACGGCGTTCGCCGCCGTGGTGACCACGTTCACCCAGTGGCTGACCGCGAAGATGCCGGATTCCGCATCGGAGATCTTCGAGAACAAGGTCAACAGCTTCGGCGCCTTCCTGAACGCGATCGTGGCCTTCGTCATCCTGGCGGCCGTCGTGTACTTCGCCGTGGTGCTCCCGTACACGAAGGCGAAGGAGAGGTACTTCCCGGCCGAGGCCGGCGGCAAGCCCGCTGACATCGCCCTGCTGGAGGAGATCCGGGACCTGCTGGCGGCCCAGAAGCCCTGACCGCTCAGCCGTGGTGCGGGGGAACCTGGCGCCTCAACCATTCCTCGGAGGCAGCGACGTCCGCGGGCTCCGGTGAGATGTCGTCGCTGGTCTGCTCGGGAAGCACGTCCCCGAACACCTCAGCGAGCCGACGGCGGCGTTCGGCCTTCTGCTGCGGGGTGAGCTCGTCGGTCACGGGGCTCCTGCAGCAGCCATCGCGGCATCGAACCAGGCCACGTCGAAGGTGGGCCGGCGCGGCTGCCATCCGCTCTGCGCGGTGAAGTGCGACGAGCAGACCCGCAGCGACCGGGTCAGCGGCTCGATCCGGGAGCCGGCCAGGCGGCGCAGCACCGGCCCCATGAAGGCGGCTTCCTCGACCCCGGCTGCCTTGGCGTAGGCCGCGACCACCTCGCCGTTGCGCACCGGGGCGGCACCGACGTTGTACACACCGGTCGGCGCGATCAGGGCCGCGAGCACCGCGGGGCCCAGATCGTCCTCGTGGACCAGGTGCGTCCACTGGTCCGGTCGGCCGATACCGACGGGGCGCCCGTTCGCGGCGGCGCGGAGCCAGAAACGGGTCAGCGGGTCGTCGCCGACGATGGTGCCGAACCGGAGCAGGACACCGGTCCGGCCGGCGGACGGGTGGGCTGCCGCGAAGTCCTGGACGTGGGACTCGCCCACGGCCACCGGCTCGGTCGCCGGGGTGATGTCGATCGGGTCCTGCTCGCCGATCCAGGCGTCGCCGCCGTCGGCGTACACGAAGCTGGCGCTCTCCTGGATGACCCGGCGTACGCCGGCCTCCCGGGCCGCGCGGGCGACGTTCGCCACCGCGTGGGTGCGGAGGTCGTCGTGGAGGCGCCACGCGTTCGGCCAGATCGCGGCGTACCCGACGGGCATCGCCGACGCCAGGTTGATCACCACGTCGGCCCCCTCGTAGGCGGCGACCAGCGAGGCCCGGTCGAACAGGTCGGCCCGCTGCGGGGACGCTCCCAGGCCGGAGATCACGGTGACGTTCTGCGGGGAGCGAGCCAGGACGTCGACCGTGTGGCCGGCCTCGACGAGCGCGCGCACAGCGGCCCTGCCGATGACGCCGGTTCCTCCGGAAATGACTACCTTCACCCGATCCATCTTGCATAACGGATCTGTAACGCACAACTCATCGCCGGCGATGGAAGCTCAGGGGGTGCAGAGTCCGGCCGCTCGCGCAGCGGCATCCTTCTCTTCCTGGGACTTCGTCGGCGTTGCCGTCGGCGTAGGGGTCGAGCCGGGCGTAGCGGTGCTCGACGGCGTGCTGCTGGGCTTGTTGCTGGGGGCGGCCGTGGGTTTGTCCGAGGGTCCCGCCGTCACCGCATCATCGGCGTACTGCGCGGTGATCGGCTTGTCGTTCCGGATCAGGGTCCAGAGTCCGGACGCCTCGGCCGACCACTCCAACCGGTTCGGGTCGGGCGCGTAGGCCTGGAACGGGACGGTGACGAACTTGACCTTGTCGAGGCCGATGTTCTTCAGCGAGTTCCCGAGGGAGGCCATCTGGCGGAGGTTGGCGAACTCCTTGTCCGTGGTCAACGACTCGGTCGCGGCGTCGAGGAAGTTGAACAAACGCACCGGGTTGGCCAGGGTCCCCGCAGAGACCACCTTCTCGATCATCGCGGCGATGAAGGTCTGCTGCCGCTTCATCCGGCCGATGTCACCGGTGGGGGCGCCGATGCCGTGCCGGACGCGGACGTAGTCCAGCGCCTGCTGGCCGCTCACCTTGTAGGTACCCGCCGGCAGGTTGATGTTCCCGATGTTGTCGTTGACCTCCTCGGGCACACAGATCTTGACGCCGTTGATGGCGTCGACCATCGCCTTGAAGCCGACGAAGTCGATGACCACGAAGTGGTTCATCCGGATCCCGGTCAATGCCTCCACGGTCTTCACCGTGCACAGCGGACCTCCGACGGCGTACGCCGAGTTGAACTGCACGAGTCCGCCCGGGCTGATGCCGCTGCCGTCCTTCTTGGCGCAGTCGGGTCGCTCGACCATGGCGTCGCGCGGGAGGCTCACGCCGTAGGCGTACTTCCGGGTCGCCGAGAGGTGCAGGATCAGGGTGGTGTCGGAGAGCCCCGGGGTACTTCCACCGGCCGCGGCGCCGTTGGCCCCGGCCCGGGTGTCGGACCCCATCACCAGGACGTTGACCGCGGACGGCGCCTTGACGTCCGGCCGGTTCGTGAGCTGCTCGGTTCCGATCCCCTCGATGTTGCCCTCGAGGTGCTTGTACACGACCACGACGGCGAGCGAGACCACCATCAGCAGGACGCCGAGGCCGATGCTGAAGCGTCGTACGAGGACACGCGCGCGCGGCGTCTTCCCACGGTGACGCGCTTCGACCTCCGACACGACTGCCCCACTGACTCCACGGGGCCTGCCCGCGTCCGGTTTCCTGACCTCTCATTCTCGCCGGTAGGGTGCCCAGACCCAAATCCTGCACGGTTGAGACCGGCGGAAACGGGTACCGCCCCCGCGTGGGTGCTCCTTCGTCACGCGGCGCTGCTGCGACTCACCTGACCCCGAGCCGCCCCGGGGTGTCGTCGTCGCACCCGGCGAAGAAGCCGCCGACCTCGTCCACCATCTGCGCGAAGGATTCGGCTGCGAACAGCACCGGCTGGTAGTGGCTGATGTCGTAGTCGATCGTGGCCATGGCGGCGAAGTCGAGCGGCCTGATCTCCATGGACCGGAACTCCTCGATCTCTCCGTACGACGAGAGGATCCCCGCACCATAGGCGCGCAGCTCACCGGCCTCCCAGAGCACGCCGAACTCGACGGTGAACCAGAAGACGTCGGCGACGGCCTTGAGGGCCGCGGGGGTCGTGACCCGCCGGGCTGCCGCACCTGCGAGCCGCTTCAGCTGCGCCACCTGCGGATCGGCCAACAGGTTCCCGTGCCCCATCACCTCGTGGAGGATGTCGGGTTCGGGGGTGTAGAGGGGCGCGGCGTGGTGGCGCAGGTACTGGGTGGAGTGGAAGACGCCGTCCTCCAGGGAGCCGTAGAACTCCTCCAGCGGCACGATGCCGGGGGCCGGCACGTAGGTGAAGCCGCTGAGCGGCGCCAGGCGCGCGCTCACCTCGTCCAGCTGCGGGACGTGGTCGTGCGGGAGGTCGAGGGCGGCGACCGCGTCCCGGTAGGCCTTGCACGCGTAGCGCTCGTGCAGCGGCTCCAGGTGCTCGCAGACCGTCTGCCACACCTTGTGCTCGATGTCGGTGTAGTCGATGCGCGGGGTCGGTTGCCCCGGCTTCCAGGCCAGGGCCGCCGCGGCGATCTCGTTGCGGCGTACCTGGTACTCGGGATCACCCAGGCCCGGGTGACCGTCGACCAGGTGCACGGTGACCTCGCCGTTCGCATCGGTGGTCACCGGCGAGTACAGCTGCGCCTCTTCGAACATGGTGGCTCCTCGGTTCCGCCGAACGGTGCGGGTGGTCCGTCCGGGTGCGCGTCGGCGGTCGCGCGGGTGGTGCGACCGTCGCCTCCATGAGAAACCCGTGGAGCCGAACATGCAAGTGCGGCGCGGGTTTCAGGGCCGTCGGTAGGCGGGAGCGCGGGGACTCGGCGACGGTTCGCCGCTGGCGAGCAACGGCAGCATCCGCGGAGCGATCAGGACCGACAGCACCACCACGCTGGTCGAGCGCACCACCGACGACGACTGGTTGATCTGCACCAGCGTCCTCTGGAGCTCAGGGTGGGACCGGGTCGCGACCCGGCAGAGCACGTCGTAGGTTCCCGTGGTCACGTACGCCTCGAGGACCTGCGGCAGGGCGGCGAGGTCGCGGGCGACGTCGTCCAGCGCGCCCTGCGCGATCTCCAGCGTGACGTAGGCCTGGACCTCGTACCCGGCGGCGACCACGTCGAGGGTCGGACTCCAGTCGGCGATCACCCCCGACTCGGCCAGGCGCCGCAGGCGGCTCTGGACGGTGGCCCGGGCGACCTTGGTCTGGCGGGAGAGCTCGAGGTCGCCCGCGCGCGGGGACTCGCTGAGCGCGGTGAGCAGAGCGAGGTCGATCTCGTCGAGAGCTAGTGCCGGAAACATGATCCCTTGCTTATCAGATTGCCTAGTCGTTACGCCGTTTATCTGGCTCTAGTGTGCACCCTGAGCAGCCTTCACTGCGCAGGTTGCCTTCCCCTGAGAGCGGTGGTCTGCTCGTGGAATGGCACTCGCAGACACCCTCACCAGCGAGGAGCGCCTCGCTGAGCTCGACCTGGACACGCTCAAGCAGCTCGTCGGCCTCGTCGAGTACGACGACGAGCACGACCCCTTCCCGGTGACCGGCTGGGACGCAGCGGTCTGGGTGGTCGGTAACGCGGCCCAGTCCGCACACTTCTTCGTCTCGGCGCTCGGCATGGAGCTCGTCGCCTACTCCGGTCCGGAGACCGGCAACCGCGACCACGCGGCGTACGTGCTCAGCAGCGGAGCGGTGCGCTTCGTCGTCAAGGGCGGCGTCCTGCCGAGCAGTCCGCTCCTCGACCACCACCGCAAGCACGGGGACGGGATCATCGACATCGCTCTCGAGGTGCCCGACGTCGACCGGTGCATCGCCCACGCGCACGCGGTCGGGGCGACCGTCCTCGAGGAGCCGTACGACCTCACCGACGAGCACGGCACCGTCCGTCTCGCGGCGATCGCGACGTACGGCGACACCCGGCACACGCTGGTCGACCGCAGCCGGTACGACGGCCCGTACCTGCCCGGCTACGTCGCGCGTTCCTCGACGTTCGTACGCCCCGGCGGGGCCCCGAAGCGTCTCTTCCAGGCGCTCGACCACATCGTCGGCAACGTCGAGCTCGGCCGGATGGACGAGTGGGTCGACTTCTACCGCCGGGTGATGGGCTTCACGAACATGGCGGAGTTCATCGGCGACGACATCGCCACCGACTACTCGGCCCTGATGTCGAAGGTCGTGGCCAACGGCAACCACCGGGTCAAGTTCCCCCTCAACGAGCCGGCCGTGGCGAAGAAGAAGTCGCAGATCGACGAGTATCTGGAGTTCTACGACGGACCCGGCGCGCAGCACCTCGCCCTCGCCACCGGGGACATCCTCGGCACCGTCGACGCCCTGCGCGCCGCCGGCATCGAGTTCCTCGCCACCCCGGACTCCTACTACTCCGACCCGGAACTGCGGGCGCGGATCGGAGAGGTCCGCGTGCCGGTCGAGGAGCTCCAGCGGCGCGGCATCCTGGTCGACCGGGACGAGGACGGCTACCTGCTGCAGATCTTCACCAAGCCGACCGGCGACCGGCCCACCGTGTTCTTCGAGTTCATCGAGCGGCACGGCTCCCTCGGCTTCGGCAAGGGCAACTTCAAGGCGCTCTTCGAGGCGATCGAGCGCGAGCAGGAGCGGCGGGGGAACTTCTGACATGGTGCACTACCAACGGATCGGCCACGTGCCTCCGAAGCGGCACACCCAGCACCGCGACCCTGACGGCAACCTCTACTTCGAAGAGCTGATGGGCGAGGAGGGCTTCTCCTCCGACTCCTCGCTGCTCTACCACCGGCACATCCCGTCGGCGATCCTCGAGGCGCGGGAGTGGATCCTGCCCGACCAGTCCACGACGCCGAACCATCCCCTGGTCCCCCGGCACCTCGCCCTGCACGACCTCTGGACCGAGGATGGCTGGAGCGGGACCGACGCGGTCACCGGGCGGCGTCTGGTGCTCGGCAACGGGGACGTCCGGATCAGCTACGCGGTCTGCGGTGCCCCGTCGCCGTACTACCGCAACGGGCTCGGCGACGAGTGCGTGTACGTCGAGGCGGGGACCGCCGTGGTCGAGACCGTCTTCGGATCGCTCGAGGTCGGTGAGGGCGACTACGTCATCCTGCCGCGCGCGACGACCCACCGCTGGGTGCCGTCCGGGGCGGAGCCGTTGCGCCTGTACTTCGTCGAGGGCAACAGCCACATCGCGCCGCCCAAGCGCTACCTCTCCCGGTTCGGGCAGCTGCTCGAGCACGCGCCGTACTGCGAGCGCGACCTGCGGGTCCCGACCGCGCCGCTGCTCGGCGAGGCTTCGACGGGCTCGACCAGCAAGGGCGTCGAGGTGTTCGTGAAGCACCGCGGGCCCGGCGCCAACGGTCTCGCCGGCACGGTGCACGTCCTCCCCCACCACCCGTTCGACGTGGTCGGCTGGGACGGCTGCCTCTACCCCTACGTCTTCAACGTGCGCGACTTCGAGCCGATCACCGGCCGGGTCCACCAGCCGCCGCCGGTGCACCAGGTCTTCGAGGGCCACAACTTCGTGATCTGCAACTTCGTGCCGCGCAAGGTCGATTACCACCCGCTGTCGATCCCGGTGCCGTACTACCACTCCAACGTGGACTCCGACGAGGTGATGTTCTACGTCGCCGGCGACTACGAGGCGCGCAAGGGCTCCGGCATCGGACCCGGCTCGATCAGCCTCCACCCCGGCGGTCACAGCCACGGCCCGCAGCCCGGGGCGTACGAGAAGTCCATCGGCGTCGAGTTCTTCGACGAGCTCGCCGTCATGGTCGACACCTTCCGGCCGCTCGAGCTCGGCGAGGCCGGCCGGGCCGTGGATGACGGCGTCTACCTGATGTCGTGGGTCCGGGATCAGCAATGACCTTCGAGCTGCAGTTCGACGACGCGGCGATCTTCCCGCCGGGGAACGTTTCGCTGGCGGACGCGATCACGGCGCACCACGCCCACCGCGCAGCGCCGTACGGCGGGCTGGTCGGACCGTTGGTGGTGACACTGGCGGACCTGCCCGCGCTGGTCGGCGCCGGTCCCCTGGAGGTAGCCGTCGTCGTACCGGATGCTGTGGCTGCGGCCGCCGCGATCGACCAGGTGCGCCTCCTCGACGGCGTCCGGCTGGCTGCGCTCGAGGTCACCGACGCCGACGTGGCTGAGCTCCGCTCCGCGATCGGCGAGCCCGCGGGCGTCACCGTGTACGTCGAGGTGCCCCGCAACGAGCGGCGCGCAGCCCTGATCGCCGCGCTGGCCGGGTCGTCGTACGGCGCCAAGCTGCGCACCGGCGGCACCCGGGCAGAGGCCTACCCCGACGAGTCCGAGCTCGCCGCGGCCGTGGTGGCCCTGAACGCCGCGGACGTGCCGTTCAAGGCGACCGCGGGGCTGCACCACGCGCTCCGCAACACCGACCCGGTGACCGGCTTCGAGCAGCACGGCTTCCTCAACCTGCTGGCCGCGACCGCAGCCGCGCGGAGCGGTGCCGGTGTCGACGCGGTCGCTGCCGTTCTCGCCGAGCGGGACCCCGGCCGGGTGCCGCCGCCCGACGGCGACACCCTGCTCCGCTCGATCGGTACGTGCAGCATCGACGAGCCCGTTGCCGAACTCACCGACCTCGGCGTCCTCGTCCTGGCGGAGGCACCATGAGCGACGACACCCTCTTCGGACTGAGCAACCTCCCGTACGGGGTGTACTCGATCGACGGTTCGGCGCCCCGGGTCGCGACGCGGCTGGGTGGTCACGTGGTCGACCTGGCGACGCTGCTCGGGGACGACGTCTTCGCCCACCCCCGCCTCAACCCGTTCCTGGCCCAAGGCCGGGAGCGCTGGGACGCCGTCCGGGCTGCGATCACCGAGGCCTTGCGCGACGGGCTCCCCACCGAGGGGGTCCACCCGGTTGCCGCTGTACGCCTGCACCTGCCGTTCGAGGTCGCCGACTACGTCGACTTCTACGCCTCGGAGAACCACGCGTCGAACCTCGGGCGGCTCTTCCGGCCCGACGCTCCCGATCCGCTGATGCCGAACTGGAAGCACCTCCCGGTCAGCTACACCGGCCGGGCGTCCTCGATCGTCGTCTCCGGCACCGAGATCGTCCGCCCCTGGGGCCAGCGCCTGCCCGCCGGCGGTACGACTCCCGAGTTCGGGCCGTCGCAACGGCTCGACATCGAGGCCGAGCTCGGCTTCGTCGTCGGCGTCGGCAACGCCATGGGAACGGCGATCGACGCCGCCGCTGCTGAGGACCACCTCTTCGGCGTGGTGCTCTTCAACGACTGGTCCGCCCGGGACATCCAGGCCTGGGAGTACGTGCCGCTCGGCCCGCACCTGGGCAAGTCGTTCGCCTCGACCATCTCGCCGTGGGTCGTCCCGCTCGCCGCCCTCCAGGCTGCTCGCGTCGGCACCCCGGACCAGCAGCCGCCGCCGCTCTCCTACCTGGCGCTCGACGAGCCGTGGGGACTGGACATCGACCTGGAGGTCGAGTGGAACGGCGCGGTCATCAGCCGACCGCCGTACTCCTCGATGTACTGGTCGCCGGCCCAGATGCTCGCGCATCTCACCGTCAACGGCGCACCCACCCGCACCGGCGACCTCTTCGCCTCAGGCACCGTCTCCGGTCCTGCGAAGGACCAGGTCGGCTCGCTGATCGAGCGCGGCGACGGATTCCTCGAGGACGGCGACGAGGTCGTCCTTCGCGCAACAGCACCCGGCGCCGACGGCACCCGCATCGGCTTCGGCGAGGCCCACGGCCGCATCAGGAAGGCACGCTCATGACCACGACCACCCAACCGTCCCGCACCCGGGAGCTCCTCGACCGCTTCGAGGCCAAGCCCCCGGAGATCGTCTTCGAGTGGAACGACGCCGAGACCGAGGCCCGCGGCTGGGTGGTGATCAACTCGCTGCGCGGCGGTGCCGCCGGCGGGGGCACCCGGATGCGTCCCGGGCTGGACCGCAGCGAGGTCGAGGCCCTGGCGAAGACGATGGAGGTGAAGTTCACCGTCTCCGGGCCGGCCATCGGCGGCGCGAAGTCCGGCATCGACTTCGACCCCTCCGACCCGCGCCGGTACGGCGTCCTCACGCGCTGGTTCAAGGCGGTCACACCGCTGCTGAAGGCGTACTACGGCACCGGCGGCGACCTCAACGTCGACGAGCTGCACGACGTCATCCCGCTCACCGAGCGCTACGGCCTCTGGCACCCGCAGCAGGGCATCGTCAACGGACACTTCACCGCCGACGAGCGCGAGCTCGTGCAGCGGGTCGGCATGCTGCGGCTCGGGGTCTCCAAGGTCGTCGAGGACCCGCGCTACACCCCCGACCGCGACGCGAAGTACACGATCGCCGACCTGGTCACGGGCTGGGGCGTCGCAGAGTCGGTGATCCACTACTACGGCACGTACGCCGACGCGCAGGATGTCCGCGGGAAGGGTGTCATCGTCCAGGGCTGGGGCAACGTCGGCTCAGCGGCCGCCTACTACCTGGCCCAGGCAGGCGCGCGCATCGTCGGGATCATCGATCGCGACGGCGGGCTGATGAACCCCGGAGGCTTCACGGCCGAGGAGGTGCGCCAGTTGTTCGTCGGCAAGTCCGGCAACGGGCTGCGCTCCGTCGACCTGCTCCCGTTCGACGACGTGAACGAGCACATCTGGGACATGGGCGCCGAGATCTTCCTCCCGTGCGCAGCCTCCCGGCTGGTCACGATGGAGCAGGTCAGGCGCCTCCGCGACGGAGGGCTCGAGCTGATCTCGGCCGGCGCCAACGTGCCTTTCGCCGACCCGGAGATCTTCTACGGGCCGACGTACGAGTTTGCCGACCGGAACGTCGGCGTCATCCCCGACTTCATCGCCAACTGCGGTATGGCGCGTGCCTTCACGCTGCTGATGAGCGGCGAGGGTGAGGTCACCGACGAGGCGATCCTGGGCGACGTCTCCCGGACCATCCGGACGGCGCTCCAGAAGTGCCACGACAGGTCGTCCGCGCTGACCGGCGTGGCTGCGACCGGGCTGGCGTTGGCCTTGGACCAGCTGGTGTAGAGCCAGCTGCGACCGCCGGATCGTCCCGGAGGGGGCATACTACGAACGTGTCAGGCTCGTCAGGGGCTGGCTTCGCGGACGTGGTGTAGTTGCAGCACGGTTCCCTTCCAGGGAAAGAGTCGAGGTTCAAATCCTCGCGTCCGCTCCCCTCGGTTCGGGGCCGAACGCGCGAACTGCCGCTCGACGTGGTGGGCGGCGATGGAGTCTGGCTTGTTCTGCTTCCACTTCGGCCGCCCTGCCGCCCCTGCGGCAACGGCGCGATGCATGAACATTTCCACTGTACCGTGGCCGACAGCAGCCCGCGGTCGATGCCGTCCTGCCGGCGCCATGTGTAGATGGTTTGCTCGCTGATCCCCAGATCATGCGCAACGTCGGCGATGCTGCGGCCAGCCTCGACGAGATCGAGAACCTTGCGCCGAACTCTGCCGGGTAACCCGGTCGTGCAACTCCTACCTCCTGATGTCAGACACCAGGATCCAGGAACATCAACCCCGCAGAACCCGGGGCACAACAGCGAGCTGCGTCGCCCACCTAGGGAGGGTTTCTGAGACGGAGCTATGCAGGCGACGGTGGGACTGCTTCAGGTCAAACTCACCTTCGTCAGTCGTCTGAGCTTTCGGTCGAACCGTGGTCGCTCGATTCCTTCAAGCCGTCCGAGCCCTCATCGACACCACTCTCATCACTCGGAGCCTCGGATTCAGGGGTCTCTGACGAGTCTGACGATTCGGCCGAGTCGGACGAGTCTGACGAGTCTGACGAGCCGGACGAGCCGGACGAGCCGGATCGGTCATCGGAGCCCTCCCGCTCGCCCGCGGTGCCGTCGTCCCGGAACGACGGGCTGGTCGTGTCTTCACTGCGGTCCTCACCGGAATCCTCGGAGCTTTCGGTCCGCGCCGGGGTGTGGGTGGGCTCGACCTGATCTGCTGGCGGCGTTTGTGGCGTCGGCGGCACCAACGTCGGCTGCCGCACAGGATCGTTGGCTGGCGTTGGCAGATCGAACGGCGAGAGCGTCCGCACGATTCCGGCGACCAATCTCTGTGCCGGGTCCGGTAGTGAGCTCGCGGCGGCGGAGCCGATGGTTCCACCGAGGACGACCGCGCTGGCAAGAGCGATGACAACAACTCGTCGGCCATGCCGGGCGAGCGGCGCAGCACCGGAGATGAACGCTGCGAGTTCGGCGCCGATCGGCGGCGGCGGACCGCCGCCGAGTGCATGCAGGTCCTGGAAGAACCCGACCAGCGCCGGGTCGTCGAGTAGGTCCAGATCGCTCATCTCTCCACCTCCGATACCAGCCCGCGCAAGGCGACCACCGCACGCTGTTGCAACTTCTTCACGCGGGCTTCGCTGGTCGCAAGCACCTCGGCGGTCTGTGACACCGAGAGTTCACCCAGGACCCGCAGCGTCACCACCGATCG
Organism: Marmoricola sp.; assembly: GCA_046598495.1. GTDB lineage: Bacteria > Actinomycetota > Actinomycetes > Propionibacteriales > Nocardioidaceae > Marmoricola. The sequence continues at coordinate 15,714 of JBKJIR010000038.1, read as the reverse complement.
CTGGTCGTCGGGCAGCAGCGCCAGCAACCCGGTGACGTCGCCGTCCTCAAGTTCCGCAAGCGCCAGCTGCTCGGCAGAGGTCTCCACCCGCCTGTCACGAGCCGCGTCGTACTCTTCGCACCGCGGCTGGCGATCCTGACGGCGGCGGTCGTCGACCATCCGCGAGTGCGCGACCGTGAAGGCCAACGCACGAAATCCTTGCCAGCCACCCGTGAGCTTGTCGAGCCTCACGAAGACGGCCAGGAACACGTCATTGGTGAGGCCTTCGGGATCCTCCGCACCCCGCACGCGGAGGTACCCGACGATCCTCGGTGACAACGCGTCGTACAGCCGACGTAGCGCGGCGCCGTCCCCTGCGGCGGCGTCGCGCACGTCGTCATCGAGCCCCGGTTGATCCGGGAGCTCGAGAAGCACGGTGTTGTGCTCAGTCGTCGTCACTACCGCTGGGCTGCTCGCCGTCCTCGGATCCGGACTCGTGCGAGTCGCCGCCATCGGGTTCGCCGACCTCGGTCTGGTCGCCGTCGCTCGAGTCGTCGCCCTCCACGGAGTCATCCTCCGAGCTGTCGTCGTCGCCCTGGTCGTCATCGCCCTGGTCGTCATCGCCCTGGTCATCGTCGCCCTGGTCATCGTCGCCGTGGTCGTCATCGCCCTGGGTGTCATCGCCGTGGTCGTCATCGCCCTGGGTGTCATCGCCCTGGGTGTCATCGCCCTGGGTGTCATCGCCCTGGGTGTCGGCAGGCCCAGTCGTCTTCGGTACGTCCGGCGTCTCGGGTGCCTCGTTCTCGGGTGCCTCCGGAGTCTCGCCGTCCGGCGCGGTCTCGTCCGGCGCATCGGTCTGGTGGACCTCCGCGGCGTCGTCGCTGTGGTGCCCGGTTGAAGCGGTGGCCGCGGCGATCCCGGTCACCATAGTGGCGCTGGACATTGCCGCGGCCAGCGCGACCCGCTTCCTCGTGCTGAGCTTCATGATTCTCCCCTTCGGTTCACTGAGACCTTGCATACGTTGAACCGATCCCAGCCCGAGTACCGGACCCCACAGTCTCACAAAATGAGACAAACTGGGCACGAGCGAGGAGAAGCGCCACTTGCCAACTCTCTGCCCACAGGGACTGCTTTGGGAGTCGGCGTCTCGCAATCGGACGGTTGTGAGCACCCGAATCTACCGATGAGCGTGCAGGGCCGCGGCCGTAGGTGTCACGCTCGCGACGTGGAGCCGTTGAACCTTGGCGACAACCCCGACGCTGTGCGGGCACGGTGGCTTGAGTTGCGTCAGATTGACGACGAGATTGCCTATGGCAACAAGGCCCCGAACGAAGCCATTCCGAAGACCGAAATAGGCGTCTCAGATCTGCCTCCACCCACGGGGTGAGACAACCAGAAGCGGGGCGCGGCGCACCTGGCCACATGCAGATCACCTACCGACCGATGCGCCGACTGGTAGCAACCTCATTCTCCAGTCTCGGCTCTGACGAGGCCGTACGACCGCGCCTGCCCCCGACACGAGGGTTCCGGGCCCGAATGACCGCCAGGTCGTGCCCCTCACTAGACTCGCTCTCGGTCGTGCCGAGGTTTTACACAGGCATTTGCGCACGTCCTGCCCCAGTAGCTCAGTGGATAGAGCAGCCGCCTCCTAAGCGAAAGGTCGCAGGTTCGACTCCTGCCTGGGGCACCACCTTGAAGTTGCATACACGCAGGTAGATCGGCGTTTGACGTGGAGCGCGAGTCAAGTGCCGGTGTCCGGATCCCGAGGTCGGACCACGGCGGACCACGCGTACACCGATGCACCGCCCGGTCCCTTTACGAACCACACGAGTCACAGGCTCTGCAACTTGGCCGAATCGCTTGACCAGTTTCAAGGCCCAGATCTACTCTTTCATCACTGTTCGACCTCAGGACGAGGGTGAGCCGCCGAGCGGCAAGAATCCCCTCCCCCACACGAAGGTCAAATCGGACACCCGCTGCGGGGGATGTGGCAGCAGATCAACGGGCGTTGCGAGACAGGTAATCCACCCAACCCAATCGGTGGAGCACCTGTCGGCGCGACGCCTTTGTCGTTGCCGGACCGCTCCACCTCCAGCCACGGAGGTAGCAATGAAGTCCCGACTGATGAAAGTGCCCGAGGCAGCAGCCTTGATGAACGTGTCCGAGAAAACTACCTGGAATCTGCTTCGCGACGGCGCGCTCCCGCGGGTCAAGGTGCGGAACTGCACACGCATTCCCGCAGCAGCCGTTCTCGACTACTTGACCGGTGATGGTGGTGTCCAGTGAGCGCCTATTGCGGCAAGTGCGAGGTCGATTCATTGATCGTCGTTACGGATGCGTTCAATCTCGTTGACCAACTTAGAAGCGTGCGTTGGAGCGTTGTCGATCTCGGCTCAGCGATGAGCCTACGGGAGCGCACCGCGATGGCTGAGGAGAAGAGGAAGCGCCGCGAGGACGCCCTTCTACAAATGCACATCGACCGTCTCGGCCTTGACGATGCTCTGGGTCAACTGAGCAATGAGGCCTCCTGGACCGACGCCGCCGTCAAGTCGGTGCAGTCAATCCTCCGCTACTAGGCGCACCGTCCCCAGGCTTCGCTTATCTCGATCCCGTCGCCTCGAATCCGGTCGCGAGGGGATCGAGATAGCGATCCCTGCAGAGCGCACCGCGTCTTCTGTGTACTTAAGGCACCGCACCAACCAGCCGGGTTGGTGCAAGGCCGATAGGAGCCCAGAAGATGCCAAAGACTAAGCGAATCTTCCCAGAGACACTGACTTTGCGCCTCACCGTGCCGCAGCGGACATACCTGAACGACGTCGCGGAGCTGCACCAGTTGAAGCCCAGTCAGGTGGTGCGCGGACTCATCGACAGCGCGCGCGGTGATCGGGCGATCAACACGCTGGAGGAGGCGTGGCCCGCATGAGGTCGCTAGAGGACCTGAGCGCTGCGATGCAGAGCGCGCGCCAACGGCTCCGTGAGGCGGAAATTGCACTGCTCGCCGAGCGGCAGTTGAACGCCGAACTAAGCATCGCCTATCGGGAGGCTCAAACGGTCCGCCCCGAAGCCCTGCCTCCGTTCATGCGGAATGGAGGCTGACGTGGAGAAGGCGTACCAGAACGTCGAGACACCAGACGAAGCCCTCGAACGGGTTCGCAACATTCCCGGGTTGAGTGCCCAGCAACTTGAGGACGCCGCGAACTGGGCTACCAATCAGAACCACTACCGAGCCGAGTTCGGCAAGAAGTGGGTACGCGAGAAGCGCTCTGCCATCCAGGCCGAGAGCAAAGAACTGGACGACCTGATCTTCATGGTCAATCAAGATTCCTCGAAGTTGAGGGAGCGCCTCGGTAAGCGCGAGCTGGCAGACACCGCCGAGGGCTTCAAGGAGACCCGGCGTCTCGCAGCCATGCTCACCGAATACGAGGCACGCATATCTGCCCTTCGGACCACTCACGAAACCGCAGAACGTGTTTGGGAAGACCCGGCTGCTTGGTACCACGAATTCTTCAACCGCTGGACCGCACTAAGGGACCGAGTCCCAACAATCGAACAAGCCATCTACCGCTGATCCGATACCGGCGCCTAGTGGCCTAACAGAGTCTCCGAGCGGGGCAAGGTCCCTACTTGTCGTACCGCCTTGCTCCGCTTCGGCCCCTGGTGACTCGGCCACCAGCCAGGGCAGAGACACCAGTCCCCACTGTAAGACACTCCAGCCCGCGATCCATCACGCAAGAACAGGAATCGTCATGCCCAAAAGTTCAGCCGCGAGAAGAGTCGCCGAGCTGGCGAACGCGCTTGGCTATGACGCGAGCCCGGACAGTCACGGGCGTGTGCAGTTCTCTGTGCCGTCTTGGTGCCACAGCCAGGACGCGAAGCCAAGTCTCTCGATTGGCACCCACGACTCAGACGGCAATGCCAGCGCCGATGAGTTCCCTCTCCTGTACTGCCACGCCGGGTGTGACTACAGCCTGATCCGCACAGCTCTACTCGCACAGGGCTGCCGACCCGACCTGCTGCGCGGTACCGGAGAAACGTCTCACCCGCAGCAACGCTCAACATCCCCGCGACGGCGAGCAGCGGCGACTGTCACCTACATCGCTGACGAGTTCTGGCTCGCCTGGAGCGATTCGCTACTTGACGATCACTGGGACCGAGTCGAGTTCCTAGAGGACAGAAAGCACCTCAGCAAAGCGACCATCCAGTCCCTCTCCCTCGGGTGGAGCGACAAGCACGGACGCTTCACGATCCCCGTGTTTGACGAGTCAGAACGATGCGTCAACATCCGGCTGTACCTTCCGGAAGCGAAGCCCGGCGACGACAAGACCATCAGTTACTCCGATCGATCTGGTGCGTCTTACGGTCGCAACAGGCTCTATATCCCCGGTCAGCGTCTGGACCGGACACGACGAACCCTTCTGTGCGCTGGCGAGATGGACGCGATTCTCGGGTGGCAGCACGGGTGGCAGACAGCGACCGTCACAGCCGGCGAGACCGCCCGCTTCCCACGTATCGACCTAGATCGAATGGTGGGCCAACAGGTCTACATCGCCTACGACAACGACCAAGCCGGGCGATCGGGAGCAGAGCGGGTCGCGCAAGATCTAGCGTCGGTGGCTGCGAAGGTCTGGATCGTTGATGTTGGTTCGCTAGGCGTTGACGACAAGGGCGACCTGGGAGACGTGTGGCGAGATCCCGAACTCGGCGGCGAAGCAATCCGCCAGGTCGTTGACGGTGCGACACGTTGGCGAGACGCAGTTGATGCGGAGATCGGGATCAGCCCCGTCCACTGGAGCGAATTCTGGGAACGCGATCCGGAGCCGATCCGGTACTTGGTGGATCCACTGTTCGCGGCCGGTGAGGTCACGCGCTTGTTTGCACAAGCAAAGGTCGGCAAGAGCCTCCTGGCGTTGGAAACAATGGCGGCGCTGGCAACTGGCCGGGAGGTCCTTGGCACCCAACCCGATCCACAGTCCGTGATCTACATCGATCAAGAGAACACGCCCGACGACTGGCGGGACCGCCTGACGAGCATGGGCTACTCGGAAGCGGACGACCTGTCCCGCTTGCACTGGTACAGCCTCCAATCATGGCCAGCCTTGGACACGAAAGCCGGAGGACAAGCGGTCCTCGGGAAGGTCGCCGAGCATGGGGCTTCCATCGTCGTTTTCGATACCCAGAGCAAGATGCTCGACGGACCCGAGGACAAGGCCGATACGGCTGGCGCGTTCTACCGCCACACTCTCCTTCCTCTGAAGCGAGAGGGCTGCGCGGTAGTAATCATCGACCACGCGGGCAACGACCCCAGCAAACCTCGCGGCACGAGCGGCAAGCGCGACGACGTGGACGTGGTTTGGCAGGTCGCAGTCAGGGCGCGCGACAAGCTCAAACTCGCCCGAACGCACTCGCGCAAGAGGCACAACCGCGACCACCTCTACGTCAATCGACTCCTCCACCCCACTCGGCACGAGATCGCGACCGAGGAGGAAAGGGCCGAGGAACTCCTCGAGGCCTGTACCGCGGCAATCCTTGCGCTTGATCCTCGCCCCGATCCGACTGCCAGCGGGCGGGCTGTCATCGAAGCGCTCAAAGCAGCCAAGCAGCAGGGCAAAGGCAAGGGCTGGCGGGAGGCGACGGTCCAAGAGGCATGGAAACGCCTCAAGGGAACCCTCGGGACTCGCGATGAATAGTGCCGCCCACGCGCATTACGCCGACCTGATGCCCGCCCGATGCCCACTGCGGCCCGTTCCGCTCGGCATCAGCCCAGGAGCCCGCTCACGGCCCCTGATGCCCACGCCCCACCTTCCTTGGTGGGGCATCAGGGCCGCACGGCTAAAGCACCTCCGAAACCTCGAGATGAACCCATGACCCGTCACACCTATGACACGGAGGAGCAGAGATGAGCACGACAAAGAAGCGGCGCAGGCGGAAGGTTCTTGAGTCTGTTCGCTGCAAGGCGACGAACCGCTGGGGCGAACCGTGCAAGGCCTGGGCCATCAAAGGAAGCGTGGTCTGCGTAAAGCACGGCGGCGCAGCACCCCAGGTCAGGCGTAAAGCCCAGGAGCGCATCATGATGGCGGCGGACGACGCCGCTTCACTGCTGGTGAGGTTCATGGCAAGCGAGGACGTCCCGTTCGCTGAGCGTCGCCGGTGCGCTGAGTTCCTGCTGACGTATGAGAACCGCAACGAGGTGCAGTTGAAGCTCGCACCGTGGGAGCAGCACATCGTTGACGGCATCCTGTTCACCGATGCCAGCGATCCGGTGATCGACGTCGAGGTGATCGAAGCTCGGCCTGCGATCCCGCCTAGCGATCAAGAGTGGCGAGACGAGGTCGTTCCAGAGAAGAGCCCACCCAAGTACGGCGTAGGCAAGGGCAAGCACCGGCACTAGCACCGGCCGACGCAATCGGGCCTAGAACGCAGGAGAACGCCTGAGCTGGGCACCGGGGCCGATCGGCAATCTGTCAGCCGCAGGGCTGCTTTGGTCGCTCTCGTGGTCTTCGGCGTGGTCTTCGACCGCCCAGATCGAGTGAAGGTGCAGGTCAGAGGCGAGATGCACAACCGCCTACACAGCAGAGGTTCGCCTCAAATCTGCGTCCAACCGAGAAGGAAGCGCGAGATTCGTTGGCTTCCACCCCGGCGCTCTGTAGCCCTGGTCGGCCAGCAAGAGCAGAAGTTCAACCACAGGAGAAGGACATGGCGACAAAGGACAAGAAGGGAGCAGTCCCGAAGGCCCAGGGCATCCGATACCGGGTCCGCAAGGACGGCACCGTGCGCGGCTACGAGGTCCGCTATCGCGACCCGGAGGACAACTCCAAGGTGCGCGGCAAGACCTTCCGCACGCTGGACGAGGCGAAGGCGTTCCAGCGCGACAATGGCTACCGAATTCAGCAGGGCTCATACATCGCCCCAGAGCGCGAGGCGACGACCTGGAAGCAGGTGAGCGAGGAGTGGCTGGCAGGCCATCGTGTGCGAATCAAGCCAAGGACGCTCAACGGCTATGAGTGCATGCTCGGTCGCTGGCACACACGATGGGATCAGCGACCGATAGGCAGTATCAGCCGCAAGGACGTCCGCGACCTGATCACCGACGTCCGCGCGAAAGGCAGAACAGAGGAGACCGAGCATCGCATCTTCAATGTCGCCAACGCCGCGCTGGACTACGCAGTTCAGGAGGGGTACATCCGTACGAATCCAGCCGCTGCGGTGCGCAAAGAACTCCGAAGCGTTCGACGCAAGGAATTCAAGGCGAGGGCGCTAACCGAAGCCGAGGCAGAGGCGATCCTCGCTTACCTTCCAGCCGGTCGCTTCCACTTGTTCGGGCTCTTGGCATTTTGGACCGCATGTCGAGCCGGCGAGCTTGCGGGCCTGCGCGTGCGGAACGTCGACAGGCTGCGAAACCTGGTACAGGTAGACGAGACCGTGCAAGACCTGAACGGCGTCCTGAGCGTCGGGACCACGAAGACTGACGGGTCTAAGGGGCGGCGACTGCTGATTCCGCCTCCGATAATGAAGGCGGTCGGCGCCTTCATCGACAAGCAACGCCTGCAGCCGGAGGACTACCTGTTCGCAGGGCCGAATGAGTTCTTCCACTATCAGAACTTCCGGAACCGCCAGTGGCTGCCAGCGTTGAAGGCAGCCGGGTTCATGGACGAGGACGACAAGCCTCTCGTGCGCTTCCACGACCTCCGGCACACGCGCCTAACCATCATGGCTCCCCACGTCCGTCCGCACGTTCTGAAGGAGTTCGCGGGGCATTCGAATATCACCACAACGTTCAATTTCTACGTCCACGCCGACCCCGAAGATCCGCACCTGGAAGCGGCGATCTCGCGGCTGTACTCGGACCGACAGGACAACCTCACGACAGCCCTATTCGACGCGGCGGAAGCCTGATCCGCCCGCTGAACCGAAGGTCAGTCGCGCTTGCCCGGTGCAACTTGTACGCCGTCGACCACGGTTTCGACCTCGATCAGAAGAAGTCCCGCACACTGCAACCGAGAGCGTCCGCGAGCCGATGCAGGTTGTCGACGCCGAGATTGCGCTCGTGCTTCCGGAGAGCGCGGATTCGTTCGCCGAGCACGAGCCGACGCCGCAGCAGTTCGGGCGTCGGTTCCTTCACATAGGAGACGTTCGTAGATTGACGACTCTGAAACCACGGGCTCTCATTAGCATTCGAGCTGTAGGCAGCCCACGCAACCGTGCCACGAACACGAGGATTCGAAATGACTGAGTACAAAGGCAATAGCGGGACCGTGACCGTCGACGGCGACTACCTGATCCTTGACCGCAAGGGTTTCGGCGCGGGCTCGATGGGATGGAGGAACCGTCGTATCCCTATTGCCGCTGTGCGCGAGGTGATGTGGCAGGACGTAGGAACGTTCTCCCGGCTCGGCTACATCCACTTCGTGCTCGGCGAACGACCACTCCCCACGAAGACGGGCCATTTGGCGATGACCAGCAGCCATCCGGAAACCTTTGACTTCAAGGCAGGGAAGCAGGCGAAGGCGTTCGCAGAGTTGCGCGCACAGATGCAGCAGGCGATTGAGTCGAATCGAGCAGCGGGCATCGACCCAGCCACGATCCCGTTCCTAAGCGCACAGGAAAATGCGACTCAAGAAGCCCATCGCGACCGTGCTGAGATTGACGAGAAGGTCTTTGGCGGCAAGTCAGTGACGCGCGCTGAGTTGGGACCTACGACGACGAACGAGGAGATGATCGCCAAACTGATGGAGCACCACGAGCTCGTCAGGCTCCACTCCTTGAACTCCGTTCTCGCCCACGTCGCTCAGGACGAGAAGATTCAGGTCGCAGCCGTCGGGTCGGCTGTCGCGGTCCTCACCGACCAACGTGTTCTCGTCGTGAAAGACGAGTTGGGATCAAGCCGCTTCGAAGAGATCCGCCTCGGCGACCTCACCTCGGTGGCATGGGACTCGCGAGTCCTGCACAGCGGTGTGGCGTTCCACGCCGCTGGCCGGGAAATCAAGATCAAGGCTGTCAGCCAGGGCATGGCACAACAGTTCATCGACGCCGCGCGACAGTTGCAGTCGGCCGAGCGAACGGGCACCCCGCCAGTCGCAGTGGCGACACCGCCTACAGACGTCCTGACGGCGATTCAGAAACTCGCAGACCTTCGGGACGCGGGCGTCGTGACCGAGGACGAGTTCGCCGCCAAGAAGACCGAACTGCTCGGGCGCCTGTAGCCAAACGCCCGACATAGCGACGCCAGGACCGATTGAGGCTCGACTTCTCGACCTTCTCCCGTGCCCGTGGACCGTCCAACGGTAAGCCTGATCGCCGTTAGCGACTGAGTTGATAGTCAATCTCGGCAGACAATGCTTCGTGAGCGAGCGCCGAGAAACCAGGTTCGTTCAACGAGAGCCTGTGAAGGGATGCACCCTCCGTCGAAAAGTCCTCAGCACGTCCATCTTGGTGGCGTCCAACTTCTTCGACTCTGATCAGATCGAGGTTTGCCAGTCGCTTATGCGCCTCGAAGGCATCACGGCCGATTCCATAGTTCCCCAATCGGACTCCCGCAGGAATGGCGACCTTGGACGGGTCGATGGACCCCCTCCCGCAAGCAATCATCAGGAGCATTGCTATCTCGGTGTCTTCAAGCACATGAAGCCATCCCTGAAGTACAAAGTCGATGGGAAGCGAAAGGGTCGACTCCTTCGCCTTCGGGGTCCGATATGGAATCGGGTCAAGTCCTGGCCCATGACTGCGCGTCTCGTCTAGCAACTGGAACCCCTCGTACTTGCCCGCACCCTTGTTCCGGTTCGGCAACTCGACCAGTCCCCGCTCAGCGAGGCGATCAAGACTCGAGATGATCTGACGAACCTTCTTCTCCCGGACATTCATCGCCGTGCGACCCGATGCTGCGTCGGAAGCACTGCTGGTCAGGAGGTCAGTCCACGCGACTCCATCTCCGGAGTACGCGCGGACTGGCCGTCGGTTCTTCGACGCCTGACCCGCTCGGCTCTGAAGTTGGGCCTCTGCGATTGCGAGTAGATGAAAGCGAAGGGCAGATCCGCGAGGAGAGATGAGACTGGTCGCAGGCGGTCGGTGGTTCGGAGGGGGCAGGCTCCTGTCAGACGACGACTGGGGGACGGCCGTCGCCTGGAATACGTAGCCGTCGCGAAGTCTCAAACGTGCGGGCCCAAGATCGACAGTGGCGATACCGCGAAGTGCCGCGGTAGCCCCGGGCAATGACGGCCCAATCATCGAAATCCTCGCGCGACGCTTCGCGAGCGTCGCGCGCTCCTCGGCGTTCGGAGGGGAGCTAAAGTCGAAAATTCTTACGACCACAATTGGCCTTTCAAGATGAACGTCTTAACCCGCCTGTATGCCATCTCACATGTTCATATTGGACGTGTTCAGCACTGGCGGCTCAAGCCGTGAATCCAATGTACTCGATCCGGCGACCGAATAGTGCTCCTATTGAGGACGAGGTCGTCCGACCCACGCGAGCAACAGGGAGAAGGCACGTGAGCACGATCAATCGCACGAGCGCAGAGCAGCGGACTGGCGGGTCCTTGCTGCCCTTGCGCACGTTCGTGATCTTGCTGTGTGGATTCGTTGCGGCTGGTCTAGCAGGCGTGGCAACGGGAGTCGTTGTCGGCGGTGCTACGAGCCTGGCGATCGGCGTGGTCGCAGGAGCTTCTGCGGGTATCGCAACGATGTTGGGCACGGTGGCCGGACTGCACGCACTGGTCGCACCAGATTTCGGCTAGCGTGCCGGGAGGGCCCGCCTTGTGGCTGAGACCCTCCCGACTCTGCCGATCTGCCTCGGCTAACCCCCGCAGATGCGCTCTCTGGCTGCGGCTCGTTGCTCGGGCTGCGCCCACCACTGCCGCCACTTCTCTGCGACCGCCTCGGGCTTGGTGAGCCCACTGGCCACGATCTTGTCCCCGACCAGAACCGCCCACGTCAGCCCTTGCCGAGCGACGGTGACCTCCACGCTGATCACACCCTCGCCTTGGCGACCGTGAGGACCACGACCTCCTTGTCACCAGGCTTCCAAGCCGGGTCGTACTTGCCCGCCTCCACTTCCTGAGCCAGCACCAGCCCAGTAAGGAACCTACGAGCCGTGGGAAGGGAGACCTTCAGGTCCTCAGCGATGGCCTCAACGGTCTTGCCGTCAGCCTTCATCGCTGCCGCCTTCTCCGCCGTCGCCCGGTAGTCCGATCCTTTGGCGTAGTACGGGAGTGAGCGCCGGGTGCCGTTGCCGCGCACCTTGATGAGGGTCGCCTGCTTTGAGGTGAGCGCCTCGATCAAGTTCGTCGGGTCCGGTTTGGATGCCTTCGTCTTCGGAGCGGCTTTGGCCTCTACAGCCTTCGTAGTGGGCTTTGCGGCAGGCTCGGCACGGGTCGGCTTGGCAGCGGCCTTCTTTGCGGCGGTCGTGGTCATGGTTGCCTCCTAGGCGTCGGGACGAGCCGTTCTGGTTCGTCGCTGAGAGGCAGGCTGCAGAAGATCCCCGCGAATGTTCAGACCGATTCTTCAGCCGCTGCCGACAAATCGCCGATCTACCTGGGGAAGGTCGATCGAAAATTCCTTGGGACCCGGCACGCCCCTGCGTGCCTAGATTCGGGCTGCGGGTGCACCAGCCGAGACGCGTGTTTCTGCGCCGCGCAGCACGCCCGCGGTCGGCCACAGCACGCGTTACAGGCACGGTGCGGCTACAGGTTGGGGCAGGCCGCACCTACGCGTCGAGCACTGCGGCGTACGCGGCGTAGAACGCGCGAAGAGAGCTGTTGGAGACGAGCTTCCGATCATCCTGCTCCAACTTGCCCTGGGTGATCATCAGGCGCACGAAGTCAGGAGTGCGATTCCACAACTCCGCGACCTGCCCGATTGTGTATCCGTCGCTGTAGGTGACGCTCGGTGCCTTGCGCATGCGCGTGTCCTTCCGTCCTGTTGGGATGGCCCATTACACAGAACCGCGGCCCTTGGGTGGATTGCCGCCGCCGCCCTTCTGTTGCCGTCGGACAAATGCCAATGTCGCTCATGTCCGACGGCAAGGCACGCTCATATTGATCATGCCGGGTCTTGATTTGCATCATGCCGACCTCTACTCTCGGGACTCCAATCACCGAACGACTTGGAGACCCGTTAATGACAGAGACCCAAACCGGCGCCACGGGTGCAGCCCAGCCACTGCCACTTCCAGGCGGCGAAGAACTCGAAACCCTTGTCAGGGGATCGGAGGCTCGCGAGGCGTACCGCTGGCTCTACGAGAATCAGGACATCCCTCAACCGATGTCGGCGTGGGTCGAACGGTCCCGCGAGGTGTTCGGCAAGACGAACAGCAACACCGGACGCCGCCTCCGCGAGCTGTACGCCTACTTCGACGTCGAGCGCTTCAAGCAGCCCGGGTCAGGCGACTGGGTCTACAAGCTCGTGGGCCGCAAGGAGAGGGTCATCGACGCATCCCCCATCTCGAAGCGCCTGGAGGCGGAGGTGTACGCGGTCAAGGGACGCTTCTGCCGTATGTGCGGCATCGAGCCTGGCAACGGCGTAACTCTCCAGATTGACCACATCGTGCCGCGGGAGTGGGGTGGCCTGACGATGCTCGACAACCTGGAGCCGCTGTGCGCGCCGCACAACCACGGCAAGAAAGCGTTCTACTCGACCTTCGACGAGGTGGGGCCGGTCATCAGTCACGCGAAGAACTTCGATGACCCGTGGACTCGCATCGGCGAGCTCCTCAAGGGCTTCTTCGCGGTCGGCAAGCCCTGCCCTGTCGAGCTCGTCGCCATGGTGGCCAGCGAAACGCACAAGGGCGACCCGAAGAAGCGCCTGCGCGAGCTGCGGTTCGTGCTCGGGTGGCCCGTCGACTCGTCCCGCTCGAAGGACAAGGACGGCATCACCCAGGTCATGTACTTTCTCACGTCCGCCGCGCCCGCCTGGCCCGCAGAGGGCGTCGTGGAGGCGGTGCGCAAGTATGAACGCGAGCGCAAACGACGCAAGCGCGGCGAGTGGCCGACCGAGGACGAGTAGGTCAGGATATGCGGGCTCGCATCTGCGCGAAAACTTCGTGTCGGGAGTGCCCCTCCTGACCCACGAAGGCCTTGAACTCGACGAGCTTGTAAGTTGGCCGCTTCGCGGAACCCGACACCTCGATCACGAAGTCATGCATGAGGTGATTGAGGCGCTTCTGGGCAGCGGCTTCGCTCCCAATCTCGCTCTTCTCGGCGATGGCCGCGAGGGGCAAGAAGTCTGACTCCGACTTGAGGACGCGCAGCACGGGGTCATGTAGTGCTGCGTCGACGTTGAGGTCGCGAGGCTCGCCATCCTGCTTCAAGGCGCGCATGATGGAGAGGCCAACCGCCTCCGCGACAGGCGGCGGGAAAGCGTTGCCCACCTGTCGGTAGGCCGAGGTCTTCTTGCCGGTGAACTCCCAGTCGTTGGGCACGTCCCAACCCTGCAACGTGGCGACCATGGGCACGGTGAGTTTGGGGCGGTGGTCGTAAGCGGTGTCCTGGTTCGGTGGCTCGTTGGCCACGCCCATACCGTCGACGCCAAGCTCCGCCCAAGCGCGCTTAGCCCGCGTGGGACCCAGGTCAGCGCCTCCGTGCTTTTTGGACCCACCCACGATCGTCGGACCGATACCGCTGGCGCGCTGTGACCACGCCTCGGCACCTGACCAGCCGTGAGCAGCCATCTGCGGATAGAGGGCCTCCCCGACGGTCGGAGCAGGACCCAACGGCTCGGGCCACCGGAAGTACGGAGCGGCCTCGGGCTTGAGGGCCACCAGCACGAAGCGCGGGCGGAGTTGCGCGAGTCCGAAGTCGCTGGCCTGGAGCAGGGTCCACTCAGCGACGTACCCGAAGTCGCCCAACACGTCGAGAACGTGCTGGCGGTAACCGGAGAATCGCGGAGCGCTGAGGCCGCGTACGTTTTCGAGTAGCAGCGCCTTCGGCTCCATTACGCCCACGCGGTCAACGGCCCAAGCGAAAAGATCGCGCTCATCCGTGGCCCCGCGCTGCTTGCCCGCAATAGAGAACGGAGGGCATGGAACACCGCCGGCGAGGAGGTCGATGCCATGGAAGTCCTTGGGCTTCCAGACTTCACTGTCTGCGACGTCACCAATGGCAACCTTCCAGTGCGGACGGTTGTGCTGGAGCGTCGCCGCTGCGTTCGTGTCGATCTCGACCGCGAGAGTGTGGCCGAATCCTGCACGCTCAAGACCAAGGCTCTGACCACCGGCACCAGCGCAGATCTCTACCACGCTCAACTCATCCGACTTCTGGGTCCCAGAAGCCATCGACTTTCCCAATGCACACTCCACTCAGACCACGAAATAATCGAACATAAGTTCGAGCGAAGCCACAGCCTACGCACGCTGCAAACAGGACGACATCGCCACGCCGAGATTACAGCCGGTCTTTCTCTGGGCGGTATCGCAATCCACAGCCGCGACAGCAGACCACGGTCCGACCACCTGTACGCCCCAGTCAGTCGATGTCAGCCGTGGTCTACTCCAAACCGCGATTTGGCAGTCCGAGCGGGGACAAGGCCCTCACCTGCAACGACGCAAATCGGGCCGTCGCCCTCCTAAGCGAAAGGTCGCAGGTTCGACTCCTGCCTGGGGCACCATCCGAATGTATTACTTCGGTTGATGGGTGACATTCGGCCTTCGGCTGATGGGTAACTCACCTTCGGGTGATGGGTTACACCTACTTCGGTTGATTGGTGACACTCCCGATATGCGGGAGATGAGTGTGGCTGAGCAGAGGTATCAGGCCGTGCTGGCTGTGATCAGCGACGGTGAGACGGTCACGGATGTGGCGGCCCGGTTCGGGGTCTCGCGCAAGACCGTGCATGGCTGGCTGGCCAGGTATGAGGCTGGCGGTCTGGAGAACCTGGCTGATCGGTCGCATCGACCGAGGTCGTGTCCTCATCAGATCGGTGTTGATGTTGAGGTTGCGATCGCTCGGTTGCGACATTCCCATCCCTCGTGGGGGCCGCGGCGGCTGAGTTTCGAGTTGGCCAAGTCGGGAGTGGTGGTTTCGGAGTCGGCGGTCTATCGGGCGTTGGGGCGGTTGAACCTGATCGATCCCTCGGGTCGGCGTCGTCGGGACAAGAAGTGGAAGCAGTGGGAACGCGGGGTCCCGATGGAGTTGTGGCAGATGGACACCGTCGGTGGTTTCGTGCTGGCTGACGGGACCAAGGCGAAGGCGTTGACCGGGGTCGATGACCACTCGAGGTTCTGCATCAGCGCGTTCCTGATGGTCCGCGAGTCATCTCAACGGGTCTGTGACGGGCTGGCGTTGGCGATGCGGACCTGGGGTGTTCCGGGGCAGATCCTGACCGACAACGGGAAGGTCTTCACCGGTCGCTTCAACCAGCCGCCGGTGGAGGTGCTGTTCGACAGGATCTGTCGCGAGAACGGGATCGAGCATCTTCTGACTCAGCCCCGGTCGCCCACGACAACCGGGAAGATCGAGCGGTTCCACCGGGCGCTGCGGACCGAGTTCCGCACCGACCGGGTCTTTGCCAGCCTTGCGGCTGCTCAGGCCGAGCTTGATGAGTGGGTGACCGACTACAACACCAGCCGGCCCCACCAGGGGCTGGGGATGGCGACTCCAGCGCAGCGGTTCCTCCAGCAGCAGACGGGCTCGGTGACCGAGCTGCGCAGCACCGCGACCGCTGGTCGCCCGGGCGAGGACCGGGCCGAGGGCATCTGGGTGACCAGGCGCGCCTCGGCGGTCGGGGTCGTCTGCGTGAACTGGCAAC
>JBKJIR010000021.1:0-22413 GCA_046598495.1 Marmoricola sp. | reverse complement strand
ACCAGGCCAGAGGCCGTGGTCTGCTCGGCTTCGAGCGGCTGCACGAGGATGCGATCCTCGAGGGGCTTGATGTTGACCGACACGATGTCGACCTCCACTTTCACGCTTCGTTGGGGTGATTCACGCTGATTCAAGTTCCGCGCCTGTCGTGGATGTACGCCGTCGCGGGGGTCGCACATCCGGTTCCAGACGCTGGCACACTCACAGGGAGAGTGCCAGAACAGAACTTAGCACTCGCCCCTCGGGAGTGCCAACGCGCGTCCCAGGAGCCGGGTCCGCCATGATGGGCACGTGGACGTCGACGCCTTCCGGTGGCTGCTCACCCCCGCCGGCCAGCAGCTGCTCGAGCGCGCCTCGGCCGCCCCGGAGGACCCCCTGCGGGCAAGCGCCCGGCTCCGCCGGGAGGCGGGCGCCGAGCAGGTCGCGGCGGCGCTGACCCAGGCCGACCTCCGGCGACGGGCGGTCGCGAAGTTCGGCGACGACGCCGCCCGGATGTACTTCACCCCCGACGGCCTGGAGCAGGCGACCCGCGGTCCGGTCGCCCGGCACCGGGCAGCCCGGCTGGTCGCCGCCCAGACAGGGACCGTGATCGACCTCGGGTGCGGGATCGGTGGCGACCTGGTCGCCCTCGCCGCGGCCGGGCTCACCGTCGCCGGCGTCGACCTGGACCCGCTCCGGGTCGAGGTGGCGCGGGCCAACCTCGACGCCCTCGGGCTCGGCGGTGCCGTCACCGTCGCGGACGCGACCGAGATCGACCACACCGGTTTCCAGGTCGCTTTCGCCGACCCGGCCCGGAGGTCGGCCCGGGGCCGGACGTTCGCGGTCGACGACTGGACTCCCCCGTGGCCGTTCGTGCAGGGCCTCCTGACCCGCTCCGCCTGCGTCAAGGTCGCTCCGGGGATCCCGCACGTCCTGGTTCCCGAAGGCGTCGAGGGCGAGTGGGTCAGCGACCACGGCGAGGTCAAGGAGGCGGCGCTCTGGTCCGGCGCACTGGCGACCACCCGCCGCCGCGCCACGGTCATCGGCGACGGCGGGCTCGCCACGATCACCGACGAGGACGATCCCCACTTCGGGGAGGGGCCGGCGCCCGTCCGCGCGGTCGGTGAATACCTCTACGAGCCCGACGGGGCCGTCATCCGGGCCGGCCTGGTCACCGCCGTGGCGGCCGGGCTGGGCGGTGGGCTCCTCGACGAGCACATCGCCTACGTCACTGCCGACCAGCCGTTCCGGACGCCGTTCGCGCGCTCCTACCGGGTACTGGAGGAGCTGCCGCAGCGGGAGAAACCTTTGCGGGCGGCCCTCCGCGAGCGCGGGATCGGCCGCCTGACCATCAAGAAGCGGGGCGTGGAGGTCGTGCCGGAGGAGCTGCGGAAGCGGCTGGCGCTCGCGGGCGACGCCGAGGCCACGATCGTGCTGACCCGCGTCGCCGGCAAGGGCGTCTGCCTGCTGGTCGAACCTTTCTAGGCCCGCAGCGCTACTTCCAGACCCGGACGTAGTCGACGTTCATCGTCGCGGGCACCGGTGCCCGGCCGTCGTACTCGTTGCCGGCCGCACCCAGGCCCTGGGTGAGCGCGAGGATGTACGGCTTGAGGAACGCGGAGTCGCCCGAGGTGTTGGTCAGGCAGGTCGTGCCGTTGACCAGGATCTGCACCTTCGTGGCGGTCCACACGAGGGTGTAGGTGTTCCAGGCACCCCGCTGGGCCACGCAGTTCCACGCCGTGTTCACGCCGAGCAAGGTGCCCAGGGCGTCCGCGCTGTAGTGCAGGAACGGGACCGAGAGACCGGGGTACTTCGAGTAGGTCTCACTGATGTCGATCTCCCCGGCGTACGGCCAGATCTGGGTGGACGGCACCCGGTCGTCCGGCCAGAGCCAGAAGGCCTCGTGCAGCCCCGGGTAGGTGGTGGCCGTGGTCCTGATCCTCGCCTCGAAGCGGCCGAACTGCTGGCCGAAGAGCCGGTGCGTCATCACTCCGCCGCTGACGTAGTGCGTCGGTCCGGTCAGGTCGCCGAAACTGCAGCTGACCGGCTCCTGGAGCCGGCGGACGCTCAGGTTGAGGCTGCCGCCGGCGACCTGGATCGTGGACGGGTCGTCGCGGTAGCAGGTGTGCGCCGCGGGGGTCCCCATGGCGAATGCCGTCTGCGCGACCCAGCGGGTCGGGTCGAGGGTCGTGCCGCTGAAGTCGTCGTGGAAGGTGCACGCCCACGCCGAGCCGTCAGCCTTCTTCAGGACGGTGCCGCAGGCGTCGCTCGGCGGCCGGGCCGCGGCGACGATGACGGTCCGGCTGTAGCGACCCCCGACACCGGCGCGGTACTTGGTCGCCACGGAGAGCGTCTTCAGAGTCGTCCGGTAGGACCTGCTGGAGACCGGGGCCTTCTTCACCAGGACCCAGCGTCCGGACCTGTACGCCTCGATCCGCACGAGGCTCGCAGCAGCATTGATCCGACCGCTGATGACCGGGACGCCGTTAGCGATGCTGGTCGAGGCCGAAACCACGGTGACACGGGAGGTCGCCGCACCAACGGGAGCGCCCAGCACGAGCGTGCCGGCCAGGCTCACCGCGAGAGCGATGCACCACCTCATGTCGACCCCTCTGGGAGGGGTCGAACGTGTCTCGAGCCTGCGATCTGTGTGACCCAGGTGCCCGGACCGACCAGCGCCCCTCGCAGGTCTACAATAGGGCGTTATGTCCGTTTTGTCTATAATAGGGCGTTATGGATTAATGCCCTCTTTGCGCCGTTATGAACGCCTTGGCGCTCTTATCTGTCAACGCGCGGCCAACAGGTCGTCCAATTTCTCATAGCCGGCAATGATGCCGGTCTCCATCCCGCTGGCGACCATGGCGTCCCGCTCCTCGACGCTCGCCCCGATGCTCCGGTTCACCAGCCGGGTCCGGCCGCCCGGGAGCGCCTCGAAGGTGGCGATCTCCAGCGCGACCCCGTCCGGGGAGCCCCGGTAGGTGAAGGTCTGGACGATCCGCTCGTTCTCCCGGATCTCGTGGAACGAGCCGTAGAACGCGAACACCTCCTCACCACGGCCGGACGAGTAGGCCCACCGACCGCCGGTCCGGGCGTCCCACTCCTCGAGCCGGAAGGTCAGGTCGTGCGGGCCGACCCAGAGGGCGAACAGCTCCGGGTCGACGTGCGCACGGAAGACCTGCTCCGGGGGTGCGTCGAACTCCCGGACCAGGTCGATCCAGGGCACGCCGGCCGGCGCGTCGATGGCGGTCTCCGGATGCGTCGTCACAGTGCTCATGATGCTCCTCGTTCGTTGTCGTTGAGGTCGCCGCGGGAGTCTCCGTCGTCCAGGGCGGACAGCACCTGGTCCAGGCGGCGGTAACGCTCCTCCGCCTGCTGCCGGTAACGCTCTATCCACTTCGTCATCAGGTCGAACACCTCCGCCTCGAGGTGGACCGGACGCCGCTGGGCGTCGCGGCTGCGGGAAACCAGGCCCGCATCCTCGAGCACCTTCAGGTGCTTGGAGACCGCCTGCAGCGAGACGTCGTACGACGCCCCGAGCTCGCTCACGGTCGCGTCGCCGGCGGTCAGCCGGGCGACGATGTCGCGGCGGGTCGGGTCGGCGAGGGCGCTGAACACCCGGGAGAGCCGGTCGTCCGCGTGCGCGCTGGTCAGGGCCATCTGCACTCCTTGTAAACCTCTTGGTTGAACAAGAGTGCCCGAACTCCTCTGCCTTGTCAACCTTCTGGTTGAATAAGGCCCCTCACCCGGCGTCGCCGAGCGCCTCTCGCTCCGCGGCAATGGTCGTGTCGGCCCCGTGGCCGGTGTGCACGACGGTCTCCCCGGGCAGCGCGAAGAGACGTGTCCGGATCGAGGTGACGATCTCCTCGGCGTCGCTGAAGGACCGGCCCGTCGCACCCGGGCCTCCGTGGAACAGGGTGTCGCCGGTGAAGACGCAGCCCAGCTCCTCGGCGTACAGGCAGACCGCTCCGGGTGCGTGCCCCGGGGTGTGCAGGACCTGGAGCACCGTGCCGCCCACGGTGAGCTCGAGACCGTCGGAGAGGTCCACGTCCCAGAGCTCGTCGGTGTGGGTCAGCTCCCAGACCGGGCGGTCGGCCGGGTGCAGCAGGATCGGCGCCATCGTTGCCAGGCGGAGCGCCGGCGCGACCCGGACGTGGTCGTCGTGGGCGTGGGTGCAGACGATCGCCTTGACGGTCCGCTCCCCCACGAGGCTGAGGATGTCCTCCACGCTGTGCGGGGCGTCGATGACGATGCACTCGGCGTCGTCACCGATCACCCAGACGTTGTTCACGACCTCGAACGTCTCGCCGTCGAGGCTGAACGTCCCCGCGGTGACGCCGTGGTCCACCCGCGCCGTCATCGGGCGGCACCGCCCGGGAACACCACGACGGAGCGCAGGACGTCACCGTGGTGCATCTTCGCGAACGCCGCCTCGATGTCGCCGATCCCGATCTCCTCGCTGACGAACACGTCCAGGTCCAGCCGACCCTGGCGGTAGAGGTCGACCAGCATCGGGAAGTCACGTGACGGCAGGCAGTCGCCGTACCAGCTGGACTTGAGCGATCCACCGCGCCCGAACACGTCGATGAGGGGGATGTCGGGGACCTTCATGTCCGGCGTCGGCACGCCGACCAGGACGACGGTGCCGGCAAGGTCGCGGGCGTAGAACGCCTGCTTCCAGGTCTCCGGGCGGCCGACGGCGTCGATGACGACGTCCGCGCCGTTGCCGCCGGTCAGCTCCTGGATCGCCGCGACCAGGTCGATGCCGGTGGAGTTGATGGCGTGGGTGGCGCCCAGGTTCTTGGCCCACTCCAGCTTCCGGTCGTCCAGGTCGACCGCGATGATCGTGCTCGCCCCGGCCAGCGCCGAACCGGCCACTGCGGCGGCACCTACACCTCCGCAGCCGATCACGGCGACAGACTTCCCGCGCCCGACGTTTCCGGTGTTGATCGCGGCTCCGAGGCCTGCCATCACGCCACAGCCGAGGAGCCCGACCGCAGCCGGCCTGGCCTCGGGGTCGACCTTGGTGCACTGGCCGGCCGCAACGAGGGTCTTCTCGATGAACGCACCCACCCCGAGCGCAGGAGCGAGTTCGGTACCGTCCTCCAACGTCATCTTCTGGGTGGCGTTGAAGGTGGCGAAGCAGTACCAGGGCTCGCCGCGGTCACAGGCGCGGCAGTTCCCGCAGACGGCGCGCCAGTTCAGGACCACGAAGTCGCCGGGCGCCACGTCGGTCACACCGGTCCCGACGGACTCGACGATGCCGGCCGCCTCGTGACCGAGCAGGAACGGGTAGTCGTCGTTGATGCCGCCTTCGCGGTAGTGCAGGTCGGTGTGGCAAACGCCGCAGGCCTGGACCTGGACGACCGCCTCACCCGGACCCGGGTCGGGGACGTTGATCGTCACCAGCTCGACCGGCGCACCCTTGGCCCGCGCGATGACTCCCTGGACCTGCTGCATGACCGCTGCTCCCTCACGTCGGTGGACTCCAGGGCGACCCTCTCACCCGGGACGAAACTCGTCACCGGTCCGGTGCAACCTTTTGGCCGCGGACCACGTCTGGACGGGTGAAGGAGGTGGATGATGCTGACGACGACCAAGGAGCCGACCTTGACCGAGGGACCCCCGCGCAGCACCGACACCGCGACGTCGGAGTTCGAGGCCTGGATGACCGCGCGGCAGCACAAGCTGCTGCGGACGGCGTACCTGCTGACCGGCGACGTGCACGCAGCCGAGGACCTCACCCAGACGGCCCTGGCCAAGGTGTACCTCGCCTGGGACCGGGTCTCCGCCGCCCAGTCGGTCGACGCCTACGCCCGCAAGATCCTGCTCAACGAGCACACCTCGATGTGGCGCCGGCTGTGGCGGCACCGCGAGGTCGTCAGCGACACCAGCACGTACGACGTCCCGGTCGCCGCCGACGAGTACGACGGCGTCGGGGCAGCCCTCTGGAACGCTGTACGGTCCCTGCCCGAGCGCCAACGCGCGGTCGTGGTCCTGCGCTACTACGAACAACTCTCCGAACGGGAGACCGCCGACGCGCTCGGCGTCACGCTCGGCACCATCAAGTCCCAGTCCAGCCGTGCGCTGGACACCCTGCGGAGCCGCCTCGGCGACCGCACCGACCTCTCCGGATGGACGGCACGCTCATGAACGTTCCGCACTCGAACACCGAGAACGAGCTCAGCAGCACGCTGCAGCGGCAGGCGGACCAGTTCGCCCGCCGCGGCGGCCACGACCTCGACATCACCCAGGTGGTCTCCCGGGCCGGCGAGATCCGGCGCGGGCGCCGGATGCGCGCCACGATGGTGATGGCGGCGGTGGTCCTGGCGATCGCCGCGCCGGTCGGGATGACCGTCCTTGACGACAATCCGACGAAGCAGATCCAGCCGGCCCCCCAGCCGGCGCCGCAGCCGAATCTCAGCCCGATCACGATCAACGGGCTGAAAGCCGGGGACAAGCCGACCGCCGGGTACGCCGAGGCCGGGCGCCTCCAGCCCGGTGACGTCAGCAACTCGCTGGGCACGGGCCAGGAACCGGCCGCGCTGGCTCGCGTCGGCGAAGACTTCCTGATCGGCTTCCAGGACGAGACCGGTGAGCTGGTGGCCCGGTACGTCACGGCCGACGGGGTCGTCGGCGAGGACCAGCCCGCGAGCTACGGCTTCGGCGTCTCCTCCGGAGGCGACACCGCCGCGATCGTCCGGCCCGACGGGACCGTCATCGCCTACCAGGACCGCGGCACCAAGCAGATCCCGGTCGGGCAGATCCCGGCCGCCGGCGGTTACACCGTCAGCGGGATCCTGGGCAACGACTGCTCGCCCGGCGGCGACTGCACTGTCTACGTGTCGACGAATGACGAGGACCCGAAGCTCTGGTCGATCGTCGCGGGATCCGCGCCGCAGCTGGTCTCCCAGGGCCTGCGCGGTGCTGTCGATGTCACCTTCGAGTACACCGCCGGCTTCGTCTCGGTCTCCGACGACGGCAGCTGCTCCGAGGTCCGGGACGGCGGCGAAGTGACGCTCTGGAAGACCTGCGACAACTCATTCGTCGCGTTCTCGCCGAGCAGGAAGTATCTGCTCGGGAAGCCTGCCTACTTTGACGGGCTGGGGGTCGGAGCGCTGACGATCCTCGACGCACCGAGCGGCTCGGTGATCCTCGATCTGGAGACCGTGAAAGGCGCGACGATCACGTCGATGACCTGGGAGGACGAGGACCACGTCCTGGCCACGATCATCGAGGACAACGCCTGGGCGCTGGTCCGGATCGGCCTGGACGGCAACCGGGAGTACGCCCTCGGGCCGATCTCGACGGGCGACGTGGACAGGCCGCCCTTCTTCATCGCAGGGCAGCGCTGAGCACCTAGACGTTCAGTACGTCCGTCACCGGCATCGACGAATCGGCCGGGAGGTCGAGCGCCGACGGCGCTCGGCCTCTCGCCACCATCTCGGAGCCGAGGGCTGCCACCATCGCGCCGTTGTCGGTGCAGAGCCCGGGGCGCGGCACCCGGACCCGGATGCCCTTCGCGTACGCGCGCTCCTCGGCCAGGTAGCGGAGCCGCGAATTCGCCGCGACTCCCCCGCCGATCAGGATGTCGTCGATCCCCTGCGACTCGGCGGCATCGATCGCCTTGCGCACCAGGATGTCGACGACCGCTTCCTGGAACGCCGCTGCGACATCGGCCACCGGCACCGGCTCGCCACTGGCCTCGCGCGCCTCGACCCAACGGGCGACCGCTGTCTTCAGCCCGGAGAACGAGAAGTCGAAGCGGTGCCGCTCCAGGTCGCGCTTCGAGCTCAGCCCGCGCGGGAAGTCGATCGAGACGGCGTTGCCCTCCCGAGCCACCCGGTCGATGTGCGGGCCACCGGGGAACGGCAGGCCGAGCAACCGGGCCACCTTGTCGAAGGCCTCGCCGGCGGCGTCGTCGATGGTGGCGCCGAGCGGGGTCACCGAGCTGGTGACGTCATCGACCCGCAGCAGCGAGGAGTGCCCGCCGGAGACCAGCAGCGCCAGGCAGGGGTCCGGCAACGCACCGTGCTCCAGCTGGTCGACCGCAACGTGCGCGGCCAGGTGGTTGACGCCGTACAGCGGCTTCTCCAACGCGATGGCGAGCGACTTCGCGGCAGCCACGCCGACGAGCAGGGCGCCGGCGAGGCCAGGGCCTGAGGTGACCGCGATCGCGTCGACGTCGCTCAGGGCGATGCCCGCGGTGTCGCAAGCCCGCTCCAGGGTCGGCACCATCGCCTCCAGGTGCGCGCGCGACGCGACCTCGGGCACGACGCCCCCGAACCGGGCGTGCTCCTCGACCGAGGAGGCCACCGCATCAGCGAGCAACGTGCGCCCGCGGACGATGCCGACGCCGGTCTCGTCGCACGAGGTCTCGATCCCGAGGACCAGGGGTTCGTGATGAGTCATGCCCGGCCCCCGCAGCCGGCGACCAGCGGCAGCCGCAGCACCACGGCCGTCGCCCCGTCGCGGTAGTACCGCGGGCGACTGTCGATCTCGATGAAGCCGCGGGCGGCGTAGAACGCGAGGGCACCGCGGTTGTCCTCCCGCACCTCGAGCAGCATCCGGTTCGCGCCGGTGGCCGGCGCCTCGGCGACCACCTCGTCCAGCAGGGCCGTGGCGAGACCGGTACGACGGGCCTGCTCGGTCACGCCGATGCGCTGGAGCTCGGCGATGTCCCCGGCGTACGACGCCACCGCGTAGCCGTCGATCCGGCCGTCCTGCTCGGCGACCAGGTACCGGATCGTCGGCAGGCCGCCGGTGACCCCCTCGCGGACCAGGTTCTCGCTCCAGGCGTCGTCGCCCTGGCAGTCGGACTCGAGGGCTGCGATCCTCGCCGCGTCGGCCGCGGTGGCGGGGCGGATCACGAGGACACCTTCTTCGGGGGACGGGACTCCAGTGCGTCCGGCCGCCGGAGGTAGAGCGGGTCCGGGTCGAGCAGCTCGAACCGTTCCCGGACCACGACGTCGCAGAGCACGGCGGCGTCCGGGTGCTCGGGACCGGCGGAGTTCGGGAAGGCCTCCGGGTAGAGCAGAGCCCCGCGGCCGATCACCAGCCGGTCGGTGGCCGCGTCCGCGGGCTTGACCACCTCGGGTCCGGTCATCCGCTGCCGGCTGGCGTAGGAGGCCAGGTAGACCTCCTTGCGGCGGGCGTCGGTGGCGATCAGGAAGTCGTCGTGGCCGGCGTCCAGCGCCTCGGCGGCGAGGATGTCGAGCGAGCAGACGCCGTAGACGCCGATCCCGAGCGCGAGGGCCATCGTCCGGGCCGTGACCAGCCCGACCCGCAGCCCGGTGAACGGGCCGGGTCCGACGCCGACGGCGATCGCCGTGACGTCCCGACTGGCCGCGCCCACCTGGGCGAGGACGTCGGCGATGCCGGGGGCCAGCATCTCGCCGTGCCGCATCGCCTCGGTCGAGGTGTACTCCGCCACGACCCGTTCGCCGTCGTGCAGGGCGACGGTGACGTGCGGTGTGGCGGTGTCGAAGGCGAGCAACATCAGACGAGGCTACCGAGGTCGGTGCCGGACCACCGCGCGCCGACCGGCGTGACGGTCAACGTCCGGACGTCGTCAGCGGCCCGGGTCAGCACCAGCTCGAGCCGGTCGCTGCTCAGCGTCTCCGCCAGGCCCGATCCCCACTCGACCACGGTCACCGCGGTGTCGAGGTCGGTGTCGAGGTCGAGGTCGTCGAGCTCGGCCGCGTCGCCGAGCCGGTAGGCGTCGACGTGCACCAACGCCGGACCAGCGTCGAGCGTCGGATGCACCCGGGCGATCACGAACGTCGGCGAGGTCACCGGGCCACGCACCCCGAGCCCCTCGCCGAGGCCCTGGGTGAAGGTCGTCTTCCCGGCACCGAGGTCACCGGCGAGGATCAGCAGGTCCCCGGCGGCGAGCAGCGCGCCCAGACGCCGGCCGGCCTCCTGGGTGTCCGCCGGCGTGGGCAGGGTGAGCTCGACCGGGAGCACCCGCTGCAGGTGGAGCCGGGGACCGTCGCGTTCGACCTCGACGTACCCGTGCCGCTCCCAGAACAGCACCGTCTTCGGCAGCTCGACGCGCGCCTCGAGCAGCAGGCCGCGGTACCCGCGCAGACGGGCGACGGACTCTGCCCGCTCGGCGAGCAGGCTGGCGATCCCGTGCCGGCGGGCGGAGGCGAGGACGCCGACCCGGCGGAGCCCGAGCAAAGCCTCCCCGCCGACGAAGAGCAACGCACCGACGGGCACCCCGTCGTGGACGGCGAGGAGGCCGCCGTGCTCGGCGAGCGCGGCCGCGACCGACTCCCGCGTCTCGGCGAGCGCGGTCGCCGGCGGGTCGAGGACCGGGCGGTCGGCGAAGGCCTCGTGGATCACGGCGAGGACGTCGTCGGTCCGCTCGGCACCGACCTCGAGGAGCTCGGTCACGACAACGGTTCCGTCGTACCGCCGTCGAGGAACCGGCGCGGGGCACGTCCGGCGGTGCCGCCGATCCGGGTCACGATCTCGTAGGAGATCGTGTCGCACCGCTCGGCCCAGTCCTGGGCCGTCGGCTCACCGTCGGCGCCGGACCCGAAGAGCACCACCTCGTCGCCCGCGTTGGCGGTCGACGGTACGGCGACGACGATCTGGTCCATGCAGACCCGGCCGAGGATCCGACCCCGGGCCTCCCCGACCTGGACCTCGGCCTTCGACGACCCGTGCCGGGGGATGCCGTCGCCGTACCCGAGCGGCACCAGGCCGACCTGCTGCTTGAACTGGGCGACGAAGGTGTGGCCGTAGGAGACCCCGTCCCCCCGCTCGATATCCCTGGTCAGTGCGAGGCGGCTCCGGACGCTCATGACCGGGACCAGCCCGAGCTCCTCACTGGTCACGACCTGCGGAGCCGGACTCAGCCCGTACGCCGCGATCCCGATCCGGACCAGGTCGAACCAGGCATCGGGGCGGAGCAGCGCGCCGGCCGAATTGGCGAGGTGGTTCACCTCCGGGTCGAGTCCGTGGGACTCGGCGACGGCGATCGCCTTCTCGAACGCGGCGACCTGGAGGTCGTTCGCCGGGTGGGCCGGTTCGTCGGCGCAGGCGAGGTGCGACCAGAGCCCGACGATGTCGATCCGGTCGGCCTGCTGGTGCGCGGCGGCTGCTTCGACCAGCTCGGTCCACTGGTCCAGGGGAACACCGTTGCGGTGCAGCCCGGTGTCCACCTTGAGGTGGACCCGGGCGACCAGCCCGGCTTCGACCGCGGCGGCGACGATCTCGTCGAGCTGGGTGATCGAGGAGGCCGTCAGGTCGATGTCCGCGATGATCGCGTCGCGGTAGTCCTCGCCGGGCACGCCGAGCCAGGCGAGCAGCAGACCCCGGTCCCCGGCGGCCCGGAGCGCCAGCGCCTCGTCCTGGGTCGCGACCCCCAACCAGGGGACCTCGGCCTCGCGGGCAACGCGTGCGCACTCGACCATCCCGTGGCCGTAGGCGTCCGCCTTGACCACCACCATCAGCTGCGGGCCGTCGACGTGGGTGGCGACCAGCTCCCCGAGGCGGTCGAGGTTGCGGCGGAACGCAGCCAGGTCGACAACGATCTCGGCACGCGGGGCGGGCTCGGTCGGGCTCATGGTGGACCAGTGTTCCATCACCGCGGGAGCGTGCCGACGACCTGGCCGATCGCGTCGGCAACTGCTTCCGGCGTGACCGGTCCGCCACCACCGGCGAGCACCGCCGCGGCACCGTGCACCCACGAGCCGACCGAGGCCGCGTCGTACCCCTCGAGGCCGACGGCGAGCAGCGAACCGATGAGGCCGGCCAGCACGTCACCGGCACCGGCGACCGCGAGCCACGGCAGGCCACTGGTGGTCACCCGGACCCGGCCGTCGGGGTGGGCGATGACCGAGTGCCGACCCTTGAGCACCACGACCGAACCATAGGTCTGCGCGGCACGACGGGCGTGGAGGAGCTGGTCGGCCTCCACCGCGGCGCGGTCGGCCCCGAGCATCGCGGCGAGCTCGCCGGCGTGCGGGGTCAGGACGAGACCGGGGTGGCCCGGCACCAGGTGCGCCAGGGCGTCGGCGTCCACGACTACCGGCACGTCGTCGGCCAGCGCGGCGGCCAGGGCGTCCGCGGCACCGTCGTCCCCACCAGGCCCGACGACCCACGCCTGCACCCGACCCGGACCCACGACGACGCCGGGGTGACGGCGCCGGACCTCCTCGGCGACCGGGCCGACGTACCGGACCATGCCGGCGAGGCCGCTGGAGGCACCTGAGGTGCAGAGCACCGCCGCGCCGGGGTACGCCGCCGAGCCGCCCCGGACGCCGACGACGCCCCGGGAGTACTTGTGCGCGAACTGGTCCGGACGCGGCAGCAGGGCGGCGACGTCCTCGGCCTGGAGGGCCTCGACCGGCGCCGGTGGCAGGTCCAGGTCAAGCCCCACGAGGGTGACGACCCCGCACGCGGCGGCAGCCGGGTCGAGCAGGTGGCACGGTTTGTGGGTCCCGAAGGTGACGGTGACCTCGGCGCGCACGTGCGGGCCGTCGAGTGTTCCGGTATCGACCCCGACCCCGGAGGGGACGTCGACGGCGACGACCGGCACGTCCGGGAAGAGCCCGACGGCCCTCGCCGCGTCCGGACGCAGGCCGGGGGTCCCGCCGATCCCGACGATGCCGTCGACGACCACGTCCGGCCGCGACGCCGAACCAGGGACGACGAGGAGGCCGTGCTGGCGCCGGAGTGCGGCGAGGCCCGCCGCGTGCACGTCGGGGCTCAGCAGGAGCGCCTCGACCGCGGCGCCACGGCGCGCCAGCATCGCCCCGGCGTACAGGGCGTCGCCGCCGTTGTTGCCCGAGCCGACGAGGAGGAGGACCCGGCGGCCGTAGACGCCGCCGAGGAGGTCGGCGATCGCGACCGCGAGCCCGGTGGCGGCCCGCTGCATCAATGCACCCTCGGGCTGGACGGCGAGCAGGGCGCCCTCCGCCGTACGGACCTGCTCGACGGTGTGCGCCTGCCTCATCGCGGTCTCACACGCTGAGGATCAGGACCGCGGTCGCGATGCCGCCGTCGTGGCTCAGGGACAGATGGGTGATGGTGCCGCCCAGGTCGGTAGCCCGCGCCAGGACGGTGCCGCGCAGCGTCATCACCGGTTGACCGGAGGGCTCGACGACGACCTCGGCGTCGTGCCACTCCAGGTTGCCGGGCGCGCCGAGCGCCTTGGCCAGGGCCTCCTTCGCGGCGAAGCGGGCGGCCAGCGACTCCACCGGGAGTGCACCCTCGGCCGGGGTGAAGAGTTTGGCGCGCAGCGCCGGGGTGCGCTCCAGGGACGCGGTGAACCGGGCGATGTCGACCACGTCGATCCCGACTCCGAGCACTGTCACCGCGTCGCCCTGCTACTCGACCGTGACCGACTTGGCCAGGTTCCGCGGCTGGTCCACGTCGTGGCCCATCAGGGTCGCGAGCTCGCAGCTGAAGAGCTGCAGCGGGATCGTCGCGACGAGGGGCTGGAGGAGGGTCGGGACCGTCGGCAGCGGGATGAGCACGTCGGCGTACGGCGCGACCTCGGTGTCGTCGCCCTCGGCGAGGACGATCGTCAGGGCACCGCGGGCCCGGACCTCCTGGATCGCGCTGATCATTTTGTCGTGGAGCTGGTCCCGGCCCCGCGGGGGGACGACGCAGAAGACCGGCAGGCCTTCTTCGATCAGGGCGATCGGACCGTGCTTGAGCTCGCCGGCCGCGAACCCTTCGGCGTGGATGTAAGCCAGTTCCTTGAGCTTGAGAGCGCCCTCCAGCGCCACCGGGAAGCCGGCGTGCCGACCGAGGAAGAGCACCGAGCGAGCGCCGAGGAAACGCTGCGCGAGGCCGTAGACCGCTTCGGCGTCGTCGAGCACGCCCTGGACCCGGGCCGGCATCTGCTCCAGCTCGCGGACCACGGCGGCGATCTCGTCGCCGTACTTCGTGCCGCGGACCTGGGCGAGGTAGAGGCCCAGCAGGTAGCAGGCGACCAGCTGGGTCAGGAACCCCTTGGTCGAGGCGACCCCGATCTCCGGGCCGGCGTGGGTGTAGATGACCGCGTCGGACTCGCGCGGGATGGTCGAGCCGTTGGTGTTGCAGATCGCCAGCACCTTGGCCCGCTGCTTCACCGCGTGCCGGATCGCCATCAGGGTATCGGCGGTCTCGCCGGACTGGCTGATCGCCACCACCAGGGTGTTGCGGGTCAGGATCGGGTCGCGGTAGCGGAACTCGTGCGCCAGCTCGACCTCGCACGGGATCCGGGTCCAGTGCTCGATGGCGTACTTCGCGACCATCCCGGCGTAGTTGGCCGTCCCGCAGCCGATGATGATGATCTTGTCGATGTCGCGGAGCTCGTCGTCGCTGATCCGGACCTCGTCCAGCTTCAGCTGACCGCTCTCGTCGTGCCGGCCCAGGAGCGCGTCGGCGACGGCGCGCGGCTGCTCGAAGATCTCCTTGCGCATGAACCAGTCGAAGCCGTCTTTCTCGGCGGCTGCGAGGTCCCAGTCCACGTGGTACCGGCGGCCCTCGGCGGGGTTGCCGTCGAAGTCGGTGACCTCGACACCTGCGCGGGTGATGGTGACGACCTGGTCCTGGCCGAGCTCGAGGGCCTCGCGGGTGTGCTCGATGAAGGCGGCGACGTCGGACCCGATGAAGTTCTCCCCCTCGCCGAGACCCACCACGAGCGGGGAGTTCCGGCGCGCGGCCACCACCCGGGACGGGTCCTGGGCGTCGACGGCGACCAGGGTGAAGGCACCCTCGAGCACCCGGCAGACGTTCTGCATGGCGGTGGTCAGGTCGTGGCCGGCGAGCACCTCGTTCTCGAGCAGGTGCGCGGCGACCTCGGTGTCGGTCTCGGAGACCAGGTCGTGGCCGGCGCGCTCGAGGACGTCACGGAGCTTGGCGAAGTTCTCCAGGATGCCGTTGTGGACCACGGCCACGCGCCGCTCCTTGCCCAGGTGCGGGTGGGCGTTGCGGTCGTTCGGTGCCCCGTGCGTGGCCCAGCGGGTGTGGCCGATGCCGGTCGTGGACGCGGGCAGGGGCTTTTCGGTGATCGCCTTCTCCAGGTTGGCGAGCTTGCCGGCGCGTTTCTGGGTCGTGAGCGTCGCCGCGCCGGAGTCCGACAGGGTCACCAGGGCGATGCCCGCGGAGTCGTAGCCGCGGTACTCCAGGCGCCGAAGTCCTTCGATCACGACGTCCCGGGCCTGCTTCTCGCCGACGTATCCCACGATGCCGCACATGGAGTCGAGTCTAGGGCGTGATGGCCCCGCCTCCTGCGCCCGAGCGCCAGGACTGGAAGAATCCCGTTCATGGCGATCGCTGGGCACGGGGCTGGGCACGGGGCTGGGCACTCCAACGAGACCTCGCCGTACGTCGAGCTCGACCGCGCGGCCTGGGCCGAGCTCGGTGGCCGCACCGACCAGCCGCTCTCCGAGGAGGAGATCGAGAAGGTCCGCGGCCTCGGTG
Organism: Marmoricola sp.; assembly: GCA_046598495.1. Classification (GTDB taxonomy): domain Bacteria; phylum Actinomycetota; class Actinomycetes; order Propionibacteriales; family Nocardioidaceae; genus Marmoricola. Next base: position 7,011 of record JBKJIR010000021.1, on the reverse strand, counting down.
AGCAGCTCGACCTCGACGAGGTCCAGGAGGTCTACCTGCCGATCTCCCGCCTGCTGAGCATGTACGTCGAGGCGGCCGGTGCGTTGCACCGCGCCCAGGAGGACTTCCTGGACCGCCCGACACCGCCGCGGACGCCGTTCGTGATCGGCCTGGCCGGCTCGGTCGCCGTCGGGAAGTCCACCACCGCTCGCGTGCTGCAGCAGATGCTGGCGCACTGGCCCGCGCACCCGCAGGTCGCGCTGGTCACCACCGACGGCTTCCTGCACCCGAACGCCGAGCTGGAGCGCCGCGGCATCTTGGCCCGCAAGGGCTTCCCGGAGTCCTACGACCGCAGGGCGCTGCTCAAGTTCGTCGTCGACATCAAGTCCGGGCGCGACGAGGTCGAGGCACCGGTCTACTCGCACCTGACCTACGACGTGACCGACGAGAGGGTGACGGTCTCGCGGCCCGACATCGTGATCGTCGAGGGCCTGAACGTCCTGCAACCGGCCCAGACCCGCCCGGACGGCCGGACCGGCCTCGCGGTCAGCGACTTCTTCGACTTCACCATCTACGTCGACGCGGCCACCAACGACATCCGGCAGTGGTACACCGAACGGTTCCTGCGGCTGCGCGAGACCGCGTTCCGGGACCCGCAGTCCTACTTCGCCAAGTACGCCGGGCTCTCCCAGGAGGAGTCGGTCGCCGAGGCGGGACGGATCTGGGACGAGATCAACGGCCCGAACCTGCTCGCGAACGTCGCTCCGAGCCGGTCGCGGGCGACCCTGGTGCTGCGCAAGGGCGGCGACCACTCGGTCCGCTGGGTCAGGCTGCGGAAGTTGTGATGGTGGAGATCCCGAAGACCCGCTGGGAGCTGGGCGGCGAGTCAGCGACGAGCGGCGCCGGGTACGCCGCCCACTTCAGCCGTCTGATCGCCGAGGGCGTCGACATCGAGGGCGAGGCCCGACTGGCCGATGTGCTGGTCGGTCGGAGCGCGACCGTGCTGGACGCGGGTGCCGGGATCGGACGAGTCGGCGATGCGTTGCGCCGACGCGGTCACACGGTCGTCGCCGCCGAGAAGGACCCGGTCCTGGTCGAGGAGTGCCGCCGCCGCTACCCGGACCTGCCGATGGTGGAGTCGGATCTGCTCGCACTCACCCCGGAGGCGCTGACCGCCCTGGGTCAGCCCGCGACGTACGACCTGGTGGTGCTGGTCGGCAACGTGATCGTGCTCGGCGCACCCGAGACCGAGGTCCGGATGCTGAGCACGCTGCGCGACCTGCTCGCTCCGGCCGGGCGGATCCTGGTCGGCTTCCACATCGACCACGCCCACGGCAGTGCCCGGGACTACCCCTTCGACGAGTTCGCGGCCGACGTCGTAGCCGCCGGGCTTGTCGTGCAGCACCGGTTCGGCACCTACGACCTCGCACCTCCGGCGGACGACTACTGCGTCGCTGTGCTGGCTCTCGCCGAACGCTGACTGCGGACTGCTTCGCGTTGTCCACAGAAGTCTTTTCGACACCTTCATCCGCAACCCACTCAGCCGCTGCTGTCCTTCCTCTCTCCTGACCTGCGAGCGGGCTGCCTAGCGGGAATCCCGGAACTTCGCCGGACGGCCCTCCTTGCGCGCCAGGGTCGCCTCCTCGAAGTTGTCGGTGAGGATCCGCAGGTAGAGCTGGCCCAGCCCCTCGGCCTGCATGTGCCCGTCGAGCGAGGAGGCGTCGAGACCGTGGATCAGCGTGCGCTTGGTCAGCTCGATGCCCGGCTGGGAGAAGCCGGCGATGCGCTGGCCGATCTCGACAGCCCGGGCGACGACGTCGTCGACGACCTCGCTCACCAGGCCGATCCGCTCGGCTTCGTCAGCCTGCACGTCCCGCCCGGTGAGCATGATCTCGGCCGCCCGCGACGAACCGATCGCCCGCGGCAGCAGGTAGGACAGGCCCAGCTCGCTGGCTGTCAGGCCGTTGTTGATGCCGGCCGCCCGGAAGTACGCACCGGGAGCCGCAATCCGGATGTCGCAGGCCAGGGTGAGGCAGAGGCCGCCGCCGATCGCGGGGCCGTTGATGGCCGCGATCACCGGTTGGTGCAGCTTGCGCAGGGTGTGGGTGATGTCCTCGAGCATCTCCATCGAGCGCAGCGCGTACGTCGGCCGGGTCAGCCCCTCGACGTACGGCGGGGTGCCTGCGGACTCCTGGTCCGCCCCGGAGCAGAAGCCGCGTCCGGCCCCGGTGATCACCACCGCCCGGATGCTGTTGTCGCGGCCCAGCTCTACCAGCTGGTCGCGGAACGGGACCATCACGTCGAACGCCATCGCGTTCATCCGCTCGGGACGGTTGAGGGTCACCACGGCGACCTCGGGGACGGGGCGCTCGACCAGGACGAAGTTCACGGTGTGACTCTAGGCCCGTCGGTGTGACGGAGAGCATGCTTCCTGAGTTCGCCTGGACAGGTGTCCAGGATTTAGGATTTGCATCATGTTTGCTGCCCTGGGCCGTTTCGTAACTCGCTTCCCCTGGTACGTCGTCGGCGCCTGGGTGGTGATCGCCGTCCTGGTCGTCGCCTTCGCCCCGAAGTTGACCTCGACCGCCGACAACGCCTCGTTCCTGCCGAAGCACTACGAGTCGATCAGGTCCGCGGACATCAAGGAGAAGGAGTTCCCCGGCCAGGGTCAGCCGGGCGCCATCCTCGTCTTCGACAAGGCCGACGGAAGCAAGCTCACCGCGCAGGACGCCGCGAAGGTCGCGTCGATCGTCGAGGAGCTGACGCCGAAGCTGGACACCCGGGTGTTCGCAGCTTCCGCGGTCCAGCCGGTCTCCCCCAACGGTCTCGTACAGATCGCGGTCGTGGACCTCGCCCCGGGGGCCACCGGCTTCGACACAGCAGCTGCGGAGGCAGCCGAGGAGCTGCGCGCCGAGGCCGCGCCGCTGGTGGAGGACACCGGTCTGCGCCTGCAGAGCACCGGTACCGCGCCCCAGCAGCTGGACAACCAGGAGTCCGGCGAGAAGGCCCTGCTGCTCGTCGGCATAGCCACGATCGTGTTGATCATCGTCCTGCTGGCCCTGATCTTCCACAGCGTGCTGATCTGCCTGCTGCCGATCGTCGTCGTCGGCCTGCTCTCCCCGGTGGCGACCGGCCTGATCGCCTGGTCCAACGAGGCGTTCAACCTCAAGGCCGACAGCTCCGTCGAACAGATCCTGGTCGTGGTGCTCTTCGGCATCGGCACCGACTACATCCTCTTCCTGCTCTTCCGCCACCGCGAAGCCCTGCGCTCCGGACTGGACGTGAAGCCCGCGATCGTCGACGCGATGGAGCGGGCCGGCGAGGCGATCGCCTCCGCGGGTGGCGCGGTCATCGTCGCGTTCCTCGCACTGGTGCTGTCCTCGCTGAGCATCTTCCGGTCGATCGGCCCGGCTCTGGCGATCGCGGTCGCGGTCACCCTGCTGGCCGCGCTCACCCTGGTCCCGGCCCTGATGACCCTGTTCGGCAAGAAGCTCTTCTGGCCGTCCAAGAACTGGGCCCAGGAGCCCACCGGCGCACGTTTCGCCGCGATCGGTGCCCAGCTCGGTCAGCGACCGGCCGTCTTCGCTGCCGTCTCCGGTCTGGTGCTGGCCGTGCTCGCCGTCTTCGCCGTGAGCTTCAACCCGACCTTCGACTTCAGCTCCAGCCTTCCGAAGGACGCCGAGTCCACCAAAGCCCTCGTCACGTTGCAGAAGGGCCTGCCTGCGGGCTCCACCGACCCCGTGACCGTCATGCTCGTCGCCGAGGACGGCGGCGAGGTCACCGACGCCCAGCTGGCCCAGTTCCAGAAGGAGCTCGGGCAGCCGGAGGGCTCCGCCGGAGTCATGCCGGGCGGCCTCTCAGAGAGCAGGAAGGCCGGCGCGGTCGCGATCGTGCTCAACCAGGACCCTGCGTCGGACACCTCGATCGCCACGGTCAAGGGCCCGATCCGCGAGGCCGTGCGCGAGGCGACGCCGGACGGCACCCGTGCGTACGTCGGCGGCACCACCTCGGTCTTCGTGGACATGGACAAGGCGATGGCCCGCGACTACTCCGTCGTCTTCCCCGTGGCCGCCGGTGTCATCCTGATCATCCTGGCCCTGCTGCTGCGCAGCCTGGTCGCGCCGCTCTACCTGATGGCCTCGGTGGGCCTCGGCTTCGCTGCGACCGTGGGGGCCACGGCGCTGGTCTTCCAGAACATCAAGGGTGACGAAGGCCTGTTCTTCCTGCTGCCGATCTACATCTACCTGTTCGTGGTCGCGCTCGGCACCGACTACAACATCTTGATGATCGCCCGTCTGCGTGAGGAGGCGAAGGCGGGGAAGAGCTCCCGCGACGCCGCCGCCGCTGCGGTCCAGCACGCGGGACCGACCATCGCGGCCGCCGGCATCATCCTGTCGGGCACGTTCGCGTCCCTGATGCTCGCCGGCAACTCGCTGCTGATCTCGATGGGCTTCGCCCTCTCGTTCGGCATCGCCGTCGCCGCATTCGTGATGTCGATGTTCTTCACGCCCGCGATCACCGCCCTCATCGGTCACGCCGCCTGGTGGCCCGGTCACGGGGACGAGACCGACGACGAGCACTTCGCCCGCACCGGGGAGCACTACAAGCACTGACCGTCGCCCGGCCTCGTGCCGGGGGACGGTCGACCCCGGGGACGTCGCCGTCACGGACGACCAGACCGCGTGGGCGTTGCTGGAGGTACCCGGTGACGTCCTGGGCGTCGAGCGCACCGGCCACGGCGATCCGAGCACCGGCGTGCTGGCGCGCCTGTCCGCACGAGGGCCGGCAGCGGTGGTCCGTTCGAACATCGAGGCCCCTCTTCGATCTGGTTGGGGACGATCTCGAGTCCGAGCCCGAGGAGCAACCGACCGGACCGGATGCGCTCGCGGTCGGCCTCGCCATGGGCTAGCTGATCACCGGAGTCGTGATCATCCCCGAGCACGCCGCGAGGGTCTCGGAGTCGACGTTCCACCCAGCGCCTGCGACGGCGTAGCACCGGCGACGGGCCCTAGAGACCGAGCCGCTCCCGTACGACGTCCGCCAACCGCTCCGCGACCAGGTGCGCCTGCTCGGCGGACGCCGCCTCGACCATCACCCGGACGAGCGCTTCGGTGCCCGAGGGGCGCAGCAGCACCCGGCCCGTCGTCCCCAGCTCGGCCTCGGCCTCGGCGACCGCGGCCGCCAGCACCTCGTCGGCGTGCGTGCGGGCCTTGTCGACCCCGGGGACGTTGATCAGCACCTGCGGGAGCCGGGTCATCACGCCGGCGAGGTCAGCGATGGTCGAGCCGGTCGTCGCCATCCGGTCGAGGACCTGTAGGGCGGTGAGGATGCCGTCACCGGTGGTGGCGTGCTCACTCATGATCACGTGCCCCGACTGCTCGCCACCGAGCGTGTGCGCTGAGGCTCGCATCGCCTCGAGCACGTAGCGGTCACCGACCGCGGTCTGCTCGACGGTGATGCCGGCGGCGGTCATCGCCTGCACGAACCCCAGGTTCGACATCACCGTGGCGACCACGGTGTCGGCGGCCAGGCGGCCCTGCTCCCGCAGCGCGAGTGCCAAGATCGCCAGGATCTGGTCGCCGTCGACGATCGCCCCGGTCGCGTCGACCGCGAGGCAGCGATCGGCGTCACCGTCGAGGGCGAAGCCGACGTCGGCACCGTGCTCGAGGACCGCTGCCTGCAGGACGTCGAGGTGGGTCGAGCCGCAGCCGTCGTTGATGTTCAGGCCGTCCGGCTCGGCGCAGATCGCCACGACCTCGGCGCCCGCCTCCCGCAACGCGGTCGGGCCCGCCACCGACGCCGCACCGTGCGCGCAGTCCAGGACGACCTTGAGGCCGTCCAGCCGCCGGGTGATCGTGCTGTCCAGGTGCGCGGCGTACTCGGCGATCGCGGTCGCGTGGACCTGCACCCGGCCGACGTCGCCGCCGACGGGTCGGTCCCACGGCTCGCGCATCCGGAGCTCGATCGCCTCCTCGATGGCGTCGTCGAGCTTCACACCACCCCGGGAGAGGAACTTGATGCCGTTGTCGGGCATCGCGTTGTGCGACGCGGACAGCATCACGCCGAGGTCGGCCCCGAGCGAGCCGGTCAGGTGGGCCACGCCCGGCGTCGGGATCTCCCCGAGCAGGAGGACGTCGACCCCGGCCGACGCCAGCCCGGCCACGACCGCGGCCTCCAGGAACTGCCCCGAGATCCGGGTGTCCCGGCCCACGACCGCGACCGGCCGGTGACCCGAGAACGTCCCCCGCTCCGCCAGCACGTGCGCGGCGGAAACGGAAAGGTCCAGGGCCAGCTCAGCGGTGAGAACACCGTTGGCCAGGCCCCGGACCCCGTCCGTGCCGAAGAGCTTCGCCACAGGGCGGAAACTCAGCGCTTGCTGAACTGCGGCGCCTTGCGGGCCTTCTTGAGACCGGCCTTCTTGCGCTCGATGACGCGGGCGTCACGCGTGAGCAGCCCGGCCTTCTTGAGCGAGGGACGGTTCGCCTCGACGTCGATCGAGTTCAGGCAGCGGGCAACGCCCAGACGCAGCGCGCCGGCCTGCCCGGTGATGCCGCCGCCGTGGATGCGGGCGATCACGTCGAAGCGGCCCTCCAGCTGGAGGTTCGCGAACGGCTCGTTCACCACCTGCTGGTGCAGCTTGTTCGGGAAGTAGCTCTCCAGGCTGCGGCCGTTGACGGTCCACTGCCCGGTGCCCGGGACGATCCGGACGCGGGCGACGGCTTCCTTGCGGCGACCGGTCGCACCGGCAGGCGCGATGGTCGCCGGACGGGCCGGCGTCTCCAGGCTGGCCGCGCTCTCCGAGGAGTAGGCGACGCCCTCCTCGTTGACCTCGTAGGTCTCTTCCACCGAGTCCAGCTCGGCAGTCTCGTTCTCGTTCTCAGTCACGTCAGTTCCTCGATCTCGCGTCGAAAGTCTTACTGGGAGATCTGGGAGATCTCGAAGGGCTTGGCCTGCTGGGCCGCGTGCGGGTGCTCCGGGCCGGAGTACACCTTGAGCTTCTTCAGCATCTGGCGACCGAGGCGGTTCTTGGGG
>JBKJIR010000027.1:0-5288 GCA_046598495.1 Marmoricola sp. | reverse complement strand
CGAGGTCCCGTTCGAAGAGCTCAAGCCGAGCCTCGACGCGGCCTACCAGCGGATCGCGAAGCAGGTGAACGTCCCCGGTTTCCGCAAGGGGAAGGTGCCGCCGACGGTCATCGACCGCCAGGTCGGCCGCGGCGCCGTCCTCGACGAGGCGATCAACGACGCGCTGCCGAAGCTCTACATCCAGGCACTCCAGGACAACGACCTGCAGCCGCTCGCGCAGCCCGAGATCGACATCACCAAGTTCGCAGACAACGAGACCCTCGAGTTCACCGCCGAGGTCGACGTCCGTCCGACCATCGAGGTCCCGGCGTACGACGCCCTGGCTGTCGAGGTCGAGGCGATCGCGATCAGCGACGAGGACATCGACGAGCAGGTCGAGAACCTGCGTGAGCGCTTCGCGACCCTCAACGAGGTCGAGCGAGCTGCCCAGGACGGCGACGTCGTCTCGATCGACCTGGTCGCGACCAACGAGGGCGAGACCGTCGAGGGCGGCGAGGTGACCGGTTACTCCTACAAGGTCGGCGCCGCTGACATGCTCGACGGCGTGGACGAGGCGCTCCGCGGCCTCTCCGCCGGCGAAGAGGCGACGTTCGTCAGCCAACTCCTCGGCGGCGACCTCGCGGGTCAGGACGTCGACGTCCTGGTCCGGGTCTCGTCGGTCAAGGAGCAGGAGCTGCCTGCGTTCGACGACGAGTTCGCGCAGACCGCCTCTGAGTTCGACACCGCCGACGAGCTTCGCGAGGACGTCCGGGCCCGTCTGGAACGGGGCAAGCGGCTCGAGCAGGCAGCGGCTGCCCGTGACGCCGTCCTCGAGGCGCTGCTCGACCAGGCGGAGATCCCGCTGCCCGAGAACGCCGTGAACGCCGAGCTCGCCGAGCGCAAGGGCGAGATCGAGCAGCAGTTGCTGTACGCCGGCATGACGATGGAGACCTACCTCGACAACGAGAAGCAGACCGTCGACGAGTTCGAGGCCGACCTCGAGAAGCGGGTCCGCGACGCGATGGCCGCGCAGTTCCTGCTCGACGAGGTCGCGAAGACCGAGGAGATCGGTGTCGAGCAGACCGAGCTCAGCCAGCACCTCTTCCGTCGCGCGCAGCAGTCCGGGCAGAACCCGGACGACTTCGTGAAGCACATGGTCGAGCACAACCACATCCCCGAGATGGTCTCCGAGGTCGTCCGGGGCAAGGCGCTCGCCCTGCTGGTCGAGGGCGCCAAGGTCACCGACACGGCGGGCAACCACGTCGAGCTGAAGCTGCTCCGCCCTGACGGCACCATCGGTGAGCCCGAGGCCGAGGCCGCCGACCAGGCCGGCGACGAGCCCGCCGGGACCGACGAGAGCTGAACCACCCGGCACCTGATCGCCACGCAACCCCGGACCGCTGAGACGCGGCCGGGGTTGCGTCGCGTCTCAGTGGACAACTGTTCACTGAATATGATGGACTTGGCCGCATGAGCAACCGCACGGCCGAGGCCTCCGGGGCCGGGGTCCTCGAAGCCGCCGCCCTCGCCGCCGAGCACCTGGACCTGCTGGTCCTGGGTGCTGCGCGGGACATCCACGGCTCGGTCTCGACCCGGCTGCACGCCGTCCTCGACAAGGTCGCCGGCGGACCGACCGTGCCGCACCGGATCCACGACGGCGTCGCCTCCGGCGTGTACGCCGGGATCGGGTACGGGCTCAAGGGCGCGGCCAAGGCCCTGCGCCAGGCCGACCGCCTCGGGATCGGCTCCAGCATCGAGGACAGCGCCCGGGGCCGTTTCGTCGTCTCGGCGGTCAACGGTCTGATCGGTGACAAGCTGGTCGCCCAGGGGTCGCCGCTGGCGATCGAGATCGGCGTACGCCGCGACGGGCGGGATGTGCCGTTGACGCCCGAGGGCCTGGCCGCGGCGTACCCGGAGGCGAGCGACGCCGTTGTGGTCTTCCTTCACGGCCTGTGCGAGACCGAGAACTACTGGGACCGACGCAGCCGTCCGCGTCCTGCCGACGGCAGCAGCACGCCCTCCTACGGGGCCCGCCTGGAGGTCGAGGAGGGCTGGAGCCCGGTCTTCGTCCGGATGAACACCGGTGTCACGCTCGCCGAGGCCGGTGTCGCACTGAACGCGCTCCTCGGTCGGGTGGTCGACGCCTGGCCGACCGACGTACGCCGGATCGCTCTGGTCGGGCACTCGATGGGCGGTCTGATCGCCCGCGCCGCCTGCGCCGTCTCGACGACCGCCGATCGCGACTGGACCGGACGGGTCACCGACGTAGTCACCCTCGGTGCACCGCACACCGGGTCCCCGGTCGAGCGCACGATCGCCCGGGGCATCCGCGCTGCCGCCCACGCGCCGGAACTGCTGCCGTTGGCGCGGATCTTCGAGCAGCGCTCGGTCGGGGTGCTCGACCTGCATGACGGGATGCCCGAGGACGCCGCCCACGTCCCGCACGCCCACTACCGCCTGGTCGCCGCGACCCTGAGCAAGTCGCCGACGCACCCGATCGCTGAGACGGTCGGGGACTACCTGGTCCAGTACCGTTCGGCTGTCGGGCTGCTCCCCGGCGATGTCGAGATGTTCCCCGGTGCCGACGTCCTGCACGTCGGCGGCGCCGACCACTTCGACCTGCTCAACCACGACGACGTCTACGCCGCCCTGCGCGGCTGGCTGGCGAACAAGCATCCCGGGTGAACCGGAGAGAGGTGCCCCATGAGTGACACAGCCGCGCGCGAGCTCCGCGCCGAGACCACCATCGACGCCCCGCCGGCGGTGGTGTGGGCAGCGCTCGCCGACCTCCGACGGATGTCCGAGTGGAGCCCGGAGACGGTGCGGATGACGGCCCTCAAGCCCGGCGGCCTGAAGGTGGGCCAGCAGTACCTCGGGGTGAACCGCCGCAAGGCGGTCATCTGGCCCAGTCGCAGCGTGGTGGCGATGATCGAGCCGGAGAAGGTGCTCGCGTGGGACACCCGGTCCAGCGGGGCCCGCTGGATATTCGAGCTCAGCGCCGACGGCGCCGGCACCCGAGTGGTCCACCGGCGTCCGGTGCCGGAGAAGCTCACCCGGCTCGGCAAGGTGTTCGCGAAGACGCTCCTCGGGGGCGGGGACGGGCACGCCGACGAGCTCGAGACCGGGATGGCACAGACGCTCCAGCGGCTCAAGGCGGCCGTCGAGGGCTGAGTCCCCGGGTTCCGCCGTGGGCGAACAAGAGCCCTTTGCCCGTGGAATTGACGACGGTCCCGTCTAGGGTCGTGGACGTGAACCTGATCTCCTCTCCCCAGATGAACGGCACGCCCCAGATGAACGGGGGCAGCGCGTCGTACGGGCTCGACGACCACATCTACCAGCGCCTGCTCAAGGAGCGCACCGTGTTCCTCGGTTCCGAGGTGCGCGACCAGAACGCCAACGCGATCTGCGCCCAGCTCCTGCTGCTATCGGCGGAGGACCCCGAGGCGGACATCTTCCTGTACATCAACAGCCCCGGCGGCTCGGTCGATGCGGGCATGGCGATCTACGACACCATGAACTACATCCCCAACGACGTGGCAACGGTCGGGATGGGCCTGGCCGCGTCGATGGGCCAGTTCCTGCTCTGTGCCGGCACCCATGGCAAGCGCTACGCCCTTCCGCACGCGCGGATCATGATGCACCAGCCCTCCGGCGGCATGGGTGGCTCGGCCTCGGACATCAAGATCCAGGCCCAGCAGTCGCTGCACATCAAGAAGGTGCTCTTCGAGCTGATCGCCCAGCACACCGGCCAGTCGCTCGAGCAGGTCGAGAACGATGCCGACCGCGACCGCTGGTTCACCGCCGAGCAGGCCAAGGAGTACGGCTTCATCGACGCCGTCATCTCCAGCGCTCGCGAAGCTGCCGACGAGGGCCGTCCGGCTCATAACAAGTAAGGACAGCGACCAATGAACTACTACATCCCGCAGTGGGAAGAGCGCACGTCCTACGGCATCCGCCGAATCGACCCCTACGCCAAGCTCTTCGAGGACCGGATCATCTTCCTCGGCACCCCGATCAGCGACGACATCGCGAACGCGGTCATGGCGCAGCTGCTCTGCCTGGAGTCGATGGACCCGGGTCGCGACATCTCGATCTACATCAACTCGCCCGGTGGCTCGTTCACCGCGATGACCGCGATCTACGACACGATGAAGTTCATCCAGCCCGACGTCCAGACCGTGTGCCTCGGTCAGGCGGCCTCGGCCGCGGCGATCCTGCTGGCCGCGGGCACCCCGGGCAAGCGGATGGCGCTGCCGAACAGCCGGATCCTGATCCACCAGCCGTACACCGAGGGCACCTACGGCCAGTCCTCGGACATCGAGATCCAGGCGAACGAGATCCTGCGCATGCGGGAGCTGCTCGAGCAGCTGATCGCCGAGCACACCGGCAAGACGGCCGAAGAGGTGAGCCGCGACATCGAGCGCGACAAGATTCTCACGGCGTCCGGCGCAGTGGACTACGGCCTGATCGACTCGATCCTGGAGTCGCGAAAAGTTCCCGCGCTCGCTTGAGTGCATCGAGACAGAGTGCATCCATGAAATGTCTCGTGTCCCGACACAATCGTCCGATTGACGGAGTACGGTCGGGATTAGGTTGTCGTGCGCGTCACGTGGACGACACGGTGAGTTGTGCCGGTCTCGTGCCGGCACGGATGAGGGGAGTGGCCGCCCGTGGCACGCATCGGTGACGGTGGGGACCTGCTCAAGTGCTCTTTCTGCGGGAAGAGCCAGAAGCAGGTCAAGAAGCTGATCGCCGGGCCCGGCGTCTACATCTGCGACGAGTGCATCGACCTCTGCAACGAGATCATCGAGGAAGAGCTCAACGAGACCAGCGAGGTCGGTCTCGAGGAGCTGCCCAAGCCCCGGGAGATCTTCGAGTTCCTGAACTCCTACGTGATCGGCCAGGAGCAGGCGAAGAAGTCGCTGGCTGTCGCCGTCTACAACCACTACAAGCGCGTGCAGTCCGGCGTCGCGACCGGTGGGTCCAAGTCCTCGAAGGAAGAGGCCGTCGAGGTCGCGAAGTCCAACATCCTGGTGATGGGCCCCACGGGTTGCGGCAAGACCTACCTCGCCCAGACCCTGGCCCGGATGCTCAACGTACCGTTCGCGATCGCGGACGCCACCGCGCTGACCGAGGCCGGGTACGTCGGCGAGGACGTCGAGAACATCCTGCTCAAGCTGATCCAGGCGGCGGACTACGACGTCAAGAAGGCCGAGACCGGGATCATCTACATCGACGAGATCGACAAGGTGGCCCGCAAGGCCGAGAACCCCTCGATCACCCGCGATGTCTCCGGTGAGGGCGTGCAG
>JBKJIR010000023.1:0-10052 GCA_046598495.1 Marmoricola sp. | reverse complement strand
GGAAACAGACACCGGCCGCCTCCAGGCCGAGCTCGGCGGCCCTCGACAGGGTCTCGACGGCCTCGTAGGTGGAGCAGCCGTACTTGCGTGACAGCGGCCAGTCCGAGCCCTCCCCCGAGGTCACCAGGCGACACAGCACCTCGCTGCCGGGGGCGGCCTCCGCGACCTTGACCGTCTCGGGCAGTGAGTCCACGACGAACAGCCGCACTCCGAGGGCGTACGCCTCTGCCACGTGGTCGCGCCGCTTCACCGGGTTGGAGTAGACGAGAGCCTCGGGCGCTGCCCCCGCGCGCAGAGCGGCGCGGACCTCGGTGGGACTGGCCACGTCGAAGCGGCAACCGGCGACCGCGAGCCCGGCGAGCAGCCGGGGATGCGGGTTCGCCTTCACGGCGTAGTGGACGGCCGTCCCCGGCAGCGCCGAGGCGAGTCGGCGGAAACGGTCGACGGCCGCGGGGACGTCGAGCTCGAGGTAGGGGGTCCTAAGGGTGGATGTGACCGAACGGGTGCGCTGCCGCTGGGCGGGCAGGGTGCTGGTCATCGTTCCTCCTGATGCCTCGATGAAGGGCAGGAGGGGCGGGGGCGGCCGTGGATACCGGTGGACCTGGGGTGGTCCAGTCCGGGGGTGGTCAAGGCCCGACAAATGAGTCGCACAGCCGCCACTAGGATGGTCCGCATGCCTGAAACTGCTGGGTCTGCCCATGCCTGAGATCAGCCGCGAGGAAGTGCGTCACCTCGCCGACCTCGCTCGCATCGACCTCGACGACGCGGAGCTCGACCACCTGGCGCCGCAGCTGTCGGTGATCCTCGAGTCGGTGGCCTCCATCAGCGAGGTCGCGGCCGACGAGATCCCGCCGACGTCGCACCCGCTGCCGGTGGTGAACGTCTTCCGCGAGGACGTCGTACGCCCCTCGTTGAGCGCCCAGCAGTCGCTCTCCGGTGCCCCCGCCGTCGAGGGCCAGCGCTTCCTGGTCCCCCGGATCCTGGGGGACGAACAGTGATCACGCCCCTCCTCCAGCGCAGCGGCGCCGGGCTCGCCGAGGCCCTGGCCGCCGGTGAGACCACGAGCGTCGAACTGACCCAGCTGTTCCTCGACCGCATCGCGGCCGTCGACCCGTCCGTCCACGCCTTCCTGCACGTCGACGCCGAAGGTGCCCTTGCCGCGGCCGACGCCTCCGACCAGCGTCGGGCCACGGGCGAGCTCGCCTCGTCGCTCGACGGCGTCCCCGTCGCCGTCAAGGACGTCCTGGCCACCGAGGGCCTGCCCACCACATGCGGCTCCAAGATCCTCGAGGGCTGGGTCCCGCCGTACGACGCCACGGTGGTCGCCCGACTCCGCGCCGCCGGCCTGCCGATCCTCGGCAAGACCAACATGGACGAGTTCGCGATGGGCTCCTCGACCGAGCATTCGGCCTACGGCCCCACCCACAACCCGTGGGACCTCGAGCGCATCCCAGGCGGCTCCGGTGGCGGGTCCGCCGCCGCCGTGGCCGCGTTCATGGCGCCGCTGGCGATCGGCACCGACACCGGTGGCTCGATCCGCCAGCCGGGTGCGGTCACCGGCACCGTCGGCGTGAAGCCGACCTACGGCGGGGTCTCCCGCTACGGCCTTGTGGCGATGGCCAACTCGCTCGACCAGGCCGGCCCGGTGACCCGCACAGTGCTGGACGCCGCCCTGCTCCACCAGATCATCGGTGGCCACGACCCGATGGACTCCACGAGCATCGACCAGCCCGTCCCGCTCGTCGAGGAGTCCGCGCGCGCCGGCGCGATGGGCGACCTGACCGGTCTCCGGGTGGGGGTCGTCGCCGAGCTGGGCGGCGAGGGCTACCAGGCCGGCGTACAGCAGCGCTTCGACCAGGCCGTCGAGCTGCTCGTCAAGGCCGGGGCCGAGATCGTGCAGGTCTCCTGCCCCCACTTCGTGCACGCCCTCGCGGCGTACTACCTGGTGATGCCGAGCGAGGCGTCCTCCAACCTGGCCCGGTTCGACGCGATGCGCTACGGCCTGCGCGTCATGCCCGAGGGCGTGGACGCGCCCAGCGCCGAGGAGGTCATGCGCGCGACGCGTGACGCCGGCTTCGGTGACGAGGTCAAGCGGCGCATCATCATCGGCACCTACGCGCTCTCCAGCGGCTACTACGAGGCCTATTACGGCCAGGCCCAGAAGGTGCGCACCCTGATCACCCGCGACTTCGAGAGAGCCTTCGAGCAGGCCGACGTGCTGGTCTCGCCCACGGCGCCCACGACGGCCTTCAAGCTGGGGGAGAAGCTCGACGACCCGCTGTCGATGTACCTCAACGACGTCGCCACCATCCCGGCCAACCTCGCCGGCGTCCCGGGCATCTCGGTGCCGACCGGGCTCGCCGAGGAGGACGGGCTCCCCGTCGGTCTCCAGATCCTGGCTCCGGCCCTGGCCGACGACCGGCTCTACCGCGTGGGGGCCGCACTCGAGGCGATGCTGGAACGCCAGTGGGGCGGTCCGATGATCGATCCCGAGAAGCTCGACAAGGAGCTCGCGCGATGAGCACTCACACCGCACCTGAGCTGATGTCCTTCGAGGACGCGCTCGCGAAGTTCGACCCGGCCATGGGCCTCGAGGTCCACGTCGAGCTGAACACCAACACCAAGATGTTCTGCGGCTGCCCCGCCACCTTCGGTGGCGAGCCCAACACCCAGACCTGCCCGACCTGCCTGGGCCTCCCGGGCTCGATGCCGGTCGTGAACGGCAAGGCGGTCGAGTCGGCCATCCGGATCGGCCTGGCCCTGAACTGCTCGATCGCGGAGTGGTGCCGGTTCGCACGGAAGAACTACTTCTACCCGGACATGCCGAAGAACTTCCAGACCTCGCAGTACGACGAACCGATCGCCTTCGACGGCTTCATGGACGTCACCGTGCCCAGTGAAGGCGGCGGCCCGGGTGAGTTCGAGGTCGTGCGGGTCGAGATCGAGCGCGCCCACATGGAGGAGGACACCGGCAAGTCGTTGCACGTCGGTGGCTCGACCGGCCGGATCCAGGGTGCTGACTACTCGTTGGTCGACTACAACCGGGCCGGGATCCCGCTGATCGAGATCGTGACCCGCCCGATCCGGGGCGCGGGGGAGAAGGCGCCGGCCGTGGCGCGGGCCTACGTGGCGACCCTGCGCGACCTGCTGCTCGGGCTGGACGTCTCCGACGTCCGGATGGAGCAGGGTTCGATGCGCTGCGACGTGAACCTGAGCCTCGCGCCGAAGGGGTCCACCGCGTTGGGGACCCGTACCGAGACCAAGAACGTGAACTCGTTGCGCTCGGTCGAGCGGGCGGCCCGGTACGAGGTCTCCCGCCAGGCGACCCTGCTGACCGCGGGATCCTCGATCCTCCAGGAGACCCGGCACTGGCACGAGGACACCGGGATCACCACCGCAGGTCGCGAGAAGTCCGACGCGGACGACTACCGCTACTTCCCCGAGCCCGATCTCGTGCCGGTGGCGCCGACCCGGGAGTGGGTCGCGGAACTCAAGGCCGCCCTGCCGGTGCCCTTGCGCGAGCAGCGCGCCCTGCTCCAAGCGGCCTGGGGCTTCACCGACCTGGAGATGCGCGACGTCGTCGCCGCCGAGGCTGTCGGCCTCATCGAGCGGACCGTCCTGGCCGGCTCGTCGCCGCAGGCCGCGCGCAAGTGGTGGGTCTCCGAGCTCACCCGGCGGGCCAACGAGGACGGGGTCGAGCTCAGCGGGCTCCCGATCTCGCCGGCCCAGGTGGCACGCATCCAGGCGCTGGTCGACGAGGGCGCGCTCAACGACAAGCTCGCGCGCCAGGTCTTCGACGGTGTGCTCGCCGGGGAGGGTGAGCCCGACGCTGTCGTGGCTTCCCGCGGTCTCGCGATCGTCTCCGACGAGGGGGCCCTCGGTGAAGCCGTCGACCGCGCGATCGCGGCGAACCCGGACGTTGCGGCGAAGATCCGCGACGGGAAGGTCGCTGCTGCGGGCGCGCTCATCGGTGCCGTCATGCAGGAGATGCGCGGCCAGGCCGACGCGGGACGGGTGCGCGAGCTGATCCTGGAGAAGCTGGCCTGACGGCGCGCGCGGTGGCCCCTGTCGCGAGTGCTATCGTCACGTCGTCCTTCCGCAGGAGGGGCACTCCACACCACCACGTCCGTGAACGGGGAAAGCCGGTCGAAATCCGGCGCTGACCCGCAACCGTAGGTCGTACAGCCTGGCTGTACGACGAGTCGGAACGCCCGCCACGCGACGTCTTCGCATCGCACGTTGTCGTGGAAAGCAGCGGGGGTCGACATCACTCCCGTTGTGCAGCGGGAAGGAAACCATGTCGAACACCCTTCGCCGAACCGGAGCGCTCGTCGCGACCTCGGCCATCGCCCTCACCGGGCTGACCGCGCTGGCCTCGCCGGCCCGAGCAGCCGGGACCGACCCGCGACCGGTGACGATCGCCACCAGTTGGCTCCAGAGCCAGCTGACCGACGGCATCGTGATCGGTCGCTACCTCGACGAGAACGACCAGGAGATCACCTACGAGGACTTCGGCCTCACCCTCGACACCGGGCTGTCGTTCGCGGCGACCGGCAACACCGCCGGGGCGAGCGCGATCAGCGACGCCGTGGCGCCGCAGGTCGTCGAGGCCTACGAGTCGTTCGGGACCACCTACACCGGTTCCGCGGCCAAGGCAGCGGTCTTCGCCGAGGCTGCCGGGGACGACCCGGAGTCCTACGGCGGCGTCGACCTGATCGCGCTGATCGAGGCGAACACCGCACCGGCCGCGCCGGTCGCCGGTCGCCTGGCGAACGTGAACGACTCCTTCGGCGACGCCAACGTCTTCGGGCAGGCCTTCGCGGCACGGGCTCTCGCCGCTGCGGGTTCGGCCGAGGCCGAGGACGCGATCAGGTTCCTGGTGGACCAGCAGTGCACCGACGGCTTCTTCCGCCTCAACTTCAACCCGGACGAGGCCGCCGAGGAGCAGACCTGCCAGGACGCGGTCGACACCCCCGCGAGCTCGCCGGACACCGACTCGACCGCGCTGGCGGTGCTCCAGCTCGCCGGCATCACCGGCTTCGACTCGCTGATCGACCCGGCGCTCGACGCGGCGAAGGGCTGGCTGCTCGCCAACCAGCGCACGGACGGCTCCTTCGGCGGCGGCCAGAGCACCGAGGCCCCCAACAGCAACAGCACCGGCCTTGCCGGCTGGGCGCTGGGCGAGCTCGGTGAGACCGCGGCCGCCACCCGTGCGGCGGTCTGGGTCCGGGCACGCCAGGCGGATGAGCTGACCGGCTGCCCGAGCCTCCTCAGCACCGCCACCGGGGCGATCGGGTACGACGACGCCACCGTCGCCGACGGTCGCGCGGACGGCATCACGATCGGCAGCGAGGACCGCTGGCGCCGGGCGACGGCCCCGATCCTGCCGGTCCTGGCCTACGCCCCGGCTGCGGTGCGCGATCTCGACGTCACCGGACCGACCAGCACCGTCAAGGGCGGCTCGGTGGTCGTCTACCGGATCACCGGGGTCGTCCCCGGCGACAAGGTCTGCGTGACCGCGCTCGGGATCAAGCGCCCGGTGGCCGCCGGAGCCGACGGCACCGCACGGGTCGCCTTCACGATGCCCCGCGCCAGCGGTTCCCGGACCGTGACGGTCCGCGACCGGGCGGTGAGCACCGTCTCCGTCGTGACCCAGTTCCTCGGCCCGAAGACGCTCTCGGTGGTGGTGCCGTCGAGTGCGAAGCGCGGCTCCTCGGTGCCGGTCACGGTCACCGGTCTGGCACCGGGGGAGAGTGTCCGGATCACCCTCGACGGGGTGAAGGTCCGGACCGGGTTCGCGAACACCAAGGGCGTCTTCACCTCGACCTTCGGCGTCGGGACGAAGGTCGGGACCAAGGTGGTCCGCGCCTACGGCAAGTTCGCGGACATCCGCAAGGGCTACGACATCGTCAAGGTCGTCGCCTAGCTTCGACTGTCAGCCTAGGAGCCGGGGGCGACCAGCAGGATCCGGTCGTCCCCGCCCTGGGGGTCACCACGTCCGTCACGGTTGGACGTGGTGACCCACAGGTTGCCGTCGGGGGCAGCGACGACGGAGCGCATCCGCCCGAACTCGCCGACGAAGAAGTCGGTCGGGCGGGTGGCGCGGCGTCCGTCGACGCTGATCCGCCAGAGCCGTTCCCCCCGCAGCGAGGCGAGCCAGAGGGCGTCGTTCGCGAACGCGAGACCGGACGGGGAGGCCTCCGAGGTCTTCCAGACCACCTGCGGGTTCTGGAAGCGGGAGTCCGGGCCGCTCCCCTCGACCTCCGGCCAGCCGTAGTTGCGGCCCTTCTCGATCAGGTTCAGCTCGTCCCAGGTGTCCTGGCCGAACTCCGAGGCCCAGAGCCGGCCGCCGTCGTCGAAGGCGAGACCCTGGACGTTGCGGTGGCCCCAGGTCCAGACGCTGGAGCCGGGGTCGGGGTTGCCGGGCGCGGGGTCGCCGTCCTCCGTGACCCGAAGGATCTTGCCCGCGGTGGTGTCCCGCTGCTGGGCGAGGGCGGGTACGCCGGTCTCGCCGGTGGAGATGTAGAGGAACCCGTCCGGGCCGAAGGCCAGGCGGCCGCCGTCGTGGATGAATCCGCGGGGGATCCCGGTGACGATCGCTGTCGCGGGGCCCAGACGTCCGTCGGCGTAGCTCATCCGGAGCACGCGATTGTCGGTGTCGGTGGAGGTGTAGACGTAGATCTGCCGGTTCTCGGCGTACGAAGGGGAGACCGCGAGGCCGAGCAGTCCTGACTCGCCCTCGGCCCGGGTCTCGTCGATCGTGCCGACCGGCGTGATCTCCCCGGATCCGGTGACGCGCAGGACCCGGCCGCTGTCGCGCTCGGTGACCAGCGCGGACCCGTCGGGGAGGAAGTCGATGCCCCAGGGGACTGCCAGGCCGTCCGCGACGGTGCGCAGGACGCGGGTCCTGCCCGGCGCGTTGCCGGCCGGCGCGCTGGGGCCGGTCGTCGGGGTCGCCACGGTGGTCCCCGGCTCCGCGGTCGGGGAGGCGGCGTCCGGTTCCGTGGTGCCGCATGCGGCGAGTGCGGCGACGAGCACGCCAGCCAGGGGGAGCGCGGTGAGACGGGACCTGGAGGCTTGACCGGGTTTCACCTGGTCAACGGTACTGAGTCACACCCGATCCAGCAGGTCGAGCAGCAGTTCGTGCACCTCGCCGGGCTTCTCCAGCGCGACGAAGTGGCTGGCGCGGAACTCGACGTACTCGGCTCCGGGGATCCGGGCGGCAGCTGTCGCCATGTCCGCCGCGGAGGCCAGCACGTCCCACCGTGCGGCGACGAAGGTCGTCGGGACGGCGATGTCGCGCAGCGAGACCCGGACGTGCTGGGAGGTCTCCACGGCCAGGTGCATGTACCAGTCGACCGGGGTCTGCAGCATCTCCCGCATGGTCTCCGCGGTGAGCTCGACGTCGGCGACCGGGAACATGAAGCCGCTGTGGCTGACCAGCGCCACCGCCCGCGGCCCGATCGGCAGGTTCCGGGCCAGCACGCTGAGCGGCTTGCCCACCGTGCGCAGGAGACGGGCTGCGTTGACGGTGAGCGCGGCGCGGGCGAACCGCGGGACGTGCAGCGGCGCCAGCATCGAGGAGAACGTGCCGCCCGGAACACCGGCGACAGCGAAGAGGCCGGTGACCCGGTCCGAGTGCAGGTAGGCGAGCTCGAACGCGGTGTTCACGCCCATCGACCAGCCCATCACCGGGCAGGCGTCGATGCCGGCGTCGTCGAGGACGGAGATCGCGTCCTCGACGAAGGCCTCGATCCCGACGTGCTTCGGGTCCGAGGGGCGGTCGGAGCCGCCGGTGCCGCGGTGGTTCCAGGAGATCACCCGGACGCCGCAGTCCGGGTCCAGCAGCGCCGGCCAGGCGTACGGGTTGGTGCCGAGACCGTTGCACAGCAGCACGGTCGGTCCATCGACGTCGTTGGTCCATGCCCGCAGCAGGGTGCCGTCGGACGCGGTGACGTCGTAGAAGCGGAGCGCGATGCCGTCGTCGGGATCGGGGACGACGTGCAAGGGCCCGTTCTGGGGCGCAGCGGAGGCGGACATGGCCTGAGTTTGCCCCAGCCCTCCTGCGCAAGGGGGGCTTTCGTGGTTGATGTCACTGCGTGGTTGATGTCACTGCGCCGGTGTCGTCTCCAGCGTGGACGGGCCGCCGGGGGGTCGGGGTCAGCCGACGTGGCGGACCGGCGCGACCGAGCCTGCGCTGCTCGGGTGAGCGCGTCGGGCCAGGTAGCCGGCGACGAACTCCTCCACCTCGGTGCGCTCCAGGCGGCGAGCGGTCAGGACCGTGCACGCTGCCATCGCGTTGCGGCATGCCTGCTCCTGACTGCGGCTCGACCAACGCGCGACGAGGCCCAGGGGTGGGGTTGCCATCGCCCAGTTCATGTGACTGCTCATTCGGGACCTCCCTCTTCGTTTCGGTGCACCGAACCTGTCAGGTGATCGCAACGGGACGGTCACGCGCACGTGACGAGTTTGTGAACTAGGTCTCACATCGAGGTGCGGGGAGGTTCGCCCAGAAGTTTGCGCGGGGGGGGGTTGAGCCCGGCAGGGACCAGGGGCATGCTCGACCGATGAGCGACACGATCCTGATGGTGGGCACGCGGAAGGGACTGTGGGTGGGCTCAGCCGACCAGCAGCGGCGGGAGTGGACCTGGACCGGGCCCCACTTCGACATGATGGAGGTCTACTCCTGCTTGGTCGACACCCGGGACGGCCGCACCCGGCTCTTCGCGGGAGCGTCGTCGCCGTGGACCGGCCCGCAGATCCAGGTCTCCGACGACCTCGGTGCCACCTGGAAGCCGACCTCCGGCACGCACTTCCCCGCCGACGTCGATGCCTCGGTGGAACGGGTCTGGCAGCTGGTCGCCGGCGTGGAGCCGGATGTGGTCTTCGCCGGCACCGAGCCCGGGGCCGTCTTCCGGTCGGTCGACGGCGGAGACACCTTCGCGCTGGTACGCGGTCTCTGGGAGCACCCGCACCGGTCGGAGTGGGGCGAGGGTTTCGGCGGCCAGGCCTTCCACACGATCCTCCCGCACCCCACGGACCCGGACTCGATCACCGTCGCCATCTCCACCGGCGGCTGCTACCAGACCGCTGACGGCGGGACGAGTTGGGAACCGCGCAACACCGGGATCCAGGCCGTGTTCCTGCCCGAGGGCGAGCAGTACCCCGAGTTCGGGCAGTGCGTGCACAAGGTCGCTCGGCACCCGGACCGGCCCGAACGGCTGTTCCTGCAGAACCACGGCGGGGTCTATCGCTCCGAGGACCACGCCGCGAGCTGGCAGTCGATCGCCGACGGGCTCCCGGCCGATTTCGGGTTCCCGGTCGTCGTCCATCCGCACGACCCGGACACCGTCTTCGTATTCCCGCTCAGCGGCGGCGAGGGCCGCTACCCGACCGACGCCCGGGCGGCCGTCTGGCGCTCGTCGGACGCTGGGGAGACCTGGACGAGGCTGGACCACGGGTTGCCGGAGGGCTTCTTCGTCGGGGTGATGCGGGACGCGATGTGCACTGACGCGCACGAGGTTCCGGGCGTCTACCTCGGGGCCCGCAACGGGGCGGTGTGGGGCTCGGCCGACGCCGGCGCGAGCTGGACCCAGCTGGTCGCCAACCTCCCCGATGTGATGGTGGTCCGCGCGGCCGTGCTCTGAGCTCGGGCCGAGGGGCGAAACGCCTGGACGGCGCACCGGGGCCTTCATAGAGAATGGGGTCATGACGCAGACCCCTTCCCCGGCGCCCGACATGAAGCCCCGCTCCCGCGACGTCACCGACGGCCTCGAGAAGGCCGCCGCGCGAGGGATGCTCCGGGCGGTGGGCATGGGAGACGACGACTGGGTCAAGCCGCAGATCGGGGTCGCGTCCAGCTGGAACGAGATCACCCCCTGCAACCTGTCGCTGGACCGGCTGGCGAAGGCCGTCAAGAACGGCGTGCACGCGGCCGGTGGCTATCCGCTCGAGTTCGGCACCATCTCGGTCTCCGACGGCATCTCGATGGGCCACGAGGGGATGCATTACTCGCTGGTCAGTCGTGAGGTGATCGCTGACTCGGTCGAGAC
>JBKJIR010000069.1:0-10256 GCA_046598495.1 Marmoricola sp. | reverse complement strand
GAACCCCTTCTTCGGTCTCGCTGTCCTAGCCACCTTCGGCGTGACCTACGCGATCTTCGCGAGCTCCGAACGCGACACCCCCAACGACCTGCTGTCCTGGCCGGTCGTGCCGGCCTTTTTCCTCGGGCTGACCAGCCTGGTGCTCATGGCCCGGCAGACGCGCAGCACCGAAGCCGCCGATGAGGCGATGTCGGCAGCTCCCGGGTCCGAAGCCCGCCGTACCCAGGCCCTCGCCGTCGCGTGCCTGCTGCCGGCCGCCATCGGTCTGCTGTTCGCGTTCGCCCTGGTCGGGATCGCGATGATCAAGGAACCCGCACCGCAGGAATGGTGGTTCGGCACGGTGGACGACCTCCAGGTCTGGTCGATGGTGCTCGGCAACACGGCGGTCGCGTGCCTCGGCGGCGCCCTGCTCGGCGTCCTGACCGGACGCTGGCTGCACTTCCCCGGCGCGCCTGCGGTCGTGGTGATCGCCCTGGTCGTGATCACGATGCTCGGCCAGGCCCCCGCCGAGGAGGAGTTCGGCTCCCCGATCATGCGGCTGTGGCTCCCCTGGGTGACCTGGCAGAGCGGCACCGAGACCGACGGCACCGCCAGCCTGTACGGCGGCAACGCGCCGTTCTACGTGGTGTACATCCTGATGCTCTGCGCAGCCGCTGTCCTGGCCGCAATGTGGCACGACAAGGTGGCGCGGACAGACCAGGTCAAGCGGATCTTCGCCGGCGTCGTCGTCGCCGGGCTGGTCGCGCTGTCGCTGTCGATGGTCACCGGCACCAGCGAGAACCGGCTCTCCGACCCGATCCCGTGGAAGATCAACAAGAGTTGATGCGTCTCTGGTACGCCAGGCGCGGGGTCCGCTGGTCCCCGGTCCTGGCGTGCCTGGCCGTCGCCACAGCGGGAGCGGTCGCTGCCCAGCAGTGGACGCAGTCCGCCGGCGCGCTGCTGGTCGCCGGCCTCGCCGGCTGCGCAGCGGCGCCAGGGTTCCTCTTCGACGAACCAGCCGCCTCCGCCGTCCGGGTCACTCCCCGCGGCGCCCGCTGGGCCGACCTGACCCGGACCGGGGCGGCCCTGGCGCCGGCCGCGCTGTGGCTGGTCGTCCTCGCCACGCTTGCCGAGCCGGTCGACCTCGACCGGAGCCGCTGGTTGGTCGCCGGGCTCGGGAGCCAGGGGATCGCCCTCGGACTGGCCTGGGGCGCTTCCCGGCGCGGCATCGCCCTCCCCGGCAGCGGGGTCGCCCCGGCCGTCGTCGGCCTGGTCCTGGTTCCGTTCGTGATCGGCCCGTTCCTCGGGTGGACCCCGCTCTAGCCTTCGGTCGCAGCAGCGAACTGCGCGTTGTAGAGCCGGGCGTAGGCACCGTCGGCGGCCAGGAGCTGGTCGTGGTCGCCCTGCTCGACGATCGCACCGTCCTCCATCACCAGGATCAGGTCCGCGTCGCGGATCGTGGAGAGCCGGTGCGCGATCACGAACGACGTCCGGTCGGTGCGCAGCGCGGCCATCGCCTTCTGCAGGAGCAGCTCGGTCCGGGTGTCGACCGAGCTGGTCGCCTCGTCGAGGATCAGCAGCGCCGGGTCGGAGACGAAGGCGCGGGCGATGGTGACCAGCTGCCGCTCCCCCGCCGAGAGGTTGGAACCCTCCTCGTCGATCACGGTGTCATACCCCTCGGGCAGCGAGTGGACGAACCGGTCGACGAACGTCGCGCGGGCGGCCTCGAGGATCTGCTCCTCGGACGCATCCGGGTTGCCGTAGGCGATGTTGTCCCGGATCGACCCCTCGAAGAGCCAGCTGTCCTGCAGCACCATGCCGGTCTGGGAACGCAGGTTCGCGCGCGGCATCGCGGCGATGTCGACCCCGTCGAGCGTGATCCTGCCGCTCTGGACGTCGTAGAACCGCATCACCAGGTTGACCAGGGTCGTCTTGCCCGCGCCGGTCGGCCCGACGATGGCCACCGTGTGTCCGGGATCGGCCACCAGGGACAGACCCCGGATCAGCGGACGTTCGGCGTCGTAGGAGAACGAGACGTCCTCGAACCTGACCTCACCGCGCCGTTGCGCCGCCGGTGCTGCCGCCGTCCGGCCCTCCGCCGGCTCCTCCGGTGCGTCGAGGAGCTCGAAGACGCGCTCGGCCGAGGCGACCCCGGACTGCATCAGGTTCGTCATCGAGGCGACTTGGGACAGTGGCTGGGTGAACTGCCGGGTGTACTGGATGAAGGCCTGCACCTCGCCGAGCGAGAGCGACCCGCTGGCTACCCGGAGGCCGCCGAGGACGGCGACCAGCACGTAGTTCAGGTTCCCGATGAACATCATGATCGGCATGATCAGCCCGCTGACGAACTGCGCCGAGAACGACGCCTCGTACAGCTCGTCGTTCTCCACCGCGAAGACCCGCTCGGCCTCGGGCTGGCGGCCGTAGACCTTGACCAGGGTCGCTCCGGAGAAAGTCTCCTCGATGTGCGCATTCAAGCGGCCCGTACGACGCCACTGCTGGACGAACATCCCCTGCGACCGCTTCATCACCCGGCCGGTGATCATCATCGCGACCGGGACCGAGACGATCGCGATCAACGACAGCAGCGGCGAGATCCAGACCATCATCGACAGCACCGCCAGCACAGTCAGCACCGAGGTGAGCAGCTGGCTCATGGTCTGCTGCAGCGACTGGCTGACGTTGTCGATGTCGTTGGTCGCCCGGGAGAGCAGCTCCCCACGGGGCTGCTTGTCGAAGTAGCTCAGCGGCAGCCTGTTGACCTTGTCCTCGACGTCCGAGCGCATCCGGCGCACCGTCGACTGGACGACGTCGTTGAGCAGGTACCCGGCCAGCCAGGCGAGCACCGACCCGAGCACGTACACCGCCAGGACGAGGAGCAGGACCCGGCCGACCGCGTCGAAGTCGACCCCCTGTCCGGGGACCAGGTCGAGGGACGCCACCAGGGTCGCGACCTTGTCGTTGCCCTCAGCGCGCAGGTCCTGCACCGCTTCGGCCTTGGTGACACCGTCCGGAAGTCCGCCGCCGATCAGGCCGGCGAAGATCAGGTCGGTGGCCTTCCCGAGGATGCGGGGCCCGAGCGCACTCAGCAGGACGCTGACGACGGTCAGGGCGAGGACGGCCACGAGCTTGCCCCGCTGGGGTCGCATCCGGGCCAGCAACCGCTTGGCCGACGGCTTGAACGTCGATGCCTTCTGGCCGATGATCCCGCCCCCGAACGGACTGCGGCCGGGTCCGGGGCCGGCGACGACCCGCTCGGTCTCCTTGAGCGTGCTCATGTCACCTCCTCCGCACTCAGCTGGGAGGCCACGATCTCCTGGTAGGTCTGGTTGGAGTCGAGGAGCTCCTGGTGGGTCCCGCGACCGACGACCTCGCCGTCCTCGACCACGAGGATCAGGTCGGCGTCACGGATCGTCGAGACCCGCTGGGCCACGATGACCACGGTCGCGTCCCCGGTGATCGGTGCGAGCGCGGCCCGCAAGCGGGCGTCCGTCGCCAGGTCGAGCGCCGAGAACGCGTCGTCGAACAGGTAGATCTCCGGTCTCCGGATGACGGCGCGGGCGATCGCGAGGCGCTGCCGCTGACCGCCGCTGACGTTGGTCCCGCCCTGCGCGATCGCCGAGCCGAGACCCTCCGGCATCGCCTCGACGAAGCCGCGGGCCTGCGCCACCTCGAGGGCGTCCCACATCTCCTCCTCGGTGGCGTCCGGCCTGCCGTAACGGAGGTTGTCGGCGATCGAACCGCTGAAGAGGAAGCCCCGCTGCGGGACCAGGCCGAGCCGGGACCAGAGCAGCTGCGGGTCCAGGTCGCGGACGTCGACGCCGTCCACGACCACCCGGCCGGCGGTCACGTCGAAGAGCCGGGGCACCAGGTTGACCAGGGTCGACTTGCCGGCACCGGTCGAGCCGATGATCGCGACCGTCTCGCCGGGAGCTGCGGCGAAGGACACCCCGCGCACCACCGGCGCACCCGCCCCGGGGTAGGTGAACCCGACGTCCTCGAAGACCAAGGTGCCCCGCTCGGACACCGCGGTGACGGGGTTCGCGGACGGCACCACCGAGGAGTCGGTGTCGAGCACCTCGGTGATCCGATCGGCGCAGACCGTCGAGCGCGGGACCATCATCAGCATGAACGTCGCCATCATCACCGACATCACGATCTGCATCAGGTAGGAGATGTACGCCGTCAGGTCGCCGACGTTCATCGTCCCCGCCTCGACCCGCTGCCCGCCGAACCAGAGCACGCCCACCGTCGCGACGTTGGCCACGAGCATCACCGTCGGGAACATCGCCGCCAACCAGCGACCGGCCCGGACCGAGACCTGGGTGAGGTCGTCGTTGGCCTCCGCGAAACGCTGCGCCTCGTGCGGCTCACGGACGAAGGCCCGCACCACCCGGACCCCGGTGATCTGCTCGCGCAGCAGCCGGTTCACCTCGTCGATGCGGACCTGCATCGTGGCGAAGCTGGGGATCATCCGGGTCACGATGAAACCGATCGCGGCGCCGAGCACCGGAACCACCAGCAGCACCAGCCAGGAGAGGCCGAGGTTCACGTGCACGGCCATCACGATCCCGCCGATCATCATGATCGGCGCGGAGACCATCAGGGTGCCGCCCATCAGCACCAGCATCTGCACCTGCTGGACGTCGTTGGTCTCCCGGGTGATCAGCGAGGGCGCCCCGAACTGCTGGATCTCCCGCGCCGAGAAGCTGCCGACCTGGTGGAAGATCCGAGCGCGGAGGTCACGCCCGAACGCCATCGCCGTCCGGGCCGAGAACCAGACCGCGACGACGGAACAGACGACCTGGAGCAGCGAGATCGCGAGCATCAGGCCGCCGCGTTCGAGGATGTAGCCGGTGTCCCCGAAGATCACTCCCTTGTCGATGATGTCGGCGTTGAGGACAGGCAGGTAGAGCATCACCATCGTGCCGACGAACTGGAGCCCGACGACGATCAGCAGATCGCGTCGGTAGGGCCGGAGGTAGTCGCGGATCAGACGGAGGAGCATCAGTCGTCGCTCCCGACGCGGTCGGCGAGCAGGCCGTAGAGAAGAGTGTCGACGATCTGCTCGGCCGACATCAGCTGGCCGTCGGCGACCTCGTGGTGACTGCCCGCGAAGGTGAGCAGGCGCAGGACGCCGACGAGTTCGGAGGCGGGGACCCGGAGCTGGCTCGCGTCCGGCTCGACGACGGCCGCGATCGCCCCGCCGACCTGGGCGCGCCACGCGTAGCGGCGCTGCTCGTCGTCCTGCAACGAGGCCGGTGGGCCGAGCAGACCGAGTGCGCGGATGAGGCCGAAGGACTGGATGAACCGGACCTGCATCAGCGCGGTGACGGCGACGAGCCGGTCGCGGAGCGGCAGCGTCGGGTCGATCTCCTCGAGGTGGGCGACGAACGTCGACGGCTCGAAGGCGTGCTCGATCGCCGCGTCGATGATCGCGTCCTTGGTCGCGAAGACCTTGAACAGGGTCCCCTCGGCGACGCCGGCGGCCTCGGCGATCTGCCGGGTCGTGACCGCCCGGCCGTGATGGTGCAGCAGCGGCAGCGTCGCGCTGACGATCGCCGCGCGGCGGTCGTCGGGCGGCAGAGCAGGGGCACGGGGGGACACTGTCCCAGGATAGGTGAGTGAGTACTCACTCACAACCGGTAATCGGGACGGGCCGCTGTCACCGGCCCGTCCCGAAACCCAGCTGACTGACTACTGGACGACGCCGAGGGCGTTCACGATGCCCGCGCCGTAGAACCCGTTGTACGCCGGCGTACCGACGCAGGTCGCGGTGAACTCCGCCGACCGGCCGACCTCGGTGTAGCTCTGGACTCCGCCCTCGGGACACGCGTGGTCGGTGGCGGTGCCGAGCAGCAGCGCCCGAACCGCGTGCGGCTCCAGCCCGAAGTTCCCCGGGGAGAGCTTCCGACCGTGCGTCGAGACCGCCAGTGCGGCGACACCGGCGGCGTGCGGGGCCGCCATCGAGGTGCCCTGGAAGAAGGCGTAGTACCCGCAGGCCGTCGTACCCGGTGCCGGGTCGGCCTGGCAGACCTTCTTCACCCCGGTGGCCTCGCCGTCCGGCGTGATGTCGCCGTTCTCGTCGACCTCACCGGTGTCCTGCAGGGCGACCAACGGGACCGAGGAGAGGATCAGGTTCTCGTTGGTCCGGTACGTCGAGGTCCCGAAGCCGTCCCGGAACCAGCCGCCGGGAGCCGAGACCTCGACCTCGCCGGAGTTCAGGTCGGTGGTGTAGTTGGAGAAGTCCGACTTCCGCTCCGACGGCCCGAGCGCGTTCACGCCGATCACGTGCGGACCCTCGACCGGCAGGTCGAGGCACGTGGCGTTGTCGATGGTCCGCTCGTGCGGGTCGGCGCCGTAGTCTGGGCTGGAGAAGTCGTGGCGCGGGTTCGCCAGGTCCTCGTGGTTGTTGCCGGTCGCGGCCACCAGGGTCACGTTCTTGCTGTGCGCGTACTCCAGCGCCCGGGTCATCGCCTCGATGATCACGTCCTGGTCGGCAGCCTGCTCCGGAGTGTCCTCCGGCGCACCACCGGCGCAGTTGTAGAGCCACGGGTCGACGTAGAAGCTCATGTTCACGACGTCGAGTCCGGCGTTGGCCGAGTAGGTCAGCGCGTCGACGGTCGGCTGCAGGAAGAAGTAACCGCTGTCCTGGCCGGCGCGGACCTCGACGATGTCCACCTTGGGGGCGACGCCGCTGACGCCGAACCCGTTCATCGCCGCACCGATGGTGCCGGCGACGTGGGTCCCGTGGCCGTTGTCGTCCTCACCGACCGGGTCGACGCAGTCGGTGCTCTCGCAGGCACCGTCGATCTCCGGGATGTCGGTGACGAAGTTGCGCGAGCGCTCATAGTCGAAGTTCGCGTGGAGGTCCGGGTGATCACCCTGGACGCCGGTGTCCATCACGCCGACCCTGACCTGCTTTGAGCCGAGCGTGATCGCGTGTGCCTGGTCGGCGTTGATCATCCTCATGCCCCACAGGAGCGAGTCCAGCGGGTCGGACTTGACCTTCGTCGGCTTCTTCGCCGGCTTGGTCGCCGCCCGCGGGGCCGTGCCGGCCCGGGCGCTCGTGAGGTTCTCCCGCTCGACCGTCAGCGGGCGCCGCGGAGGTGCGTAGCCGATGGAGCGGTCTGCGGCAACGCCCTCGACGCCGCTGGTCGTCGCCGCCCGGGCCCGGAACCCGGTGTCGGTCGAGGAGACCACGACCATGCCGATGTCCCGGTTGACCGAGGTCACCTTCGATCCGGAGCCACCGAGGCGCTCCGCCAGAGCAGTTACCGAGGTGCCCGCTTCTGCGAGCACGACGTACGACGTCGCGGCCTGGGTCCCTGCGGACCGGGCGGGGCTCGCCGACGAGGACCAGGTGGTGCCTGTGACCGTCGCGGTGAGGAGAACGGCGGCCGAGGTGACGGCGACCGGGATGAGCGTCCTGCGCATGCGCATACCTCCGAGAAGTGCGGCCGACCCCGATGTCGACCGCGTTCTAGCAACCTAGGCGCGATCCCGACCAAGCGCCACCCCTCGGGGTCCGGCGCCTCGATCCCGGGTCAGGGCGCCAGCCGGTGGGTGCGCCACCCGTCGCCGGCTCGGCGGTACACGATCCGGTCGTGCATCCGGCCCCGACGGCCCTGCCAGAACTCGATGCTGCTGGGCGTGACCCGGTAGCCGCCCCAGTGCGGCGGCGCCGGGACCTCCTGGCCCTCGTACCGCGCCTCGACGGCGGCGAACTCGACGTCGAGCTCGGCCCGCGAGCCGACCTCCGTGGACTGCGCCGACGCCCAGGCCCCGAGCTGGGAGTCCCGGGGGCGACCGGCGAAGTAGGCCTCGGTCTCGGCGCGCGAGGTACGGACCGCGGTGCCCTCGATCCGCACCTGGCGTTGCAGGGCGTACCAACCGAAGAGCAACGAGCAGGCCGGGTTCTGGTCGAGCTCGGACCCCTTGCGCGACCGGTAGTTGGTGTAGAAGAGGAAGTCACGCTGGTCCACACCCTTGAGCAGCACCGTCCGCGAGGACGGCGCTCCCCCGGCACTCGTCGCGAGCACCATCGCGTTCGGCTCGCCGACCCCCGCCTCACGGAAGTCGTCGAACCAGCGGGCGAACAGCGCCAGCGGTTCTGCCGTCAGGTCGCGCTCGTCCAGGCCTCCGAGCTCGTACTCCGCACGGAGGGCGGCCAGGTCGTCAGGGTCCACCCACCTACCCTAGGATCTTCGGTGAGTCCGGCGTGGGTGATCCCTGCGCCGACACGGCACGAGCCGCCTTTCCCGTTGCGTTCCTCCGGTGCGTCTGGTCGGGTCGGTTCCCCCGGGCCCGGCCTGAGCAGACAAAGGAGTCTCCACATGACTGAGGTACACCACGGACTCGAGGGTGTCATCGCCTTCGAGACCGAGATCGCGGAGCCGGACAAGGAAGGCTCGGCGCTCCGCTACCGCGGCGTCGACATCGAGGAGATCGTCGGACGGATCCCGTTCGAGAAGGTCTGGGGCCTTCTGGTCGACGGCGCCTACGAACCCGGCCTGCCCCCGGCCGAGCCCTACCCGTTGCCGGTCCACTCGGGCGACATCCGCGTCGACGTACAGTCCGCGATCGCCATGCTCGCCCCGGCGTGGGGCATCCAGCAGACCTACGACATCGACGACACCCAGGTCCGCGAGGACGTCGGCCGCGCAGCCGTGATGGTGCTCTCCTACGTCGCCCAGGCCGCGCGCGGTGTCGGCCAGCCGATGGTGCCGCAGCGCGAGGTCGACAAGGCCTCGACGATCGCCGAGCGGTTCATGATCCGCTGGCAGGGCGAGCCGGACCCCCAGCACGTCAAGGCCATCGACGCCTACTGGTCCTCCGCCGCCGAGCACGGCATGAACGCCTCCACCTTCACCGCCCGGGTGATCACCTCCACCGGTGCCGATGCCTGCGCCGCCCTCTCGGGCGCCGTCGGCGCGATGAGCGGTCCGCTGCACGGCGGTGCCCCGGCCCGGGTGCTGACCATGATCGAGGACGTCGAGAAGAGCGGCGACGCCACGGCGTACGTCAAGCGGCTCCTGGACGACGGCGAACGCCTGATGGGCTTCGGCCACCGGGTCTACCGGGCCGAGGACCCTCGGGCCCGGGTGTTGCGCCGTACGGCGCGGGAGCTGGACGCCCCGCGCTACGAGGTCGCCGAGGCGCTCGAGAAGGCCGCCCTGAAGGAGCTCGCCGAGCGCCGCCCGGACCGGGTCTTGGAGACCAACGTCGAGTTCTGGGCTGCGATCGTCCTGGATTTCGCCCAGGTCCCGCCGCACATGTTCACCTCGATGTTCACCTGCGCCCGTACCGCCGGGTGGTCGGCGCACATCCTGGAGCAGAAGCGCACCGGTCGGCTGATCCGCCCGTCGGCGATCTACACCGGCCCCCCGAGCCGCAAGGCCTCCGACGTCGAGGGCTACCACGAGGAGTGGGCGCTCTCCTGAGTCAGCGCAACAACGCGGCGTCTGCCCGGGCCCCGGCCCGCAGGCGCCGCGCTGCCGTTCTCCGGGACCAGTACCAGCTGGCCAGCACCATCAGCGTGACCGCGACCACGACCGCGATCACCGGCCCGCGGCCGTAGCGGTCGAGAACCTCCTCGGCCGATGACGCGCCGACGTACCCGAGGCCGACGAAGACCGTCCCCCAGAGCAGACCCCCGACGACGTTCCACAGCAGGAACGTCCGACGGCCCACCCCGACCGCCCCGGCCAGCGCCGGGGTCGTAGCGCGCAGGATCGCGACGGACCGGCCGGCAACGATCGCGACCGCGGCACGCCGGTGCACCAGGTCGCGACCGCGGGCGATCCGGGCCTCGTACCGGAGGAGCCAGCGGTGTGCCAGCACCCGGTCGCCGTGGCTACGGCCCACCTCGAACCCGATGGCGGCGCCGACGATCGCAGCGAGCACCAGGCCGGCCCACGCCAGGGCGAACGACACTTCACCGAGCCCGGCGAGGATCCCGGTGAGGACCGCGGCCTTGCCCGCCGGGACCACGAACCCGATCACGAGACCGGTCTGTACGAGGACGAGCAGAGCGGCGACGCCGACCACGACCTGCGGGTCGAGCCCGCTGAGCTCGAGGAAGGCGAGGGTCACCCGCACAGTGTGCCTCAGCACCGGTCACCGGACCGACCACAGTGATCGGGGGCACATTCACCCCATCTACTAGACGATTCCCATAGGGCCGGCGTCTGGCCAGACTCGGTCTAGGTGTCCGGCGGGGTCGCTCTCCAACCCTCTGCCCATCTGTGGATGTGGTTCTAAACGGGTTTGCGTCC
>JBKJIR010000049.1:0-23227 GCA_046598495.1 Marmoricola sp. | reverse complement strand
CTACCTGGTCACCGACGGCAAGGTGAAGCTCGGCCGCACGTCCTCGGACGGTCGGGAGAACCTGCTCGCCATCCTCGGCCCCGGGCAGATGTTCGGCGAGCTCTCGCTCTTCGACCCCGGCCCGCGCTCGGCGACGGTCACGGCCGTGACCGAGACCAGCCTGCTCACGCTCAGCCACGACGACCTCATCCGGTGGCTCGAAGGCCGACCGACGGTCGCACTCGGCATGCTCGCCCAGATCGCCGGCCGGCTGCGCAAGGCTAACGACGTCAACGCGGACCTGGTCTTCTCCGACGTACCGGGGCGGGTGGCGAAGGCGCTGCTCGACCTCGCCGACCGCTTCGGCCGGACCGCGGACGACGGCGTACACGTGCACCACGACCTCACCCAAGAAGAGCTGGCCCAGCTGGTCGGCGCCTCGCGCGAGACCGTCAACAAGGCCCTCGCCGACTTCGCGTCGCGCGGCTGGCTACGCCTCGAACCGCGCTCGGTCGTGATCCTGGACGTCGAACGGATGAAGCGGAGGGCTCGCTGAACCCGGTCTGATGCTCTCGCGGACCAGCGTCCGGACTCAGCGCTGCAGGTAGGCGAGCTGGGCCCGGACCGAGAGTTCGGCGGCGCCCCACAGGATCGGGTCGACGTCGGAGTAGACCATCTCGACCACCTTGCGCGGGAGCTCCTCGGTGGCCAGGCCTTCCGGGTGCGGCTGGCCGGCGAGCTCGCGCACGGCGTCCCGGACCTGGTCGAGCCGCTGCCGGCGGTGGTCGAGGTAGTAGTCGAGCACGGCCAGCGCGTCCTCGATCACCGCCCCGTGGCCCGGCCAGATGCTGGTTGCCTCCCGGGACTCGGCCAACGCGTGCAGCCGGTCCAGCGAGTCGAGGTAGGCGCCGAGTTCGCCGTCGGGGTGCGCGACCACGGTGGTGCCGCGCCCGAGGACGGTGTCCCCGGTGAGGACCGCCCTCTCCGCCGGGACGAAGAAGGAAAGCGAGTCCGCGGTGTGGCCCGGCGTACCGACGACGCGGATCTCCAGGCCGTCGACCTCGACGACGTCGCCGTCCCCGAGCCCCTCGGAGCCGA
Source organism: Marmoricola sp. (assembly GCA_046598495.1). Classification (GTDB taxonomy): domain Bacteria; phylum Actinomycetota; class Actinomycetes; order Propionibacteriales; family Nocardioidaceae; genus Marmoricola. The sequence continues at coordinate 22,150 of JBKJIR010000049.1, read as the reverse complement.
GGCGGTACTCCGGGTCCAGGGCCCGTACGCCGCAACCCCAGCGGGTGGCGAACTCCTTCGCAGCCTCGGAGTGGTCGATGTGGTGGTGGGTGAGGAGGACAGCGCCGACCTCGCCCACAGCCGCTTCGATCGCGGCCAGGTGGGAGGCGTCCGGCGGCCCGGGGTCGATGACGACGGACCGGCGGGCACCGGGCTCCCGGAGCACCCAGGTGTTGGTGCCGTCGAGCGTCATCATGTTCGCGTTCGGTGCCAGGACGCATTGCGCCCGCTCGCCGAAGGTGCCGCCCACCCAGCTCATCGTCAGGCCTGGCCCCACCGCGCGGTCTTCGCCCGCTGCTGCAGCAGCTCGTCGGCGTGCGGCGGCCTGGTCAGGGTGAAGCTCTCGCCCTCGGGCTCGACCGCAGGACAGAACATCTCGACCCGACGCACGGCCGCGGCGTCGATCACGGCCTGCGGGTCGGCGTACCGGGCCACGTCCAGGCTGGTGATGTACGTCGGCGGCAGCATCAGGATCTGCCGCTCCTCGGCCTGCTCGACCGCCTCGATCGCCGGGAGCCAGACGACGTGGTCGGACTCGGTGGAGACATCACGCGTGCGCTGGCCCTCAGGGAGCTCGGCGACGAAGAACCAGGTCCGGTAGCGCTTCGGCTCGAAAACCGGCGTCAGCCAGCCCGACCACGCGCCGAGCAGGTCGGTCCGCAGCACCAGCCCGCGCCGGTTCAGGAACTCCGTCATCGACAGGTCGCGCTTCTCCAGGGCGATCCGGTCGACCTCCCAGTCCTCACCGGTGGTGTCGGAGACGACGGCGTCGGCGGACTCCCCGGCCAGCAGCACTCCGGACTCCTCGAACGTCTCCCGGACCGCCGCGCAGACGAGCGCACGGGCCTTCGCCTCGTCCACCCCGAGGCGTTCGGCCCACTCCGAGGGCGACGGTCCGGCCCAGGCCACCGCACTGTCGAAGTCCCGCGGGTCAACGCCGCCACCGGGGAAGACGCACATCCCGCCCGCGAACTCCATCGAGATCTGGCGTCGGAGCAGGTAGAGCTCGGGACCGCGGGCGCTGGCACGCACGAGAACAACCGTGGCGGCGTCCCGTGGCTCGGCCGGGGCCTTGGAACCGTCGGCGAACGCGGCGGCGGCCTCGGCGAACTCCTGCGGGAGCTGGACCAGACCCGCCATCAGTCGGTTCTCCGGACTCGTCGGCTCATGCCACTTCGACGATCAGCTCGACCTCGACGGGAGCGTCGAGGGGGAGGACCGGGACGCCCACAGCCGAACGGGCGTGCCGACCTGCCTCGCCGAAGACCTCGCCGAGGAGCTCGGAGACACCGTTGGCGACCAGCGGCTGAGCGGTGAAGTCCGGGGTCGAGGCGACGAAGCAGACCACCTTCACGATCCGCGTCACCGCGCTCAGGTCGCCGATCTCGGCGCGGATCGCCGCGAGGGCGTTCAGCGCGCACTGCTGAGCGCAGGCGACCGCTTCCTCCTGGGTGACCTCGCCCCCGACCTTGCCGGTGTTCATCAGCTGTCCGTCGCGCATCGGGAGCTGGCCGGAGGTGAACACGTGGTTCCCGCTCCGGACCGCAGGGATGTAGGCGGCGACCGGCTTGGCGACCTCGGGCACGCTCAGCCCCAGGGCAGCGAGGCGCTCCTCCGGGGTCGGCATCAGGCCGACGCGGGGCGCTTGAGGAAGGCGACCAGGCCGCCCTGCTCGTTCCGTTCGATGTGGACCAGCTCCCAGCCGTCCGCACCGAAGTTGTTCAGCATCAGGGTCTCGTTGTGGAGCGGAATAGGCGCCACCTGGTACTCCCACTTGTTCATGGAAGGTGACTCTAGTCTTGCGACCGTGCCCGAGTCCCCCCTCCTCCCCGATGCCGTCGTCCGGTACGCCGAGCACGAGCTCGCGATCGTCGACCTGCACCTCCCCGACGAGCCCAACGGAACCCTCGTCGTCCTGGTGCACGGCGGGTTCTGGAAAGAGGTCTTCGACCGCACGCACACCCGTGACCAGGCACGGGACCTGGCGCGCCGGGGCTACCTCGTCGCAACGCCCGAGTACCGCCGGGTGCGCGGCGGAGGCGGCTGGCCGACGACCGGGGCCGACCTGGAGAACGCGGTCGTCGCCCTGCCCGACCTGCTCACCGGACTCGGCCTCACCTGGGACCGCGCCGTGATGACCGGGCATTCGGCCGGAGGTCACCTCGCACTGTGGCTGCTCAGTCGGCCGCTGCCGCTCGCCTTCGAGGTGGTCGTCGGGATCGCCCCGGTGGCCGACCTGGCCCGCGCCCAGGAGCTGGACCTGGGCAACGACGCCGTCGGCCGGTTGCTCGGTGGCGCACCGGTCACCGCCGCCGATCCGATGACGCTGCTCGACCACGCACCCGGGGCCCGGGTGGAGCTGATCCACGGCACCGACGACGAGCCGGTGCCGATCGAGCTCAGCCGGCGGTTCGCCGCGCGCCACCCGTGGGCGGGGCTGACCGAACTCCCGGGAACGGGACACTTCGAGTTCCTCGATCCGGGCACCGGTGCCTGGGCGTCGGTGGTGGCGGCGCTCCAGCGGTCGTCTAGCTGATCGGCGGTTCCGTCTGGCGGCGTACGTCGTCCTCGGTGACGCCCGGGGCGAGCTCGACGAGGTCAAGCCCGGCACCGGTGACGTCCAGGACGCAGAGGTCGGTGATGATCCGCTGCACGACCTTGCGGCCGGTGTAGGGCAGGGAGCACTCGTTCACGATCTTGTACTCACCGTCCTTGGAGACGTGCTCCATCAGCACGATGACCCGCTTGGCCCCGTGGACCAGGTCCATCGCGCCGCCCATCCCCTTGACCATCTTCCCGGGGATCATCCAGTTGGCGATGTCACCGGCGGCCGAGACCTGCATCGCGCCCAGGATCGCGGCGTCGATCTTGCCGCCGCGGATCATGCCGAAGCTGGTCGCGGAGTCGAAGAAGGAGGCGCCGCGGCGCAGCGTGACGGTCTCCTTGCCGGCGTTGATCAGGTCCGGGTCCTCGTCCCCGGCGTACGGGTAGGGGCCGACACCGAGGATCCCGTTCTCGGACTGGAGCACCAGCTCGACGTCGTCGGGCACATAGTTGGGAACCAGGGTGGGAAGGCCGATGCCGAGGTTGACGTAGCTGCCATCAGTCAGCTCAGAGGCCGCCCGGGCCGCCATCTCCTCGCGGGTCCAGCTCACTGGGCGCCTCCAGGGATTTCGACAGGCTCAACCAGCGCGGCACCGGGCCTCGGTCGAAGGGTGCGCTTCTCGATCTGCTTGTCCGCGGCCTGGTCGGGTGTCAGGGCGACCACCCGTTGCACGTAGACGCCCGGGGTGTGCACGTCGTTGGGGTCGATCTCGCCCGGCTCGACGAGGTGCTCGACCTCAGCGATGGTGACCCGGCCGCACATCGCGGCGAGCGGGTTGAAGTTCCGCGCCGAGTCCCGGTAGACCAGGTTTCCGTGCCGGTCGCCTTTCCAGGCCCGGACGAGCCCAAAGTCCGCGGTGATCGCGACTTCCAGCACGTACTCGCGCTCGTCGCCGTTCTGGTCGGGGAAGGTCCGGGTCTCCTTCGGCGGCGACGCGATCGCGACGCCGCCGTCGGCGGCGTACTTCCAGGGCAGCCCGCCCTCGGCCACCTGAGTACCGCCTCCGGTGGCGGTGAAGAAGGCAGCGATCCCGGAACCTCCGGCGCGCATCCGCTCAGCGAGCGTCCCTTGCGGGTTCAGCTCGACCTCGAGCTCGCCGGAGAGGTACTGCCGGGCGAACTCCTTGTTCTCCCCGACGTAGGAGGAGATCATCCGGCGCAGCCGCTTGGCGAACAGCAGCCTTCCGAGCCCCCACTCGTCGACGCCGCAGTTGTTCGAGACGGCCTCGAGCTCGTCGACGCCCGCGTCGAGGACCGCGTCGATCAGGACCGACGGGATGCCACACAACCCGAACCCCCCGACGGCGAGCGTGGCCCCGTTCGGGATGTCCGCCACTGCCTCCCGCGCACTTGCCACGACTTTGTCCACGCCACGCCTCCGGTCCTCTTTGCGAGGTTAATGATCACTAACCTACTGGAGGTTGTCCAGTGCCGTCGTGACCACTCTCGCGGTCCCCCTCGCGGATCGTCTCCGCAAGCGCCCAGGCACCCCCTAGGCTCTGCTCATGGCCGAGTCGACCCCTGGACCCTCCCCTGACTTCCCGGGAGTCCAGCTCCACATCGTCACCGGCAAGGGCGGCACCGGGAAGTCCACCGTCGCGGCGAGCCTCGCGCTCGCGCTCGCATCGCGGGGCAAGACGGTCCTGCTCTGCGAGGTCGAGGGCCGCCAAGGCATCGCGCAGATGTTCGACGTCCCGCCGCTGCCCTACGAGGAACGCCTGCTGGTCCGGGCCAGCGAGCACGGTCACGGCGACGTCTACGCCCTTGCCATCGAGCCCGAGGCCGCGCTGCTGGAGTACCTGGACCTCTACTACCGGCTCGGCCGGGCCACCAAGGCGCTGGACCGGTTCGGCGTGATCGACTTCGCCACCACCATCGCGCCCGGCGTCCGCGACGTCCTGCTCACCGGCAAGGTGTACGAGGCAGCCAACCGGAACGCCCGCAACAAGGGCGCCCGCACCTACGATGCGATCGTGCTGGACGCCCCGCCGACGGGCCGGATCGCCCAGTTCCTCAACGTGAACAACGAGCTGGCCGGTCTCGCGAAGGTCGGCCCGATCAAGACCCAGGCCGACTCGATCATGACGCTGCTCCGCTCGCCCCGCAGCGTCGTCCACCTCGTCACCGTGCTGGAGGAGATGCCCGTGCAGGAGACCGCGGACGGGATCGTCGAGCTCCACCGGAACGATCTCCCGGTCGGCGGCGTGGTGGTCAACCTGGTCCGCCCCCAGGACCTGGACTCCGAGGCACGCGACCAGCTGCTCGCCGGCGGCATCGACACCAAGGCGTTGGGCAAGGCACTGACCAGCGCGGGCGTCCGCAGCCCGATGAGCCTGGTGCCGACCCTGGTGGCCGAGGGCCGCGACCACGCCGAGCGGCGTCAGCTCGAGGACTCGCAGCGGGCCATCGTCGAGGACCTCGACGTACCGACCTACGAGCTGCCCAAGCTGGCGGGCGGCGCCGATCTCGCCGGTCTCTACGAGCTCGCCGAGGCCCTGACCGAGCAGGGTCTGGCATGACCGGCCGGACGACGTCCCGGGTCGGCCCGATGACCGCCACCCCCCGGCCGGTGCCGTTCCTCGACGTCGACGCGATGATCGACGACCGCGACCAGCGCATCATCGTGTGCTGCGGCTCGGGCGGGGTCGGCAAGACCACCACCTCGGCGGCGATCGCTCTCCGGGCGGCCGAGCGCGGGCGCAAGGTGGTCGTCCTCACCATCGACCCGGCACGCCGCCTGGCGCAGTCGATGGGCATCGAGGCGCTCGACAACACCCCGAGACCGGTGCCGGGAGTGCGAACGGCGAGCGGTTCCGACGGGGGCAGCCTCGACGCGATGATGCTCGACATGAAGCGCACCTTCGACGAGGTGGTCGAAGGACAGGCCAGCCCCGAGAAGGCCCAGCAGATTTTGAACAACCCGTTCTACATCGCCGTGTCGAGCTCCTTCGCGGGCACCCAGGAGTACATGGCGATGGAGAAGCTCGGCCAGCTCGACAAGGACGCCCGCGCCTCCGGCCGGTGGGACCTGATCGTCGTCGACACCCCGCCCTCGCGCAGCGCCCTGGACTTCCTGGACGCGCCCGAGCGGCTGTCCAGCTTCCTGGACGGCAAGTTCATGAAGCTGTTGCTCGCCCCGGCGCGGGGACCTGCCCGGTTGATGACCGCGGGGTTCGGGTTGGTGACCAAGGCGATCACCACGATCATCGGCGGCCAGGTGCTCACCGACATGCAGGCCTTCGTCTCCGCCTTCGACACGTTGTTCGGCGGCTTCCGCCAGCGGGCGCAACGGACCTTCGAACTCCTCCAGGCCGACGGGACGGCGTTCCTCGTGGTGGCGGCGCCGGAGCCGGACGCCCTGCGCGAGGCGGCGTACTTCGTGGAACGGCTCAGCGCCGAGGAGGTGCCGCTAGCCGGCCTGGTCATCAACCGGGCGAGCACCGACCCGGAAGGCGACCTCAGCGTGGCCGCGGCGATGTCGGGCTACGAGCAGCTGCGCGACTCCGAGGACCCGCAGACACGGATGGCCGCGGGCCTGCTGCGGCTGCACGCGGACCGGAAGCTGGTCGTCGAGCGTGAGGCCCGACTGCGCAGCCGGTTCGCCCTGGCACACCCCGCCGTACGGACCGTGGTCCTGCCGGCGCTGCCGACCGATGTCCACGACCTCGACGGGCTCCGTCGGATCGGGGACCTGCTGTCCCGCCCCGAGTCGGGACGGGCGTAGTCGGAGCGTCAGGCCGACGCGGTCTCGACGGCTTCGAGGTGGGCTTCCTTGGCCGCCTCGAGGAGGGCACGCCACGACGTGACGTTGGGACGCTTGCGCAGTGCCGCGCGACGCTCCCGCTCGGTCATGCCGCCCCAGACGCCCCACTCGATGCGGTTGTCGAGTGCCTCGGCCAAGCATTCCGCGCGTACTGGGCACGCAGCACAGACCACCTTGGCCTTGTGCTGCTCCGCTCCGCGTACGAACAATTCGTCGGGCCGCGACTTCTGGCACGTCGCGACTGCAGCCCACTCTTCGTTCCAAGACATTGAAACCCCCAATGAAAAGCGTGGCCGGTCTTCTAGACCAGTCCCCCCACTTAACGAAACTAAGGGTTCTCGAACGTTCCGGAACAGGTCTGTATGTACCGAATCGCCCTAGTCCGAATGGACTATGCCTCCTAGTCACCTCCGGTGGGATGCGCTCAGGGGCCGGCGGCCGAGGACGGGCCGGAGGTGGTCTAGGACCACCGCTTAGACTGGCCGCATGTCCAGCCGTCCCTCCTCCCCGCTGACGTTCCGCGACGTGGCTTCGCACCTCGGGGTCATGGTCGCGCTGGCGGCGCTGATGGGTCTGCTCGTCGCCGGCCTCGCCATCCCTTTCGCGGGAGCCCTCGGCCTCGGCGCCAAGTCGCTCTCCCAGGGGGTCAAGGAGCTGCCCGAGGAGCTCGAGACTCCCCCGCTCGCGCAACGCACCCGGGTGCTGGCTGCTGACGGCCAGACGATCGCGACCTTCTACGACCAGAACAGGATCAACGTCCCGCTCAAGGCTGTCGCCCCGATCATGCAGAAGGCGATCATCGCGATCGAGGACTACCGGTTCTACACCCACGGTGCGATCGACGTGAAGGGCACGCTGCGCGCGTTCGCGACCAACCAGGCGAACGACGGCATCACGCAGGGCGGCTCCTCGATCACCCAGCAGATGGTCAAGATGACGCTGCTCGACCAGGCCACCACCAAGGCCGAGCGTGAGGCCGCGACCGCCGACACCTACCAGCGCAAGCTGCGGGAGCTACGGTTCGCGATCGGCGCGGAGAAGACCTACTCCAAGGACTGGATCCTCGAGCGCTACCTCAACATCGCCTACTTCGGCGACGGCACGTACGGCGTGCAGTCGGCCGCCCAGCACTACTTCAGCAAGGACGCCAGCAAGCTCAACCTCCGCCAGGCGGCCCTCCTGGCCGGCCTGGTGAAGAACCCGGTGGGCTACGACCCGACGGCCTTCCCGGAGAAGGCCACCGAACGCCGCAACCTGGTCCTGCGCCGGATGGCGGAGTTGGGCATCGTCAGCCAGAAGAAGGCGGACATCACCGCGGCCTCGAAGATCGGCCTGAAGGTGAAGCCCACCCGGAACGGCTGCGTCGGGTCACGAGCCCCCTTCTTCTGCGACTACGTGCGTCGCTACCTCCTGGCCGACAAGTCACTCGGAGCGACGAAGGACGACCGCGAACGGCTCCTCAACTCCGGCGGCCTGACGATCAAGACCACCCTCGACCTGCGGTTCCAGCGGGCTGCCGACAAGTCCACCGCCGCCAACGTACGCGCGACCGACCGCGCCATCGGCGCGCTCGCCATGGTCGAGCCCGGGACGGGCAACGTCCGGGCGATCAGCCAGTCGCGGCCGATGGGCCGGGAGAAGAAGAAGGGCCAGACGTTCCTCAACTACGTCGTCGACAGCAAGTACGGCGACTCCAACGGCTTCCAGGCCGGATCGACGTTCAAGCTCTTCGTCCTCGCCACCGCCCTCGAGCAGGGGCTGCCGCCCAGCACCGGCTTCCGGTCACCCCAGCGCCTGCTCATCCCCGAGCGGGAGTTCCAGACCTGCGGTGGTCCGTACGCCTCGGGCGGCACCTGGCCGGTGAACAACTCGACCGGTTCGGGCTACTTCGACATGTACCGCGGCACGCAGAAGTCGGTGAACACCTACTTCGCCCAGCTCGAGAAGAAGGTCGGTCTCTGCAAGCCGTACTCGCTGGCGCGGGCCATGGGTGTCGGTCTCACCGATCCCGACCGCGAACGGGTGCCGTCGTTCACGCTCGGCGTCGCCGACGTCTCCCCGCTCGAAATGGCCAGCGCCTACGCGACCTTTGCCGCTCGGGGCGAGCACTGCGCCAACCGCGCTGTGGTGCGGATCCTGAACGCCGAGGGCAAGACCTTCAAGGAGTACGGCAAGAGCTGCAAGCAGGTCATGAAGGCGAGCACGGCCGACACCGTGAACGACATCCTCCGCGGGGTCCTGCAGCCCGGCGGCTTCGGCGCCCGGCTCGCCCTGGACAAGCCGTCGGCCGGCAAGACCGGGACGACCTCGTTCAACAAGGCGGTCTGGTTCATGGGCTACACCCCGACCCTGGCGACCGCGTCGATGATCGCGGGCGCCAACCAGCAGGGACAACCGATCTCGCTCAACGGCCAGACCGTCGGCGGCCGCTTCGTGGTCTCCGCGGCCGGTTCCACCACCGCCGGACCGATGTGGTCCGGTGCCATGCGTGCCATCCAGAGCCTGCTCCCCGACGTCGACTTCGTGCAACCGGTCCGCAGCTTCGGCGACCGCGACCAGGACCGCGAGAACGGCACCAGTGTGGCGAGCGTCATCGGGATGAAGCAGGGCGCCGCCCGGTCGACCCTCGAGGGCCAGGGCTTCAACGTGGTGATCGGCGGGACCGTGGACTCCGACCTGAGCCAGGGTCTCGTCGCGGGCAGCAGTCCGGCGCCGGGATCCTCGCTCCCGGCCGGGTCGACGGTCGTGCTCTACACCTCGCGCGGGCCGGACGGGTCGACTGACGGCGGCACCGGCGGCACCGGCGGGACCGACCCCGGGGGCAACGACGGTCCTGGCAACGGGAACGGGAACGGCAACGGCAACGGCCGCTGACCAGGTCAGCCCAGTTGGCGCCTGACCTCGGCGGCGACAACGCCGCCGTCGGCGCGGCCCTTCACCTGCGGTGAGACCACGCCCATGACGGCGCCGATCCCTCGCGGACCCAGCTCGGCGGCACCGGTCTGCGTGATCGCGTCGGCCACCAGGGCTGCGATCTCCTCGGCGCTGAGCTGTTCGGGGAGGTAGCCGGCGATGACCGCGGCCTCGGCCCGCTCCTTGTCGGCCTGCTCGGTCCGGTCGGCGGCGTCGAACGCCTCGGCGGCCTCGCGGCGCTTCTTGCCCTCGCTGCCCAGCACCGTGAGAACGTCCTCGTCGGTGAGCTCGCGCGCCTCCTTGCCCGAGACCTCCGCGTTGGTCACCGCGGTCAGCACCATCCGCAGGGTGGAGGAGGCGACCTCGTCGCGCGCCTTGATGGCGGCAGTGAGGTCAGTACGCAATCGGTCCTTCAAGGCGCTCATCGACGCCCTCGTTCCGCTCCGGGCGCCGGTGAGGCACGGTGGGCGCTGTCCTGGATGGTTCCCTCGCTCCGCTCGGTCATGGACCCATTGTGGCAGCCTTGTCACATGAGTTCCCGATCGCGACTGGCGCGCACCACCGGCCGGGTCGTCGGCCTCGGTGCCCTGGTCGGGGTCGCCGGGATCGGGTACGCCGCCGGGATCGAGGTCAGGAACTTCACCGTCCGACGCTTCGACATCCCGTGCCTGCCCGCGGGCAGCCGACCGATCCGGGTGCTGCACGTCAGCGACCTGCACCTCACGCCGAACCAGGGCTTCAAGCGCCGCTGGATCGCCTCGCTGGCTGATCTCGAACCCGACCTCGTGGTCAACACCGGGGACAACCTCGCGCACCCGGACGCGGTGGGCCCGCTGCTCGCCGACCTGGGCCGGCTGCGCGACGTACCGGGGGTCTTCGTGCTCGGGTCCAACGACTACTTCGCGCCGAAGCTGCGCAACCCCCTCTGGTACCTGATGCCGGACGACGGGAAGCGGAACACCAGCACCCCGCAGCTGCCGTGGAAGGAGCTCAAGGCCGAGCTCTCCGCGGGCTGGCTCGACCTGACGAACACCACCGGGCGCCTGGAGGTCAACGGCACCGAGATCGCGTTCGCCGGCGTGGACGACCCGCACCTGGAGTACGACGACCTCGCCGCCGTCGCCGGCCCGGCCCCGGCCGACGCGGGCCTGCGGATCGGTGTCGCGCACGCGCCGTACCTGCGGGTCCTCGACCAGTACGCGGCCGACGGGTACGACGTGACCCTCGCCGGACACACCCACGGCGGCCAGCTCTGCCTTCCGTTCAAGGGCGCGCTCGTGACGAACTGCGACCTGGAGCCGGCGCGCGCCAAGGGCCTGCACCGGCACCCCGCCGACTCGCGCCCCGGCGACCCGGGCTCCTCCTGGCTGCACGTCTCGGCCGGCGCGGGCACCTCGCCGTACGCCCAGGTCCGGTTCTGCTGCCGGCCAGAAGCAAGCCTGATCACGCTGCGCACCGGGTAGCCGAGGTCCCGGCGCGACCCGATTTCATCCATCCCGGCAGCGTTGGCTAGACTCGCCCAGGCTGCAGCGGGCTGTGGCGCAGTTTGGTAGCGCGCGTCGTTCGGGACGACGAGGCCGCAGGTTCAAATCCTGTCAGCCCGACCAGCACGAACGAGAGTCTCGGGCCTCCTCGGAGGCCCGGGACTCTCGTCTTTTCCCGGGCCGAGGCCCGGAGCCAGGTCACCGTGATCGTCCCCAGGATCCGCGTGATGCATCCGGTCCACCCGGGTTCTCTCTCTGGAGCACTGGACGGTGGAAGGGACCCTCGAGATGGATCGCACGACAGACCGTGCCTTACGCCTCCCCCGCGGCAGGCCGGCCCCGACGACGGCCTCCGCGCACGAACCTGCGCGGCACTCCAAGCGCAGCCAGGGCGCCCCCCGAGCGGCTCTGCTCACGTTCCTGGTCCTCGCCCTGGTCTCCGCCGGCGCCGGGGTCGTCGTACGTGGAGCGCGCGCGGAGGCACCTCCGGTCACGACGAGTACCCCGGCTGCGACGACCACCGTCGGCGCCGCCTTCCGGCTGGGTGCCCGGGTGACCGCGTCGCCCGGGACCGCGCGGTTCTCGATCTCCAGCACCCAGGTCCCGGCCCGCGCCGTGCTGACCCTCGACCCCGCCGGGTCGGCAGCGGTCCGCGAAGTGAGGGTCGACCTGTCCACCGTTGCGACCGAGGTGGTGCTGCGCGGGCTCCGGACCGGTACGGCGAGGTGGACCCTCCGCGCGGACGGCACGGTACCGCTCCGCGGCGAGTTGACGATCCCCGGCAAGCGCCGGACGACGGGGCCGCCGACACCCGCTGCCGGGCCTCGCAACGGCTCCGCACCGGGCGTGGCAGACGCGGCCCCGACCGCAGGACCCGCGATGCCGCGTCCGGTGCGCAAACCCGTGCCCAGCACGCCGAGGCCGAGCACCGCCGGCACCGCTCCGAGCGCGCCCTCGCCCAGCCCGACGCCCCGGCCCACCGGACCTGCGTCCCCGTACGACCCCGACGATCACTGAACCAGGAGACGTCCGATGCCCCGAACCCTCACCCTCCTCGTCGTGGCTGCCGTCACCGGCACCACCCTCGCCGCTGCCCCGACGGTGACCGCGGCGACCAGCGCCGACGCGGTCCGGACCGGATTCCGGATCCCGACCGACGGCACCGCCGGCGGGTCCTGGGTCGGCTCCCGGAGCACCGGCGGCCGGACCGTCTACCGGACCGACCCGGGCCGGACGAAGATCGTGACGTCCGGCTTCGGTGCCGCCGTCTGGCGGACCCGGCTCACCGGGGCGGGCCCGCACATAGTGACGGCTCGCGACACCTCCCGGGCCGCCTGGATCCTGGCCAAGTACGGCACCTACCCCTACAACGTCCAGAACGCCGCGGTCGAGATCGCCGTCGACCACCTCCTGTACGGCGGCAGCTGGGCCCTCGGCGGGAGCCGGACCGCCAGCAGGCTCGCCGGCGTCCCGGAGGCCGCCAAGGTCCGTGCGTTCGCTTCCACGATGCTGGCCGACTCCACGACGTACGCCGGCCCGTACCGGGCGACCGTCACCGCTGGTGGGACCACTGTCGGCGGTCAGGTCCCGGTGACGGTCACCGTCACAGTGATCGCCAGTGGCGTCGGCGTACCGCTGCTGCCGGTGACCGTGGTCGGCCCGGGCGGCACCCGCTCGCTCACCACCGGACAGAACGGCAGGGCGTCCACGGCTTTCACCGCGGCGAACCCGGGCACCGTCGCCGTGACAGCGACCGTCGGCAAGGTTCCCGAGGCCCGGCTGCTGGTGCGCGCACCGAGCACCACCGGTGCCTCCCGGGTGGCGGTCGCCGGCCTGAAGTCGACCCTGGTCGCCACCACCACCGCCGCCGTCACGGCGAGACCGACGCTGCGGGTCTCGACCGGCGCGAGCCAGATCCTCGCCGGCAGCAGGACGCGACCGCAGCTCGTCGTGAGCGGCCTGCCTGCCGGTTACCGCGGCACGGCGTCCCTGCAGCTCTTCGGTCCGGCGCCGGAGCGTTCCGGTCTCACCTGCACGGCACCGCTGACGACCCAGACGATCACGGTCACCACCGATGCCACCTACACCGGCACGGACGTGCGGCTCGGTACGCCCGGGTACTACGGCTGGTCCGTACGGCTACCCGGCAGCAGTACTTCGACGCCGGCCTCGTCGGGCTGCGCGCCGGACGGAGCCGTCGTGCGCGTCACCCAGTGGTGAGCTCCCACGGACAGGCGTTCTTGTATCCGGGTCGAGGAGTGGCAGAATCCGGACATGCCCACTGAGCCGGACACCAGCGGCAACGAACCGAACCTCGAGCTTCCCAGCTTGAGTCGCGGTTTCGGCCGCAAGAAGAGGCAGGAGGCGAAGACCGCCGATGCCGTCCCGACCACCGCCGCTCCCGTGGACACCCCCGCTCCTCAGCCCGTGGACGAGACCCCGGAGCCGGAGCCCGTTGCGGACCCGGCTCCCGCCACGATCCCCCCGGCCGCTGGGTCGCCGCGACCGAGCCCCGCCCGTGCCCCCGCGCGGCCCGGTGCCCCCCCGGCTCCCGCGCGAGCAGCCGGCGCGGTGCCCGCACGACCCGCCGCTCGACCCCCCGCCCGTCCGGCTGCCGCGGCTCCGGCAGCCGCTCCGAGCGCGGCGGCTCCGCCCCCAGCACCTGCGGCGACCCCGGCAGCTCGACCGCCGTCGGAGCCCGCGACACGTCCCGCTCCCCCGCGGCCCGCGGTCGCCCCCGCCGAGCGTGCGGTGGCAGCAGCCCCGAAGCCGGCGGTCGTGGAAGCTGTGCCGACGGTTGCCGCCCCCGCCGAGCAGGCACCTACCTTGCCGGCCGACCCCGTCACCACGTCCGGCGACGAACCTGCCGTCGACGTGGCGGCGGCACCAGCGGTCGCCCCCGAGAAGTCTCCGAAAAAGGCTCCCGTCCGGTCAGCGAGAGCGATCAAGGTTTCGACGGTTCCCGAGTCCCGGCGGGCCAAGGCCCGCGCAAGACGGGAGGCGAACGAGAAGTCCAAGGCCGAGAAGGCCGAGCTCCGAGCCCGGTCGCGGGTCGACCGCGACCGACCGGCTCCGGCCGAGCGCCTCGCGGCGAAGATCCCCCGGATCAAGCCGCTCTACGCCGCGTTGCTGACCGGCCTCATCTCGGGTCTGCTCTGCGTGCTGATGGCCAAGGGCGCCAGCGCCGGCTGCGAGGCCATCCGGGACGAGGACAGCTGCGGCGGCGCCTTGGGCCTGCTCACCCTGGTCGCGATCCTGGCCATCGAGGTGCTGATCGGCGCCAACCTGCTCAAGGCCTGGAGAATCGCCGACCCGTTCAGCACCAGCTTCCTCGGGGTCGGGCTGGTCGCGATGGTCTCGATGCTCTTCTTCATGGACGTGATCGTCTCGCCCAAGATGTTCGTCGTGATCCCGCTGATCACGGCGGCGTCGTTCGTGCTCTCGTGGTGGGTCACGGTCAAGTTCGTCGAGGAACCGGACGAGGCCGAGAAGGCCTGACGTTCCGCGACCTCAGGAAAGCCGGGCGGCTACCAGTTCGGCGATCTGCACGGTGTTCAGTGCCGCACCCTTGCGCAAGTTGTCGTTGCTGATGAACAACGCCAGCCCGCGGTTGTCGGGCACGCCCGGGTCGGCGCGCAGGCGCCCGACGTACGACGGGTCCTGACCGGCCGCCTGGAGCGGGTTCGGGATGTCGCTCAGCTCCACCCCCGGAGCGTCCGCCAGCAGCTCGCGCGCACGCTCGGGCGTCATGCTCCGCTCGAACTCGACATTGATCGCCAACGAGTGTCCGGTGAAGACCGGGACCCGGACGCAGATCCCGGAGACCAGCAGGTCAGGGATGCCGAGGATCTTCCGCGACTCGTTGCGAAGCTTCTGCTCCTCGTCGGTCTCGTGGAGACCGTCGTCGACGATCGCACCGGCCAGCGGGACGACGTTGTAGGCGATCGTCCGCTCGTACTTGTCCGGGTCGGGGAAAGCGACCGCTGCGCCGTCGTACGCGAGCTCACGGGCCTTCTCGCCCGCGGCCGCGACCTGCGAGGCCAGCTCCTCAACGCCGGCGACCCCGGACCCGGAGACGGCCTGGTAGGTCGAGGCGATCAACCGGACCAGCCCGGCCTCGTCGTGCAGCGGCTTGAGGACGGGCATCGCAGCCATGGTCGTGCAGTTCGGGTTCGCGATGATGCCACGGCGGGCGGCGATCACCGGTTCCATCGCCTCGGGGTTGACCTCGGAGACCACCAGCGGGATCTCCGGGTCCTTGCGGAAGGCCGAGGAGTTGTCGACCACGATCACCCCGGCGTCGACAAACTTCTGCGCCAACGCGCGGGAGGTGGTCGCACCGGCCGAGAAGAGCGCGATGTCGAGCCCGGTCGGATCAGCGGTCATCGCGTCCTCGACGGTGATCTCGCGGTCGCCGAAGGGCAGCACGGTGCCAGCCGAGCGTGACGAGGCGAAGAAGCGGACCTGGTCATCGGGGCCGATCATGCGTGACTGGGCCCGCTCGAGCAGGATCTGCCGCATGGCGACGCCGACCTGACCGGTGGCGCCGACGATCCCGATGTTGGTCATCGGCCGGTACCGCCGTAGACGACGGCCTCGACCTCGTCGGAGCCGAGGTCGAACGCGGCGTGCGCGGCCCGGACGGCGTCCTCGACCTGGGTTTCGGACACGACGACCGAGACACGGATCTCCGAGGTCGAGATCATCTCGATGTTGACCCCGGCGTCCGAGAGCGCCTCGAAGAAACGTGCGGAGATCCCCGGCGAGGAACTCATCCCGGCTCCCACGATGGAGACCTTGCCGACGCTGTCGTCGTACTGGAGGCTCTCGAAGCCGACCGAGTCCTGCAGCCGGGAGAGCGACGTCATCGCCGTCTGCCCCTCGCCGCGGGGCAGCGTGAAGGAGATGTCGGTCAGGCTGGTGGCCGCTGCGGAGACGTTCTGCACGATCATGTCGATGTTGATCTGGGCGTCGGCCACCGCACGAAAGATGGCTGCCGCCTCGCCCGGCTTGTCCGGGACCCCGACGATGGTGACCTTCGCCTGGCTCCGGTCGTGCGCGACCCCGGTGATGATGGCTGCTTCCATGGACGCTCCTGAGTTAGTGCTGCCTTCGGTGGTGGAGCCTTCGACGTCGTCGACCGGCACCTTGTCGGCGCTGGTGACCCAGGTGCCCTGCTTGTCGGAGAACGAGGACCGGACGTGGATGGGCATGCCGTAACGACGGGCGTACTCGACGCAGCGCAGGTGCAGGATCTTGGCGCCCTGGGCTGCCATCTCCAGGGTCTCCTCGTAGGAGATCCGGGGAACCTTGCGGGCCCGCGGCTCGATCCGGGGGTCGGCGGTGAAGATGCCGTCGACGTCGGAGTAGATCTCGCAGACGTCGGCCTCGAGAGCGACGGCCAGGGCCACCGCGGTGGTGTCCGAACCTCCGCGTCCCAGGGTGGTGATGTCCTTGGTGGTCTGCGAGACGCCCTGGAAGCCGGCGACGATCGCGATCGCGCCCTCGGCGATCGCTGCCTCGATCCGGCCCGGGGTCACGTCGATGATCTTCGCCCGGCCGTGCTCGGCGTCCGTGATGACCCCGGCCTGCGATCCGGTGAAGGACCGCGCCTCATGACCGAGATCGTGGATCGCCATCGCCAGGACGGCCATCGAGATCCGCTCACCCGCGGTGAGCAGCATGTCGAGCTCGCGGGCCGGTGGCAGCGGCGAGACCTGGTTCGCGAGGTCGATCAGGTCGTCGGTGGTGTCCCCCATCGCGGAGACGACGACCACGACCTGGTTGCCGGCCTTCTTGGTCTCGACGATCCGGCGAGCGACCCGCTTGACGGATTCGGCGTCGGCAACGGAGGAACCGCCGTACTTCTGCACGACAATGCCCACGACTGCACTCCTGACTGGATCGGATCTCCCGGCTGATTCTTCCGTCCGGAAGGGCCCTTCGGCCACCGAGATTCTACGTCGCACCGACGCTCCGCCCGAACTCTCGGCCGAAGCGTGAGAGGACGTCCTTCACCCGGCCGCGGTCCCTAGGCTGGACCCATGACCCAATTCGACAACGTCTCGGTGCTCAAGCAGGCGAACGTGTACTTCGACGGGAAGTGCGTCAGCCACACCGTGCTTTTTGCGGACGGGACCCGGAAGTCGGTCGGCGTGATTCTGCCGTCGACGCTCACCTTCACCACCGGCGCCCCCGAGACCATGGAGATCGTCAACGGCCGCTGCCGGGTCCTCCAGGCGGGCGGGACGACGTGGCAGGAGTACGCCGCCGGGTCGTCGTTCGACGTGCCCGGGGACTCGTCCTTCGAGATCGAGACGCTGGAAACCCTGGACTACGTCTGCCACTTCGGCTGAGCCGAGGGTTTTCGACAGGCTCGATCGGCGGGGCTCAGAGCTCCCCGCCCTCCAGCACGGCCGCGGCCGCCTGCAGCTGCTCGGCCTCGTCGATGTCGAGGTCGAGCCGGTCGTGCGCGACCACCGAGTGCAGCGCCGTCAGGACGCCGCACGCCAGCGATCCCCAGGACGCCAGGTAGGAGTACTGCCACCACCACAGCGCTTCCTCGATGTTGCCGGTGCGGAAGTGGCGCAGACCGTTGGCAACGTCGGTGGCGATGCTGGTCAGGTCGTCGGAGAGGTTCGAGGTGAACGTCTCGGCGTCGTACGGCTCGAAGTTGTGGCTGTAGGTGTCGGCGTCACCGAGCGTCTCGGCCAGTCGGAGCCGCATCGCATCGAGGTCCGGGTCCGGGCCGACGTCGGGCTGGTACTCCGTCTCGGGCTGGAAGTCCTGCTGGGCTCCGAGTCGGGCGCCGGCGAGGAGCAGGTGACTGACCTCCAGCAGGAGCAGCGGTACGCCGGAGCCGGGCTCCGCCTCCCGCGAGATCGCCTGGAGACCGAGCAGGAACACTTCTGCCGCATCCGCGATCTGCTGGCCGAACTCCTCGAACTCGTGCTCGCTCATGCCCCGACCTTAGTCTCCGGCACTGCGCCTCCCGGCGAATGCGCGTCCCAAGGTGACCTCGTCCGCGTACTCGAGATCACCACCCACGGGTAGTCCACTCGCCAAACGCGTCACCTGCAAGCCCATCGGGCGCAACATCCGGGTCAGGTACGCCGCCGTGGCGTCGCCCTCGATGTTCGGGTCGGTGGCGAGGATGATCTCGGTGACGACGCCGTCGTCGAGCCGGGCGATCAGCTCACGGATCCGCAGCTGCTCCGGACCGATCCCCTCCAGGGGCGAGATCGCTCCGCCGAGCACGTGGTAGCGGCCCCGGAACTCCCGGGTCCGTTCGATCGCGACCACGTCCTTGGACTCCTCGACGACGCAGATCAGCGCCAGGTCGCGACGGGGGTCCCGGCAGATCCGGCACTGCTCCTCCTCGGCGACGTTCCCGCAGACCGAGCAGAACCGGGCTTTGGCCTTCACCTCGATCAACGTCTCCGCCAGGCGGCGTACGTCGGCCGGGTCGGCCGCCAGCAGGTGGAACGCGATCCGCTGGGCGCCCTTGGGCCCGACCCCGGGCAGCTGCCCGAGCTCGTCGATCAGGTCCTGGAGAACGCCCTCATACACCCGGAGATCCGCCTCCGGGCGCGAACCCGAGCGGGCCGCCCTGTCCGCCCGCCCGATCGTCCGCCTGGCCACCCGGGAGCTCGCCGCTCAGCGCACCGGCCATCGGGCCCAGCGCCGCGGCGGCCGCCGCGTCAGCCTTCGTCTTGGCGTCGCGGAAAGCGGCGACCACCAGGTCGCCCAGGTCGGTCACCGACTCCGGGTCGGAACCGTCGAAGACGTCGACCGCCACGGTGACACCGGTCAGCTCCCCGGTGCCGGTCACCGAGACGGACACACCGCCCGCGGAACCCTCGATGATCGTCGCGGCCAGCTCTGCCTGCGCGACCATCAGCTGGGCCTGCATCTGCTGGGCCTGCTCCAGCATCGCTCCGAGGTCGAAGCCGCCTTCGCCGAAGGGGTTGGCTCCCTCGCCGAACGGGTTCTGGGTCATTTGTGCTCCTCAGTCATGGGGGATCTCGTCGATCACGGTCGCACCGAGCTCGCTCATCAGCAGCTCGGCGCCGTCGATGCCGGACTCCTCCAGGTCGGGGTCGTCCGGGTGCGCCTCGGCGTCGCGGGTGTCCGGCGCCCTGCCGGGCTGGTCGCCGGACCGGGTCGGCGCGATGTTGCTCCGCGCCGAGGCGATGGTCTCGGGCGCGGGCTTCGGGGCCGCGGGACGGGCCGGTTCCGGGCTCGACGTCTCCTCGGCCCACGCCGGCGGCGCGGACGGGGTCATCCCGGGTCCGACAGCTGCGCCGGGCTCCGCGGATACCGGTATCCCCCCGGCTGCGGAGTCGATGGCAGGCCGGGTGATCACCGGGGCGATCCCGGCTCCCGGATCGGCCGACGGGTCGACGATCGCCTCGACCTTCCAGTCGGCGCCGATGACGTCGATCGCCGCCTGGCGCAGGATCTCCTCGCTCCCGCCGCCGATGAAGGAGTCCTTGGCACCGGGAGTCTTGAAGCCCACCGTGAGGACACCGCCGTCGAGACCGATGACCTGGGCGTTCTGGCTCAGCAGGATCCAGGTGAAGCGACGCATCTCCTTGACCTTGTCGAGGATGTCGGGCCATACCCGGCGGGCATCGACGAGACCGAGACCGGGGGAGGGTGCGGGTGAGGTTTCGACAGGCTCAACCAGCGGGGGTGCAGCCGGGGCAGGCATGGTTTCGACAGGCTCAACCAGCGGAGGGGCAGCCGGGGCAGGCATGGTTTCGACAGGCTCAACCAGCGGAGGGGCGGGCGCGGCGACCGGGGCCGGGACCCCCATGCCGATGCGGCGCTCCATCCGGTCGAGCCGGGCGGTGATGCCGTCGGTGGAGTCGTCCGCGCCGGGTAGGAGCACCCGGGCGCAGATGAGCTCGAGGAGGAGGCGGGGCGTGGTGGCACCACGCATCTCGGTCAGGCCGGCCGCGACGCAGTCGGCGGCACGGACCAGGTCGGCCTTGCCGAACCGGGCGGCTTGGGCGACCAGGCGTTCGGCTTGGTCGGCGGGGGCGTCGATGAGCCCGGTGGCCGGGGCGTCCGGCACCGCAGCGACGATCACCAGGTCCCGGAGCCGGCGGAGCAGGTCCTCGGTGAACCGGCGGGGGTCCTGCCCGGTCTCGATGACCTTGTCGACCACGGAGAAGACGGTGGCGCCGTCACCCGCGGCGAACGCGTCGACGACCTCGTCGAGCAGGGCGTCCGGGGTGTAGCCCAGCAACCCGGCCGCGATGTCGTAGGTCAGCCCGCCCGGGCCGGCGCCGCCGAGGAGCTGGTCGAGCACCGAGAGCGAGTCGCGGGCGGAGCCGGCGCCGGCGCGGACCACGAGCGGCAGCGCCGCCGGCTCGATCGGGACGCCTTCGCGCCGGCAGATCTCGGCCAGGTAGTCCGAGAGCACCCGGGGCGGGATCAACCGGAAGGGGTAGTGGTGGGTCCGTGAGCGGATGGTCGCGATGACCTTCTCCGGCTCGGTCGTGGCGAAGATGAACTTGAGGTGCTCCGGGGGCTCCTCGACCAGCTTGAGCAGGGCGTTGAAGCCCTGCGAGCTCACCATGTGCGCCTCGTCGATGATGTAGACCTTGAACCGGCTCGACACCGGGGCGAAGAAGGCGCGCTCGCGCAGGTCGCGGGCGTCGTCCACGCCCCCGTGGCTGGCGGCATCGATCTCGATCACGTCGAGCGACCCGGGCCCGCCGCGGGCGAGGTCGGTGCAGGACCGGCACTCCCCGCACGGATCGGCGATCGGGGCTTTCTCGCAGTTCAGCGCCCTAGCGAGGATCCGCGCGCTGGTGGTCTTGCCGCAGCCGCGCGGACCGGAGAACAGGTAAGCGTGGTTGACCCGGTTGTTGGCGAGCGCCGCTCGGAGCGGGTCGGTGACGTGGTCCTGCCCGATCACCTCGGCGAACGACTCCGGCCGGTAACGGCGATACAAGGCGAGGTTGTGCTCCACACGTGAACCCTAACCACTCCCGGGGACAAAGGGACCGGCGCGCTCGGTCCGTCTCGCCTCAGTACTGGTGAAACCAGTCCGACAGGCGTACGGCGGCGCCCGGGCAGGTGACGTTCCGGTCCCGGGACGCCTCCACCCACTGGCCGAAGACGGCCTTCCCGCCCTGGAAGGACCAGTCCTCCCCGCAGCGACGCAGGGCCTCCGCCATCGAGGTCTGCCCGGCTGCCCGCCACTCCGGGGCGCCCGTGCGGAAACCCCCGACGATCCGGCGCCAGAGAATCTTCGTGGAGTAGAAGCCGATCCGGTAACCGGCGTCCTTGTAGCCGCGCATCGCGCCCTGGACGACCGCGGTGTTCGCGACGGTGCTGGCGCTCCACTCAAAGACCCGGACCGGTTCGACGTCGATCCAGACCGCCGGGGTCTCCAGGCCGGCCTTCTTCATAGTGGCGATGTTGAACCCGGCGGCCGCGTGGCCGGCGTTCCGGAGCCGACCGGCACGGGTGCCGGCGTCGAACGGGCCGCTGCCGCCGTACCGGCGCAACGCGGCGTCGTCCGGGAAGCTGTGCACCGCGTACGCCGCCCCGAGCAGGTTCCGCTCGTCGATCCAGTCGACCTGGTCGGCGAGGCACGGGTTCGGGGTGAACGACGGGCCGTTGGTGACGCCGAGGATCACGAACTCCGCTGCCCGGGTCGGCATCGGCTGACCCTGGGTCGGACGTTCGGGGATGCCCATCCCTCTCGGGCACTGCGGCCAGCCCGCGTCGGCCCCGAAGACGCGGGAGCGCCGGGGCGCCTCCGTGCTCGTGGGCGCCGGGGTGAGGTCGGGGATCACCAGGTCCGGGACCGCAGCGCCGTCGCCGTCGGAGGCGGACGCGGAGGCGGACGGCGTCCCGGGTGCTGGTGCAGCCGGGCTCTGCGGCGCACCGCAGGCCGAGATTCCCGCCAGGGCACCTGCCAGCAGCAGCCCCGGTACCGCGCGCCCGATCGCCATCTCCCGATCCTAGGCACGAACCGGACGGAAACCCCAAAAAGGAAGAGGCCCCCCATGCACCCGGAAGAGCCCACCTGCCCTTGCTGCCTTCCGGCCCTGGGGGAGTTCAGTGAGATACCGCCGCATGGGGGGTTGGGGAGGAGTCTAGGAGACCGATTTCGCGGGGGCCAATCCGGGCGGGTAACCTTCGCGACGGAGGATTCGCCTAGTGGCCTATGGCGCTCGCTTGGAAAGCGAGTTGAGTGAAAGCTCTCAGGGGTTCGAATCCCCTATCCTCCGCCAGAGACGCCTATTCCGACCAAGCGAGTCAGCGGTCGGAATAGGCGTTCGGCATTGTCGCCACTTGACGGGCGCGGCTCAGTTGCGGCGTCGCT
>JBKJIR010000032.1:0-34661 GCA_046598495.1 Marmoricola sp. | reverse complement strand
AATCGCGCATGGCTGTCAGACCGTGATTCGTCGCCGCGATAGCCCCTATGTATCTGACCCCTTCGCGTTCACTCTCGGAGTCGACGCCGAGCCGGACCTGCCTCGAACCGTGCGGACGAGCCAGGACGATACGGCTCAACAGCGCGGACCCCGGCCCTCGCGCGGCCGACGACAACCTCCAACAGAGCCACAAGTCCCGGCGTCGCTGAATGAGGGAACGCCGGGTCTCGCGGACTCACTGCTGACGAGCGAACCTGCCGGAGGCTGAACCGCGTTCGGTGGGCCCCTACGGCTCAGATGTCGTAGTAGAGCTCGAACTCGTGCGGGTGTGGTCGCAGCTGCACGGGCAGGATCTCCTGGGTGCGCTTGAAGTCGATCCAGGTCTCGATCAGGTCGGGCGTGAACACGTTGCCCTGGGTGAGGAACTCGTGGTCGCGCTCGAGGTTGTCCAGCACCGCACCCAGCGAGGTGGGCACCTGGTCGATGTCAGCCATCTCGTCCGGCGGCAGCTCGTAGATGTCCTTGTCGATGGGATCGGACGGCTCGATCTTGTTCTGGATTCCGTCGATGCCGGCGAGCAGCAGTGCGGAGAACGCGAGGTAGGGGTTGGCCGAGGGGTCGGGGCACCGGAACTCGATGCGCTTGGCCTTCGGGTTCGAGCCGGTGATCGGGATCCGCACACAGGCCGATCGGTTGCGCTGGCTGTAGACCAGGCTGATCGGCGCCTCGAAGCCGGGAACCAGACGGTGATAGGAGTTCACCGTCGGGTTGGTGAACGCCAGCAGCGACGGGGCGTGCTTGAGGATGCCGCCGATGTAGTGGCGGGCCATCTCCGAGAGTCCGCCGTAGCCGGTCTCGTCGTAGAACAGCGGCTCGCTGCCGTTCCACAGCGACTGGTGCACGTGCATGCCGGATCCGTTGTCGCCGAAGATCGGCTTCGGCATGAAGGTGACCGACTTGCCCTGCTGCCAAGCGGTGTTCTTGATGATGTACTTGAACTTCATCACGTCGTCGGCTGCTTTGAGCAGGGTGTCGAAGCGGTAGTTGATCTCCGCCTGGCCCGCCGTGCCGACCTCGTGGTGGGCGCGCTCGACCAGGAGGCCGCAGGCCTCGAGATTCTTGACCATGTCGGCGCGCAGGTCGCTGTAGTGGTCGTACGGCTCGACGGGGAAGTAGCCCCCCTTGAGGCGGGTCTTGTAGCCGAGGTTGTCCTCGCCCTCCTTGCCCGAGTTCCACCAGCCCTCGACGGAGTCGATGTGGTAGTACCCCTCGTTCACGCCGGTGGAGTAGCGGACGTTGTCGAAGATGTAGAACTCCGCCTCGGGAGCGAAGAACGCGGTGTCCGCGATGCCGGTGCTGGCGAGGTAGGCCAGGGCCTTCTTGGCGATGTTGCGCGGGTCGCGGGAGTAGGCCTCACCGGTGATCGGGTCGTGGATGAAGAAGTTCACGTTGAGCGTCTTCGACTTGCGGAACGGGTCGAGGTAGGCCGTGGTCGGGTCCGGGTAGAGCTGCATGTCGGACTCGTTGATGGCCTGGAAGCCGCGGATGGAGGAGCCGTCGAAGCCCAGACCGTCGTCGAAGACCGACTGGTCGAAGGACGAGGCCGGCACCGTGAAGTGCTGCATGATGCCGGGAAGGTCGCAGAAGCGGACGTCGATCATCTCGACGCCCTCGTCCTTGATGAACTTCAGGAGCTCTTCGCTGTTCTGGAACATTCGTCCTCCTTGGTCGCACGCGCGACCGAGATCAGAGAGTGGTGAGTGAGCAACGCGACGGTGAGTCACTACGCGTGAACGCGTGACGACGTTACGTCGGGCCGATTAATCGACCGTATCGGGTTTGTTTCGGGCATGTAACACGTACCAGTAACCGGACCTCGGTGCTCCGTTCCGGTCGGGGAACCAGGGGGTGGGTAGGGTCGGTGCGATGCCCGAACCGACGACTCCCGCAGGACGCCCGCTCTACCCCGAGACGGCGTCCTGGCTGCAGCGCCTCGGCGCCCTGCTGATCGACTGGCTGGCCAGCTACGCAGTGGCTTTCTTCATCCTCCAGGACCTCCAGCACCCCGCCTTCGTGCCGTTGAACCTGGCCATCTTCTGGGTCGAGACCTCGGTCGGGATCGCCCTGACGGGCTCCTCCTTCGGGCACAAGATCGTGCGCCTGACCGTGCACCGGCTCGACGGCCGGCCGCTGAGCCTGGTCAAGGCGTTCCAGCGCCAGCTGCTGGTCTGCCTGCTGATCCCGCCGCTCGTGTTCCGGGAGGACGGCCGCGGCCTGCACGACATCTGGACCTTCTCAGCGGTCTTCCCGCGGCGTTAAGGGCGTTTCGCCTCGGGGCCTACGCTGGCGGTACGTCGTACGTCCTGACCGGAGGCACCATGTCCAGCTCACGCTCCCGCACGCTCGCGCTCCTCGCCGCTGGCGCCCTCCTGCTCGTCACGCTCACCGCGTGCGGGGACGACGAGGGGTCCAGCAACGCGAATCCCGCAGCCGCTGAGACGGCCGAGGTCGACAAGGCCGCCTTCGTCACGGGCCTGGTCGACGCGATCAAGGAGCAGAAGAGCGCGCAGGCCGAGCTCACCTTCGGCACCACCGTGACGGCGACCGCGGCCTTCAACTACGGCACGGCGAAGCCGCAGGCCCGGATCGCTGCCAACCTCTTCGGTCAGAAGATCGAGGTCGTGGTCGTCGACGGCGAGTTCTACCTGAAGAAGAGCGAGACCGCGAAGTTCGTCAGGCTCGCGGAGGACGACCCGTCGCTATCGCTCTTCGGCGGCCTCTCCGACGTCGACCCCAAGAAGTCCCTGACCGGGATCGCGGACGGCATCAAGGAGGTCCGCGACGCGGGCGCCGAGACCGTCGACGGCCAGGAGCTGACCCGCTACGAGGTCCTGCTCGACGCTGAGGCGCTCGGCTCCGGAATGCTCGCGATGGTTCCCGGCGTGGACGCCTCGAAGGACATCACCCTCGACCTGTACGTCGACGAGGACAACCTCGTTCGCCGGGCCGAGGCGGACCTCGGCGAGAACGACCTCACCCTGGTCGTCACCGACTGGGGGAAACCGGTCACCATCGAGGCGCCGCCGGCGTCCGAGGTGCTACAGAACTGATCGGGGATGCGCTAGCAGATCCGATACGTGGCGAAGGGACCGCAGGGGTGACTACCGCCCGCGCATGTTCCCGCGGGCACCCTTCATCGAGGTCGGGACCGGCCCCTTGGGCAGCGGGATGTTCGAACGGTTCGCGTCCAGGGCCTTGAGGCGGTTCAGGACGTCGGTCATCGCGGCCGGCTTGATGTTGCGGCCGAGCTTGGAGACGTGCCGCACGAGCTTGCGCAGGGGCACCTCGCCCGGGCCGTTGCCGACGTAGACCTCGTGCAGCGGGATCTCGGCCGCGACGCGCTCGTGCTTGCGGCGCTCGGCGGACATCAGCGGCTTGATCCGGTTGGGGTTGCCCTCGCCGATCAGGATAATGCCCGGAGGGCCGACCAGGCGGTGGACGACGTCCTGCTGCTTGGTGAAGCCGATCGCGGGGTCGGTCTTCCACCCGCGTCGGAGCATCCCGAGGGCGGCCGCAGCCGCGCCCGGCTGACCCTCGATGGAGGCGAGCGCGGCAGCCTGGGCGCGACGGCCGAAGACGATCAGGACGCCGAGGGTGCCGAGCAGGACGGCAGAGGTCACCGGGAAGACCACGCCGCCCAGCAAGAGGTACATCGCGGCGAACCCGCCGGCGGCGGCCAGCAGAAAGGTGCCCAGCAGAATCAGGCCGATCCGCGGGTCGCTCTTCTTGGTGATCTGGTAGCTCTGCCGGATCTGGCTGATCCGGCTCGGCTTGTTCGGGTCCTTGACCTTCTTCGCCATGGGGGGCCGCTTTCCGGTGTTCGAGGTGAGGGTGCTGGGTGGTCGAGCGTAGTCGAGACCGTCAGACGGCTGCGGTGGTGTCCGTGCGGGCGTCGATGGCCTGTCGGTAGAGCCGCCCTGCCCGGTACGACGACCGGACCAGGGGGCCGGAGAGGACGCCGGCGAAGCCGATCTCCTCCGCCTCGGCCTGCATCTCGACGAACTCCTCGGGCTTGACCCAGCGCTCGACGGGGTGGTGCCGCGGCGAGGGTCGCAGGTACTGGGTGATCGTGATCAGCTCGCACCCGGCGGCGTGCAGGTCGACCAGCGCCTGGCTGACCTCCGCCCGGGTCTCGCCCAGGCCGAGGATCAGGTTCGACTTGGTGACCAGGCCGAACGCGCGCGCCTGGGTGAGGACGTCGAGCGACCGGTCGTAGCGGAACGCCGGGCGGATCCGCTTGAAGATCCGGGGAACGGTCTCGACGTTGTGGGCGAGCACCTCGGGGCGGGCCTCGAAGACCTCGCGCAGCTGGTCGGGGTCGCCGTTGAAGTCGGGGATCAGGTTCTCCACGCCGGTCCCGGGGTTGAGCTCATGGATCACGCGTACCGTCTCGGCGTACAGCCAGGCGCCGCCGTCGGGCAGGTCGTCCCGGGCGACACCGGTGATGGTGGCGTAGCGCAGGCCCATCGTCTGTACGGACTCGGCGACCCGGCGGGGCTCGTCGCGGTCCAGCGGTTGGGGTTTGCCCGTGTCGATCTGGCAGAAGTCGCAGCGGCGGGTGCACTGGTCACCGCCGATGAGGAAGGTCGCCTCCCGGTCCTCCCAGCACTCGAAGATGTTGGGGCAGCCAGCTTCCTGGCAGACGGTGTGCAGCCCCTCGGACTTCACCAGCCTCTGGAGCTCGCGGTACTGCGGGCCCATCTTCGCCCGGGTCTTGATCCACTCCGGCTTGCGCTCGATCGGCGTCTCCGCGTTCCGGACCTCGAGGCGGAGCAGCTTGCGGCCGTCGGGGGCGGTGGGGGAGGAGGAATCGGGCGCCTGAGTCACCACCCCAGCGTACGCGCCGTCGGTGAGGCAGGAACGGGTCGGGGGCGGGTCCGCTGGACCCGCCCCCGACCGTCGTTCCGGTTCCTACTTCTGGAGGTAGCACGCCTCCGTGAAGTCGTACCCCTCGGCCGTCGGGCCGGTGAAGGCCTCGACCGCCACGGTCGCTCCCGAGTTGCCGCTCTCGGCCGGCTTCAGCAGGTAGGTGCTGCGCACCGCCGCCTCGTTCGGGTCACCGGCGTAGTTGCCCGAACCCTCGGGCAGCATGCCCTCGCTGTCGACGCCGTCCAGCGACTTCGCAGCCTCCAGCAGGCCCTCGCGGGTCAGGTTGTCGTTCTCGACGGCCTTCTCCAGGGCGGCCTTCATCACGTAGCCGCCGGACCAGCCGAGTGCGTAGTACTCGTTCGGGTCCTGCTTCGCCGCGGTCGCAGCCGTGCGCATCGCGTCGTGGCCCGCCGTCTCGGCGTCCCAACCCGGGAAGGAGCTCGCCCACAGGTAGAGCGCCTCGAGGGCCGGCTTCGCCGGGGTGCCCAGCAGCGCCTTGTTCCAGGTCGGGATCGAGCCGATGAACTTGCCCTTGAACCCGGCCTGGGCGGCCCCGCCGACGATCTGGGCGAGCTCGGTCGGGCTCGTCGAGATCATCACCAGGTTCGCCTTCGAGCGCAGCAGCTGGGCCACGACCGGGGCAGCGTCGCCGCCGGGTGCGATGGTGATGTCGGTGAAGTCCACGTCCCGGGCCTCGGCGGCGATCTTCGCGCCGACCGCGGCGTCGTCGCCGTAATCACCCTCGAAGTGGATGGCCGCGACCCCGGTCGTACCGAGCTCGTCGACGCCGTAGTCGACCGAGTTCATCGCTTCGGCGCAGTAGCTGGTGCCGATCTCGGTGACCCGGTCCTCGAAGATCCAGTTGGAGCCGAGGGTGGCCGGCAGGACCACCAGGCTTTCGGCATCCGCGTCGCGCAGCATCGCCTCGGTGGCCACGGTGCCCAGCGACTGCGCCATCGCGAGGACCTTGTCCTTGATCTGGCCGTAGACCTGAGCGTGCGTGTCGGGGCTGTACTTGTTGTCCCGCACGTACTCGCTCACGTTGACCTCGTAGTCACCGATGCCACCGTCGGCGTTGACCTTGTCCCAGAACGCCTTGCCCCCGGCGGTCAGCGGGACGCCGACCGGGGCGAACGGGCCGGTCAGGTCGGAGATGACGCCCAGGTAGATGCAGCCCTTGCTGTCGTCGACGGCTTCGGGACAGGGCTCGCTGGTGATCCCGGGGCCGGTCGCCGTCCCCTCGTCGTTGTCGTCACGTCCGCAGCCCAGCAGCACGAGCGATGCCGCTGATGCCAGGGCCGCGAACCTCAGTGTGGTCCTGTTCACTGTTCCTCCTCGGTTGTTCTTCTCTCCGCCCCGGCTCAGTACGAGAAGGGGAAGCTCTTCCAATAGGTCCGTGCACGCAGCCAGATCCCGAAGAGTCCCCGCGGCTCGAAAAGCAGGAACGCCACGATCAGCACGCCGTAGGTCACCTGCTCGACCTCGAAGATGTTCGGGTGCTCGGTCGGCGTCGTCGAGATGAAGGGCAGCAGCGCCGGGAGCTCGCTGGAGATCCGGGGGAGCGCAGCGATCAGCATCGCGCCCATGATCGATCCCGAGATCGTGGCGACGCCGCCGATCAGCACCATGGCGATGAACTGGATCGACATCAGCAGCCCGAACTGGGTCGGTCCGAACTGGCCGACGCCGACGAACATCAGGCCGCCGCAGACGCCCGCGTAGAACGAGGAGATCGTGAAGGCGATCAGCTTGTAGCGGGACAGCTCCACCCCCATCACCCCGGCGGCGACGTCGCGGTCACGGACCGCGGAGAACGCCCGGCCGATCTTCGACCGGGCCAGGTTGCGCGCCATGACCGCCAGCAGGATCAGGGTGACCAGGAAGAGCCAGTAGAGCTTCTGCTCTTCGGTGTACGACGCCCCGTCCCGGGCGAGGTTGTTGCCGAAGAGCATCGGGGTGGCCGCCTCGCGGCCGATGCCGCCTCCGCCGGACAGCTCGCGCCACTCGCTGAAGACGTACTCGCCGATGAAGACCAGCCCCAGCGTCACCACGGCCAGGTACAGGCCGCGCAGCCGGGTCGCGATCGGAGCCACCAGCAGCCCGGTCAGTGCCGCCACCACCCCGGCCGCGGGCAGCCAGAGCAGCACGTTGTCGACGCCCAGGCCGAGGTACCGGCCGTCCGGGTCGCCCGAGAGGTACGCCGCGGTGTAGGCGCCGACGCCGACGAAGAACGCATGTCCGAGCGAGACCTGGCCGGCGTACCCGGTCAGAAGGTTCAGGCCGATGGCGCCGACCGCGAAGACCATGCCGGTCGCCG
The DNA here is from genome assembly GCA_046598495.1 of Marmoricola sp. Taxonomy (GTDB): domain Bacteria; phylum Actinomycetota; class Actinomycetes; order Propionibacteriales; family Nocardioidaceae; genus Marmoricola. Next base: position 27,415 of record JBKJIR010000032.1, on the reverse strand, counting down.
CGATGGTCAGGAACTCGTCGGTGAGGAACATCGGGAGCAGGGCGGCGACGGCTACCAGCAGCAGGACGCTGATGCGCTTGCCGCCGGTGTTGAGCAGCGCCATGTCCTGGCGGTACGACGTGTAGAGCTCGGGGCGGCCGCGGAGCGAGCGCGAGCGGCGGACGCGGGCGACGGGAGAGGCGGTCATACCCGCTCCACCTCCTTGGTCCCGAAGAGTCCGTACGGCCGGACCAGCAGCACCAGGAACATCAGCAGGAACGGGACCAGGGTGCCGAGGTTCTTGTCCAGGAACGGGAACCAGACGCTGTGGTACGACGCCACGACCGATTCGGCGATGCCGATCACCAGCCCGCCCACGATGGCGCCGCCGAAGGAGTCCAGGCCGCCGAGGATGATCACCGGGAGTGCCGCCAGCCCGACGATCCAGAAGTTGTTGGTGATCGGGTCCCCGGCTGAGGCGAAGACGCCGGCGATCGCTGCCAACCCCCCGGCCAGGCCCCAGGAGACCGCGAAGACGGTGCCGACGTTGACGCCCTGGGCCATCGCCGCCTCCTGGTCCAGCGCGGCTGCGCGCATGGCCAGGCCGAGCGAGGTGTAGCGGAAGAAGAGCAGCAGGAGGCCGACGATCAGCGCCGCGGCGACGAAGGCAGCCAGGTGCCGGTGCTCGATGTTCACCCCTCCGACGGTGACGACGTCGAGTCCCCACGGGTCGCCGAGGATCAACGGGTCCACGCCGATGAAGGCGCCCGAGACCACCCGGATCACGATGTCGATGCCGATCGTGATGATCGCGATCACGAAGGTGGCCTTGCCGACCATCGGGCGGACCGCGACCCGCTCGACGATCAGCGCCACCACGGCGATGGAGATCGTGCCGAGGACGACGGCGCCGAAGAACCCGACCTTGGGCGTCAGGTAGGACACCAGGACGGCGCCGGCCATCATGAACGCCGGCTGGGCGAAGGAGATGACTTGCATCGACTTGTAGATGATCACGAAGCCGAGCGCGAGCAGGGTGTAGACGGCGCCGTTGCCGGTGCCCGCGCTGACCGCGGTCAGGAACTCGGTCATCGGGAGCTCCCTCCGCCGGCGACGGTGTCCTGGGTGCGGTACATCGAGTCGACCAGCTCGCTGAAGGACTTGTCGATCGCCGACCGCTTCACCTTCTGGGTCGCGGTCAGCTCGCCGTCCTCGTGGTCGAGCTCCTTGGGGAACATCCGGAAGTCCTTGAGCTGCTCGACCGGGCTGAACCGGCTGTTGACCTCCTTGACGATGTCCTCGACCAGACGGCGGATCTCCGGCTTCTCGGCGAGGTCGCGGTACGTCGTGAAGGCGAGGCCCTGGCGCTGGGCCCACTCGCCGACGGTGTCGAGCTCGATGCCGATCAGGGCGGTCAGGTACTTGCGCCGGTCGCCCAGGACCACCGCCTCCTTGATGAAGGGGGAAGCCTTGAGCGCGTTCTCGATCTCCGAGGGGGAAACGTTCTTCCCGCCCGCGGTGATGATGATGTCCTTCATCCGATCGGTGATCCGCAGGTGCGTCCCGTCGATCCACTCGCCCACGTCGCCGGTGTGCAGCCAGCCGTCGGCGTCGATGGTCGCGGCGGTCGCCTCGGGGTTGCGCCAGTACCCGACGAAGGTCGCCGGGTGCCGGGTGAGGATCTCCCCGTTCGCCTCGTCGAGCCGCACCTCGATCCCGGCCAGCGGCTCGCCGACGGTGCCGAGCCGGACCCGGCCGCGGCGGTTCGAGGTCGCGATCGCGGTGTTCTCGGTCATCCCGTAGACCTCCACCACCCGGATCCCGATGCCCATGAAGAACTTGAGCACCTCCGGCGCGATCGGAGCCGCGCCGCAGACGGCGTACCGGACACGGCGCAGGCCGAGGCGCTCGAGGAGAGCGCGGTAGAAGAGCACCCAGCCGATCCGGTAGCGGATCCGGCTGCTGAAGGTGTGCTCGCCGCCGTTCGCGGCCAGGACGTCGCCGAGCTGGTCCGCCTGCCCGAGCCAGAACCGGCCGTAGGCGCGTTTGAACGGGGTCGCGGAGTCGATCTTGATCCGGGCGGTCGCGAGCAGCTTCTCCCAGATCCGGGGGACTGCCAGCAGGATCGTCGGCTGCACCTCGCGCAGGTTCTGCGGGACCGTGTCGATGGACTCCGCGAAGTTCACCTGCGTCCCGGCCCCGGCGTTGTACCAGGTGGTGAAGAAGCGCTCGGCGACGTGGCAGAGGGGGAGGTAGGAGAGCGTCAGGTCGTTCTTGTTCGGGGGCGGCGAGATGAAACCGTCGTCGTCGAGGACGGCCTTCATCGCGAACGCGACGTTGGCGGTGGTGAGCATCGCTCCCTTCGGCGGACCGGTGGTGCCGGAGGTGTAGACGAGCGTGATCACGTCGTCGGGCTGGGCCTGGTCCATCAGGTCCGCGACCGCCTCGGGGTGACTGGCGCGGTGCTCGGCACCGAGGGTCATCAGCTGCTCCCAGCCGAGGAGCCGCGGGTCGTCGTACTGCCGGGCGATGCCTCGGGTCTCGACGTAGACGACCTTCTCGACCGCGGGGCACTCGGCGCCGACCGCGAGGAACTTGTCGAGCTGCTCCTGGTCCTCGGCGAGGTGGATGCGCGAGCCGCTGTGCGCGAGCAGGTACTGGACCTCGGCGGCCGGGTTGGTCGGGTAGAGACCGACCGTGATGCCACGGATCGCCACGGTCGCGAGATCGAGGAAGAGCCACTCCGGCCGGTCCTCGCTCTGCACCGAGACCCTGTCCCCGGGCTGTACGCCGAGGGCCAGCAGGGCGTGCGCGGTGTCCAGCACGGTGTCCCAGTACTGCGCCCAGGTGATCTCCTGCCAGACGCCCAGGTCCTTGTACCGCATCGCCACGGAGTCGGGCATCGTGCTCGCGTGCTCACGGACCAGGTGCGCGATCGTGCGGGTGTCGCTCATCCGACCACCCCTTCCGTGGTGGTGCCGGGTCCGTTGCTGAGCTCTCCGCCCAGGTAGGCGGCGATGACGTTCTCGTCGCGCTGGACCTCCTCGGGTGTGCCGGTGGTGATCGGGGTGCCGAAGTCGACCACCAGCACCCGGTCGGCGAGGTCCATCACCAGGCCCATGTCGTGCTCGACCATGATCATCGCGATGCCGAGCTCCTCACGGATGTCCAGGATGAACCGGGCCATGTCCTCGGTCTCCTCGAGGTTCATGCCGGCGACGGGCTCGTCGAGCAGGAGCAGCTTCGGGTCCATCGCCAGGGCGCGTCCGAGCTCCACCCGCTTCTGGACGCCGTACGGGAGCAGACCGACGGGGAACTTGCGCCACCGCACGAGCTCGAGGAAGTCGACGATCTCCTCGATGATCGCCCGGTGCCGCAGCTCTTCGTTGCGGGCCTTGCCGAGCCAGCCGAGCGCAGCGAGCGGCCCGTAGCCGATGTGCTGGTGCCGGCCGAGCAGCAGGTTGTCCAGCACCGTCAGGTTCGAGAACAGCTCGATGTTCTGGAAGGTGCGGGCCACGCCGAGCTTCGCGATCGCCGGCGGACGCAGGCCGAGCAGGGAGTGCTCGCCGAGGCGGACCGTGCCTTCCTGCGGGCGGTACACGCCGGAGATCACGTTGAAGACACTGGTCTTGCCCGCGCCGTTGGGTCCGATCACGGCGAACAGCTCGCCGGGATTGACGTGGAAGCTCACGCCGTTGATCGCCCGGACCTGACCGAACGAGAGCCGCACGTCGGAGAACGTCAGCAGCGGCCCGTGCTCGGCGCCGGTATCAGCACCCGGTGTCACGATGCCCACCGCTTCCGCCGGCGGTAGTGCTTCACGTCGCGGAAGGAGGCCTTCTCGGTGCCTTCGCCGTGCAGTCCGAGGTAGAACTCGCGGACGTCGTCGTCGGCGAGGAGCTCGGCCGCCGGGCGGTCCATCACCACCCGACCGGTCTCGATGACGTAGCCGTGGTGGGCGATCTGCAGGGCCATGGTCGCGTTCTGCTCGACGAGGAGAACCCCGGTGCCCTGCTGGTTGATCTCCACCACGATGTCGCGGATCTGTTCGACCACCATCGGGGCGAGACCGAGGCTGGGCTCGTCCAGGAGGAGGTAGCGCGGACCCGACATCAGCGCCCGACCGATCGCGAGCATCTGCTGCTCCCCGCCGGAGAGGTAGCCCGCCGTGCCGGACCGCCGCTCGACCAGGCGGGGGAACAGTCCGTAGACCCGCTCCAGGTTCGCGGTGAGGTCACGGCGGGCTGAGTAGGCGCCGACCCGCAGGTTCTCCTCGACGGTCAGCTCCTTGAACACCCGGCGTCCCTCGAGCACGTGCTTGATGCCGCGCTTGGCCAGGTCCGGCGCCGAGAGGTGACCGACCGACGCGCCGTCCAGGGTCACCGAACCCTTGCGGATCTTCCCCTCGTGGATGTCGAGGAGTCCCGAGAGCGCCCGCAGCAACGAGGACTTGCCGGCGCCGTTCGCACCGAGCAGCGCGACGATCGACCCGTCCGGGATCTCGAGGGAGATTCCGCGCAGGGCCAGCACGACGTCGTCGTACACGACCTCGAGATTCTGTACGGCAAACAATGCGCCTCCGCCCGCTGGTGAGTCGCGAGTGTGATGGCCGACACGTTTGCGTACTTTGTGACCTCTGGTCAATGGTCGACGCGCGGAAGCGACCGGTTCGTTATCAGCCGTCTCGGGAATTGCCGGGCCCGGCGGGGGACGACCTCAGAGGTCGCGGCGGCGGAAGGCGACCCAGGAGCCCACCAGGGCGACGATCAGCAACGCCAGCAGGTAGAGCCCTGACTGCAGGTGACTGACGTGCTCGGGTCCGGTGCAGTCCCCGATCCGGACGCAACCCGCGGCCGGGTCGACGTACTGGAGGTACTTCTCGAGCCAGCCGAAGATGTTGTTGCCCAGCGACCACCGGGCCGCGCCGTCGACGGGGAGCAGGTAGACGAGGATCTCGCCCCCCACGCTGTAGGTGAAGAGCAGGGCGAGGGTGGCCACCGCGTGCCGCAGGAGCATCGTCAGGGCGTAGGCGCCCACGGAAGCGCCCATTGCCAGGACGACAGCGCGCAGCAGGTGCCATCCGACGTCACCGACCACGGCGGAACCGTGCGGTACGCCGCGATCGACCGCGACCAGGTAGAGCGCGGCCCAGAAGCCGCCCAGGACGACCAGTGCGACCACCCCGCTGGCGGCGGTGACGGCGATCGCCTTCGCCGCCCAGACCCGGGTCCGGCGGGGTTCGAAGAGCACCTGGTTGCGGATCGATCCCGAGGCCCAGTCGGCTCCGGTGAACGTGCAGGCAGCGATCACCAGCAGCCCGATCACCAGCAGGGCGATCCCGATCCCGTTGCCCTGGAGGGTGCCGTTCAGGTCGAGCTCGCTGCGCGGCAGGTACACGGTGTCGTCGGCGGCGAACATGTCGCGGCACTGCTGCTCGGCGAACTCCGGGGTCGCGTCGGCGACGTAGTCCTGCACGCACTGGGCGATGTCGGCCTCGACGCCGGCCTTCGTGCTCTCGATGTCCGCGTTCGCCTGCGCGGTCGCCAGCTCGGCTGCTGTCGGGGGGCGGGTGTCCCAGGCGGACTGGAAGGCGACCAGTGCGGCGAGGACGGCTGCAGCAACGACGAGCAGGACGATGACCCGGCGGGACCGGTAGCGGGTGAGCTCGACCCGGATCAGGCCGATCATGCGCCCGCACCTCCGGCGGGCGGCGGTGCGGGAAGGTCGGCGAGCCCGGTTGCGGTGACGTGCTCGGCGGTCTCGTCCGCGGCCCACGCCGCGGGATCCTCCGGACGTGCCGGCCGGTGACCGGTCAGCGTGAGGAAGAACGACTCGAGCGTCGGGCGGATCGCGGAGACCTCGTAGACGTAGAGGCCCTGGTCGGCCAGACGACGGGTGATCACCTCGGGGTGCTCGTGACCCTCCACCACCAGGAAGGCTCCGTCGCGGACGACGTCGTAGCCGGACTGCAGCAGCAGGGCGGTCGCCCGGTCAGGGTGCGCCACGCCGACCCGGGTCCGCGAGGTGCTCTCGCCGATCAGGTCGTGAACGCGGCCGGTCGCGAGCAGCCTGCCGTCGCCGATGATCGAGACCGACGAGCAGACCTGCTGGACCTCGGCGAGGATGTGCGAGCTCAGCAGCACGCTGACGCCGGCTTCGGCCAGCCGGGGGATGGTGTCCCGCATGTCGCGGATGCCGGCCGGATCGAGACCGTTGGACGGCTCGTCCAGGATCACCAGCTCAGGGTTCTTCAGCAACGCGGCGGCAATCCCGAGCCGGCGGCTGGTCCCGAGCGAGTAGCCGCGGTAGCGCCGTCGGGCGACCTCGGTCAGACCTACCTTGTCCAGGACCTCGTCGACCCGGCTCGCGGGCAGTGACGCGGCGCCGGCGAGCAGCTGGAGGTTGCGGCGCCCGGTCAGGTCGGGGGCGAACTGTCCGCGTTCGAGGACGGCGCCGACCCGGGACAGGACTGCCGAGAGTCGGTCGGGGTACTGCTGGCCGAGGACCGTGATGGTGCCGCTGTCCGGGCGCGCGAGGCCGAGGAGCATCGTGATCGTCGTGGTCTTGCCGGACCCGTTGGGCCCGAGGAACCCGTGGACGCCGCCGCGTTCGACGGCGAGGTCGAGGTCGTCGACGGCGACGACCCTACGGCCGCGGTCGCGGAAGACCTTGCGCAGGCCGGTGGTCTCGACGACGAGGGCACTCATCGACTCCGCGTCCCCCTTTCCGAGGCAGGGCTGTTCCTCCAGGTGCAGGAAGCATCTCCTAGATCGGAGTCAGGCCAGAGGATTGAGCACGGGGACACGCAGGCGCGCGGCCCGTCCCGGTTCGGGGCGCGGTTCGTAGTCCGGGGTCGCGTCGTACGGCGCCCAGGCGAGCAGCCGGTCCAGGTGCGCCTCCACGACCGGGATCACCTCGTCCGTGGTGATGTCGCGGCCCAGCTCTGCTGACAAGGACGTGACGCCGGCATCGGCGATCCCGCACGGGACGAACCGGTCGTACCAGCCCAGGTCCACGTCGCAGTTGAGGGCGAAGCCGTGCATGGTGACGCCGCGGCTGACCCGGATGCCGAGAGCGGCGATCTTGCGCTCGGGGCGGCCCGCGGACGGGTCCGCCCGGAGCCAGACGCCGCTGCGGCCGGGCACCCGGGCGGTGGCGACCCCGAGCTCGTCGCAGACGGCGATCAAGGCTTCCTCGATCCGCCGGACGTAGTCGACGACCAGCACGTGGTCCGGGAGTCGCACGATCGGGTACCCGACGAGCTGCCCGGGGCCGTGGAAGGTGATCTTGCCGCCGCGGTCGACGTCGATGACCTCGGCGCCGCCGGGATCGCGGGGGCGCTCCTCGACCGTGGTGCGCTTGCCGCAGGTGAAGACCGGGGGGTGCTCGAGGAGCAGGACCGCGTCCGACCCACCGGCGAGGACGTCGGCGTGCACCTGACGCTGCAGCTCCCAGGCCTCGCGGTAGTCCACGAGACCGAGGTGGCGGTGTTCCGGGCTGCTGCTCACGACGCAGCGCCGTTGTCGACCTGTGCGAGGTTCACCTGGTTGAGTCTACGCGGCCCCCTCGGTCGTGCCTGTGGAGACGTCCGACGCCCCGGCGGCTCGATCCGGGACGCTCGTCGGATGCAGTGGCCCGCCTCCCGGAGAGGTCCCCGACCCCGCGCAGAGCTGCTCCCCGGGCTGCTCCCCGGGCTGCTTGTCGTGCTGGTCCTCGGGTTGCTCGTCGGGTGCGCAGCACCGGAGTCGACGGTGCGCCCGACGAGTCCGAGCGCGACGATCCCCAGGGACCCCCTGGGCGTGCTGCAGGACTGGGATGAGGCGCGCGCCGCGGCCTGGGCCGGTGGCGACGCCGAGGCGCTGGCCGCCCTGTACCTGCCGGGCTCCCGGGCGGGACTGCGCGACGTCCGGTCGTTGCGCGCGTACGCCGTCCGTGGCCTGCGGGTCTCCGGCATCCACCTGCAACGGCTCGCTGCGCGCGTGCTGGTGCGCGACGAGGCGCTGCTCCGCGTCGAGGTCGTCGAACGGGTGCTCAGCGCCGCGGTCGACGACGGTGCCGTGGTCCGTCGGCTGCCGGCCGGTCAACCGAGCCGACGCGTGGTCGAGCTGCGGTACGTCGACGGCGCCTGGCTGGTGGGGACGGTCCGGCCGGTCAGGCGGTAGCGGCCCGCAGCACGTCCGCGACGTCTTGGTCGGCGAACCGGAAGCCGGAGTCGATCAGTACCTGCGGGACGGCGCGGATCGAGCCGAGCACCTCCGGGGCCATCCGACCGGCTGCCGTCCTGAGCACGAAGCCGGGGACCCGGAAGAACGCGGGGCGGTGCACCAGCGCGGCCAGCTCCCGGGTGAACTCGGCGTTGGTCGGTGTCGTCGGGCAGCAGAGGTTCACCGGCCCGCGGGCTTCGCGGTGCTCGGCGAGGAAGGTGACCGCTCCGACCCAGTCCTCGGTGGAGATGATCGGGAAGTACTGGTCGCCGGAGGCGAGTTTGCCGCCGAGACCGGCCTTGAAGAGCATCAGGAGCTGCTTCAACGGGGGGCTGTCCTGGTCGAGCACCGGTGCCGTCCGGAGCACGCAGACCCGCGCGCCCGCCTCGACAGCGACCTCGGTGGCTGCCTGCCACTGCCGGGTCACCTCGGTGAGGAACGCGTCCCCGGAGCTGCCGGCGGTCTCGGGCAGCATCTCGGCGCCGCTGTCGCCGTAGTACGAGATGCCGTTGCCTGCGAGGAAGTCGGGGCGCCGTCCGCTCCGGGCGATCGCCTCGGCGAGCACGGTCGTCGTGGTGACCCGGCTCTCCAGCAGCTCGGTGGCCCAGCGTCCGGAGTGCGGGTTGCCGAGGGTGGGCGCCCCGGCGAGGTTGACGACCACGTCGGTCTGCTCGACCAGGTCGAGGTCGAGCTGCCCGGCGTAGGGGTCCCACTGCGCCTGGCCCGGACCCGGGGTGCGGCGGACCAGGGAGGTCACGTCGTGCCCGGCGAGCACGAGGCTCTCGCGCAGGCGGCTGCCGAGGAAACCGGATGCTCCGGCGAGGAGGAATCGCATGTCCCCACCCTGCCATGACCGTGGTCACCCGGCGGTGCAACCTCGAGCGCTCGGTAGGGTTGCCCGGTGAGTGATTTCGATGTTCTCGTCGTCGGTGCCGGCCCCGGCGGTTATGTAGCCGCCATTCGCGCCTCCCAGCTGGGCCTCAGAGCCGCAGTGGTGGAGTCGAAGTACTGGGGAGGTGTCTGTCTCAACGTCGGGTGTATCCCGTCCAAGGCGCTGTTGAAGAACGCCGAGCTGGCGCACGTGCTCACCCACGAGAAGGACAAGTTCGGGATCACCGGCGATGCCTCGATGGACTTCGGTCCGACGCACGCGCGCAGCCGTGCTGTCTCGGACGGCATCGTCAAGGGCGTCCACTTCTTGATGAAGAAGAACAAGATCGAGGAGATCCACGGCTGGGGCACGTTCACCGGCCCGCTGAGCAGTGGTGAGAAGTCGGTCGAGGTCAAGGGCGAGGACGGTTCGGTCCGGACGGTGACCGGCGACAAGATCATCATCGCCACCGGGGCGACCGTGCGCCTGGTCCCGGGCGTCGAGCTCTCCCAGAACGTGGTGACCTACGAGGAGCAGATCCTCGACAGCAACCTGCCCGACTCCCTGGTGATCGGCGGTTCCGGCGCGATCGGCGTCGAGTTCGCCTACGTGATGAAGAACTTCGGCGTCGACGTCACGATCGTCGAGTTCCTCGACCGCATGGTCCCGACCGAAGACGCGGAGGTCTCCAAGGAGCTCCTCAAGCACTACAAGAAGCTCGGCATCAAGGTCCTGCTCGGCACGGCCGTCAAGGGGGTCGAGGACACCGGCTCAGGCGTCCGGGTGACCGTCGCCCCGGCAGCAGGCGGCGACGAGCAGGTGATCGAGGCCAGCAAGTTCCTCGCCGCCTTCGGCTTCGCACCGCGCCTGGAGGGCTACGGGCTCGAAGCGACCGGAGTCGCGACCACCGAGCGCGGCGCCATCGCCATCGACGAGCGCGGCCGTACGAACGTCGAGGGCGTCTACGCCATCGGCGACGTCACCGGCAAGCTGATGCTCGCGCACACCGCCGAGGCCATGGGCGTGGTCGCTGCCGAGACGATCGCCGGCGCCGAGACCATGGAGATCGACTTCGACATGATTCCGCGCGCGACCTACTGCCAGCCGCAGATCGCTTCCTTCGGCTACACCGAGGAGCAGGCCAAGGAGAAGGGGTACGACGTCAAGACGGCGAAGTTCCCGTTCTCGGCCAACGGCAAGGCAATGGGCCTGGGCGACGCGGTCGGCTTCGTGAAGATCGTCGCCGACGCGAAGTACAACGAGATCCTCGGCGCCCACCTGATCGGACCCGACGTCACCGAGCTGCTGCCGGCGCTGACGCTGGCGCAGAAGTGGGACCTGACCGCCGACGAGGTCGCCCGCAACGTCTTCGCACACCCGACGCTGTCGGAGGCGGTCAAGGAAGCCGTCGAGGGCATCGCCGGTCACATGATCAACCTCTGAGGATCGCTTCGCTCCCTCAGAGCCCGATCAGGTGACCGGGTCAATGATGCTGTGTTGGATTGCGCGCTCCGCGCGCGTTGGGGTGCCCCGCGCTCCGCTGGTTGAGCCTGTCGAAACCCCACGCTGGCTGAGCCTGTCGAAACCCGTCGTTCAGACCTCGAACTGTGCGGCCTCCAGGCGCGCCTTCACGTCCTGGAGGAAACGGCCGGCGTCGGCACCGTCGACCAGGCGGTGGTCGTAGGTCAGCGCCAGGTTGACCATGTTCCGGATCGCGATCGTCTCGCCGAGGTTCGGGTCGTCGATCACGACGGCGCGCTTCACGACCGCGCCCGGACCCAGGATCGCGACCTGTGGCTGGTTGATGATCGGGGTGTCGAACAGGGCTCCGAAGGTACCCAGGTTCGTGATCGTGAACGTACCCCCGGTCAGGTCGTCCGGGGTGATCTTGTTCGTCCGGGTGCGCTCGGCCACGTCGGCGATCTTCTTCGCCAGGCCGGCGATCGAGAGGTCGCCGGCGTCCTTGACCACCGGGGTCAGCAGCCCACGCTCGGTGTCCACCGCGAACGCGACGTTCTCACGGTCGAAGTAGGTGATCTCGCCGGCCTCGGCGTTGAAGTGCGCGTTCAGCTTCGGGTGCTGCTTGAGCGCGTCGATGGCTGCCTTCGCGAAGAACGGAAGATAGGTCAGCTTCACGCCCTCCCGCGCCAGGAACTCGCCCTTCGCGGCCTCGCGCAGACGGACGACGTTGGTGACGTCGACCTCCATCACCTGGGTGAGCTGGGCTGAGATGTGCAGCGACTCGGTCATCCGCTCGGCGATGACCTTGCGGAGCCGGCTGACCTTCTCGGTGGTACCGCGCAGCGGGCTGGGCGTCGACCGCGTCGCGGCCGGGGCGGAGGGAGCAGCGGCTGCTGCGGCGGGCGCCGTCGACTTCTGGGCCTCCGCAGCGGCGAGGACGTCCTGCTTGCGGATCCGACCGCCGACCCCGCTGCCGGCGATCGCGTTCAGGTCGACGCCGTGCTCGGCCGCCATCTTGCGGACCAGGGGAGTGACGTAGTTGCCGCTGTCGGCGGACGGTGCAGCGGGCGCGGGTGCCTCGGCGGCGGCCGCGGGGGCGGGCGCGGGGGGCGCCGACGCCTCGGCGGCTGGTGCGGGTGCCTCGGCAGCAGGCGTCTCGGCAGGCTCGACCGGAGCCGCCGGGGCAGCCGGCGGTGCGGCCGGTGCGGCACCGGCGGCTCCGATGACGGCCAGCTCGGCGCCGACCTCGACAGTCTCGTCCTCGTTCACCTTGATCTCGAACAGTGTGCCGGCAACGGGGGACGGGATCTCGGTGTCCACCTTGTCGGTGGAGACCTCCAGCAGCGGCTCGTCGACGGCGACGTCGTCACCGACCTGCTTGAGCCAGCGGGTGACGGTGCCTTCCGTCACCGACTCACCCAACGCGGGAAGGGTGATGGAGGTGCCGGGTCCGGCGGCTGCGGCGGGAGCGGCAGCTGTTTCGGCGGCGGGCGGCTCGACAGGCTCGGCGACCGGGGGCGCGGCGGGCGCCTCGGCGGGTTCCTCGACAGGCTCGGCGACCGGGGGCGCGGCGGGCGCCTCGGCGGGTGCCTCGGCAGGCTCGGTGGCAGCGGGCTCCTCAGCAGGCGGGGCCTCGGCCGCGGCAGGCGCCCCGGCGCTGCCGGCGCCCTCACCCTCGTTGCCGATCACGCACAGCTGGGCGCCGACCTCGACGGTCTCGTCCTCCGCGGCGTCGATCGAGAGGAGCACACCGGCGACCGGCGAGGGGATCTCGGTGTCCACCTTGTCGGTCGAGACCTCCAGCAGCGGCTCGTCGACTGCCACCGCATCGCCGACCTGCTTGAGCCAGCGGGTGACCGTGCCCTCGGTGACGGATTCGCCTAGGGCGGGAAGGGTGACGGGTGTCGACATGTGCGTCCTTCGTGTCAGGAGTGGTGCTCAGGAGTGGGCGTGGAGCGGCTTGCCGGCGAGGGCCAGGTGGGCCTCGCCGAGGGCTTCGTTCTGGGTCGGGTGGGCGTGCAGCAACGGGGCGACGTCCGCGGGGAACGCCTCCCAGTTGTAGATCAGCTGGGCTTCACCGATGAGCTCGCCGACGCGGGCGCCGACGAGATGGACGCCGAGGACCGGGCCGTCCTTGCGTCGCACCAGCTTGACGCTGCCCTGGGTCTTGAGGATCTGGCTCTTCCCGTTCCCGCCGAGGTCGTAGACGAGGGTCTCGATCGCGTCGTCGCCCTCGCGCTCGCGTGCCTGCTCCTCGGTCAGACCGACCGAGGCCAGCTCGGGGTCGCAGTAGGTGACCCGGGGGATCCCGCTCTCGTCGATCGGAGCCGGAGCGAGTCCGGCGATCTCCTCGGCCACGAAGATGCCCTGGGCGAAGCCGCGGTGCGCGAGCTGGAGCCCGGGGACGATGTCGCCGACGGCGAACACGCCGGGCACGTTGGTGCGCAGCCGCTCGTCGGTGAGGACGAAGCCGCGGTCCATCGCGATGCCCTGCTCCTCGTAACCCAGGCCGTCCGTGGTCGGCCCGCGTCCGACGGCGACGAGCAGGAGCTCGGCCTCGATCGGCTCGGCGCCCTCGACGTACACCCGGACCCCGTCGTCGAGTCGTTCCACCTTCTCGAACGGCTTGCCGGTGAGCGCCTTGATCTTGCGCTTGCGGAACGCTCGCTCGAGCTGCTTGGAGGAGTCGGCATCCTCGGCCGCCATCAGCCGGGGCAGCGCCTCGACGATGGTGACCTCCGCGCCGAACGAGCGCCAGACGCTCGCGAACTCGCAGCCGATCACTCCGCCCCCGAGGACGACGACTGACGCCGGCACCGTGTCCAGCCGCAGGGCGTGCTCGGAGGTGATGACGCGTTCGCCGTCGATCTCCAGACCCGGCAGCGTGCGCGCGTACGAGCCGCTGGCCAGGACCACGTTCGTGCCCACGTACGTCGCAGTCCCCTCGGTCCCGGTCACCTCGACGGCGTTGGTGCCGACCAGTCGTCCCGAGCCCGCGACGACGGTGATCCCGCGGCCGTTGACGAGTCCGGTCAGGCCCTTGAAGAGTCGTTGGACGACGCCGTCCTTGTACGCGTTGACGCCAGCCATGTCGATGCCCTCGAAGGTGGCGCGGACCCCGAACTGCTCGGAGTCGCGGGCGGCGTCGGCGACCTCGGCCGCGTGCAGCAGGGCTTTGGTCGGGATGCAGCCGACGTGCAGACAGGTCCCGCCCAGGTCGCCCTTCTCGATCAGGGCGACCGTCAGACCGAGCTGGGCAGCGCGGAGTGCACACGCATAGCCGCCGGACCCTGCGCCCAGGATCACCACATCGACGTGGTTGGCGTCCGCCACGGTCCCTCCGCTCGCTCACGTTTGACTCGTGCCATCTTTGCACTTCTGTCCCGCGTGTCCACCGGCAGCCCGACACGCGGGTCCGGGCGGCCGATGTGCACGTTCACCGTCCATGCCGCACAATTGGAGGCATGGGCATGTTCGATCGATTCCGACGCCGCGACGGCATGAGCCGTGGCGGGCCGACCGGGTCGACGGTGCGCTCGTCCGACTCCGCTGATGTGCGGCACCTCCGTGAGTTCGTGAGCAACCGCCGTGGGGTCGAAGGATTCGTCGAACCCCGGACCACGGTCAGTGAGGTCACGCTGCTCCTGGTCGCGCACGACGGCGAGTGGACCCGTCGCCGGGTGCAGTCGGTGCAGTGGGCGCACGACTTCGCCAACAAGCTCGGCGTCCCGTCGTACGACGCAGCCGTGGTCGGCATCCCGCAGCGGATGCGTGACTACAACAACCGGCAGAAGACGCACAAGGCGCCGAACCCGTTCTCCTCGCCGCCGCCCGCCGGCTGATCCTCCCGGCTCAGCGCGCGATCGCCGCGACGTACTCCACCAGGGTGCTGGTCGCGAAGCCGGTGGCACCGCTCGGCATCTGGCCCCAGGGCCCGCCGGTGTTGTAGCTCGGGCCGGCGATGTCCAGGTGCGCCCAGGGGACGTCCTCGACGAACGCCTCCAGGAACGCCGCGGCGTACAGGGCACCACCCCAGCGGACCCAGTTCGCCTGGAGCAGGTCGGCGACCTTGCTCTCGGTGCGGACGCTGCGGCGCTGCTCCTCGGGGATGGGCAGGTGCCAGTAGAGCTCGCCGGTCCGTCCAGCGGCTTCCTGGATCGCGGCAACGGTGCCGTTGTGCCCGAAGACGCCGGCGATCCGGTCGCCGAGCGCGACCACGCAAGCCCCGGTGAGCGTCGCCACGTCGATGATCGCGTCGGGCTCGTCTCGCACGGCGAGGGTGAGGGCGTCGGCCAGGACGAGTCTGCCCTCGGCGTCGGTGTTGGTCACCTCGACGGTCTTCTTCGACAGCATCGTCAGGACATCGCCGGGCCGCATCGCCGAGCCGCCGATCATGTTCTCGGCCAGAGGGAGGTACGCCGTCACGGTGACCGGGATCTCCAGCTCTGCGATCGCGTGGATCGCGGCCACCACTGCGGCGGCCCCTGCCATGTCGGACTTCATCGCCGGCATCGACCCACCGGGCTTGATGGTCAGCCCGCCGGAGTCGAAGGTGATGCCCTTGCCGACCAGGGCGACGGACCCGTGGGGATCCTTCGGCGCCCAGGTGAGCTTGACCAGGCACGGCGGGTTCGCCGACCCCTGCCCGACGCCGATGATGCCTCCGCAGCCCAGCTTCTTCAGCTGGGTGGCGCTGAGGAGTTCGAACCCGACAGCGGTCGGTCCGTTCAGCTTCTTGATCTCGGCGGCGAACGCCGTCGGTACCAGCGCGTTGGGGGGCGTGTTCACCCAGTCGCGGGCCTTGCCGGTCAGGTCGGCGAGGACGGTCGCGGTCCGCAGGGCCGCTACCGCGTCGGTACGTCGGGCGACCTCGCTGAGCACGATGACGTCGGCGACCCCGCCGCGCCGCGGCTTCGCGGTGGCGGCGACGTACTGGTAGAGGCCGGAGGCGAACCCGTCCACGACAGCCCGAACGTGGTCACCGTCGCCCGCCGGCAGGGCCACGGCGACGGAGGCGGAGTTGCCCACACTGCGGGCAGCCACTCCGGCGGCCCGGCGTACCTTCTCGGTCGTCAGGGCGTCCCGCTCGCCGAGCCCGACCACGAGGAGCTGGGCCGCGTTCAGCTGCCCGTTGGTGGGGACCTTCACCGTCTCCCCGAACGTGCCGCGGAAACCCAACGAGGTGAGCAGCGGCGCAAAGCTGCGGCCGTAGGCGTCCGCCACCGGTTCGCCCCCGGGGGCCGGCACCAGGGCACCGCCCTTGCCGGTTCCGACACCGATGACGACGAGGTCGGTCCGGACCTTGTCGGCCGAGCCCTTGCGCAGTGTGTAGGTCGTCACGAGTCGAGGCTACCGAGTGCCCGAGCTTGCTCGAGGTCAGGTGGCCGAGAACTCGTTGAGGAGCGGAGCGACGATCACGGGGCGAGGCTACGCGAACGAGCGGTGGACGAGTGCCCGGAACCACGGTCCGTGCAGGCCGCGGAACCCGCTGCGGTAACTTCTGCCCATGGCCCTCAAGCAGTCCGTCCTGCATGACCGACACGTCGCCCTGGGGGCGAAGTTCTCCGAGTTCGGTGGCTGGGAGATGCCCCTCCAGTACGCCGGGGTCGTGCCTGAGCACACGGCCGTCCGTGAGGCCGTCGGGCTCTTTGACGTCAGCCACCTGGGCAAGCTCGTGGTCCGCGGCGAGGGCGCGCAGGAGTTCATCAACGCCTGCTTCACCAACGACCTGGGCCGGATCGGGACCGGTCAGGCGCAATACACGCTGTGCTGCGACGAGGAGACCGGCGGCGTCGTCGACGACCTGATCGTCTACCTCAAGGGCGACGACGACCTGCTCCTGGTCCCCAACGCGTCGAACACCGCCGAGATCGCCCGTCGGCTCGAGTCCGCGGCGCCCGCGGGTGTCACCGTCGCCGACCACCACGAGACGCACGCAGTGCTCGCGATCCAGGGCACCCGGTCCGACGAGGTGCTCGCCGCTGTCGGGTTCCCGGTCGGTGAGGACGACGTGCCCCTGGACTACATGGCATTCACCGAGGCGCCGTACGACGGCGTCGACGTGGTGGTCTGCCGCACCGGCTACACCGGGGAGCGCGGCTACGAGCTGATCGCGCCCAACGAGGTCGCTCCGGCGCTCTGGGACGCTCTTGTCGCGGCGGGTGCGGCGTTCGGTCTGCAGGCGTGCGGTCTCGGTGCCCGGGACACCCTGCGCACCGAGATGGGCTACCCGTTGCACGGTCAGGACATCAGCCCCGAGATCACCCCGGTCCAGGCGCGCCTCGGGTGGGCCGTCGGGTGGAAGAAGAGCGCGTTCTGGGGCAAGGCTGTCCTGGAGGCGGAGAAGGAGCGCGGGCCGGCGGTGACCCTGCGCGGTCTCGTGGCCCAGGGGCGCGGCATCGCCCGTCCGCACATGGTCGTCCACCTCAGCCCGGACATGCCGATCGGTGAGGTCACCTCCGGGACCTTCTCGCCGACGCTGAAGAAGAGCGTCGCGCTCGCCCTGATCAACACCCAGGTCACCGAGGGCGCCGAGGTCACCGTCGACGTCCGGGGCCGGCCCGAGATCTTCCTGGTCACCAAGCCGCCCTTCGTCCAGCCCGCCGTCCGAGAGGCCTGAGAGATGACCAACGCACCGGAACCGGGCATGTTCCCGGTCACCTCCACGACGGTCCCGTGGTGGTGGCAGTCCCTGGACGCGGACGGCCGCGTGGTCGAGCCGCAGGGCGGTCGCCAGGAGTTCCCGACCCGCAGCGACGCCGAGTCCTGGGTGGGGGAGTTCTGGGCCGACCTGGCCGACCAGGGCGTCGCCGCGGTCACGCTCTTCGAGGGCGACCGTGAGGTATACGGCCCGATGTCCCTCGCCGCAGGCTAGCCGTCGCCATCCGCGGCCCCTGGCTGCGTTGTCGGCGCTCGACAGCCGCTCCGCTGCGCTCCGCTGAAGGCTGCCTTCGCTTCTCCGCCTTGCCCGACACCACGCCTGACGACGCCTGAGCCGTCGCCATCCGCGGCACCTGGCTGCGTTGTCGGCGCTCGACAGCCGCCCCGCTGAAGGCTGCCTTCGCCGCTTAGACGACCTTGTCGCCGAACTTCACGTTCGGCTTTGGCAGGCGCATGAACCGCAGCTGCAGGGTCCGGATGAAGGCGTACATCATCGTCCCCTTGAGGTTCTCGTCGGGGAACTTCGCCTTCAGGGCCCGCTTCAGCCGGACCCGGAGCAGCACGGTGTCGGTGACCAGCAGCAGCATGCTCGCCAGCTGGAGCATGTTCGCGGCCGACCGCACGCTGTCATTCCCCACCTGGGCGAGGATCAGGATCAGCAGCAGGACCGGCAGCAGGAACTCCATGAAGGTGATGCGGGAGTCGACCCAGTCGCGGACGAACCGCTTGACCGGCCCCTGGTCGCGGGCCGGGAGGAACTTCTCCTCGCCCGCCTTCATGCCCTCGCGCATCCGGCGGTTGGCCTCGTTGCGCTTCTCCCGGAGCAGCTTCGCGGCCGCCTTCTTGTCGACGCTCGCCCGGGCCCGCTCGCGGGCGGCCGCCTCGGCCTCCTTGCGGCTCGGCGTCGGTCGGCCCTTGCCGGTCACGGGCTCCGTGGCTGCCGCGGGGGTCTCGTTCTTCTCGGTACGACCGAACACGTTCATGCCTCATCAGAAAGGGTGGGAAGGATGCAGTGCAGGCTACCCGGCTCCCGGTCGGTACCGCGCGCCGGTGTCCGGAGGGCAATACCTCCGAACCAGTGGCGGACCGGTGCCCGGTTTGTCACACTTGACCAGTGCTGAACCAGTCACGCCATGATCTCGAGCGGGAAGCCGAGCTCCGCGCGTACGACGTCCTGGGCGCTGACGACATCCCGGCGCTCGAGCGCGTCACCGACCTGGCCGCCGCGCTCTGCGGCATGTCGGTCGCCGAGGTGAACGTCGTCTCGACCGCCGACGTGGTGCACGTGGCCACGACGAACCGTGACCACCTGCGGGTGCCGCGAGAGCACTCCTTCTGCAGCACGGTGATCACCTACGACGTCGACACCTACGTGGTGGCGGACGCGACCAAGGAGCTCCCGTTCGCGCGGAGCCCCTACGTCAACGGCGAGTTCGCCTCGATCCGGTCCTACGTCGGCGCCCGCCTGGTGGCCCCGTCGGGCACGGTGCTCGGCATGCTCTGCGTCTTCGACCAGGCGCTCGTGGAGGTCACCGAGGAGCACCTGGGCTCGCTCCAGGCTCTCGCCGCGACGGTCGTCGACATCCTGGAGATGCGGCGCACCCAGGTCGAGCTCGCCGGAACGCTGACCCGGCTCGCGCACTCGCACCGCGAGCTGCACACCTCCAACGAGTCGCTGGAGGCGTTCGCCGGCCAGATCAGCCACGACCTGCAGTCGCCGCTGACGGCAGTCGAGATCGCGTTGGAACTGCTCGAGGACGAGACCGTGCTGGACGAGAGCAGCCAAGCGCTGCTGGAGCACGCACGCTCCGGAGGCCGTCGGATGCAGCGCACGATCACCGACCTGCTCGACTTCGCGGTGGCCGGGGCGGGGAGCCCGGCGGTTCGGGTCGACCTGGCCGGTCTGGTCGGCCAGGCGCTGGCGGACCTGAGTGCCGGCCTGGCTGAGGTGAAGGTCGAGGTCGACCCGCTGCCGGCGGTGATGGCGCACGAGTCCGAGGTGCGTGCGGTCCTGCAGAACCTGATCGCGAACGCGGTGAAGTTCTCCGCACCGATCGGCATACCGCACGTTCACGTCTCCGGTGAGGTCCGCGGTGCGACCGCGCGGATCACCGTCGCGGACAACGGACCCGGGGTGCCCGAGGCGGAGCGGGAGGCGGTCTTCGGCCTGTCGTTCCGGGGCGCCAGCGAGGTCGAGGGCCACGGTATCGGCCTGGCGACCTGCGCGCGCATCGTCCGTGCTCGCGGTGGTCGGATCGGCGTCGACCAGGCTCCGTCCGGCGGGGCTGCCTTCTGGTTCGAGCTGCCTGCCGACCTCTGACCCGAGCGCTCAGTCCTTGTGGGAGCGTCCGGGAAGGTCGAGCATCCGCTGCAGGGCGATCTTGGCCCACTTCTCGGTCTCACCGTCGACCGCGATCTGGTTGACCACGGTGCCCTCGACCAGCGACTCCAGTGCCCACACCAGGTGTGGGAGGTCGATCCGGTTCATCGTCGAGCAGTAGCAGACCGTCTTGTCGAGGAAGACGATGTTCTTGTCCGGGTGCGCGGCAGCCAACCGCTTGACCAGGTTCAGCTCGGTGCCGATCGCCCAGGTGGAACCAGCGGGTGCCGCCTCGACGGTGTTGATGATGAACTCGGTCGAGCCGACCAGGTCGGCCTTGAGGACCACCTCGTGGGTGCACTCCGGGTGCACCAGGATCTGGACGTCGGGCACGGT
Source organism: Marmoricola sp. (assembly GCA_046598495.1). GTDB lineage: Bacteria > Actinomycetota > Actinomycetes > Propionibacteriales > Nocardioidaceae > Marmoricola. Next base: position 7,524 of record JBKJIR010000032.1, on the reverse strand, counting down.
CGCGCGCAGCTCGTCGACGACCTCGGCAGTGAAACGTCCGTGCACCGAGCAGTGGCCCTTCCACAGGATCACCCGGGCGGCCCGCAGCTGCTCGGGGGTGTTGCCCCCGTGGGGGAGCAGGGGGTTCCAGACGATGCAGTCGTCCAGGGAGAAACCGAGCTTGAGGACCGCGGTGTTGCGGCCGAGGTGCTGGTCGGGGAAGAACAGGACCTTGGTGTCCGGGCCCTTCTGGGCGAAGGCCCACTCCAGGGCGACGTCGGCGTTGGACGACGTGCAGACAGCCCCGTCGTGCTTGCCGCAGAACGCCTTGATGTCGGCAGACGAGTTCATGTAGGTGATCGGCACGACCCGGTCGGCCACTCCGGCGTCGGTCAGGGCGTCCCAGGCGTCCTCGACCTGACCCAGGCGCGCCATGTCGGCCATCGAGCAGCCGGCTGCGAGGTCCGGGAGGATCACCTTCTGCTCCGGGCCGGTGAGGATGTCGGCTGACTCGGCCATGAAGTGCACACCACAGAAGACGATGTACTCGGCCTCCGGACGGGCTGCCGCCTCGCGGGCGAGCTTGAAGGAGTCGCCGGTGACGTCGGCGAACTGGATGACCTCGTCCCGCTGGTAGTGGTGGCCCAGCACGAAGACCCGCGATCCCAACGCTTCCTTGGCTGCCTCGGCGCGTGCCACCAGGTCGGGGTCCGAGGCGGCTGGGAGGTCCCCGGGGCACTCGACCCCACGTTCTGCGGACAGGTCCTTGCCCTTGCCCAGCGGCAGCAGCGGCAGGTCGATCGTGGTCATTGCCCCATCCTTCCATGGCGATGCGATCCCGAGCGTCGAGCCCGGCCGGCCCGGTCGTCGAGCCTGTCGGAACGTGGTGCGGGTCCTGGGTGGTCAACCACGGCCCGTGCGTCGGCATTCCGCGCGTGCTGCCAGGATGGCCGCATGCGCGTCGTGATCGCGCCGGACAAGTTCGCCGGCACCCTGACCGCGGTCGAAGCCGCTGCCGCGATCGCCGACGGATGGCGCCGCCGCGTCCCGGACGCTGAGCTCGTCGCCGTACCGATGTCGGACGGCGGCCCGGGGTTCATCGACGTCCTGCACGCCGCGCTGGGCGGCGACCTGGTGGCGGTCACCGTGCCCGATCCGTACGGCGTCCCGGTACCGGCGACTCTGCTGCTCGTCGAGGGGACGGCGTACGTCGAGACCGCACAGGCGGTCGGTCTGCACCTGACACCGGTACCCCGGCGGCGCCCGCTGGACGGCAGCAGCCGTGGTGTGGGGGAGCTGATCGCGGCGGCGGTGGACGCCGGAGCTCGACGGGTCGTGATCGGGGCCGGCGGCACGGCGACCAACGACGGGGGTGCCGGCCTGCTGGCCGCCCTGGGCGCGAGCGCCGAGGGGGCAGTCCTGGACGCGGGCCCGGCCGCCCTGCTCGGACTCACGGCCGTCGACCTCGAGCCGGCCCGGAGACGGCTCTCCAGGGTCGAGCTGGTGCTCGCCTCCGACGTCGACGTCCCCCTGCTGGGGTTGGTCGGCGCCACGAAGGCCTTCGGTGCTCAGAAGGGTCTCTCCGAGGAGGAGCTCCTCCTCGTCGACGGCCGCCTCCAGACGTTCGCGGAGAAGACCGACCGGAAGCTGGCGGCCGAGAAGGGTGCCGGCTCGGCCGGCGGGATCGGCTTCGCCCTGCTGCTCCTCGATGCGGAGCGCACCCCGGGGATCGACGTGGTCGCGGCCGCGGTCGACCTGGCCGGTGCGCTGAAGGCCGCGGACCTGGTGATCACCGGCGAGGGAGCCTTCGACTTCTCGTCCCGCTCGGGCAAGGTGCCCTACGGCGTGGCGCAGGCCGCGACCGAAGCGCTCGTCCCGTGCATCGCGCTGGCGGGGCAGGTCCTGGTCGGTTCCCGGGAGATGCGGGCCCTGGGCATCGAGGCGGCGTACTCGGTCGTCGACCGGGTCGGGGAGGACCGGGCTTTCGCAGCCCCCGCCGCCGCGCTCGCCGAGCTCGCCGAACGCGTCGCCCGCACCTGGGGGCGGTGACCCGGCGGCACAGTCCGGGGAATATCCGCGGGTGTGAGAAGATTATGGCTGGAACAAGGCCGTTCTCGGCCCCACGAACACATCCCTGGGAGAGCACCATGACCGAGCAGGTCGAGACCTCGACTGAGCACCGGACTGACAGCATCAACGTCAGCCCCACCGCCGCCGCCAAGGTGAAGAGCCTCTTGGAGCAGGAGGGTCGTGACGACCTCGCGCTGCGCATCGCCGTGCAGCCCGGTGGCTGCTCCGGGCTCCGCTACCAGCTGTTCTTCGACGAGCGCACGCTCGACGGCGACGTCGTCACCGACTTCGACGGCGTCAACGTCGTCTGTGACCGGATGAGCGTTCCGTACCTCAACGGCGCCACGATCGACTTCGTCGACACGATCGAGAAGCAGGGTTTCACCATCGACAACCCGAACGCCACGGGCTCCTGCGCCTGCGGCGACAGCTTCCACTGAGACACACGCAGGGCCGCACCCTCGAGGGGGTGCGGCCCTGTGTCATGTCCCGGTCCCTGAGGACGTCGCGCAGCGACCGTCGCGAAGAGCGCTCAGTCGAGGTGCAGGTGCAGCCGCGAGGCGAGGTGCGCCGCAGCGTCGCTGACCGTGATCTCCGGCTTCGGGATCTCACGGGGGAAGTCGGCGTACGCGATCGAGGGCGCCGGGCCGACGGCGTCGATCGGTGTCCGCTGCTGGGGAGCTCCCATCGCGGAGACGCACGCGGTGCAGTCGGTGGCCATCTTCACGGCGGTGTCCGGGTCTTCGTAGGCAAGTCGTTCGTAGCTCATGTCCTCGACGGTATTGGCTACTTCCGAGTACTCCTACCTGTACCGGCCGGTAGGCTCCGGAGTTCACGAAGCGCTCACATGAACGCAACACTTCCCCCACTTGAGGACTCATGCCGCTCCTGATCGCCGGTTCCATCGCCACCGACCACCTGATGACCTTCGAGGGCAAGTTCGCCGACTCCCTGGTCGTCGAGCAGCTCGACAAGCTCTCGGTCAGCTTCCTCGTCAACGACCTCGAGATCCGTCGCGGGGGCGTCGCGCCGAACATCTGCTTCGGCCTCGGTCAGCTCGGGCTCTCCCCGGTCCTGGTAGGCGCTGCGGGTGAGGACTTCGCCGACTACCGCTCGTGGTTGGAGCGCCACGGCGTCGACTGCGCGTCGGTGCACATCTCCGACTCCAAGCACACGGCCCGCTTCGTCTGCACCACGGACACCACGATGGCGCAGTTCGCCTCGTTCTACCCCGGAGCGATGAGCGAGGCCCGGCTGATCGAGCTCGGCCCGATCGTCGACCGTGTCGGCGCCCCCGACTTCGTGCTCATCGGCGCCGACGACCCCGACGGCATGCTCCGGCACACCGAGGAGTGCCGCCAGCGCGGCTACGCCTTCATCGCTGACCCGAGCCAGCAGCTGGCCTTCGGCGAAGGTGACCTGATCCGCAAGCTGATCTCCGGTGCGCACATCCTGTTCAGCAACGAGTACGAGTCGCACCTGATCCAGTCGAAGACCGGGTGGAGCGCCGAGGAGATCCTCGACCTCGTGGGCACCCAGGTGATCACGCTGGGCAAGGACGGCGTCCAGATCGTCGCGAAGGACCAGGAGCCGATCACGGTTCCGGCACTGAACAACGTGAACGCGGTCGAGCCCACTGGCGTCGGCGACGCCTTCCGGGCCGGCTTCCTGGCCGCGACCGAGTGGGGTCTCTCGCACGAACGGGCGGCCCAGGTCGGCTGCACCCTGGCGGCGTACGTGGTCGAGACCGTGGGAACCCAGGAGTACACCTTCACCCGGGAGCAGTTCGTGACCCGGCTCGCCGCAACGTACGGCGACGAGGCCGGGGCCGAGGTCGGCAAGTACCTCAGCTGACGCGACGCACCACGTAGACGGGTACGCCGTCCCCGGCAGTCTCGGCCCCGACGTACTCCTGCTCGCGCATCCGGCACCACGCCGGTACGTCGGTCGCCGCTGCGACGTCGTCGGACGCCACGGCCACGGTGCCGCCCACGGGCACGTCACCGAGGTGTCGGGCCAGCTCGATGACGGGCCGCGGGCAGAGCATGCCGCGGCAGTCCAGCAGCAGGTCGGGGGTCACAGCCCGGCGTCCCGGCGGATGTCGGCGACGATGCCCGGAAGCGCGGCGAGAAGCCGGTCCACGTCCTCCCCGCTGGTCTCCCGACCCAGCGAGACCCGCAGGTTGCCGTGGGTGAGCGCACCCATCGCGGTGAGCACGTGGCTGGGTTCCAGCGTGCTCGCGGTGCACGCGGAGCCGCTGGCGACGGAGAACCCGCGCCGGTCGAGCTCGGTGACGATCGCCTCGCCGTCGACGTAGAGGAACGAGAACGTGACCAGGTGCGGGAGCCGCTCGACCGGGTCGCCGACGACCTCGGTGTCGGCGATCGCGGCCACCCCGGCGCGGAGCCGGTCGATGAGGCGGGTCTGCCGCGCTGCGACCTCGTCCCGCTCGGCCACGACTGCTTGGAGCGCGGCCGCGGCCGCGAGGGCGCCCGGCACGTCCTCCATGCCGGTGCTGCGTTCGTCGACCCGGTCGTCCCCCGGGAAGGGGTTGCGCCAGCGGACGCCCTTGCGCACCAGCAGGACCCCGACACCGGCCGGTCCGCCCCACTTGTGGGCCGACGCAGCCGCTGCGGCCCAGCCGTCGGGGAGCGGGAGCCGTCCCGCGGCGGCACACGCGTCCATGAAGAGCGGGGCACGCCCGGCGAGGGCGGCCACCGGTTGCGTGGTCCCGACCTCGTGGTTCGCCGTCTGGACGGCCAGCACCGTGGCCTCCGGGAGGTCGTCGGTGAGTACCCGGCCCTGCGGGTCCACCGGCACCGTGGTGAAGGAGCCGCCGCGGGCCTCGTGCCACCTGCCGGCGTGCATCACCGAGGCGTGCTCCACGGCCGTGGCGACCAGTCGGTCACCCTGCCTGCGGTGGCCGGCGAGGAGACCGAGCACGCCGAGGTGGACCGCGTGCGTCCCGCTGGGCGTGAAGGTCACCTCGTCCGGCCGTACGCCGAACGCTTCGGCCGTCACGGCACGGGCGTTGTCGAGCAGCAGGCGGGAATTCCGCGCCGGACCGTGCAGACGGCGAGGATCGGCGTACCCGTGTTCGAGCGCCTGTTCGAGGACCGCGCGGGCTGCCGGGTGCAGCGGTTCGCCGGACGCGGTGTCCAGGTAGGTCGCGGCGGGCGTGCTCCCAGGTGTCGTCACAGGTGAAAACTAGCCCCCCGGCCCGGGCGGGCGTCGGGCGTGGTGAACGGCACGCGTGTCAAGAGGGCCACCTGGGCCACGACTCGGGGTTCCTCAGTAGTAGGGTTTCGCTTGTCCGTCTCAAGTCGGTGTTCGGTCAAGAGAGAGGGCTCGTTCGTGGGTCTGGAACTCCCCAAGCGTGTGCGGAACCTGGCACTGGGTGCCACTACCGGTTCTGCCCTGCTTTTCCTCAGCGGTTGCTCGGTCGACGAGGACTCAGACATCAACCGACTGGCGATGCCGGTGCCTGCTACCGAGGAGGCGCAGCACATCTTCGACCTGTGGGCGTGGGCGTGGCTCGCCGCGATCATCACGGGCGTGATCGTCTGGGCCCTGATGTTCTACGTGGTGGTCAAGTACCGCCGGCGCAGCGAGTCCGAGATCCCGGTCCAGACGCGGTACAACCTGCCGATCGAGATCTTCTACACCGTCGCCCCCGTGATGATGGTCATCGTCTTCTTCTTCTTCACCGTCGACACCCAGGACAAGGTCCTGTACTCCGACAGCGACCTGGCCACGGCGAACGCCGAGGCGCCCGTGAACGTCACCGTGGTCGGTCAGAAGTGGTCCTGGACCTTCAACTACACCAAGGGCAGCGACGTCATCGGCGCTGACAAGGCGGTGTGGGAGTCCGGTACCCCCGACCAGGTCCCGACACTCTGGCTCGTCGAGGGGCAGAAGGTCCACATCGACCTCTACTCGCCCGACGTCATCCACTCGTTCTGGGTCCCGAACTTCCTCTTCAAGATGGACGTCGTCCCGGGTCGTGAGGCCTCGAACCACTTCTCCCTCACCCCGGACCGCGCCGGTGAGTACCCCGGCCGTTGCGCGGAGCTCTGCGGTACGTACCACTCGCGGATGCTGTTCAACGTGAAGGTGACCGACCAGGCATCGTTCGACGCCAAGATGCAGGAACTCAGAGATGCGGGGAACGTCGGTCCGAACATCCCGGGCATCGAGGACTCGCAGATCGCCGGCCTCTTCGGCCTGAGCAACGGAGGAGAAGAGTGACCGCGGTAGCTGACGCACCCGTCGTGGGTGTGGGTGCCCCCACCCGTACCCTGGGGCAGCAGGTCGTCCGGATCCTGACGACGACCGACCACAAGCTGATCGGGAAGCTGTACCTGATCACGTCGTTCATCTGGTTCATGGTCGGCGGCGTGATGGCGCTGCTCATCCGCTCCGAGCTGGCGTTCCCCGGCTCGCAGGTGGTCAACGACGAGGTCTACAACCAGCTCTTCACGATGCACGGCACGATCATGCTGCTGCTGTTCGCGACGCCGCTCTTCTTCGGGTTCGCCAACGTGATCATGCCGCTCCAGATCGGCTCGCCCGATGTCGCGTTCCCCCGCCTGAACATGCTCAGCTACTGGATGTTCCTGTTCGGTGGTCTGATCGCGGCCGCGGGCTTCCTGACCCCCTCGGGCGCGGCCAGCTTCGGCTGGTTCGCCTATGCCCCGCTCTCCGACGGGATCAACTCCCCGGGCGTCGGCGGCGACCTCTGGATCATGGGCCTCTGGCTCGCCGGTCTCGGCACGATCCTGGGTGCGGTCAACTTCATCACCACGATCATCTGCATGCGCGCACCCGGCATGACGATGTTCCGGATGCCGATCTTCGTCTGGAACACGCTCGTCACCAGCCTGCTCGTGCTGATCGCCTTCCCGATCCTCGCCGGTGCGCTGCTCTCGCTCGAGGCGGACCGCAAGCTGGGCGCCCACGTCTTCGACGCCGCTAACGGCGGTCCGATCCTGTGGCAGCACCTCTTCTGGTTCTTCGGGCACCCCGAGGTCTACATCATCGCGCTGCCGTTCTTCGGCATCATCTCCGAGGTCCTGCCGGTCTTCAGCCGCAAGCCGATCTTCGGCTACGTCGGCCTGGTCGCCGCGACGCTCGGCATCGCCATGCTGTCGGTGGCCGTGTGGGCGCACCACATGTTCGTCACCGGCGCGGTCGACCTGCCGTTCTTCTCCGGCATGACGTTCCTGATCGCGGTGCCCACCGGAGTGAAGTTCTTCAACTGGATCGGCACGATGTGGGGGGGATCTCTGTCCTTCGACACCCCGATGCTGTGGGCGATCGGCTTCCTCACCACGTTCCTCTTCGGTGGCCTCACCGGCGTGATCCTGGCCAGCCCGCCGCTGGACTTCCACGTGTCCGACTCCTACTTCGTGGTCGCGCACTTCCACTACGTCGTCTTCGGCACCGTGGTGTTCGCGATGTTCGCCGGGTTCTACT
>JBKJIR010000043.1:0-39553 GCA_046598495.1 Marmoricola sp. | reverse complement strand
ACCCAGATGTTCTACGCCGCGATCTCCTACCGGTTCCACCTGGAGGTGCCCGATGACCTGACCGAGCGGCTCTTCGAGCTGTACCCGCAGTACAGCCTGGTCGCACCGCTGGCGGGGACCCACCTCCATGCGGGGTTCGGGCACCTCGACGGGTACACCTCGGCGTACTACACCTACATGTGGTCGATGGTGATCGCGAAGGACCTGTTCAGCGCCTTCGACCCCGACGACCTCTTCAACAGCGAAACGGCACACCGGTACCGCGACACCGTCCTGGCCGCCGGCGGCTCGCGGGACGCGGCGGCGCTGGTCGCCGAGTTCCTCGGCCGCCCCTACGACACGGAGGCGTTCACCACATGGTTGAACCGATGAGCGTTGAACCGATGAGTTCTCAGATCGCGATGTCGCGGCACGCCCACGACCGGATCGGGGAGCGCCGGACCGATGAGGCCTGGCTCGCCGAGGTCTGGGCCGACCCGGGGACCCGGGTGCTCGTCCTCGCCGGGACCCGGTTGCGGCTGGCCGACCGGAAGGCCGAGTGGGTCTCCCCGGCCGAGGCGCCCGAGGGGACCCGGGTGCTGCTCGGGGAGCGCGACGGGCACGTCCACTTCGCCGTGGTCGCGTCCCCGGAGATCGCGGGGGAGGGCTGGGGCGGTCTTCGCGCCCTGGGAGTCGACCTCGACGAGCGCGACGCGCCGTTCCTGGTGCACGCGATCGGCATCGCCGAGTGGCTCTGGGCGACCAAGCACTGCATCCGGTGCGGGGGAGCCTACGAGCCGTTGCACCTGGGTCACGTCCTGCGGTGCACCGACTGTGGTCGCGAGGAGTTCCCCCGGACCGACCCCGCCGTGATCATGGTCGTGACCGACGGGGAGGCGCCGGACGACCGCTGCCTGCTCGGCCGGCACCCCGCCTGGCCGCCGGGGCGGTACTCGACCCTGGCCGGGTTCGTCGAGCCGGGAGAGTCCATCGAGCAGGCCGTGCGCCGCGAGGTCCTCGAGGAGAGCGGTATCGGCGTCGGTGACGTGGCGTATTTCGGGTCCCAGCCGTGGCCGTTGCCGCGGAGCCTGATGATCGGGTGCGTCGCCAAGGCGACCTCGGCGGACATCGCGGTCGACGGTGAGGAGATCGAGGACGCCCGATGGTTCACCCGCGAGGAGATGCGGTCGGAGGCCGAGGCGGGCACCCTGGTGCTGCCCGGAGGCGTCTCGATCTCGCGGAGCCTGATCGAGCACTGGTATGGCGGGCCGCTGCCAGGCCAGTGGTGAGTGGTCAGCTGGCGGCTGCGAGTGCCGCGAGTTTCTCTCGCACCTGCTTGACCGAAGGGTTGGTCTGGGCGCTGCCGTCGGCGTAGACCAGGGTCGGGACGGTCTGGTTGCCGTTGTTGACCCGCATCACGAGGTCCGCGGCTGCTGGGTCCTGCTCGATGTCGACGACGGTCACCGGGATGCCCTCGCGCTCGAGCTGGCCCTTCAGGCGGTGGCAGTACCCGCACCACGGGGTCGAGTACATCGTGAACCGGCCGGGCAGATCCTCGGGCATCTCAGATGTCCCCTCTCGCAACTAGGCTTCGCACTGCGCGGCCGGTGGCGCCGCACCAGAGTGAACCAGAGCAGAGGGTGAAACATTCCGTGAGTCTTCCCGGCAGCGCCGACCGCCTCCTCGAGGCGCTCGACCCCGAGCAGCGCCTGGTCGCGGAGGCGCTCCGCGGGCCGGTCCGGGTGCTCGCAGGTGCCGGGACGGGCAAGACCCGGGCGATCACGCACCGGATCGCGTACGGCGTCGCCACCGGCGTCTACAACCCCGCCGAGGTTCTCGCCGTCACCTTCACCGCCCGGGCGGCCGGGGAGATGCGCACCCGGCTGCGCTCGCTGGGGGCGCCGGGGGTGCAGGCGCGGACGTTCCACGCCGCAGCGCTGCGCCAGCTCCGCTACTTCTGGCCCAAGGTGTACGGCGGGGAGCCGCCCGAGCTGACCGCCTCGAAGATCCCGATCGTCGCGGGGGCGGCGCGCCGCAACCGGCTCGAGGTCGACCAGGCCCGGCTCCGCGACCTGGCCAGCGAGATCGAGTGGTCCAAGGTCACCAACATCCGTCCCGACGACTACGTCGCGATGGCGCCCCAGCGTGGTCGCGAGGTCAGCGGCCTCACCCACGCCGAGGTGGCGCACGTCTTCGCCTCCTACGAGGAGCTCAAGCGCGAGCAGGGTCGGATGGACATGGAGGACGTCCTCCTGATCGGCGCCGCGCTGCTGAGCGAGGACGACCGGGTCGCAGCGTCGGTGCGGTCGCAGTACAAGTGGTTCGTCGTCGACGAGTTCCAGGACGTCAGTCCGATCCAGGCGGCGCTGCTCGACCTCTGGCTCGGCGGCCGCAACGAGATCTGCGTCGTCGGCGACCCGGCGCAGACGATCTACTCCTTCGCCGGGGCGCGGGCGTCGTACCTGACCGACTTCACGAAGAAGTACCCCGGCACCACCAACGTCGAGCTGGTCCGCAACTACCGTTCGACCCCGCAGGTGATCGCCGCGGCCAACGGGCTGCTGCAGGGCAGCGCGACCGGCTCGGTCCAGCTCCGGGCGCAGCAGCCGAGCGGGGCCGAGGTGCGCTGGCAGGAGGCCACCGACGAGGTCGCCGAGGCCGCCGCGATCGCGACCGAGGTCGCCCGGCTCCAGGCCGCCGGCACGCCCCTGCGGGAGGTGGCCGTGCTCTTCCGGATCAACGCCCAGTCGGAGACCTTCGAGGAGGCGCTCAGCGCCCGCTCCATCCCGTACGTCGTCCGCGGCGCCGCCCGGTTCTTCGAGCGCCCCGAGGTCCGCCAGGCGCTGGCGCTGCTCCGGGCGAGCCTGCGGGCCGGGGAGGCCGCCAGCGACGGGATGCTCGAGCAGGTGCGCGGGGTCCTGGCCGGGATGGGCTGGACCACCGAGGCGCCCACCGCACGCGGTCAGGCCCGGGACCGCTGGGAGTCCCTGATGGCGCTGGTCTCCCAGGCCGAGGAGTACGCCGCCGTCGAGCTCGCCCCCACCCTGGAGGGCTTCGTCGCCGAGCTGGACCGGCGCGCGCACGAGCAGCACGCCCCGGTCGCCGAGGGGGTCACGCTGGCCACCCTGCACACCGCCAAGGGTCTGGAGTGGGACGCGGTCTTCCTGGCCGGCATTCAGGAGGGCTCGATGCCGATCACCTACGCCGAGGGTCCGGCGGCGATCGAGGAGGAGCGCCGGCTGCTGTACGTCGGCATCACCCGCGCGCGCGCGAACCTGATGATCTCCTGGTCCCTGGCCCGCAACCCGGGGGGCCAGGCCCGGCGCAAACCGTCCCGGTTCCTGAGCCAGCTGCGCCCGGAGTCGGTGACCGACCGCGCGAGCGCGACCGGTCCGGCGTCGAGCCGCCGGCGCGCCAAGGCGTCGGCCTGCAAGCTGTGCCAGCGGCCGCTGGCCTCGGCCAAGGAACGCAACCGCGGGTTCTGCGCCGACTGCCCGATCCCGTACGACGAGGACCTCTTCGCGTCCCTGAAGACCTGGCGCAAGCAGCGTGCCGACGCGGAGAGCGTGCCGGCGTTCGTGGTCTTCTCCGATGCGACCCTGGAAGCCCTCGCCGAGGTGCAGCCGCGCACCCGGCAGGCGATGCTGCAGATCAACGGGATCGGCGCCTCGAAACTGGAGAAGTACGCCGAGGACGTCCTCGACGTTCTCGCCGGGAAGAGCCCGGAATAGACACCCGAATAAATGATTTGCACGCCCTCTCGAGCCGGGCGTACCTTGTCCTCACGTAAACGACTGCGCACTCGCAGCCCTGACAAGGCTGGCGCCCGAAGATCCCGAGGAGGTGCACGACCATGAAGAACCAGACCATGAAGAACTGGCAGGGCGGTTCCGTCGTGCCTGCCGCCGGCTTCGGCATGGGTGACGTGCGCCTGGACGCAGTCATGTTCGCGTCCGACGCGGCGACCCACACGCGTCACGCCGTCGCCGTCAAGGCCACCCCGGCAACGGGCTTCCGTCCTTGGAGTCCACCCGTCACCTGAGTCCACTCAGTGACCGGCACCTCCAAGGCCGCGGAATCCCAGACAGGGATCCGCGGCCTTTCTGTTTCCCCAGCACCTGATCCCCACGAATTCCCCGCAGCACCAGCGATCGAACGAGAAGAAAGAGGTGACACATGAGCATCAGCACCCTCGAACCGACAGGTTCCGAAGCCGAGCTGCTGCCGTGTCGGGTGAACGAAGCGGAGTTGTTCTTCGCCGAGTCGCCCAGTGATGTGGAGCTGGCCAAGTCCTTGTGCCAGAGCTGCCCGGTCCGGGTCGAGTGCCTCGCCGGGGCCCTCGAGCGCCGCGAGCCGTGGGGAGTCTGGGGCGGTGAGCTGTTCCTCTCCGGAGTGGTGATCCCCCGCAAGCGCCCGCGTGGCCGTCCGCGCAAGAACCCGGTCGCAGCCTGATGGCCGCCGTGACCAGCACCAATCCAACCAATCAGACCCTTGAACGGAGCACCACCATGATCAACCTCATCAGTGAGGACCTGGCTCGTGCGCACCTGCACGAGCGCCTCGAGCAGGCGCAGCGGGTACGCCGGGCACGCCAGCTCGTCGCCGCCAGGCGCCTCTCCCGCAAGGCTGAGCGCGCCGCTGCCCAGGCGCGTCTGGCTCTCGCCCGCGTGATCTGAGCAAAAGCTCTCGGTAGAGCACCACTTCTCGTTGATCGCGGGGAAAGACAAGGCCGGTTCGTTGACGATGCGTCGTCAGCGGACCGGCCTTCGTCGTACGGGTCTAACGTAGGACGCACGACCAGCTGCGCGTTCTGCGGCACCGAGGCGCCGACCGATCCGCCGCCCCTGACCTGGACCACGGCGACCGAGCGCGGCTGCCCGCAGTGGTTCTGCGACACCTGCTCGCGCGATCACCTGCGCGCGATGGAGTCCCAGCTGGACTCCGAGTGGTGGTGAGTTGGGGAGCTCGGACTACGCCTCAGCGAACCCCGGCAGCGACTCCGTCAGGATCTGGCGCAGCGGGACGGTCGCGCCGAGCTGGCTGAGCACGCCGCCCGCGCCGACCCAGGTCCGGTGGATGAGCAGGTACGACGGCGGCAGGTTGAGCCGGAGCATGACCGCGTAGGAATCGCCCTTCGGGTCGTTGATCCGCTTGAACTGCTCCTGGATCCACGCGCGCGAGAAGGCGAACTCCGACACTCGGCCCGGCTCGACCAGCGGGGCCAGGTAGGAGCGCAGCTTGGCCGGGTCGACGCGGATCCCGTCGCGGATGAATCCCTCCGCCCGGAACTCGGTGATCAGGGCGTCGTAGTCGTCCGCACAGGCGAGCCGCAGCGAGCGGCCCAGCGACTCCGGCAGGGTCTGGTAGGGCAGTCGGGCCACCGCGCCGAAGTCGAGCACCCCGAGCCGGCCGGGTGAGCCGTCGGGGCCCGGGATCAGCCGGAAGTTCCCGGGGTGCGGGTCGGCGTGCAGCAGACCCGTACGAGCCGGGGCTCCGAACAGGAACCGGGCGAACAGCTCGCCGTAGTGGTCGCGCTCGGCCTGGCTGCCGTCGCGGATGACCTGGGCCAGTGAGGCGGAGCTGTCCAGCCAGGAGGTGACCAGGACCTGCTCGGTGCCGGCCAGGACCTCCGGCACGACGATGACCGGGTCGTCGGCGTAAGCCTCGGCGAACACGCGCTGGGCGGCCGCCTCGAGCCGGTAGTCGAGCTCCTCCTCGGTCCGCTCCTGCAGCTCGGCGATCAACGGCTTGACGTCGACCCCGGGGAAGATCGGGCCCAGCGTGCGGGCCACCCGGGCCAGCTGCTTCAGGTCGCTGCGCAGCGCGTCCCCGGCTCCGGGGTACTGCACCTTGACCGCGACGTCCTGTCCCTTCCAGCGGGCGCGGTGCACCTGGCCGATGGACGCGGCGGCTGCCGGGTCGCCGTCCAGGTCGGTGAGGTGCGTGATGTCGTCGCCGAGCTCGCGGGCCAGGATCTCTCGGACCGTGATCGTGGGCATCGGTGGCGCGGAGTCCTGGAGCCGGGTGAGCTGCTCGCGGTACGGGGCCGAGACGTTGTCGGGCAGGGCGGCCTCGAAGATCGACATCGCCTGGCCGAACTTCATCGCGCCGCCCTTGAGTTCGCCCAGGGTGCGGAAGAGCTGCTCTGCGGTCCGCTGCTGGAGATCGGCGGCGACCGTCTCTGCCGTGGCGCCTCCGATCCGCTTGCCGAGCCCGAGCGCACTCCGGCCGGCGTACCCGAGGGGCAGCGCTGCCAGGCGTGCGGTCCTGGCGGCGGCCTTACGAGGGAGTTCAGTCATGGGTTCATTGTGACCGACTCAGCCTGACCGTGCCGGAGGACCGGCGTCGCGATGATCACCAGTTCGGCGGGTCGTCGGATGCCCAGGCCCCGACCCCGGTCCATGAGCAGCCGCACGCGGGGTGCCGGAGCCAGGGGGTGGGGGAGATCGTCGGGCGACCGGGGCTGAACGGCACGGTCGCGGACCAGGAGGCCGGGCGGTCGCCCTCGACGTACCGGACCAGGTCGGCGACGGCCCAGCCCAGGGCCATCAGGGCCATCGCGGCGTGCACGGGGGCGGCCACCCCGTCACGGCGGACGGTCTGCGGTTCCGCGGTGATCAGGGCGCGGTGCGCGGCGTCGGCGGCGGTCCGGTGCGCGTCGAGGCACCGCACGCAGGCGGTCCGACCGGGTACTACGAACGGCCCGAGCACGATCTCAGACTCGACCGCCTCGACGACCAGGTACGGCGTGTGGTCCCGGGCGAGCCGGTCGGTGACCTCGCGGTCGAGCACGCCGCAGCAGAGCAGCAGCACGACGTCCGGCTGCTCGGTGCCGTCGTCATCGACGATCCCCAGGCCGGCCGTGCGCAGGAGGGCGACCGGGTCAACGGGGGACTCGGGGGTGAGGGTCCCGACGACCGCGATCCGGCTGCCGCGCCGTGCGCGGAGCCGGTCCGTGGCGGATCCCGGGTGCAGCAGACTCACCGCGGCCACCTCGGACGCCGGGATCCCCGGGTGGACGAGGGTGTCCCCGTCACGGAGCACCGGTGCCAGCTGAGCGAGGGCTCGCCGGGTCTCCAGGTCGGTCCGGGGAGCCTCGCCGCGCGCGAGTCCGGCCAGGGTGCGCCGGATCGCGGGGGTGTCGGCGACCCGGAGCCGGTGCCGCTCGGTGATTCCGATCTGCAGCTCGGCGGCGCGCCGCTGGAGGACGGCCAGGCCGGGGGCGAGGACGGGACGTCGCGGAAGTCCGCGTCGGGGGGCGAGGGGTCGGGTCATGGGGCGCGAGCGTAGAAGCGCGGCCGGCCCGCCGCGACCCGCGTTCCACAGGGGGCGGCGCCGTTGGCCAGGAGGCTGAAAACGGCAAGACGGCGGGTCTCCACCCCGGAGGTGGAGCTCCCGCCGCCCTTGCTCAGGCTGTGGTGCTCGAGCTCGATGCGTCTGAAGTAATCCTCGAGACGGTCGCTTGCGCGACCTCCCGGGAAGACCTCAGGCGCGACCGAGAATGCGGTTCAGCTTGGTGCTGCAGACGGGGCAGGTGGCCTTGGCCATCTTGGTGCCCTTGTCGTTGACCTCGATGTGGCCTTCAGCCTCACGCTTTTCCTTGCACTTCACGCAGTAAAATTCGCCGCTCCAGCTCTCCGCCATGACGGCCTCCTTGATCCATGTAGCTCTGGTCGTCGCGGCGAGAATCTTAGGGAAGACCCGCCGGGGTCCGTTCAGGACCAATTCGACCCTAGACCACCGGCACGGCCAATCCGTGCACCGGGGGCGCTTGTCTTGAGCGTGTCCCCCGCGTGTGAGATCGGTCCCCTGAGCCGTTCCGGGTCCGGTTTCGGCGGTAATCTCCGGCCCATGTCTGACGCCACCGAGACCCCGACCGCGACGTTGAGCGACCTCCGCCTGGAACGGCCCGCCCCCGGGGTGGTCCGGCTGGTGCTGGACAACCCGGCCCAGCGCAACGCCATGTCGGATGCGATGACCGCGTCCTGGGGTCGCGCCATCGAGCAGATCAAGGCCGACCCGGAGGTCCGGGTCGTGGTCGTCACCGGTGAGGGCAGTGCGTTCTGCTCGGGCGGCAACCCCGCGTGGATCGCCGGCGAGCCGGACGCGGAGGTCGACTACCTGCGCACCCGGATGATTGCGTTCTACCGCGCCTGGCTGGCGATCCGCAGCCTCGAGGTGCCCACGATCGCCGCCCTCAACGGCCACGCCGTCGGCGCGGGTCTCTGCCTCGCGCTCGCCTGCGACATCCGGTACGCCGCCGCGGGCGCGAAGCTGAGCGTGCCGTTCGTGAAGCTCGGGATGAACCCGGGCATGGCGGCGACGTACCTGCTGCCGAACGTGGTCGGGGCGGCGAACGCCCGCGAGCTGCTGCTCACCGGCCGGGCTGTGGACGCCGACGAGGCGCTCCGCCTCGGGCTGGTCAGCCAGGTCTTCGCGGCCGAGGACTTCGCCACCGAAATCCACGCGATCGCCGAGGGCATCGCCGGCACGGCGCCGATCGCGAGCCGCTACACGAAGGTCGCGCTCCGCGACCGCGGTCACGCCGACTTCGAGTCCGCGATCCAGTGGGAGGCGCTCGCGCAGCCGATCACGCTCGCGACCGCGGACCTGCAGGAGGGTGTGCGCGCCGCCCAGGAGAAACGGAAGCCGGAGTTCAAGGGCGTCTGAGACCCGTCAGCGGCTCAGAACCGCCAGAAGGTCGAGCGAGCGTCCGACGCAGCACAAGAAGGGGCCCCCGACCGCCGCCGTTGGGTGCTTGCCTTCCCCTTGCGAACACTGTCCCGGCGATGGTCGAGGGCCTCTTCTGGGCGTCACGCTAGGGGAGGGCCCAGGCGGGGTCAATCCGCGAAGCGGGCACATTCTCCACTGCCTGTGGATAACCCTGTGGACAGTGTGTGGACATCTGCCCGTGTGCTGTGGATCACGTTCGTTCGTTGCCACAATGGGCTCATGAATGCCTCCGGCGATCCCGCTGACGCTCCGTACGACGCGGGGCCCGTCGCGGCGCTGCGACGGATCGCGTTCCTCCTCGAGCGCAGCCGCGCCGAGACCTACAAGGTCAAGGCGTTCCGGGCCGCCGCTGCGACGATCCTGCCGCTGGACCCCGAGGAGGTCGCTGCCCGCGCCGCCGGCGGCACCCTGCGCGACCTGCCCGGTATCGGGGCCTCCACGGCAGAGGTGATCGAGGCGGCGTCCGCCGGACGTCTTCCCCTCCGCCTGGCCCGGCTCGAGGCCGAGGAGGGCGGCCCCCTGGTCGAGGGCGGAGCGAGCCTCCGTACGGCCCTCCGCGGCGACCTGCACAGCCACAGCGATTGGTCCGACGGCGGCTCCCCGATCGAGGAGATGGCGTTCACGGCGATGGAGCTGGGCCACGAGTACCTGGTGCTCACCGACCACTCGCCCCGACTGACGATCGCCAACGGGCTCTCGGTGGCCCGGCTGACGCGTCAGCTCGAGATCGTCGAGGCGGTCAACGAGCACCTGGTGCCCGACGCCTCGGCCGAGGGGCGCGGGTTCCGGTTGCTCAAGGGGATCGAGGTCGACATCCTCGCCGACGGTTCGTTGGACCAGACCGACGAGATGCTCGCACGTCTCGACCTCCGGGTCGCCTCGGTGCACTCGAAGCTGGCGATGGACCGGGCGCCGATGACCCGACGGATGGTGGCCGCGGTCCAGAACCCGTTCACCAACGTCCTGGGCCACTGCACCGGGCGGCTGGTCACCGGGAGCCGGGGGAAGCGGGGGGAGTCCGAGTTCGACGCCGCGGAGGTCTTCGCCGCCTGCGTGGAGAACGGCGTGGCGGTCGAGATCAACGCCCGTCCCGAGCGGCGGGACCCCCCGACCCGGCTCCTGCAGCAGGCGATCGAGGCCGGCTGCCTGTTCTCGATCGACTCCGACGCGCACGCCCCGGGTCAGCTGGACTTCCAGGTCTACGGGTGCGCCCGGGCCGAGGAACTCGGGCTCGATCCCGACCGGATCGTGAACACCTGGCCGACAGCGCGGCTCCTGACGTGGGCTCAAAGCCGGATTTCGGGGGAGGTCGGCGGTACCGTCTCGCCATGAAGCCTGAGGTCGAGGTGCGGCGCTCGGCCCGTCGTACCCGGACGGTCTCCGCGTACCGCAAGGACGGCAAGGTCATCGTCATGATCCCTGCCCGGTTCACCCGAGCCGAGGAGTCGGAGTGGGTGGACACGATGCTCCTCAAGCTCGAGGGCACCACGTCCCGCGGCCGCCGTACCGACGAGCAGCTGATGAAGCGTGCCCGGGAGTTGAGTCGCGAGTACCTGCACGGCCGCGCCAAGCCGAACTCGGTGCGCTGGGTGGACAACATGACCACGCGGTGGGGTTCATGCACGACCGGTGAAGGGACCATCCGGCTCTCCGACCGGCTCCAGGCGATGCCGGTGTGGGTCGTCGACTACGTGCTGCTGCACGAACTGGCCCACCTGCTCGAACCCGGGCACAACCAGCGGTTCTGGCACTGGGTCGACAAGTTCCCCAAGGCCGAGCGCGCCAAGGGCTACCTGGAGGGCGTCGCTTCCGCGGCGAACCTGGGGTTCGACGGCTGCGAGTAGGTTTCGACCCGCTCAGCCAGCAGCGAGCCGCTCCCGGGCCAACCGGATCAGGTCCACCATGTCCGGCTCGTCGGTCGGCAGGTCGTCGACATGGAACCAGCGAACCTCCAGCGACTCCTCGCTGACGACCGGTTCGGTGTTCTCGCCGAGGTGCGCGAGGAACCGTACGTCGAGGTGCCGCACGGTCCCGCGCGGGTTGCAGAAGTCGACCGGGTGCAGTGAGAGGTGCACCGGGACCGGGTCGATCACCAGGTCGGGCAGCCCGGACTCCTCGGTCGCCTCGCGCAGCGCCGCCCCGGCGAGAGTGGCGTCCTCGGACTCTAGGTGACCGCCGAACGCGAACCAGCGCTGCGCTTTGCGGTGCAGGTTGAGCAGCACCCGGGACCCGTCGGCGCTCAGCACCAGCGCCCCCGCGGTCAGGTGGTCGGGGAAGCACGCCTTCGCCAGGCCGTCGGGGTGCGCGCGCAGGTGCGCGACGTACGCGGCGCGCCAGGTCTCCTGCGCGGCCTCGGTCGCTCGCCAGCCCTCCAGCGTGCCGAGGGCGTCGGCGTGCAGGACGGGCCCCGGAGCGGGCGCCGCGAACTCACTCAGCGGGCTTCTCCGGGGTCTCGGTGCCCTCGGGCCCCTCGCCGTCGAGCAGGTCGGCCAGCGCCTTGTCGAAGTCCTCCTCGCTCAGCGACTCCACGGTGCCGAGGTCCTCGCGGAAGCCCAGCGGGTCGTCGAGGTCGGCGGGGGTCGGCAGCAGGTCGGGGTGGGCCCAGACCGCGTCCCGGGCCTCGAGGCCCTGGCGCGACCGGAGCGAGCCCCACAGGGTGGAGGCGTCGCGCAGACGCCGTGGTCGCAGCTCGAGCCCGACCAGCGCGGCGAACGTCGCCTCGGCGGGGCCGCCCGCTGCCCGGCGGCGGCGGATCGCCTCCTGGAGCTTCCCGGCGGTCGGCATCCGCTCGCCGGCGGCCAGGCCGACGACCTCGTCGACCCAGCCCTCGACGAGCGCGAGGGTGGTCTCGAGGCGGAGGAGCGCGGCCGTCTGGGACGGCTGCTGGCGGGGCTCGAAGAGGCCGCTGTTGATGGCCTCGGCGATGGCTTCCGGGTTGGTCGGGTCGAGGTTGCCGAGGGACTCCTCGATGCCGCTGATGTCGATGGTGACGCCCCGGCCGAAGTCCTCGACCGCGGAGAGCAGGTGACCCCGCAGCCACGGGACGTGGGCGAACAGGCGCTGGTGGGCGGCCTCGCGCAGGGCCAGGTAGAGCAGGACGTCGTCCTCGTCGACGTCGAGGCCGCGGGCGAACGCCGCGACGTTGTGCGGGAGCAGTGCAGCCTTGCCCGCCGGTCCGAGCGGCAGCCCGATGTCGGAGGCGGTCAGCACGTCGGCGGAGAGCCCACCGAGAGCCTGGCCGACCTGGGACCCGAACATCGCCCCGCCGGCCTTGCCGATGATGCCGATCAGCGGGCCCGCCAGGGCGCGGGCCTCCTCGGGCAGGGCGTCGCTCATCGCACCGACGACGTGCTCGGCGACCGGTTCGACCAGCACCCGCCAGACCTCGGTGGTCTCCTCGATCCACTCGGCGCGGCTCCACGCGGCGGTGGTGGTGATCCCGGACGGGAGCGGGGTGGTCCCGTCGAGCCAGTGGTCGGCGAGGCGGAGGGCGTCGGCGACCCGGGTCTGGGCGTCGCGGTCCTGGCTGGGGTCCGGTTCGGCCGCGGCGGTGCGGCGCGCGATGTCGGTCGCGAGCTGCCAGTTCACCGGGCCGTCGTACGGCTGCATCAGCGACTGCATCTGGCCCATCAGGGCGCCGAGGTCGAGGTTGCTCAGGTCGGGCAGGCCGCTACCTGCTCCGAAGGAGGCGAACATGCCTTCGAAGGGTGTGCCTTTGAACGGGTTGTTCGGGGTGTCACCGGCGTCCTCGGGCCCGTCAGGGGTCCCGCCGGGGCCGTCACCGGCGTCGTTGCTCATGGCTCCAAGTTACCGCCCGCACCGCAGCCGCCCTAGGCTTCGGCGTGTGACCTCCCCATCGGCCCAGCGCGGGAACGTCGTGCGCCTGCTCGACGTTCGCGATCAGCCCCTCGACGTCGCCGAGGTGACGGCCGCCGTCGCGGACCGGACCGCCGGAGGGTTAAACGTCTTCGTGGGCGCCGTCCGGGACCACGACGGGGGCCAGCGAGTGACCCGGCTCGAGTACTCCGCCCACCCGACAGCGCTGGATCGGCTGGCCGAGGTGGCCGCCGAGGTGGCGGCCGAGTTCGACGTGATCGCACTCGCAGCGGTGCACCGGACCGGCTACCTGGAGATCGGTGACCTCGCGGTCGTCTCCGCTGTCTCCGCGGCCCACCGGGGTGAGGCGTTCGCGGCGTCCCGGGCGCTCATCGACCGGCTTAAGGAGCGGGTGCCCATCTGGAAGCACCAGCTGTTCGAGGACGGGACCGAGGAGTGGGTGGGGACGCCGTGATCTGAGACGCGTCAGCGGATCAGATCGTCGGTGTTTGAGCAGCGAGCGCTGAGTGAGGAACGAGCTCGGCGACCGAGCGTGTCGAAACCTGGTGACGCGCCCGCAGCCTCGGCTTCAAGCCTCGAGATCGAAGTAGATCGGCTCGGCCGGCGTACGGCCGGTGATGTCGATGACCCGGCCGGCGAAGGCGACCTGCTTCTGCGCCGCCTCCAGGGCCGTGGTGAGCGACTTCGCGGCGACCCGCTGGCGGGCGAGCAGCTCCTGGGCCCGGGCGGCCAGGTCGACGGGCATCGCGCCGAGCACGGCCGGGGGGTCCCAGGGCTCGAACGGAGCGCCCTCGAGGCCGCGGATGAGCCGTTCGACGGAGATGACCTCGAGCTCGAGACGCTCGAGCTCGTGCTCCCAGACAGCGCGGATGCGTTCGCGTTCCATCAGCTCAGGCGCTCTTCGCTTGGGCCGAATCGAGTGCAGCCTGACGCCAGGTCTCACAGAGGTCGGTGACGATGGTGAGGCACTCGGTGGTGATGCCGGCGTCCTTGCGGATGTTCGCCATCACGAGCTGCCGGTGCAGGAAGCCGTAGAGAGCGGAGAGGTCGTAGCCGCCCTTGAACTCGTCGGCGCGGAGGCTGTTCTGCAGCTCCATGATGATGTCCTGCGCGTGGGTCAGCTGTCGGTGCGTCTCCTGGAAGTCCTGGCGCTGCTGGGCCTCCAGGCCCCGCTGCACGTCGAGCACGAGGCGTTCGTAGAGCATCACCAGAAGCCGGGCGGGGCTTGCGGTCGCAATGGATGCGTCCATGTAGGCGGCGCGTGCGTTGGTCATCATGTGGGTGCCTTCCTTAGCTTCCCGATGAGAGTGATCCGAGTTGACTGCTCAGCCAGTTGGACTGGCTGTTCATCTGCTGCAGAGCTACTTCCATTGCTGCGAACTGCTTGCTCAGTGCTTCC
Organism: Marmoricola sp.; assembly: GCA_046598495.1. GTDB lineage: Bacteria > Actinomycetota > Actinomycetes > Propionibacteriales > Nocardioidaceae > Marmoricola. The sequence continues at coordinate 25,605 of JBKJIR010000043.1, read as the reverse complement.
CGACGCAACGAGAGCCGGGCGTCCCAGCTCTCGATGCTGTCCTGCATCCTGCGGATGGACGAGTTGCGGCCGTTGATGGAGGTCGTGATGGAGCCGTCCACGGAGTCGCTCGCGCCTTTCGCGACGGCCTCCACGCGGGCGGCGAAGCCGTTGACCGCGCCGGTGGTGAAGCGGGCGGCGACAGCAGCCGGGTCCGCGGCGTACGCGGTCGCGAACTTGTCCTCGTCGAACTTCAGCTTGCCGTAGCGGTCGAGCTGGATCCCGGCGTCGGCCAGGGTGGTGCCGTCGGTGGGGTAGATGCTGGTCAGCAGGCTGTTGCGCAGGGCCCGGATGGAGCCGTCGCCGGCGAGCGGGCCGGAGGTCTTGGTGGTGCTGTTGTACGCCGTGAGGCTGTCGATCTTGGTCAGTGCCGCGTTGATCGCGTCCACGATGCCCTTGACCGTCTTGGTCATCCCGGCGGTGTCCTGGGCGACGTCGAGGTCGACCGTCGTCCCGGCGGCGATGCCGGGGGAGAGGGTGATGCTCAGGCCGTTGGCGATGTCGGTGAAGGTGTTGGTCGTGGAGTGCACCGTGTCGGCGCCGATGGTGATCTCGGCGTCGCGGCCCGCGCGGGCGGTCGCGCCGCCGAGGAGATCGGTGCCGTTGAGGTTCGTGAGGGTGAAGTCGCTGTCGTCGCCGGTCGCGACCGAGGTGACCTGGAGCCGGTAGCTGCCGTCGTCGAGGCGGACGGTGCTGGCCTTGACCCCGGTGCCCGAGGCGTTCAGGGCGTTGACCAGGCCGGTCAGCGTGCCGTCGCCGGTGTCGATGTCCTGGGTGGTGCCGTCCAGGCGGTCGATCCGGACCAGCGTGGAGCCGCTGGTGACGACGTCGGTCTTGGCGGCGGTGGTGGCGAAGGAGAGTTGGTGGGTCAGCGCGGTGCGACCGACGGTGAAGCTGAGCGGTCCGGTGACCGCGTTGGCGCCGGCGGTGGTGGAGACCAGGGTGGTGGCGGCGCCGCCGACGGAGGTGGTGACCGAGACGGGGTTCCACGCGGTGGCCTTGGCGAGGTCCGCGGCGCTGGTGGCCAGGGCGGCGAAGGCCGCGTTGAGGTCCTGGAGCGTCTTGACGTTGGCCTGCTCGGCGGTGAGCTTGGCCTTGATGCTGGTCTGGGTCTGGGCCTCGACCTGCATCAGCTGGGAGACCAGGCTGCTGGTGTCCAGCCCGCTGACGAGGCCGCTCACGCTCGCGATCGAAGCCATCCTCAGCTCCCTTCAAGCTTCTCGGTGGTGACGAGACGAGATCCGGGCGAGGGGCGAGTCGAGGACTCACCCCTCGCCCGGATCGTCTGTGGGGTTCTTACGTGGCCTATCTACAGGCCCTTGCTCAGGTTCAGCGGAGCAGCTGGAGAACGCTCTGCGGGGCCTGGTTCGCCTGGGCGAGCATCGCGGTGCCGGCCTGGCTCAGGATGTTCGCGCGGGTGAAGTTGACCATCTCGGACGCCATGTCGGTGTCACGGATCCGGCTCTCCGACGCGGACAGGTTCTCCACCGCGACGTTGAGGTTGTTGATGGTGTGCTCGAACCGGTTCTGGACCGCACCGAGCTCGCCACGCAGCGTCGACGTCGCCGTGATGGCGTCGGTGACCGTGGTGTTGTCGGTGATGAGCAGGCCGGCCGTGGCGACCGAGCCCGACAGGTCGACCGAGAGCACGTCCGTCGGGGTGGTGCCCACCTGGAAGTTGACCGAGGCGTTGTTGAACAGGTCGACCCCGTTGAACTGCGTGCTGGTCTGGATCCGGTCGATCTCGGCGCTCAGCGCGGTGAACTCGGAGCTGAGAGCAGCCTGCGAGTCGGCGTTCTGGGTGCCGTTGTTGTACTGCACCGCGAGGTCGTTCATGCGCTGCAGCATCGAGTGCACCTCGGTCAGGGCGCCTTCAGCGGTCTGGGCGACGCTGATGCCGTCCTGAGCGTTGCGGACCGCGACCTTGAGCCCTCCGACCTGCGAGCGCAGGCCCTCGGAGATGGCGAGACCAGCGGCGTCGTCAGCGGCGCGGTTGATCCGGAAGCCGCTGGACAGCTTCTCCAACGACTTGGACAGCTGGCCCTGGGTGACCGACAGGTTGCGGTAGGAGTTGAACGCGTCGGTGTTCTGGTTGATACGGAGACCCATGATGGAATCCTTCCTGGATGGTTGAGTCGTACTGCTGGGGCCCGTCCTTGGGCCCGTGCCGTACTCATCGGCGGCGCGATGAGCCGGCTGAGATGTTTGGAGGACTTTTTCGAGCAGTTTTTCCCGTGGTCCGTCGGGCAGGGAGCGCGGCGGTACCGGACCGGATCAGGCGGTCTCGTCGAGCGAGTTCAGACCGGCGGGGCGACGCGCCGAGGCGGCGTGCCGGCTGGCGACGGCGGCGAAGTACTCCTCGCGGCGCCGGGCGGCCGATCCGTTCGGTCGGGCGTGCGGCTGCAGCAGGGCCGGGTCGAGCTCGTGGTTCATCGCGTCCCGGAGCAGGACCAGGGCCTCGGCGCGCATCTGCGACACGCGGGACTCGGTGACCCCCAGCTCGGCGGCGATCTCCGCCATCGGGCGCTCCTCGAGGAAGTAGTCGGAGACGACGATCCGCAGGCGCTCGGGCAGCTCGGCGACGGCCTCGACCAGGTAGGCCAGCCGCTCGCGGTGCTCGACCAGCTGCTCCGGCGTCGGCCCGGCCGAGGGCAGGACGTCGTCGAGCGACGCGTCCTGGGCGCCCTGCAGGGAGAGCACCTGGGCGCGGGCGATGTCGTCGTCGTTCTGGGCGATCTCCGCCAGGGTCATCCCGAGGGCATCGGCGACCTCGGAGGTGCTCGGCGCGCGGCCCAGGATGCTGGAGAGCTGGTTGCGGGTGGCGTCGAGGTCGCGGGCCCGCCGTCGTACGGAGCGCGAGGCCCAGTCGATGCCGCGCAGCTCGTCCAGTACGGCGCCGCGGACCCGGGTCGCCGCGTAACGGGCGAACGGGACGCCGCGGGAGGCGTCGAAGGACTTGCTCGCCTGGACGAGCGCCGCCAGTCCGGCGGACGTGAGATCGTCGCGGCTGACGTGGCTGGGGACCCGGCCCATGGTCTCGCGGACGATGTGCGTGACGACAGGGATGCTGCTGGTGATCAGCGCGTCCCGTTCTGCGTTCTCTGCGTTCTCGGCGTTCTCCCTCATACCGGACACCATTGTCGGTAATTGTCCGATTTGATAGGGGTATGTCCGGTTATTAACCTGTTAGTCCCGTAAGTCGGGACCTAGGGCCCAGCCGTCAATGATCCGATGGGGCCACTTCCGCAGCGATTCTCTCCCAGAAAGCCCTCAACTAGCGATTCAGCCGCCGATGGAACACCCATAGGACTCCGCTCGGGAGCCGTCGTCGAGAGGGTGCCGCTCCGGCACACGAAGGGCCGTCATGGAAAAGCTGTCGCAGATCCTCATGCGCGAGCGCGAGCTGCTCGACACCCTGCTGTTCAGGTTGGAGACCGAGCAGATGGTGCTCGCCAGCGGACGCACCCGCTGGTTGATGCGCGCTGCTCGCGAGGTCGAGCAGGTGCTCGCCACGATCCGGGAGACCGAGATCCTGCGCGCCGTGGCCGCCGACGCCGTCGCCGCGTCGATCGGCCTGGAGTACAACCCGAGCCTGCGCGCGCTGGCCGAGGCGGTGGATGAGCCGTGGCGCACCATCCTCGGCGAGCACCACGCTGCCTTCGTCACTGTCACTCAGGAGATCGGGGCGCTCGCCGATGCGAACCGCGACCTGATCACCGCCGGCTACCGGTCCGCGCGCGAGACCCTGATGAGCCTGGACGGGGGTCCGGACAGCTACGGGAGTGACGGCGCGGCGGTGTCGGTCTCCGACCACCGGCAGCGTCTTCTGGACTGGAGTCTCTGACGTGTCGACCTTCTCCGGACTCAACACCGCGTTGAGCGCGCTGCGCTACAACCGGGTCGCGATGGACGTCGCCAGCGGCAACATCGCGAACGTGGGGACCGACGGCTACACCCGCCGCCGGATCAACGGGGAAGCCATCGGGGCGCCGGACCAGCCGGCGATGTGGTCCCGGTACTCCGGCGCCGGGGACGGCGTCCGGGTCGCCAGCCTCGACCGGATGGCCGACGCGCTCCTCGACGTCCGGGCCCGCCGCGAGCACGGCAGCCAGGCCTACCTCGACATCCGGCAGTCGGTCCTGGAACGGATCGAGAGCGGCATCGGCGAGCCGGGTGATTCCGGGGTGGCGGCGGCCATCGCGGACTTCCGCTCCGCCTGGCACGACCTGGCCAACAACCCGGGCAGCGACGCCGCACGCTCCGCGGTCCTCGGCCGGGCGGCGACGCTGGCCGACGCGATCCGGATCCAGGCGCGCAACATCGACGCCGAGTCCGGCGACCAGCGCTTCCGGATCCAGGCCGACGTCGCCGAGGTGAACACGCTGGCCAGCGACCTGGCGGCGACCAACAAAAGCATCGCCGTGGCGACCCTGAACGGAACCGACGCCGGGGTCCTGCTCGACAAGCGCGACCAGCTCGCGATGCGGCTCTCCGAACTCACCGGCGCCACCGCCACCGGCCGGGCCGACGGCGGCTTCGACGTCTCCGTCAACGGGGTGCCGCTGGTGGTCGGCAGCAGCGCCGGCACCCTGGAGGTCGCCAGCGGGATCACCCCCACCGGCGGCAGCGACGGGAACCCGATCACCTACACGATCACCGACACCAGCGGCACGACCGCGGTCCCGGCCGGGATGACCGGCGAGATCGGGGGCGTCACCGACCTGCTGACCACCACGCTGCCGGCGTACACGGCCGGGCTCGACGCGATCGCGCAGCAGCTCGCCGACGAGATCAACACCCAGCACCAGGCCGGGTTCGACGCCGCGGGCAACCCGGGTCAACCGTTCTTCAGCTACACGCCGGGTAGCGCGGCGTCCTCGATCGCGGTGGCCCTCACCTCGCCCGGCGACCTCGCTGCCTCCGGCATCGCGGGCGGGGGACTGGATGCCACCAATGCGACCGCGCTCGCCACCGCGACCGACGTCGAGGCGTCGTACCAGCGCCTGATCAACAGCTTCGGGACCGAGGTCGCGTCGGTGGCTCGGCTGGCCGCGAACCAGCAGGTGCTCACCAGTCAGGTCGACGGATCCCGGGAACAGCTCTCCGGGGTGAACCTGGACGAGGAGACGGTCTCGATGCTGGCCGCCCAGCACGCCTACGAAGCGGCTGCCCGGGTGATGACCACCCTCGACTCCGTGCTCGACACCTTGATCAACAGGACAGGAGTGACCCGCTGATGGTCATCCAGAGAGTCACCCAGAACATGCTCAGCGATCGGTCGGTCGGCTCGCTGCAGACCGGGCTTTCCCGGCTCGCCCGGCTCCAGGAGCAGCTGTCTACGGGGCGGATCCTCAACCGTCCCTCGGACTCGCCGACCGACACCACCTCGGCGATGCGGATCCGCTCCTCGATGACCGACATCAAGCAGTACGGCCGCAACGCGAACGACGGCAACGGCTGGCTCGGTCAGATCGACTCCGCGCTGACCAACGTCAACAACCAGGTGCTCCGCGCCCGCGACCTCGCGCTCCAGGGTGCCAACGAGGGCGGGATGGGCCCGGCCGCACGCGAGGCGCTCGCGGCTGAGATCGACCAGATCCGCGGGGGCCTGATCGACACCGCGAACACCGACTACCTCGGTCGCCCGGTCTTCGGCGGGGTGACTGCCGGGGCGAACGCGTACGACGCCACCGGCACCTACATCGGTACGCCGGGGGCGGTCAACCGGACCATCTCCGAGGGTTCGGTCGTGCGGGTCGACGTCGATGGGCAGACCGCGTTCGGTGCCACCGGGTCCTCGGTCTTCGACCACCTCGACACGCTCTCCACGGCCCTGCGCGCCGGCAACCAGGCAGGGATCAGCGCCAGCATCACCGCCCTGAACGCCGACCGGGACCGGATCACCACGGTCCAGACCGACGTCGGCAGCCGGCAGATCCGGGTCGAGGGCGCGATCCAGGCCGCCCAGGACGCCGAGCTGCGGTTGAGCACCGCGCTGTCGAACGTGGAGAACGCCGATCTTCCCAAGGTGATCGTCGACCTGCAGATGCAGCAGACGGCGTACCAGGCCTCGCTGGCCGCGACGTCGCGGGTGATGCAGCCGAGCCTGCTGGACTTCCTCCGATGACGACCCACCTGGTGATGGCCGAGCCTGTGATGCTGCCTTCTGAGATGATGCCGACCATGCCTGAGATCCCGGTGATCGACCTGGTGCACCCGCTGCCCGGCTTCCCCGACCGGCGCCAGTTCGCGCTGGTCCAGCTCGACGAGGCCGGGGTGCTCTGCCAGCTGCGGTCGCTGGAGGACCCGTCCCTGCGCTTCCTGGTCGTGCCCCCGGGGACGTTCTTCCCGGACTACGCCCCCGAGGTCAGCGACGACGTGGTCGCCGACCTCCAGATCGAGTCGGCCGACGACGTGATCGTTCTGCTGGTGCTGAACGCGGGCGACTCCCTGGACACGACCACGGCGAACCTGATGGCTCCGGTGGTCGTGAACACCGTCACCCGTCGGGCCAGCCAGGTGATCCTGGACGACCCGAACCTGTCCATCGCGGCACCGCTGGTGGCGTGATCGTCCCTGCGCTGATCAACGCTCCTCGCTCCGCAAACCTACGAGCAAGCTCGATGTCGCTCCGCTCGTTCGCGTGATCGTCGCTGCGCTCCTCAACGCTCCTCGCTACGCCGACATACGAGCAAGCTCGATGTCGCTCCGCTCGTTCGCGTAGCCTTCACCACATGCTGGTCCTGAGCCGCCGCGTCGGCGAGAGCGTCGTCATCGGCAATGACGTCACCGTCACGATCCTCGAGGTGCGCGGCGACATCGTCCGGGTGGGGATCGACGCCCCGCGCTCGGTCGCGGTCCACCGCGCCGAGCTCCTCGCCCAGCTGGAGAGCAGCAACCGCGACGCGGCCTCCCCGAGCGAGGACGCCGTCGCCACCCTGAGCAAGGCCCTGCGCGGCACCCAGGAGTGAACCTGCGTCGCGCCCAGGTCCGCGTGACCTGAGGGCACCGTCGGCCGTTGTGCAGTCAGTCGTCGACGGCACCGGTGCTCGCGGCGCTGTCGAAAGCAGGTTCTCGCGTGACACCACGCCGTCTCGTCGTCTCCCTGGTCGCTCTCGCGGGGATGGCGCTGCCGCCCGGGCTCGTCCCGGCGCAGGCAGCCACCGGCCGGTACGTCGAGTACGTCGCCCTCGGCGACTCGTGGTCCGCGGACGTCGTGATCGCCGACCTGAACGGGCTGCCGGACTCGACGTACGCGCCGACGGGCTGTGCGCAGTCGCACGTGAACTACCCCAAGCTGCTGGCCAAGCGTCTCGGTGTGAAGCGGTTCCGCGACGCGACCTGCGGGTCGGCGACGACCACGCACTTCTTCAAGCCCCAGACCGGCCTGCCGACAGGGGAGACCAACCCGCCCCAATTCGACCGGCTGACCGCGCGGACCGACCTGGTGACGGTGGGCGTCGGCGGCAACGACGCCGGCTTCGCGAGCGCAGCGGTGAGCTGCATCAACCTGCTGCCGACGAACACCGATGCCTTCGAGGCGTTCCAGCTCCCGGTCTCGATCCCGTTCCTCGGCTCCGGGGTGCCGGTCGGGGGCTGCAAGCAGCGCTTCGTCAAGGACGGACGCGACCTGCTCGCTGAGAAGATCGCCGCGTCGGAGTGGAAGCTCGTCAACGCGCTCCGGGAGATCCGTCGCCGGTCCCCGAACGCCCGGATCCTGATGGTCGACTACCTCGACGGCATCCCGGCGAAGGGCTGCTACCCGCAGGTCCCGATCACCGACGTGGACATGGCCTACCTGCACGTCACCTTCCGGCGCCTCAACGCGATGGTCAAGCGCGCGGCGGCGCGCGGTGGGGCCGAGTTCGTGAACACCTACGACGACTCTCACGGCCGCGACGTCTGCCAGGCGCCGACGACCCGGTACGTCGAGGGTCTGGGCGTGATCTCGGTGAACGGCCTGGCGGTCGCCGTACCGGCGCACCCGAACTCTGCCGGCGCGGCGAGCCAGTTCCGCTCGGTCCTCGGGCAGGTCGCCCGCAAACCGCTGGTCCGCTAGGTCGCTCCTCCGGGTGGTCCAGCCCAGGGCGTCTTGGACGGACCCGTTCCCCGTCTTCCCTCATGTCCCTCGACACGGTGCCGATGAACACCGGTGTCAGAGGGAGGCAGTGTGGACGACGATGCCGAGATCATCGCCGAGTTCCTCGTGGAAAGTCACGAGAACCTGGATCAGCTGGACCGCGATCTGGTCGAGCTCGAGCGCGAACCCGGATCCCGGGAGCTGCTCTCGAGCATCTTCCGCACCATCCACACCATCAAGGGCACCAGCGGCTTCCTGGCGTTCAACCGCCTCGAGGCACTGACCCACGTCGGCGAGAACCTGCTGTCGCGCCTTCGCGACGGCGAGATGGAGATGACCGGCCCGGTCACCGAGTCGCTGCTGCTGATGGTCGACACCGTGCGGGCCCTCCTGGGTTCCGTCGAGGCGACGGGCGGCGACACCGCCGCCGACGTCGATGTCGACACCGTCGTGGCCGCGCTCAAGGAGGTTCTCGAGGACCCGGCCGAGGTCGAGGGGGAGACCGACCCGGTCGTCGAGCCTGCCGAGGCGCACCCGGTCGTCGAGCCTGCCGAGGCGCCCGCAGCGGAGGCACCTGCCGTCGTCGCCGAAGCAGACACCCCACCGCGTCTCGACAAGCTCGACGACCGCGCGCCCGACGACCGCGCGCCCGACGACCGTGCGCAGGACGACCGTGCGCCCGACGACCGTGCGCCCGACGACCGTGCCGACGACGACCCGGTCAAGCGCGGCGTCGTCGACTCCTCGGTCCGGGTCGACGTCGATCTGCTCGACAGCCTCGTCCAGCTCGTCGGCGAGCTCGTGCTGACCCGCAACCAGGTCCTGCAGCGCACCGAGAGCCAGGACGACGTCGAGCTGCTCCGCGCCGCGCAGCGGCTGGACCTCGTCGCCAGCGAGCTGCAGGAAGGGATCATGAAGACCCGGATGCAGCCCATCGGCCAGGTCTGGTCCAAGATGCCGCGCATCGTCCGCGATCTCGCCGTCCAGCTCGGTCGCGACGTCGACCTGCAGATGGAGGGCCACGACACTGAGCTCGACCGTTCGCTCCTCGAGGCGCTGAAGGGGCCGCTGACCCACCTGGTCCGCAACGCGCTCGACCACGGGATCGAGACCCCGGCCGACAGGATCGCCGCCGGCAAGCCCGGGCAAGGACGGTTGCTGCTGCGTTCGTTCCACGAGAGCGGCCAGGTGGTCGTCGAGATCAGCGACGACGGCAAGGGCATCGACCCCGACACCATCGCGCGGGTCGCCATCGATCGCGGCGTGATCACCCGGGACCAGGCGTCCCGGATGGAGACCCGCGAGATCGTCAACCTGATCTTCCGCCCCGGGTTCTCCACCGCGATCGAGGTCACCAACGTCTCCGGCCGCGGCGTCGGCATGGACGTCGTCCGCACCAACATCGAGCGGATCGGCGGAACGGTCGACATGCAGAGCCAGGTCGGCCTCGGCACCACCTGCCGGGTCCGGATCCCGCTCACCCTCGCGATCATCCCCGCGCTCGTCATCGGCGAGGGCGCGGAGACCTACGCGATCCCGCAGGCCAACTTGGTCGAGCTCGTCCGGCTCGAGGCCGACGACCTGGCGCGCAACGTCGAGGAGCTCGCCGGTGCTCCGGTGCTGCGGCTCCGCGGCCACCTGCTGCCGCTGGTCTCGATGGCCGAGGTGCTCGGCCGTCCGCGGCCGGTGAGCGACGCGCTCACCGTCGTGGTCGTCCAGGCCGACGACCTGCGTTTCGGGATCTGCGTCGACGAGGTCCACGACACCCAGGAGATCGTCGTCAAGCCGATCGGCCGCCAGCTCAAGGCGCTCCCGACGTACGCCGGTGCGACGATCATGGGAGACGGCCGGGTCGCCCTGATCCTCGACGTCCCGGGCATTGCGCACGCCCACGCCGTGGCGCAGAACGTCGCCCAGACCCGCCGGAGCGACTCCCGGACCAGCGAGGAGGACACCAGTACGGCGCTCCTCGTCCTCGAGGTCGGTGGCGGCCGTCGGGCAGCGTTGCCGCTGCGCGAGGTGTCCCGTCTCGAGGAGTTCTCGACCGACCGGATCGAGCGCTCCGGCAACGCCGAGGCCGTCCAGTACCGCGACGGCATCCTGCCGCTGGTCCGGTTGGCGTCGGCGATCGGCCTGGTCGAGAGCGTCCGCGACGACAACCAGGTCTCGGTCGTCGTGCACGAGTCCGGTTCCAGCCGGGTCGGCATCGTGATCGACCGGGTCCTCGACGTCGTCGAGACGACCGTCGTGACCAGCGAGGTCGGACGCCGCAGCGGTGTCCTCGGTTCCGCGGTGATCCAGGACCGCGTCACCGACCTGGTCGACCTGGACGCGGTCGTGACCCTGTCAGGAGTGGGTGCGTGATGAGTGACCAGTCGCAGTACTGCACCTTCTGGGTGGACGGGCTCTTCTTCGGCGTCGCCGTCTCGAGCGTGCAGGAGGTGCTGCGCTACCAGCAGCTCACCGCCGTACCGTCCGCCCCGGAGGCGATCCAGGGCCTGATCAACCTACGCGGCCAGATCGTGACCGCGCTCGACCTGCGGTGCCGGCTGGGTCTGCCGGCCCGTCCCGACGACGCCCTTCCGATGAACGTCATCGTCCGGAGCCGCGGCGAGGTGGTCAGCCTCCTCGTCGACGACATCGGCGACGTCATCACGGTCGACACCTCAACCCGTGGCGGGCTCGAACTCGAGCCCGTCCCCGCCAACGTGCCGTCGACCGTGCAGGACGTCGTCACGGGAGTGCTCGCGCTCCCCGACGCCGTCCTGCTCGTCCTCGACGCCGATCGTGCAGCCGATGTCACGGCTGTGCCCCAACCCACCGGAGGAACCCCATGACAGAGCTCGACACCGCCCCGGTCAACGGGACGGGCACCCGGTCCCGCAAGGCCGTCACCCGCAGCGCCGACGACATCGCGTCGCTGATGGCCGAGAACGCGCCGACCAATATGATGGTGACCGATCGCGACTACGTGATCACGCACCTCAACGCCGCGTCGAAGCAGGCTCTCGCCGGCCTCGAGGCGCACCTGCCGATCCCGGTCGAGCTCGTGATCGGCTCCAGCCTGGAGGTCATCGCGCCGACGTTCTCGGCCGAGGGTGAGCTCCCGCAGCGCACCCAGGTCGCCGTGGGACCGGAGCTCGTCGAGATGCTGATCACCCCGATGCGCGACGCCGCCGGTGCGGACGCCGGCGTGATGGTCACCTGGGAGGTCGTCACCGAGCGGGTGCGTGCCGACCAGGCAGTCGCCGAGTCGACCGCCGACACCGCCGCGGTCAACAACGTGCTCTCCCGCCTGGCCTCGACCGACACCGTCGACGAGGCCGTGCAGGCAGCCCTGGACACCGTGCGCAACGACTTCGGCTGGGCCTACGGCTCGTACTGGAAGATCGACCCGTCCGATGAGACCTTGAAGTTCTCGCTGGAGTCCGGCGACGCCGGACCGGAGTTCCGCAAGGTGACCCTGGCGGCGTCCTTCGCCAAGGGCGTCGGCCTGTCCGGCCGGGCGTGGGCGACGAACGACCTGTTCTTCACCCAGGACATCGGTGAGATGACCGACTGCGTCCGGGCGCCCGTCGCCCAGCAGGTCGGCGTCAAATCGGGTGTCTGCTTCCCGATCAACGTCGGGGGCCAGGTCATCGGCACGATGGACTTCTTCGCCACCGAGACGCTGCACCCGTCCGAGCAGCGCCTCGACGCCCTGCGCAACGTCGGTCGGCTGGTCTCCCAGGCGATCGCGCGGGTCCACAAGGAGGCTGCTGACCGTGAGGCTGCCGCCGACACCGCTGCGGTCAACAATGTGCTCACCTCGCTGTCCCGGACCAGCACGCTCGACGGTGCCATCCAGACGGCGCTCGACACCGTGCGCAACGACTTCGGCTGGGCCTACGGCTCGTTCTGGAAGATCGACGAAGCGGACCAGAAGCTCAAGTTCGCCCTGGAGTCCGGCGACGCCGGACCCGACTTCCGGAAGGTGACCCTGGAGGCGTCCTTCGCCAAGGGTGTCGGCCTCTCGGGCCGGGCGTGGGCGACGAACGACCTGTTCTTCACCCAGGACATCGGTGAGATGACCGATTGCGTCCGGGCTCCCATCGCCCAGCAGGTCGGCGTCAAGTCGGGTGTCTGCTTCCCGATCCAGGTGTCCGGCGAGGTCATCGGCACGATGGACTTCTTCGCCACCGAGACGCTCTACCCCTCGGCGCAGCGCCTCGATGCGCTCCGCAACGTGGGTCGACTGGTCTCCCAGGCGATCGAGCGGGTCCAGAAGGAGACCGCGAACGTGGAGTCGGCCGCCGACACCGCCGCGGTCAACAACGTCCTGGCGAGCCTGACCGCCGCCACCACCGTGGACGAGGCCGTCCAGCTCGCCCTGGACACGGTCCGCAGCGACTTCGGCTGGGCCTACGGCTCGTACTGGAAGATCGACGACGCCGACGCCAAGCTCAAGTTCGTCCAGGAGTCCGGTGACGCCGGCCCTGAGTTCCGGAAGGTGACCCTGGAGGCCTCCTTCGCCAAGGGCGTCGGCCTCTCAGGTCGCGCCTGGGCCACCGGGGACCTGTTCTTCACCCAGGACATCGGGGAGATGATCGACTGCGTCCGGGCTCCCATCGCCCAGCAGGTCGGCGTGAAGTCGGGGGTCTGCTTCCCGATCACCGCCGGAGGGGAGGTCATCGGCACCATGGACTTCTTCGCTACCGAGACCCTGCACCCCTCGGCCCAGCGCCTCGACGCGCTGCGCAACGTGGGCCGTCTGGTCTCCCAGGCGATCGACCGGCTGCTCAAGGAGACCGCCGACCGCGACGCGGCGGCGGACCTCGCCCGGAAGGTCGACCTCGTCCTCGAGGTCGTCCGTGCTGCAGCGGACGGCGACCTGACCCAGGAGATCCCGGTCTCCGGCGACGACGCCATCGGCCAGCTCGCCGCCGGCCTCGGCTCGCTGCTGGGCACCCTGCGCGGCTCGATGACCAACATGGGGTCCACCGCGGACACCCTGGCCGTCGCCTCCGAGCAGCTGACGATCCTGGCCCAGGGCATGGGCGACGGAGCCACCTCGACCTCGGACCGGGCGGCCAGTGCCTCCGGAGCCTCGGTCCAGGTCTCCGCGAGCATCCAGACGGTCGCCACCGCGGCCGAGGAGATGACCGCGAGCATCCGCGAGATCGCCAAGAACGCCACCGAGGCGGCCACGGTCGCCACCGGTGCGGTCTCGGTCGCGAGCTCGGCCCAGGGCACCGTCGCGAGCCTGGGCGAGTCCAGCGCCGAGATCGGTCAGGTCATCAAGGTGATCACCTCGATCGCCCAGCAGACCAACCTGCTGGCGCTCAACGCCACCATCGAGGCTGCCCGGGCCGGCGACGCCGGCAAGGGCTTCGCGGTGGTCGCCAACGAGGTCAAGGAGCTCGCCAAGGAGACCGCCCGGGCCACCGAGGACATCGGGCAAAAGATCGAGGCGATCCAGTCCGACACCCAGGGTGCGGTCGCGGCGATCAGCGAGATCTCCGAGGTGATCGGCCGGATCAACGACATCCAGACCACGATCGCCTCCGCGGTCGAGGAGCAGACGGCCACCACCAACGAGATCGCTCGCAGCGTGACCGAGGCGGCAGCGGGCGCGAACGGCATCGCCGAGGACGTGACCCAGGTCGCCAGTGCGGCCGAGGACACCCGTCAGGGAGCCCAGAACACGCTCCAGTCGGCCACCGACCTCGCCGGGATGGCGGCGGAGCTCAAGGGTCTGGTCGGACGGTTCACCGTCTGACTCGGGGGGACGGCGGGCGCCGGATCGATCGCTGGGGGCGGTTGATCCGGTGCCTTGCTGTTAACGGCAGGTGAAAGTCAAGTAGTCTCGTCGGCGCCTCGCCATCGAGTAGAAACGAGCACCCCCCATGCCCGAGATCGAAGCTGTTCTGGATGCAGCGGGTCTGACCAACCCGCGCGTGCGTGAGTACGTCGCCTACTGGGCCGACCTCACCGGTGCGGAGCGGGTCGAGATCGTCGGCGCGGCGGACGACGCCCGTCTCGTCCAGGAGTGCCTGGACGCCGGTGAGCTCCTCCCGGCCGGCGAGGGCCGCTACTACTCGCGCAGCTACTACAAGGACACCGCGCGCTCGGAGGAGCGCACCATCGTCGCCACCAGCGACGAGAAGGACCGCGGCGTCTACAACAACTGGCGCGACGCCGCCGAGATGACCGCCCTCCAGGAGGAGCGGATGCGCGACGCCTCGGTCGGCAAGACGATGTACGTGATCCCCTACCTGATGGCTCCTCCGGGCAACGCCCTCGCACCCTGGGCGACCGGCGTCGAGCTGACAGACTCCCGCACGGTCGTGCTGCACATGATCCGGATGGCCCGCGTCGGCGTGGACTACGTCAACGATCTCCCCGACCCGAACCAGTTCGTCCGCGCCGTGCACGTCACCGGCGACCTGGAGAACCTCGGCCAGGGCACCCCGGAGGACCAGCGCTTCTTCGTCACCGTCGCGGACGAGCGCACCATCCTGCACTTCGGCTCGTCGTACGGCGGCAACGCGCTGCTCGGCAAGATCGCCCACGGCCTGCGCCAGGCGGCGTACGACGGCTGGGACTCGGGCATCTTCCTCGCCGAGCAGTACATGCTCATCGGAATCCACGACAAGGAGACCGGCAAGGACTACCACATCTGCGGTGGCTTCCCGAGTGCCTCGGGCAAGACCAACCTCGCGATGATGCTGGCCCCGGACGCCCTCGGCGACCGCTACCACGTCTCGTTCTACGGTGACGACATCGCCTGGCTCTGGGTCGACGAGGCCAGCGGCCGGCTCTACGGCATGAACCCCGAGTACGGCGTCTTCGGGGTCGCCAAGGACACCAACGAGAACACCAACCCGACCGCCCTGGCCTCGATCCGTCCGGGCACCGGCGCGATCTTCACCAACATCGCCTACAACCCCGACACCCAGGAGGTCTGGTGGGAGGGCCGCACCCCGGAGGCGCCGGCCGACCCGACGGGCTGGCTGGACTGGAAGGGCAACCCGATCTCGGAGCGCACGGCCGAGGAGGCTGGTGAGCCCTGGGCGCACCCGAACAGCCGCTTCACCACCACGCTGGACAACGTCCCGAACATCGCGCCTGACTACGACGCCGCCGCCGGGGTCCCGATCGACGCGATCATCTTCGGCGGCCGCACCCGCGACCGCGAGCCGCTGGTCCGCGCGATCCACGACCTGGCCGAGGGCGTGTACGACGGTCTGACCCTGGGGGCCGAGGCGACCGCTGCGGCCGAGGGGAAGGAGGGCGTGCTCCGCTACGACCCGATGTCGAACCGCCCGTTCATGGCCTACGGCGAGGGTGACTACGCGGCGCACTACCTGAAGGTCGTGGGTGCCGCGACCGACCAGCCCATCTTCGCGCACGTGAACTGGTTCCAGCGCGGTGACGACGGTCGCTTCCTGTGGCCCGGCTACCGCGACAACCTGCGCCCGCTGCTCTGGCTTCTCCAGCTCCGCAACGGCGAGGTCAAGGGTCGGCAGACTCCGGTCGGTGTGATCCCGACGGCCGAGGAGCTCAACCTCGAGGGCGTCGACATCACACCGGAGGACCTGGAGACGATCCTCACGATCAACATCCCCCGCTGGCAGCAGGAGATGGTGAACCGCGCTGAGCACCTGGCGCAGTTCCCGAACATGCCTGAGGAGATCTGGACGGCGCACCACCGCGTCGCCGCGGCCCTGGACGCCACCGAGGGCTGAGCGCCCGAACCCGCTACGTGCGGGAGGGCCGGATCAGCGGGGCAGTAGACGCGAGGCGAGCAGCGCGGCCTGGGTACGCCGCTGGACGCCGAGGGTCGCCAGGATCCGGGTCACGTGGTTCTTGACCGTCTTCTCGGCGAGGTAGAGCCGTAGGCCGATCTCGCGGTTGGTGCAGCCCTCGGCGAGCAGCTCCAGGATCCGGAGCTGCTGGTCGGTGAGGCCGGCGAGCTCCTCGGGTCCCTGGTGCGACTGCTCGATCCAGTGGATGACCCGGCGCGCCATCGCCGGGTCGATCAGCGATTGGCCGCTGGCGACGGTCCGGACCGAGCTGAGCAGCGAGTCGCCCTCGACCTCCTTGAGGACGTAGCCCGCTGCTCCGCCGCGGATAGCGGAGACGATCGCTTCTTCGTCGTCGTAGCTGGTCAGGATCAGGGAGCGCACGGTCGGAGCCGTGGTGCGGAGTTCGGCGCAGAGGTCGATGCCGGAGCCGTCGGGCAGTCGGGCGTCAAGGACGGCGACGTCGGGGAGCAGTTCCGGGATGAGCCTGGCCGCCTCCGCCACGGTGCTGGCCTCGCCGACCACGTCGACATCGCCCTCGGACTCGAGAAGGGCGCTGACGCCGCGGCGGACGATGTCGTGGTCGTCGAGAAGGAAGACGCGGAGTCGCTGGCTCATCCGACAGTTTTATCGCGGATCGCGTTTGCGTTGCCATCGTCTCGCCCAGAAGCGGCGAATTCGGTCAAACGGTCTATACCGGCTCCGGCAAAAACTACCAAAAAGGGCGTAACAGGCGCAACGTTAAGGCGTTGAACAGGGTGAGTCGCCCATCATGGGGCCCTAGGGAGGTAGTCATGGAACTCATCGAGATCCAGTTGTCCGAGTTCACCCGCCGCAGCCGCTCGCTCGCTGTCACCCATGGCGAGACCGACCTGGTTCGTGGACTCGAGTTCGGTGAGCGTGTCCTGGTCCGCTCCGCCGGGGAGTACCGGACGGCCGTGGTGGCGGACATCGAGTTCACCGCGGACGAGACCCACTACCGCCTGGTGCTCGGTGGTCGAGTGCCGGCCGACCTGGCCGAGGCCCGCCTGATGGGCGAGATCAACGTGAACAACGGGGCGAGCGCCGGACGGGTCTCCGTCCACGACGTCGCCGACCTGCTGGCCCGCTCCGGAGCCGCCCACCGCATCCCGATGCAGCGACAGGTTGCGCAGCGCTTGCTCGACCGGTGACACAATGATCAGGTGAGCGACCTGATCGACACCACCGAGATGTACCTCCGCACGATCTTCGAGCTCGTGGAAGAGGACATCGTCCCGCTGCGGGCCCGTATCGCCGAGCGTCTCCACCAGAGCGGACCGACGGTCTCCCAGACGGTCGCCCGGATGGAGCGCGACGGACTGCTGACCGTCGAGGGTGATCGGCACCTCGAGCTCACCGAGGCCGGGCTGAGTGCCGCCACCCGGGTGATGCGCAAGCACCGCCTGGCCGAGCGCCTCCTCGTCGACGTGATCGGCCTCGACTGGGAGCTGGTGCACGCCGAGGCCTGCCGCTGGGAGCACGTGATCAGCGAGAGCGTCGAGCGTCGTCTGGTCGAGCTGCTCAACCATCCGACGGAGTCGCCGTACGGCAACCCGATCCCGGGACTCGCCGAGCTCGGCGAGGACGCGGCCGAGCACTTCATGACCGGGGTCAGCCCGCTGAGCGAGGTGGCCGGGACGGAGTCCGCCCGGGTCGAGGTGCGCCGCATCTCCGAGGAGATGCAGAAGGACGAGACGCTGATGGCGGTGCTCCGCCGGATCGGCGCCCAGCCGGGGGAGTCCGTGGCGGTCGTGGCGACCGAGGGCGGCGTCCTGGTCGGCAGCGGCGGCGAGACCGCCGAGATCATCGACGAGGCGGCTCAGCACATCTTCGTGCGAAAGAGCTGATCGGAAGCGACTAGCGGTACCGCAGCTCGGCGCGGGCCCGCGCCTTGGCTGCCTCCACCTCGCGGTCTTTGGGCGGCGCACTGGTGGTCAGGTGCGAGAGCAGGTGCCGGGTCGCCGCGGCCACCTCGAGGACGGCCTCGTCGAACGCCGCCTGGTTGGCCGCGGACGGCTTCGCCGACCCGCTGACCTTCCGGACGTACTGGAGCGCTGCCGCGTGGACCTCGTCGTGCGTGGCCGGCGGCTCGAAGTTGTGAAGGGTTCGGATGTTGCGGCACATGTGACACCTGCTCTGTCCTGGGGGAACGTGGCTCCGGATCTGCCGTTTTGAGCGTAGATCACCAACGACTTGAAGTCGTTCGCCATGTCAGCGCGAGCAACGGCAGACTCCCACTGCATGCCGAGAACGGCACGATCATCGCTGTGCTGGAGCGGACGGTGTCTAAAAGAGGCTGGATAGGGTTGTTGCGTACGTTCGGGTCTCATTCGTCGGTCAGAACTCAGACCGGCCAGGTTGGACGGCGATGTTGAAGCATGTGCGGAAGGGCGACACAGTGCGCGCTGCCTCCTTTGGACCGGCTCTCTCGCAACCTTCTTGATCTCCGGCAGATCGTGACTGACTTGACCGGGCGCGGAGTGACGGTTGAGTTCATCAAGGAGCGTCAGACGTCCACTACCGCAGGCCGAGAGCGGGTGAGGCGGAGACTGAGGGGCGATCCTGGGAATCCGGGGACTCGCTGCTCAACCCGAACCGCATGATCGAACCGCCCACGAGTGCCAGACCAATGCCGAGCATCAATCCAATCAACATGTGTTCCCCCGAACGGTAGACCTTGAATGAAACTGGTGTCTGGAGGCATTCGGTGACGGCGACATAGCCGATTGCCAGTGCAGGTGTGAGGTCAACCACGAGAGTCGAATGGCCCGCCCGGGCCGGACGGGGTGTCGATGGTCTATCGCGCTTGGAACTTAGGTCAACGAGACGATCAGAGCGTCGGAGTTCGGGCATTGGTGACAATCACTGTGATGGCAAGAACAGGCACTAGGAGTGTCCAGGCACTCGCCAGCAGCCCAGTCGCTGCTCCAAGCATGACGAACCCCCGCCGCGCTGTGCTGGATAGATCTGCGACGAGACCGCAGACGATGAGGCCAGCACCGCCCAAGAGCGTGCCCCCGAAGAACACAACTGTGGCCAAGTCTGAATCGTCTGCGACTTTCAGGATGACTTCGAGTGTTCCCAATACGCCGTACACGGCGGCCAGAGCGAGGGTCAGGCGACGAACCAGTTGAGGAGTCATGTCGGGAGGCCGGCGTCCGCAGTTGACCTGGATTTCAGTGCGACTCCAAGCGCCGCCCACCCCAGCCCGCCCGCTCCATACAGCAGGAAACCCGCCATACGGTAGTTGCCGAACCCGTCCTCGGTCTCCTGCAGGAAGATGCTATTGACTAGGCCCGCAAGAAGCGCCAAGGACAGCACTGACGTAACGATACGCACGGCTTGATCCCCAGGTCCGCGGGATCGGTGCGTCGCGGCGACGACCAGCAACGCCGGGACGATGGCGAAGTAGACGAAAGGTGGGCCGAGTGCTCGGAAGGCGAGGTCCTGCGCTGCCGAGAGCAGAAGCAGTACAGAGACGACAGTCCAAGCCTTCCTAGTAGTCGCTCTGGCTCCCGAGGCCGCGTCGCGCAAGCGCCAGAGCGCCACCCCCAACCCAACGCACGGGACAACACCAAGGAGGAAACCCCAGAGGTGCATGTCGGCACCGAGCACTTCGTTACCGCGGTTGAACGAGGTCGGTCCGTGGCTGATCGTGAACGGCACGTAGAGGACCGTCATCAGCAGACCGCAGAGCACCATGCTCATCGCATCCCTACGGAATCTCACCGTGGACCCCTCTAGAGTCGTCCCTGGTCAGCGCCCAGTGCCTGGCCAGGAGCATCATGGCACTCGGACGCCGAGGTCCTCTACTGGCCGGACCTCTCACTGCAAACACTCCTCCTCACAGATCGAAACAGAGCCAGAAGGGGCTGCCCGAAGAAGTCGGCCACGTGTTGGGCGGTCACGTTGCGCACCTGCTTGTCGCCTGACACGCGAACAAACATGCTCGACACGTTCAAGTGCGCCTTCAACGTGTCGACAGCGTCTGGACCCCGTCGCGCTTCCTGAAAATTCATGTAGTTATTGACGGCTTCGCTGAGCATCTTTGCGTGCGGCTTGCCTGTGCTGGTGGACATGGTTCCCCTGATGGGACCCGTCTTTCGACACCACGTGTTTGCACGAGCCGTGATCTGCGTAGTCGAGATTCTCTCGCGTCCCGCCGGGGGCGGATGTCGTGACCGCACCGCACCCTCGTGCTGACCTGGGCTTATCAACTGCGCAGATTGCGGCACATGCCTCCACCGTACGACGCGCACCGCGCTGGACCGATTGGTCGGTTCAGTCGATCGTGATCAGTCGGACGCGGTCGAGGTCGAGGACGGCGATCCGTCCGCCCGGGAGCTCCAGGGTGCGGGACTGCCAGTCCAGGTTGAGGTCGGCCAGGGTGCGGGTGCGCAGCTGGCCGCCGGGGCTGACCTCGAGCGCTTTCAACGTGGGCCGGCCGGTGCGCCAGTCGGCGACCGGGGTGACGCCGGTCCGAGACCCCGCCAACCAGGTGAAGCCGCGCGGGTCGTCGATCGCGGTCAGTGCGGTCTCCGCGCCGAAGCCGGCGGTGGAGACCCGGACGGGCTTGCGCAGGTCGCTGATGTCGAACACAGCGGCCTGGGCGCCGAGCGACCGCCCGGTCGTGGTTGCGTCCACGCCGAGCCCGAGCAGCAGGTCGTCTCCGACGGGGTGCAGGTAGCCGGAGAAGCCGGGGATCTTGAGCTCGCCGAGAGTCCTCGGGTTGTCCTGATCGGTGAGGTCGATCGTGTAGAGCGGGTCGATCTGACGGAACGTCACCATGATCGCCAGGTCGTCGAACCAGCGGACCGACTGGATGTTCTCGTCCCTGCCCAGGTCGGTGACGGTCCCGGTCGGGACCAAGACGCCGTCGCGCTCGGCGAGGACGGTGATGCCGTTGTTCGTCCTGCCGCGGCGGTCGGCGGTGGACCACGCGACGCGGAGGCGGCCGTCGTGCTCGTCGAGGGACCAGCGATCCCGCAGCATGCCGTCGACGTGCCCGGAGCCGACGTACGACGTCGCGGTGTCCTCGAGGGCGAACGCATGCAGGTGGGTGGTCACCTCCGGCGGGCCGACGGCGATCCTGCCCGAGGGGTCGGAGTCGGAGGGGGTGTCGAGGGGACGGACCTCGGCGAGCTCCCACTCGGTCGAGGCGACGTACAGGCGGGTGCCGGAGGAGTAGACGACCTGGCCGGTCGCAGTGATCCCGACCGCGTTGCGCTGCCCCGGGTCGGCCATCGCGTACGTCGAGACGGCGACGGTCTCGGCGCCCGACCAGGCCTCCGGGTGGAAGACGTCCTCGCAGTCGAGGAGCGGCGTGCTCGGTCCGTCGCCCCGCACACTCGGGAGCCAGTCCTCGATGGTGGTCGCCCGGACCAGCGCCTGGTTGCGCCGGGTCGCTTCCTTCTCGGTCAACTCGTCGGTCGGGGTCACCCAGTCCAGCTGGGGGCGACCGGTCGTGGTCACCAGGCGCACCGTGTCGCCGTACTGGCGGGCCGAGGTCAGGGTGCCGCTGTAGACGTCCTTGCGGACCAGCGTCGGGTCGGACGGATCAGCGATGTCGAGGTCGAGGACGCGCACCGAGCCCTCGTTGCCGGGGTACGGGAACGGCATGCTCCGGTCCTCGATCGCCGGGCCGCCCCGGAAGCCGCCGCCGTAGTAGCCGCCGTCGACCTGCTGGGTCACCAGGACCCGGTCGCCGACCAGCAGCAGTTGGGCGTTGTACCCGTCGGCCGGCAGGCGGTACGTCCCGACCGTGCGCGGCTCCGCGCCGGAGACGTCCACCAGGGCGACGGCCCGGTCGCCGTCCGCGACCCGGACGACCAGGGTGCCGTTGGTCTTGGCGATGTCCGGCTCGTCGACGGACTGCTCCTGGGTGTTGGTCCCGGTGGCACTGCCGGGCACCTCGCCTTCCGCTGCCAGCGGAACCGGGCCGCCCGCCAGGTCCCGGGTGACGAAACCATCGGTCGGGTAGACCATCCCGCCCCAGCCGTAGGGGCCGACGTCCTTGACCCCGTGGCTGACGTACCAGTCGAGGAGCTCCGAGCACCCCTCGAACGGCGTCAGCGCATCCGCCTCGGCCTGCGCCGGGGGGGCTAGCGGGTCGCTCACGACCAGGGTCGCCGTGGTCGCGAAGACCCCGGCCGCGACCATCCAGCCGACCGCCGCCGCCGATACCATCCCGCCGCCGAGGGCGACCTTCCCGCGTCTACGCATGGTGATCAGACGTGAGTAGGCTGCATTCGGTTCCCACCCGCTCCCCGGGCACTTCTCCGGGGAGCCCATCCAGCAGCACTTCGAGGAGCACGCCGTGGCGGCAGCACGTGAGTACGACATCGTGGTTTTCGGTGCGACCGGGTTCACCGGCGAGCTGACGGCCGCCTACCTGGCCGAGCACGCGCCGGCCGACTGCCGCTGGGCGCTGGCGGGCCGCAGCACGGCCAAGCTGGAAGCGGTCCGGGACCGGCTGGCTGGCCTCAACCCCGCCTGCGCCGACCTTCCGCTGCTGCACGCCGACGTCTCCGACGCGGCCTCGCTGGCGGCGGTGGCCGCGAGCGCCCGGGTCGTGATCACCACCGTCGGCCCGTACCTCGAGTACGGCGAGCCGCTGGTCGCCGTGTGCGCGACCGCCGGCACCGACTACGTCGACCTGACCGGTGAGCCGGAGTTCGTGGACCTGATGTACGTCGCCCACCACGAGACCGCGCGTGCCTCCGGTGCCCGGATCGTGCACGCCTGCGGGTTCGACTCGATCCCGCACGACCTCGGCGCCTACTTCACCGTCGGCCAGCTGCCGCGGGGGGAGCAGGCGACCCTGCGCGGCGTGGTCCGCAGCGGGGCGCAGTTCTCCGGCGGCACCTTCCACTCGGCGATGGGGGCGATGTCCCGGCAGGGCCAGGCGAAGAAGGCGCTCGCCGCCCGTCGTCGGCAGGAGGGTCGTCCCGAGGGCCGGAACGTGCGCTGGGTCCAGGGCAAGCCGGGCCGCGACGCCGAGCTCGGCTACTGGCTGCTGCCGATGCCGACGATCGACCCGCTCGTGGTCACCCGCTCCGCCGCAGCGCTGGACGTCTACGGTCCGGACTTCAGCTACAGCCACTTCGCCGGGGTCAAGACGCTGCGGTACGCCGTCGGCGGGTCGCTCGCGATCGGCTCGTTGGTCCTCGCGGCCAACATCGCGCCGGTGCGTAACCTCCTGAAGAGCCGGATCAAGCAGGGTGAGGGTCCTTCGGAGGCGCGCCGGGCGAAGTCCTGGTTCACCGTCGACTTCGTCGGGGAGGCCGGCGGGCAGACGGTACACACCCGGGTCTCGGGGGGCGATCCCGGCTACGGCGAGACCTCGAAGATGCTCGCCGAGTCAGCGCTGTCGCTCGCCTTCGACGACAACCCGCCGACGGCCGGCCAGGTCACCCCTGCCGTCGCCATGGGCGACCACCTGCTCGCCCGGCTGCAGAAGGCCGGGATCACGTTCGAGCTGGTCTGAGGTCGCGCCGACCGCTCCACGGGCTAGCCCTCGAGCACCGGCTTGGGACGGTGGGCGCGCTCGTAGGTGACCTCCACCCAGGGGCTCCAGATGAACCACTTCGGGATCGCCGACGCGAGGCGCCGGTCGCCCTCGACGGTGATCTTGCCGGCGTCCACCGAGGTCTTCCACCGGGTGTAACCCTGGAAGACGTCGGCCAGGTCGGCGGTGGTGCCCGTGACGTACAGGTCGACGTCGTACCCGGGGTGCTGGATGCAGACCGAGGCCTCGCCGTGCTCGAGCACCATCCAGATCACCTCCTGCTGCTCGCCGACGTGCCGGAACTCGACGACCACCCGCTGCGGGGGGAGCTGGTCGGTGGCGATCCGCCGGTGCATCCACCAGGTCAGCGTCACCGGGTCCACGTCGTGCGGGCGCAACTCGTCGAAGAGCCACTCGATCGCCCAACGCCCGAAGCTGTCGATCACGCGCTCCAGGTCCTTGCCGGCCGGCGTCAGGTGGTACTCGTTGCCGCGGCCGCTGGGCGAGGGCCAGGTCGCGAGCACGCCGCGCTTCTCCAGGTGCCGGAGGCGCTGGGTGAGCAGCGAACGGGAGATGCCGGGCATGGCGCGCGCGATGTCGTTGAACCGGGTGTTGCCGAGGATCATCTCGCGCAGGATCAGCGGCGTCCACCGGTCAGCGAGCACCTCGCTGGTCAGCGCCACCGGGCAGTAACGACCGTAGTCAGGCATGGGCCGATGCTCCCACCGGGCCCGCCGGGGCGGTAGTCCCGAATCTGGACCACCCAGGTCACGTTCCTGGACTATGCGCTGTCCAGTGCCGGTCACACCCTGGATGCATGACCACAGTGACCGAGATCCCCGAGATGACTTCCCTCCCGACCACCGCCGAGATGCTCGTCGAGCGGGCACGCGCGCTGGGCCCAACCCTGGTTGCCAACGCCGCACGCCACGACGCCGAGGGCACCTTCGTCGCCGAGTCGCACGCGGCCCTTCGTGAAGCCGGCCTGCTCCGCGCCGCCGTACCGACCGAGCTCGGCGGCGACGGGGCCACTATCGCTGACCTGGCTGCCCTCCAGCGCGAACTGGCCCACCACTGCGGATCGACGGCGCTGGCCAACTCGATGCACCAGCACGTGGTCGCTTTCACCGCGTGGCGCTACCGGCGCGGGCTCCCCGGCGCCGAGGCCACCCTGCGCCGGGTCGCGGAGGAGGGCATCGTGCTCGTCTCCACCGGCGGGGGTGACTACACCCACCCGCGCGGCGAGGCCGTCAAGGTTGACGGCGGCTACCGGGTGAGCGGCACCAAGCTGTTCGCCAGCCAGTCCGCGGTCGGCACCGTGATGTCGACGATGTTCACCTACGACGACCCCGAGCGGGGCATCCGGGTGCTGAACATGGCAGTGCCGATCGCCGTCGACGGCGTGACCGTCACCGACAACTGGAACACCCTCGGCATGCGAGGCACCGCGAGCAACAACATCGAGATCGTCGACGTCTTCGTGCCCGACGACAAGGTCCTGGCCGACCGCCCGTACGGCGTCATCGACCCGCCGCTGCAAGTGATCTCCAGCATCGCGTTCCCCATCGTCTCGGCGGTCTATCTCGGGGTCGCCGAGTCGGCGTACGCTGCCGCTCTGCCGTTCGCGGGCCGCAAGGCCGAGGACCCGCTCGTTCAGCGTCAGGTGGGTCTGATGGCGCACCGGCTCCAGGTCGCCTCCTGGGCGCTGGACGGTGCGCTGGCGGCGGTCGGCGACGACCCGGTGCCGTCGCTGGAGACGGTCGTGCGGGTGATGGCCGCCAAGCGGGAGATCGCCGAGGCCGGCATCGCGGTCTGCGACCTGGCGATGGAGGTCGCCGGGGGACCGGCGTTCTTCAAGGGATCGGTGATCGAGCGGGCGTACCGGGACATCCGGGCAGCAAAGTTCCACCCGCTGACGCCCGAGGACACGCTGGTGCAGGCCGGACGCCTCGCCCTAGGACTCCCCAGCGACAACTTCTGAGAGCACGTCCGCGCCGGCGCGTGATCGCGTCGGTACGGACATCTTCTGTGCCCCTGCAGGCCTTCGAGGCAGACCTGTTGCCAGTTCACGCAGACGACCCCGACCGCCGAGGCGCGCCTGGTCACCCAGATGCCCTCGGCCCGGTCCTCGCCCGGGCGACCAGCGGTCGCGGTGCTGCGCAGCTCGGTCACCG
>JBKJIR010000035.1:0-25128 GCA_046598495.1 Marmoricola sp. | reverse complement strand
GCATAACTCTTGCGATTCCTCACGCAGATGAGTTGGACGGCCGAGTCGTCGCCCGCGACGGACGATCCGGGCTGACCCGACGGACCCTTCCCGGCGGCGCCTTCGGACCTCGACTTCCTCGGCCCTGGGGTGGTGCTTTTCGCACTCTCGCAGGGAGAGTGCCAGTGCAATTGTTAGCACTCGACACCCGAGAGTGCAAACGATGCGCGCCGGGTCAGCGGTCGAGGAGCCCCGCGACGAGCGCAGCGAACGCGGGTCCGTTCTCGGGAAGCTCCTCGAGGTAGAGCCCGGGCTCGGTCACCTCCAGCTCGCTGAGCGCCAGTCGTCCGTCGGCCAGGCGCATCTGATCGACTCGCGCGTAGTGCAGCACGGTGCCGAGCAGCTCCTCGGCGGCCCCGACCGCCGCGAGCGCGAGCTCGGAGGCCTCCAGGCTCACCGCCACCGGTTCGGTGCTGCCGCCGTAGTACTCGTGGACCCGGATCTCGTCGCCGCCCGGGAGCTTGCGGACCCCGGAGACGAC
This sequence comes from Marmoricola sp., assembly GCA_046598495.1. Classification (GTDB taxonomy): domain Bacteria; phylum Actinomycetota; class Actinomycetes; order Propionibacteriales; family Nocardioidaceae; genus Marmoricola. The sequence continues at coordinate 24,608 of JBKJIR010000035.1, read as the reverse complement.
CCGGCCGCCCAGCACGAAGACCGAGGACTCCCCCTCGGTCCGCACCGACTCCACCAGGGGCTGCACGATCCAAGGCCCGGGCCCTAGCCCGGACTCGTCCAACCCGGCCGGACCGCCGTCGGTCCCGTCGAAGACAACGACGCCGCGCCCGCCGGCGCCGACCTGGGGCTTGACCACAGCCTGGTCGAACGACGCGATCGCAGCCGGCAACCCTTCCTCGCCGTCCACCACGATCGTCGGCACGACCGGTACTCCGGTCTCGGCCATCGCGGTCAGGTAGGCCTTGTCGGTGTTCCAGGTGAAGACGTCGGCGCCGTTCAGGAGCCGCGGGACCGATCGGGCCCAGGCAAGGAACTCCTCGCGCCGCACCTCGTAGTCCCAGGTCGCCCGGACCGCGACCAGCGCGCTCCCCCAGTCCACGTCGGCGTCGTCCCAGCAGACCCACCGGGCATCCACCCCACGCTCGGCCAGAGCGAGGTCGAGGGCGTCGTGCCCCGGCTCGCCCTCGGGCCAGGACCGGCAGGTCACCAGCAGCAGGTCGGTCATGCGCCCTCCTCGGGATCGGCCGAGATTTCCTCGGGGTCACTGTCGATCTTGCCCTGTCTCGCCCGTCATCGGAGTGACAGACTCGATTCGACGAAAGGAACCACCATGACCGAGTACGCCGTCCTCCTCCCCGGTGACGAGAGCATGTGGGCCCAGGCCACCGCCGAGCAGCAGGCTGAGCTCTTCGCGCGGCACATGAAGTTCTCCGAACTGCTCGGAGCGCGCGGCCACCAGGTCACCGGTGGGGCCGAGCTGCATCCCAGCAACACCGCCCGGACCGTGACCGGCTCGCTGGACCAGGTGACCGTCACCGAGGGCCCGTACGCCGAGACCGCCGAGCAGCTCGGCGGGTTCTACATCGTCGTAACCGACGACCTCGAGGACCTGCTGCAGGTCTGCGGGATCCTCGCCGAGGGCGGCGCCAAGGTCGAGGTCCGCGCGACCGTCGACCACTCGGCCGGCTGAACGCGACGATGACCGACCTCGACCCGGGCGGCCGCGCAGCAGCGGCCTCCCGGGTCGACGCCGTCTGGCGTGAGGACTGGGGTCGACTGCTGGCCCTCCTCGTCGCGCAGTACCGGCGGCTCGACCTCGCGGAGGACGGCTTGGGCGACGCCTTCGAGGCGGCCGCCCGCACCTGGCACGTCGTCGGCGTCCCGACGAACCCCCCAGCCTGGCTGCTGACGGCCGCGCGGCGCCGGATCCTGGACCGGCTGCGCTCGGAGGCGGTGCTCGCGCGCCGGATGCCCCTCCTCGAGGTCGAAGCCGGGCTCACCGCTCAGGCCCACCGCATACGGGCCGAGGCCGGGACCGAGGTGCAGGACGAGCGGCTCCGGCTGGTCCTGCTCTGCGCCCATCCGCGCCTCGCCCCGGAAGCGGCCGCAGCTCTGACGCTCCGACTGGTCCTGGGCATCTCCACCGCGGACATCGCCCGGCTCTTCCTGGTCAGCACCCCCACGATGGCTGCGCGGCTCACCCGAGCCCGTCACCGCCTGGCCGGCGAGCGGTTCGAGGTTCCTGACCGCACCGAGCTCGAGGATCGGATCGACGCGGTCGCGGCCATCGCCTACCTCGCCTTCACCGCCGGCTACGCGCCCGGGAGCGGGCCGGACGTGCACCGCCCCGAGCTCGCCGGCGAGGCGGTCCGGCTCGTGCGGGTGCTGCGTGAGGTCGCCCCCGGTCGCGCGGACCTGGACGCGCTGCTGGCCCTGATGCTGCTGCAGCACGCCCGCCGCGACGCCCGGGTCGCCGACGGAGAGCTCGTCGTCCTCCCCGACCAGGACCGCCGGCGGTGGCACTACGAGGAGATCGGTGAGGCCTTCGACCTGCTGACGCCCTGGGTCAGCGCGAGCCCGACCCCGTGGCTGCTCGAAGCACTGATCGCCTCCGAGCACGCGATTGCGGTCACGGCCGGAGACACGGCCTGGGCCCGGATCGCGGGGTACTACGCAGAGCTGGAGGACCTGACCGGCTCGCCGGTCGTGCGCCTCAACCGGGCGGTGGCCGTGGCCGAGGTCGACGGGCCCCTGGCCGGGCTGGCCCTGCTCGAGGGGCTGGATCTCCCGGGCCACCGGCTCCCGGGTATCCGGGCGGAGCTGCTGCATCGGGCCGGTCGGGTCGCCGAGGCCCGGGAACAGCTGGAGCAAGCGATCCGGTCGGCCGACAACGAGGCCGAGCGCGACCACCTGGCCGGCCGGCTCAGCTCCTGGTGAGCCGCGCGTCGACCCGGACGGCGGCCCAGGCGAGCACCAGCATCAGCGCCGAGATCCCGACCGAGTTCAGGGCCACCACGGCGTACCCGTGCTCGGTCACGTCGACGAACGGGTACGGGTACCAGTCGACGAACGCACCGCGGACCAACGTGTAGCCGAGCCAGACCACCGGGACGACGAGGAACGGCACGAGGTCGGCAGCCGTTGCTCTGCCCCGCGGTCCGAAGAGCACCCAGCCGACGACCGCGAGCAGCGGAACCACGACGTGCAGGAGCTTGTCGGCAGCGAGGTCCCAGCCCTGGAGGTCGAGCAGCGGGCGCAGGAAGAAGAAGTGCACGATGCCGCCGCCGAAGCAGATCACCACCGCGTCCAGGCGGAGGGCGCGCCACAGCCGTGTGTCCCGGTCCCGGCCCAGCGCGAGCGTCAGCGTGGACCACGCCACTAGGACGTTGCTCCAGATCGTCAGGTAGGAGAGGAACCGGATCACCCGGGTGTCCCGGTCCGGACGGCTCGTCTCGTCGAGGATCTCGTTGCCCTGCAGGACGAGGACGAACTGGAGGACGACAGCGAAGGCGGCGACCACGAAGGTGGCGGCGTGGAAGACCCGGTCCCGGCTCATGCTCGGACCCTAGTCCCGCCAGTGCCGGAAGTTCTGGAGGCCGAGGTATCAGCGGAGCCCGCAGGCACGTCGTGGTGAACGAGCGCTGGTCCCGACATGCTCCGCCGTGGGGATGCGACGAGTCTGTCGGGATGGGGTTCGGAGCGGCGCGGGGAACGCCTCCTTCTACGGCAACGGGCTGTTCCTGCAAGCCAACAACGGCATCGTGAACCTGTTCGTGGCCGCGCTGACCAAGGCCCGGACGCAGGAGCTGCTGCGCAGCATCATCCCGTCGTTGCAGGACGTCGGCCGCGGAGGGTCTGCCGGACCTGGCACCACGGTCGGCGACTGAACCGGTCGGGTTCAGACCGCGAGGCGGGCGGCGTACGCGACGTCGAAGCCGGCGCAGACCGGGGCGTACCAGCCCGGCAGCCGGGAGTCCTCGCTGGGACCCTGGAGCGCGTCGAAGAGGGCGTGCGAGGCCCAGCCTGCGGCGAGCAGGCGCCGACCGGCAGCCGGGGACCGCGTCACGGCGAGTGCGGCGAGCGCCGTGGTGGCGAGCACGGCTGCCGCCTCGACCACCAGGCCGATCGACGGAGCGTGGTCGCGTCGCGCGGCGGGGTAGATCACCGCGCAGGTGATCAGCCCGGCGCCGGCAGCGAGCACGCTGCCGCGCGGGGAGAACCGGCGTACGGGCTCCGCGGCAGCGGCGCCGAGGACGGCACCGGCCGCCAGGGCGACCCCGCCGGACACGTCAGCCGCCCGCGACCGCGGGGATGATCGAGAGCTGGGTGCCGGCCGGGGTCGCGGTGCCGAGCCCGTCGAGGAAGCGGACGTCCTCGTTGCCGACGTACACGTTCACGAACCGGCGGATCTCGCCGCCGTCGTCCAGGATCCGTGCCTTGATCCCGGGGTAGGTCGCCTCGAGGTCGTCCAGGACGTCGCCCAGGTCCGCGCCCTCGGCGGTGACCTCGGACTCGCCCCCCGTGTAGGTGCGCAGGATGGTCGGGATGCGGACGGAAACGCTCATGTCTCTCCTCGGTGAGTGGCCGCGCGGCCGGTCTGTTCAGATGATGGCTGCTGCGGCGAACGCGTCGTACGTGGGGGCGATGGTGGCGACCGGCCCGACCCGGTCGCTGATCGCGTCCAGGGTTTTGAGACCGTGACCGGTGTTGATGACAACGGTCTCGAGCGTCGGGTCGAGCTGACCGGTCTCGACGAGCTTCTTCAGGACGGCCACGGTGGTACCGCCGGCGGTCTCGGTGAAGATGCCCTCGGTCCGGGCGAGCAGCACGATCGCATCCCGGATGGCGTCGTCGCTGACCTCCTCGACAGCGCCCCCGGTACGGCGGGCGATGTCGAGCACGTAGATGCCGTCGGCCGGGTTGCCGATCGCCAGCGACTTCGCGATGGTGTCCGGCTTGACCGGGCGGATCGCGTCGACACCGGCCTTGAAGGCGGTCGCGACCGGGCCGCAGCCCTCGGCCTGCGCGCCGTAGATCTTGTAGGGCTTGTCCTCGACCAGTCCGAGCTTGATGAATTCCTGGAACGCCTTGTCGACCTTGGTGAGCTGCGAACCGGACGCCACCGGGATGACGATCTGGTCGGGCAGGCGCCAGCCGAGCTGCTCGGCGATCTCGTAGCCCAGCGTCTTGGAGCCCTCGGCGTAGAACGGGCGGACGTTGACGTTCACGAACGCCCAGCCGTCCTCCTCGCCCGCGATCTCGGAGGCGAGCTTGTTGACGTCGTCGTAGTTGCCCTCGACCGCGACCAGCGACTCGGTGAAGATCGCGGAGTTGACCTGCTTGGGGGTCTCCAGGTTGCTGGGGATGAAGACCACGGTCCTGATCCCCGCCCGAGCACCGGCGGCAGCGACGGCGTTGGCCAAGTTCCCGGTCGAGGGACAAGCGAAGACCTTGGAGCCGAACTCGACGGCCGCGCTCAGGGCACAGGCCACGACGCGGTCCTTGAAGGAGTTCGTCGGGTTGGTCGAGTCGTCCTTGACCCAGAGAGCGGTCATCCCCAGCTCACGGCCGAGGTTGTGCGCCCGCAGCAACCGGGTGTAGCCCGGCTCGGTGTTGGGCGATCCCTCGATGTCGTCAGGCACCGGCAGAAGCGCCTTGTACCGCCAGATGTTGGCCGGCCCGGCCTCGATCTGCTCGCGGGTGATCGCCGGGAAGTCGTAGGAGATCTCCAGCGGACCGAAGCAGTCCAGGCACGCGTAGTGCGGTCCCAGCTCCTGGGTGGTGCCGCACTCGCGACAGATGAGTCCGGTGGCGTGGCCGAAGGCCCCGTCGCGCAGCACGGTGCCGGTGGACGTCACGGTCGTCGACGTCTCGGTGCCCGATGTAGGGATTCCAGTGCTCAAAGGAGGCCTCCTTCTCATCTTCCCCGGGTCGACTCTCGACACAGGACGGATTTGGCACCACACCCACGAATCCAAAGCCGGATGGTGTCCGGCGATCGGAGGCTCGTGCGGCGGTTGCCGGGACTTCAACGGGCCGTTCCCTCAGTCCCTCTCGATGAGCTGTGCTCTAGCGTAGAGAGCCGTCTCAGTATGTGCACACCGATTCCGACATACGAGACAGCCCGTCTCGGCCCGCGAACGGCAGCCGGGCCGGTCAGCGGCGGGCGGCGTCGATCCGCGCAGTGAGATCAGCGAGCAGGTCCATCACGCCGTCGGGGCCGTCGACGACCGCGTCGGCCAGGTCCCGCAGCACCGATTCCTCATCAGACCCGGAACAGATCAGCAGCGTCGGCATGCCCTGCTCGCGCATCTCGCGGACCGCGTCGAACGCCGGTACATCGCCGAGGTCGTCGCCGACGAAGACCACACCGCCCAGTCCCTGCTCGACCACGAGCGAGTGCAACGCGATTCCCTTGTCCATGCCGCTTGCGCGGACCTCGATCACCAACCGGCCAGGCTCGACACCCAGGTGCCGCGCCTCGGCGGACTCGGTCAGGACCGGCAGCAACGCGGCGAACGCGGCCTTCGGGTCCGCGCAGCGGCGGGTGTGCACCGCGACGGCGAGGCCCTTCTCCTCCACCCAGGCGTCGACCACCCCGGCCCGGCGGAAGAGCCGCGGCAGCTCGCTGATGAAGCTCGCCAGGCCGGTCGGCGGCTTCGGAGAGACCACCCGCCGGTGGGTCGAGGTCCAGCGCTCGTTCCCGTACTGACCGAGGACGACCAGCTCGCGGTCGGCGGCGCCGATCCGGTCACCGACCTCGTCGAGTCCGCCGAGGGCGAGCACCTGCCGCGCAGGTCGCCCGGTGATCACCGCGACCGCGCCGACCCGGGTCGACAGGGCCACGAGCAGGTCACCCGCGCGCTCGTGGATCAGGGCGACGTCGGGGTTCTCCACGATGGGCGCGAGAGTGCCGTCGAAGTCCAGGGCGACCAGGAGGCGTCCACCGAGACGGGCGACCGCGTCGTACTGCTGGGCGCCGGCGGCGGAGCTGAACTCCATGGGACCACTCAATCAGAGTGGAGCCGGCGCCGTCCTACTGGTAGTCCGTCGTGAGAATGACGGTGAGCCGGTCGGGTCGCATCGGCGAGATGAACGGCTTGATCCGCTTGATCCCCAGGTCCTTGGCGAGCAGGGCCGCAGCGGCCTTCATCTCCGGGCCGTAGTAGACGGTGCTGGTATCGACCGAGCCGACCCAGTTGTCGGTGTTGATGATCGTCCACCCGGCCTTCTCGGCGCGGTCCGCGGTCTTGCCGGCGAGGCCCTTGATGTTGGTGTTGTTGAAGACCACCAGGTTGTACGACGCCCGCTTGATCACCGGCGCCGGTTTCGCCGTCGGAGTCGGCGTCGGAGTCGGCGTCGGAGTCGGAGTCGGAGCCACGGAGACCTCGGGCTCGGGCTGCGCGGTGCTCCGGTTCTGGGGTCCGCCGCCCGGGGTGGACGTCGAGGAGGCCGCTGCAGGGGTCGCGGCGTCCGGACCCTCGTCGTCCTGGGTGGCCACGAAGACCAGTCCGGAGAGGGCGACGGCGGAGATGCTGAAGACCATCAGCCTCGTCGGGAGGACGAAGCCGTGCTCGGTGCGCGGGGACCGGCGTAGCAGGGACATGAGCCTTACAGCTCGAAGCCGAGCCGGCGGGCCGACCGCTGACGCTGGCGTGCGGCACGGAGCCGACGGAGCCGACGGACCAGCAGCGGGTCGTGGGCGAGCGCCTCGGGACGGTCGATCAGCGCGTTGAGCACCTGGTAGTAGCGGGTCGAGCTCATGTCGAACTTCTCGCGGACCGCGCTCTCCTTGGCCCCGGCGAACTTCCACCACTGGCGCTCGAAGTCGAGGATGCCCTGATCGCGCTCGGACAGGCGGCCGGACTCACTGGGCTGCCCGGGGCTGAGCGCTTCACTCGCGACCATCGTGGGGAACTCCTCGGGGTGCTGCTGGTGGACTCCGTTCATCCTAGGCGACAAACCACACGGATGTCATTCGATCCGCCCCGGGCGCGTCCCGCGCGGCCTCCGCGCACCGTTCCCGCAGGTGGCTGCGCATAGGGTGGGCCCTGTGATCGGTTCGAGTCGACGCCGCGGCGAGGCGCCTGCGCGCGCAGATCTGGTGATCGTGGCCAACCGGCTCCCGGTCGACCGCCTGGTCGGTCCGGACGGTACGACGACCTGGCGGCGCTCCCCCGGCGGGCTGGTCAGTGCGCTCGCCCCGGTGATGAACACCTCTGACGGCGCCTGGATCGGGTGGCCCGGCGACGTCGGGGAGGACCTGGATCCCTTCGAGAACGAGGGCATGACCCTCGTCCCGGTGAGCATGTCGGCCGAGGAGTACGAGGAGTACTACGAGGGCTTCTCCAACGCGACCCTGTGGCCGCTCTACCACGACGTCGTCGCCAAGCCGGCGTTCCACCGCGAGTGGTGGGACGCATACGTCACGGTGAACCGGCGTTTCGCCGAGGCCGCCGCCCGGACGGCCGCCGAGGGCGCGATGGTCTGGATCCAGGACTACCAGCTCCAGCTGGTCCCGGCGCTGCTGCGCGAGCTCCGCCCCGACCTGCGGATCGGCTTCTTCCTGCACATCCCCTTCCCGCCCGCGGAGCTCTTCTCCCAGGTGCCGTGGCGCCGCGAGCTCCTCGAGGGCCTCCTGGGGGCTGACCTGGTCGGCTTCCAGCTCTCTGGTGCCGCCCAGAACTTCATCCGGCTGGTCCGCCAGCGCGTCGGCCACAAGACACACCGCGACTCGGTCTATCTGCCCGACGGTCGGGTGGTGACCGCCAAGGCGTTCCCGATCTCGATCGACACCGCGCAGTTCGAGGAGCTCGCCCGGTCCGCCCCGGTGCAGGAGCGGGCCGCGCAGATCCGTGAGGATCTCGGCAACCCGCGCCGGATCTTCCTCGGGATCGACCGGCTGGACTACACCAAGGGCATCTACGCCCGGCTGCGCGCGTTCAGCGAGCTGATCCACGACGGCCACTTCACCGTCGAGGACGCCACCTTCGTGCAGGTGGCGAGCCCGTCGCGCGAACGGGTCGACCAGTACCGCATCCTGCGCGACGACATCGACCGCCTGGTCGGACACATCAACGGCGACCTCGGTCGGCTCGGGCGCCCGGCCATCTCCTACCTGAACGCGTCCTTCCCGCAGGCCGAGATGGCCGCCCTGTACGTCGCCTCGGACATCATGGTCGTCACCCCGTTCCGCGACGGGATGAACCTCGTCGCCAAGGAGTACGTCGCCTGCCGCTACTCCGAGGACGGCGCCCTGGTGCTCTCGGAGTTCGCCGGCGCCGCCGAGGAGCTCCGGCAGGCGTACCTGGTCAACCCCTACGACATCAACGGCATGAAGGCCAAGATGCTGGACGCCTACCAGGCCGAGCCGAAGGACCTCGCCCGGCGGATGCGGGCGATGCGCCGGACGGTCGCCGAGAACGACGTCGACAACTGGGCCACGAACTTCCTCCACGACCTCGCCGCCGCCCGCCCCCCGCACGCCAAGAACCTCAAGCCGGCAAAACGTTCCTGAGGCGGCCGGGTTCCGAAAGGCTCGACCAACGCTGGTTGGGCTCGTCGAAACCCTCTACGCTGCGCGGATGAGCCGGAAAGTGCTGAAGGTCAACGACTCCGCCTGGCTGTACGCCGAGTCGCACCGGACCCCGATGCAGGTGGCGATGCTGGCCACCTTCGCCGTTCCCTCGGACCGCCCCGACTTCGTCCGCGACCTGGTCGCGCGCTGGCGCGAGGTGCGGGAGTACCAGCCCCCGTTCAACTACCTGCTCAAGACGGCCCCGGTGCCGAGCTGGAAGGAGCTCGGCGCCGACGAGATCGACCTGGACTACCACTTCCGGCACTCGGCTCTCCCGAGTCCCGGGTCGCAGCGCGAGCTCGGCGTCCTGGTCTCCCGGTTGCACTCGGCGAAGATGGACCGCCGCTACCCGCTGTGGGAGTGCCACATCATCGAGGGCATCGCCGGTCACGACCAGCCGGGGGACCAGTGGTCGATGTACATGAAGGTGCACCACTCCCAGATCGACGGCGTGGGCGGGGTCCGGCTGCTGAAGCGGATCATGAGCATCGATCACGACGCCCGCGACATGCTGCCGCCCTGGGCGGTCGGGACCCGCGGGCCCGACCAGTCCGGGATCCCGCGCACGGCGACGCCGCCGCTGCCCGAGCAGCGGAGCTCCTTCTCGCTGCGGTCGGCCGCGGCGCACGGGTCCGCGGTGGCCACCTCGCTGACCCGGACCTACGGCGAGAGCGTGCTGGGCACCTCCGAGGAGGGGCGGGCGGTCCCGTTCCGCGCGCCGAAGACGCTCTTCAACGGGCGGATCCACACCCCGCGCCGGTTCGCCACCCAGCACTACTCGATCGACCGGATGCGGACCGTGGCGAAGGCGACCGGCGGCAGCCTCAACGACGTCTTCCTGGCGATCTGCGGCGGGGCGCTCCGGCGCTACCTGGCCGAGGCCTCGGCCCTGCCGGACCAGTCCCTGATCGCGAACGTCCCGGTCTCGGTCCGCGAGGCCGGCGCACCCGGGGTCGGCAACGCGATCACTTTCCTCTACTCCAGCCTCGGCACCGACGTCGACGACCCGGTCGCCCGGATCCGGACGATCCAGGACTCGACCCGGCTCGGGAAGGAACGCCTTCCCGACGTCGACGGTCTGGCGATGGAGGCCTACACGGCAGTCCTGATGGGCCCGTTCCTCAGCCAGGCGATCCTCGGATTCGGTGGTCGCGGCAAGCCGGCCTCCAATGTGGTGATCTCGAACGTGCCCGGGCCGAACGAGCCGCGCTACATCGACGGTTCCCGGTTGCTGGAGATCTACCCGGTTTCGTTGCTCTTCAACGGCCAGGCGCTGAACATCACCGCGGTCTCCTACGACGGTGAGTTCAACATCGGGTTCACCGGGTGCCGCGACTCGATCCCGTCGCTGCAGAAGATCGCCGTGTACGCCGGGGAGGAGCTCGAGGAGCTGGAGTCGGCCCTCGGGTTGTGACGGACCCGGCGGGTCAGGACAGGGCCTTCTCGTTGAAGGTCGCCTGCGGATGCATCAACCGGGTGATCTCCGCGGCGAGGTCCGGCCCGAGCTCACCCCAGCCGTCCTTGTACCCGTAGACCGAGGACAGCGACCGGGCGTCGTAGTCGCCCAGGAAGATGTCCACGTCGTTCGCGGTGATCAGCCCGGGGTGCGCCACCCCTACCGCCGCCGCGACCTTCATCAGCTCCTTCCGCAGCGTGGTGATGTAGTGCGCGCACCGGACGGACTTCAGGGTGGGGTCCAGACCGTGCACCAACCAGGGGTTCTGGGTGGCGACCCCGGTCGGGCAGTGGTCGGTGTGGCACTTCTGCGACTGGATGCAGCCGATCGCCATCATCGCCTCGCGCGCGACGTTGACCATGTCAGCACCCAGCGCGAAGGCGACCACTGCGTTGTCCGGGAGACCGAGCTTGGCTGAGCCGATGAAGGTGACCTGGTCGGTCAGGCCGCGCTCGGCGAACATTCCGTAGACCCGCGAGAAGCCCATCCGGTAGGGCACCGCGATCGAGTCGGCGAAGATCAGCGGCGAGGCTCCGGTGCCGCCCTCTCCCCCGTCGATGGTCACGAAGTCCACCCCACGATCACCCCGCGACATGAGCCGGGTCAGGTCGTGCCAGAACTCCATCTCCCCTACGGCGGACTTGATGCCGACGGGCAGGCCGGTCTCGGCGGCCACGTGCTCGACGAAGTCGAGCATGCTGTCGACGTCGCTGAAGGCGGTGTGCCGCGACGGGCTGACACAGTCCTTGCCCTCGGGGATCCCGCGGATCTCGGCGATCTCCCGAGTGACCTTGGCCGCCGGGAGCAGGCCGCCCAGGCCGGGCTTGGCGCCCTGGCTCAGCTTGATCTCGATCGCCTTCACCGGGGCGGAGTCGATGACCGCCCGGAGCCGGTCGATGCTGAAGCTGCCGTTCTCATCGCGACAGCCGAAGTACGCGGTGCCGATCTGGAGCACGATGTCGGCGCCGTTGCGGTGGTACGGCGACAACCCGCCCTCGCCCGTGTTGTGCAGGCACCCGGCCGCGGCGGCGCCCTTGTTCAGCGCGATGATCGCGTTGCTCGACATCGACCCGAAGCTCATCGCCGAGATGTTCACGACCGAGTTCGGACGGAACGCACGGCGCCGACCGCGCGGGCCGCCGAGCACCTTGGCGCTCGGGATCGTCCCGGAGGCGTCGTGGTCGTCAGGCAGCTGGCTCGCGAACGTGCGGTGCTTGATGTAGGCGTGGCCCTGGGTGTGCTCGACGTCGACGTCGGTGCCGAAGCCGAAGTAGTTGTTCTCCTCCTTGGAGGAGGCGTAGATCCAGGTGCGCTGGTCCCGGTTGAACGGACGCTCCTCCTCGTTGGAGGTGACGATGTACTGCCGGAGCTCGGGGCCGATCGTCTCGAGCCAGTAGCGCGCGTGGGCGACCACCGGGAAGTTGCGCATCAGCGCGTGCTTCTTCTGGGTGAGGTCCCGGACCGCGACGACACCGAGGCCGATCGCTGCTCCCCCGAGGACTCGACTCATCTTCATCCCCATGTCCTACCGCCCCGGTCACCGTGGTGTCCATCACCCCTTCCGCGTCGCGCAGGCGGTCCAGTCGGCGGACGTTGGTCCTGGTCAGGCCATTGTTGGTACTTTCCGAGCATGGATCTGATCCCGAAGCCGGACCAGGTCGCCTCCGCTGCCAGCAACGTCGCCCACAAGGTGCTGTACGGCGGGCTGGCCGATCTGCGCCCCATGCCCCGAACGCTGATCGACGACGGACCCCTGCGGGAGGTCTACCACTACCGCCCCCAGAAGCAGGTGCGTACCACCGGGGACCCCGTCCTCCTGGTCACCCCGCTCGCCGCTCCGGCGCTCTGCTTCGACCTCCGGCGGGACTGCTCGCTGGTGGAGCACTTCGTCAAGGCCGGCCGCCCGACGTACCTGGTGGAGTACGGCGAGGTCTCGTTCAAGGACCGCAACTTCGGTCTGGAGCACTGGGTCGACGAGGTCATCCCCGAGGCGATCCGCGAGGTCAGCCAGCACGCCGGCGGACGCCCCGTGCACGTCATCGGCTGGTCGCTCGGCGGCATCTTCGCGGCCCTGGTCGCGGCGGCGGACGCCAAGCTCCCGATCGCGTCCCTCACCATCGTCGGATCACCGTTCGACGTGCGCGAGGTCCCCCTGGTCGCGCCGTTGCGCCCGATCCTCAACCTGACCGGCGGTGGCCTCGTCACCCGCATCTACCGCGCGATGGGCGGAGCGCCCAAGCCGCTGGTACGCCGTGCCTTCCAGCTCAGCAGCGGTACCAAGCTCCTCACCAAGCCGATCGCAACCCTGCAGCACCTCGACGACGCCGAGTGGCTCGCGCAGATCGAGGCGGTGGATCGGTTCACCGCGAACATGATCGCCTACCCGGGCCGCACCTTCGGTCAGATGTACCACCGCGTGCTCAAGGACAACCAGCTCAACACCGGGAAGGTGAACCTCAGCGGCCACGAGATCAACCTGGCCGACATCACTGCGCCCGTCCTGGTCTTCGCCGGCAACACCGACGGGATCGCACCGATCCCGGCCGTCAAGGCGATCGTGCCGTTGCTGAAGAACGCCCACGAGGTCCGGTTCGAGATCGTCCCCGGCGGCCACCTCGGCATGCTCACCGGCCGCGCGGCCCGGCACACCACCTGGGTGGTGATGGACGAGTGGATCACCCAGCACTCGACGCCGGACGACCGCGAAACCGCCCCGAAGAAGACGGCGGCACGGAAGACTGCGGCCAAGAAGACTGCGGCCAAGAAGGCCGCCGTCAAGAAGTCTGCGGCGAAGAAGGCAGCCGCATCCGGGAAGGCGCCAGTGAAGAAGGCGACCAAGGCAGCTCCACGGCCCGCGGCGGACGTGGCGCCGGACCGGTCCGCGATCGGTTCCAACCGGGACCGACGGTTCTCCTCAGGCGCCTCGCGCGACCTGGCCCAGAAACGATGAGGCGGGCGCCACACACCGGCCGGGCGAAACTTGTCCGCACGGGGGTCATCCTCCTGCTCACCGCCACCTTGAGCGCCTGCAGTTCCGGCGGTTTCGGGGGGGACATGCCCGACGAGCCGTCCACCGTCGCAAAGCCGATCAAGAAGTACGTCGCCCTGGGCGACGGCTTCGTCGCTTCCCCGGACACCGGAAAGGTGACGGACAAGAGCTGCCGTCGCTCTGCAGGCAACTTCCCCGCCCTGGTCGCGGAAACGCTCGGGACCGCTCACCCCGTCGACGTCTCCTGCGTCGGAGCGACCACCGGCTCCCTGACCGGTCCCACCCGAACCGCGCTCGGCACCGTCCCCGCGCAGCTCGATGCCGTCGACGCCGCCACGGACCTGGTCACACTCACCGTCGGCATCGGGGACGACGACTTCCTCCGCGGGGTCCTCGACATCTGCGCGACGGTGCCGTGCCGCACCGGAACGCCCGGCACGCAGGTCGTCGACCAACTGGAAGAGATCCGGACGGCCCTCGACGGCCTGCTCCGGACCGTCCGGAAGAAGGCCCCCGACGCGTACGTGATCGTTGTGGGGTACCCGCAGCTGTTGCCCGAGCAGGGGATCTGCCAGGCACTCGCCGGGATGACCGACACCCAGCTCGCCTACGCGAACGTCGCGCTCACGACCCTCAACGACCAGGCCCGCGAAACGGCTCGGGCGGTCGGGGCACGCTTCGTCGACGTGGCCCGTCTGACCGAGGACCACAACGTCTGCTCCGCCGAGCCCTGGGTGAGCGGCCCGGACGCTGCGCAGAAGGACTCCGAACCCTTCGGCCCTCTCGCCCCCGCGCAGGCCGTCGTGGCCGCCGCAGTCAGCGAGACGGCGAGGCTGCGGTGACCAGCCTTTCTCTAAAGTTGGTCGCATGGCGTCCGTGATCACGCTTCGCTCCGGCCCGGTGCGACGAGCCCGGCGCGCGGCACCGGCTCTGCCGGTGTTCACGGTGCTGGCACTCCTGGTGGGCTGCGGTGCCACACCCCCGTCTGTTCCGGCGACCGACCGGTACGTCGCGATCGGCGACTCGTACACCGCAGGGGTCGGCCTGGAACCGGTCACGTCCTCGCTCTGCGCCCGGTCGTCGGCCAACTACGCGGGGAAGCTCGCCGGGAAGCTCGGGTACGACACCTACACCGACGTGTCCTGCGGTGGCGCCACCTCCGCGCACATGACCGAGCCCCAGCAGGCGACCCAGGGAACCAACCCACCGCAGTTCGACGCGCTGTCCGAGGACACCCGGCTGGTGACGATCGGGATCGGTCTCAACAACTTCGCGCTCTCCTACTACCTCATCTACGCCTGCCTGCCCACCGGCGGCAAGGCGCTGAAGGCGTGCACCGACTACCTGTCGATGTCGGAGGCGACGGTCGAGAACTACCTCACCCAGATGGGGGAGAAGGTCGCCGCCAACCTGGCGGAGGCCAAACGGCGTGCCCCGAACGCGCAGATCGTGCTGATCGGCTACCCGCGTCTCCTCCCGGCCACCGGCACCTGCCCCGATCTGGTCCCGCTTCCGTCCCTGGTGCTCCAGCGCCTGCGGACGTCGTTGGAGCGGACCAACCAGATCCTGAGCTCGGTCGCTCGCGCGGCGGAGGTCGACTACGTGGACATGTACACCGCTTCGGTGGGTCACGACATCTGCTCCGACGCCCCCTGGGTCAACGGACGGTTCAAGCAGGAGGGCATCGCGCTCCCCTTCCACCCGTTCGCGGAGTACCACGAGGCCGTGGCGGCGGAGCTCGCCTCTTTGCTCGCGAAGAAGTGACCTGATGGGCACCCTGGCCGACCTGGCTGCACGGGGCCTCGTCGCCGCCGACTGGGCCGAGGCGCTGGCCCCGGTCGAGGCGGACCTGGCTCGGATGGGCGCCTTCCTCCGGGACGAGATCGCCGCCGGCCGCGGGTACCTGCCGGCGGGAGAGCACGTCCTGCGCGCCTTCGCGCGGCCGCTCGCCGACGCGAAGGTGCTGATCGTCGGGCAGGACCCGTACCCGACCCCCGGGCACGCCGTCGGGCTCAGCTTCTCGGTCGCGGCCGACGTACGACCGCTCCCGGGCAGCCTGCGCAACATCTTCACCGAGCTGGTCAGCGACACCGGCGTACCGGTGCCGAGCAGCGGCGACCTCTCGGCCTGGGCCGATGCCGGGGTGATGCTGCTCAACAGGACCCTGACGGTGACGCCGGGGGTGTCGAACGCGCACCGCGGCAAAGGCTGGGAGCCGGTGACCGAGCGGGCGATCGAGGCCCTGGTGCAGCGCGGGGGCCCGCTGGCGGCGGTGCTCTGGGGCCGGGACGCGCAGTCGTTGAAGCCTTCGCTCGGCGCGGTGCCGTGGGTCGAGTCGGTGCACCCGAGCCCGTTGTCGGCGCACCGGGGCTTCTTCGGGTCGCGACCGTTCAGCCGGGTGAACGCGCTGCTGGCCGAGCAGGGCGGCGAACCGGTGGACTGGCACCTCCCCTGAGGAATACTGGTCAATGATTGAAAGTTGAACTAGTATGACGCTCATGACCGAGACCCGGATGCCCGCCCTCTACCTCGGTCACGGCGCTCCCCCGCTGCTGGACGACCCGGTGTGGTCGGGCGAGCTGCGCACGCTGGCGGCCGACCTGCCCCGACCCACGGCGATCCTGATCGTCAGCGCCCACTGGGAGACCGCACCGTTCTCGCTCAGCGCCAGCGGGCCCGGCACCGAGCTCGTCTACGACTTCGGCGGCTTCGACCCCCGCTACTACCGGATGCGGTACGACACCCCGGATGCCACCGCCCTGGCCGACCGGGTCGCGGCGATGATGCCGGACAGCGACCCGGTGCACCGGCACGCGACCCGGGGCCTCGACCACGGGGCGTGGGTGCCACTGAAGATCATGTACCCCGAGGCGGACATCCCGGTGTTGCAGATGTCGCTGCCCACGCACGACCCCTACCGGCTGCTTACCTTGGGGAGCCGGCTCCGCGAGCTCCGCGACGAGGGCGTCCTGGTGATCGGCTCCGGATTCCTGACCCACGGGCTGCCGTACCTCAAGGAGTTCCGGATCGAGGCCGAGGCACCAGGCTGGTCCAAGGACTTCGACCTGTGGGCGGCCGACGCCCTCGGCCGCGGCGACGTCGCCGAGCTCGCGGCGTACCGGACGAACGCGCCGGGAATGCCCTACGCGCACCCCACGGTCGAGCACTACACGCCGCTCTTCATCACCCTGGGCGCCGCACTGGACCCGGAGGCCCCGGGCGACCAGGTCATCGACGGCTACTGGATGGGACTCTCGAAGCGGTCGCTGCTCGTAGCCTGAGAACGACACAGGTTTTAGACAGGCTCAACCACCGGTGGTTGAGCCAGTCGAAACCTGGGGTCCTCAGTTGCCCAGGATGATCTGGGCGGCCTTCTCGCCGATCATGATCGCCGGCGCATTCGTGTTGCCGCCGGTGATGGACGGCATGATCGAGGCGTCGGCGACCCGCAGGCCCTCGACGCCGCGCACCTTCAGGTCCGGGGTGACGACCGAGAGCTCGTCGACGCCCATCCGGCAGGTCCCCACCCCGTGGTAGACCGAGGTCGCCCGGTTCAGGATCTCCTGGCGCAGCTCCGGCCCGTGGAGCTGGGTGCCGGGGTGGATCTCTTCCTTGACGTGGCCCTTGAAGGCACCGTCGGCCATGATCGCGCGGACCATCTCCGAACCCTCGAGGAGCAGGTCGAGGTCGGCGGCGTCACCGAGGTAGTTGAAGTCGATCAGCGGCGTCGACATCGGGTCGGTGTTCGCCAGCCGCAGCGTGCCCCGGCTGTGCGGGTAGATCAGCGTGGCCAGGATGGTCATCGACGTCCGCGGGTCGACGTCGTGCATCACCGGCTCGTCCTGGTTCGGCGAGACGTAGGACCACGGCAGCATGTGCAGCTGCAGGTCGGGCACATTGTTGGTCGATTGCGAGGTCTTCACGAAACCGACCGACTCGAAGACCGAGTTGGCCAGGAACGTCGTCCCGGGGCGGAGCAGCTCCTTGACGATGCCCTTCGCGAAGTACGCCGGGCTGCCCTTCATCTTGGTCGAGGTGGTGTGGAACGTCAGGGCGTGGAACATGTGGTCGTGCAGGTTGTCGCCGACCGGCAGGTCGGAGACGACCTGGATGCCGTGGTCACGCAGGTGCTGCGCGTGGCCGACACCGGAGAGCATCAGCAGCTGGGCGGATCCCACGAAGCCGGCCGAGAGGATGACCTCCTTGCCCGCGCGGATCGTTCGCTTCGCACCGTTCTTGTCGGTGACGTCGACCCCGGTGGCACGACCGCTCTCGATGTTGACCCTGGTCACCATCACCTCGCTCTGCAGTTCGAGGGTCGCCGGGGCCAGGTCGTGCACGTACCCGCGGGAAGCGCTGTATCGCAGCCCGTCGGCCGCGTTCTGCTGCATCCGGGAGATGCCCTCCTGGGTGGCGCCGTTGTAGTCCTCGTTGACCGGGACGCCCAGTGCGTTCGAGGTGGCCTCGATGAACTGGTGGGTGCCTTCCTGCGGGAACTTGTTCCTGGTGATCCGGACCGGGCCGCCGGCGCCGCGGTAGGCATCCTCGCCGCCCTCGTAGTCCTCCATCCGCTTGTACGCCGCGTTGACCGAGTCGGCGTCCCAGCCCTCGTTGCCCTCCGCGGCCCAGGAGTCGAAGTTGGCGCGGTTGCCGCGGACATAGACCATGCCGTTGATCGAGCTCGAGCCACCGACGACCTTGCCCCGCGGGACCGGCATCTTGCGGTCGAGGATGTGCTTCTGCGGGGTGGAGTAGAAGCCCCAGTCCACGGTCTTCTTGATCTGGGGCACCGCGTGCATCGGTCCGATCATCCCGGGCTTCCGGGTGAGGAACTTGAGGTCGCTCTTGCCTGCTTCGAGGAGGATCACGCTGTGACCGGCCTCGGCCAGGCGTCCGGCGACCGCACTGCCCGAGCTCCCGGATCCGACGACGACGTAGTCAGCTTCGTTGGACCGCTTCTTTGCCATGGTTTCCTCATTCGTCCGCGCAGGGGTGAGCCGGATCACCCCGGCCGGATAAATGTAACAAGTTCTAGTTTCGGCGTACAGGCGGCCGGGCGGTGTCGGTGGGAGGATCGTCCGGTGCGGATCCTGTCCATCCAGTCCTCGGTGGCCTACGGCCACGTCGGCAACAGTGCTGCGGTCTTCCCCCTGCAACGCCTCGGGCACGAGGTCCTGCCGGTCAGTACCGTGCTCTTCTCCAACCACACCGGGTACGGCGCCTGGCGCGGGCCGGTGCTCGCCGGCGCCGACGTCCACGACGTGATCCTCGGCATCGAGGAGCGCGGCGCCCTCGCCGAGGTGGACCTGGTCCTCTCCGGCTACCAGGGCAGTTCCGAGATCGCCGAGGTCATCCTGGACGCGGTCGTCCGGGTGCGGACAGCCAACCCGCGGGCGACCTATGCGTGCGACCCGGTGATGGGCAACGCCCGGAGCGGATGCTTCGTCGACCCGGCGATCCCGCCACTGATCCGCGAGCGGGTCGTCCCGGCCGCCGACCTGATCACCCCGAACCAGTTCGAGCTCGGCGAGCTGGTCGGTCAGTCCGACCTCGATGCCGCAGCCACGCTGAACCGGGTGATCGAGGCCGCCGAGGAGGCCCGGGCCCTCGGCCCGTCCACGGTGCTGGTGACCAGCGTCGAGCACCAGGAGCAGGACGCCGGCACGATCAGCATGCTCGCCTGCACCGACGTGGGAATCTGGCACGTCGAGACTCCCCGGCTCCCGATGCGGGCCAACGGCTCCGGCGACGTCACCGCCGCGCTCTTCGCCGCACACCTCGGCACCAGCGGTGATCCCGGGGACGCCCTCGCGCGCACAGTGTCCAGCATCCACGACCTGCTCGGCGAGACCCTCCGGGCCGGGGCCCGCGAGCTCCGACTGGTCGAGTCGCAGGAGGCGTTCGCCCACCCCCGCCTGCAGTTCGCCGTGCAGCAGCTCCGCTGACGACGCTCAGGCCGGCACGTCGGAACGCCGGGTCCGGCGACGGACGAAACGTCGCTCTGCGGCGGTGAACCGCGCTTCCCGCACCCGCAGCGTCGCACCGTCGACGGAGAGCTCGGCAGCGACCTCCGCGGGGTCGCGCGTCCAGGTGAGCACTGCCGCGTAGGCGTCGAGCGGGATCAGCCGCCGGGCTGCGAGGTCGTTCGCCGCAGCCTCCTCCCGGTTCTCGAAGCACCCGCGCACCGGGTGGGTGTGCCCGAGGTCCAGGTGCGCGATCGCGTGCGCGAGCGAGCAGCGGACCACGTCCGGCCCGAGGCAATGGTCGAGCAGGATCACCCGGCGCGCCGGGCAGAAGACCTCCGCGATGAGCCCCCCGAGGTCTGCGTCGGCGACCAGCCAGTCCGGGTACCGGCGGGCGACGTCGGCTACCGGGTCGTAAGTCAGTGCTGGCGGCTCGCCCGTTCGATCTGCCACTCGAGAAAGTCCTCCACGTTGTCCCGGACCCGCGACCACTGCTGGTCGGTGAGCCCCTCGGGACGTCGGAACCGCAGCGAGTCGTCGTACTGGTCGTGATCCTGACGGCGACCACCGACACCGCCGACCGGAGCAGGCTCCGGGCCGCCGGAGGCGATCAGCCGGAGGGTTCCGGGCGTCCAGCCGAGGGCACGCTCGATCTTGCCCTGGGTGCCGATCTTCGGCCAGCGCTTGCCGTTGAGGAAGTCCCCGATCGTGCCGGGATCGGCGCCCGTAGCGGCGACCAGCTGGGTGTTGTTCCATTCCAGGTGCGCCATCCAGGCGGCCACGGCGTTCGCGGCGCGCTGCTGGTTCGTGGTCTGGGCCATTGGCTCTCGAGCTCCAAGCACTGCTGGGGAGTACTGAGGTCCGAGGGAACATCACGCGTCGCGACGTTGTACACCGAGGAATAACCTGCGGAACTTGATCCTTTTGATCATGAATTCACGAACGGTTGCCCACTTGATCTTCACAGTTTTCCACAGATCTAACGTCTTGTTCCTTGACAACTTCCCTGGAATGAAGCCCTGAACCGGGGCAGAACGACAGAAAATGTACGGCGGATCAGGGCGAAACCTGTCGCGCGTCGTACCGAGCCCGTCGGTCACCGAAGAAGGCGACACCCACGAGCCACGCGCCGATGATGGTGAGCAGCACCCAGGTCCCGCGGGAGAGCAGGAAGACGCCCGCCTCGCGGAGCGCCCAGTTAGTGCTGAGCGCTCTGCACCCGCGCTCGTGGTCGATCTTGTAAGCCGCGCACCCGCTGAACCGCGCGACGTACTTCTCGTCGACCGGGGCTGCCCCCCGCACCGCTGCGGTCCGCTCGGTCGGCGAGCCGAGCGCGGCGAGTCCCCGGTCCGTCCCGTTCTGCTGCTGGTCGAGCCAGAACTGGAAGGCCTCGTTCATCGCCGCGTGCCCGCGGGCGTTCGGGTGCAGGCTGTTGTGGTGCCACTTCGTCGGGTTGAGCCGGTGCTCGACGAAACCGCCGACCCCCCGGATGCCGATGAAGTTGATCCCGGGTCCGTCGTCAGCGTCGCCGCAGAGCTGCAGGCCCTCCTGCTTCAGGGCATCGACCATCGGCTCTGCGAAGTAGAAGCCGTAGTCGTCGGTGACGCTTCTGATGGTGGCATTGAGCCGGGTCAGGAAGGTCCGGATGAACCGGACGTCACCCTCGGAAAGGTCGGCCGAGGCGCACGGTGCCGACACGTCGAGCGGATCGGGGTACGGCGCGACGACTACCGGAGTGGTCCCGAAGGTGCTGCGGACCTGGGTGTAGACCTGCCGGAGCCGGTTCTCGACCCGCTGCATGTTGCCCTCGCTCCAGAGGTTCGAGGGCTGGTCGTCGTCGCAGTCGCCCGGCGCCAGGCAGGTCAGCCCGATGCTCGCGAACCCAGCATCGTTGCCGCCGATGCTCAGCACGACCAGCGCCGGCTTCCCCGCCGCGTCACCGAACCGCTCGCGGTAGTCCGCGAGCTGGGTGCGGCCCGGCAGGTACTGCGGCTCGGGCTCCGGGTCGAGCTGCTCGCCGGTGGCGTACCGGATGTTGAAGGAGTCGGCACCCGAGCACGCCAGGAACACCAGCCCGGTCACCTCCCCGTCCTCCCTCAGCTCCTCGCTGGCCCGCACCGCCCAGGCCGTCCGGGCCTGCCGGCACTCGTTGCCGCCGCCGACGTCGGTGCCCTCGATGTAGCGATCCGCGCCCTCCCCCGACATGTACGAGTCCCCGAGCGACACCATCACTCCGGCCGGGTCCACAACCTCGGGCAGATTCTCGTCCGGAGGCACCGTGACCCCCAGCAGGGCGACTGCCGCAAGTACGACGGCGACGTCGATCAGGGTGGCCGAGGCGATCGCCACGATCAGGAGGCCGAGCGCCAGCATCAGGATCAGCGGAAGCTTCGAGTCCCCCAGCCCCCAGCTCACCAGCGTCCCGACCATCGCGACGAAGGCCCCCGTCAGAAGCACCAGCCACCGACGGTCGGCGCTGAGGCGTTCGCACCAGCGGATCGCGGTCTCGGAGAGCAGGCTCAGCGCAAACGGGAACGCAAGCACCCCGAGCCCGATCAGGAGCGGCGCGGACGCCACCGAGCCGAGGAGCCCGAGGCCGGCGGTGACCAGGACGAGCATGACGCCGATCGCCAGCACCGGGACCGGCACCCGTTGCGGCGTACCCATCCAGAGCAGGAGCCGTTCGACCCTGCCCAGCTCCGGGGAGGTCGTGACGCCGTGCGGTTGTGGTCCGTCGAGCGCCTGACCGATACCCGCACGGGTCCGCACGATGACGAACCCAAAGCCCCAGTAGAGGGCGATGATGCCAACGAGGAGCAGCACCCCCGGGCCGCGGACCAGCGCCAGGTGCTCGAACCCGGTCAACGGTTCTGCGCTCTCCGTCTCCGGAGGTCCGACGAGAAGGCCGTAGCCGACGGCCAGGACACCCAGGGCACAGACCCCGGCGACCGTCCGCCAGGTCGGGACGGTGGGGGTGCTCTCCAACGACTCCCGGTACTGGGCCCACACCCAGCCCAGGGCAATCGCCGCGTAGCCGCCCAGCGCCAGCACGACCACCCACCGCGGCAACCCCGCACCGCCGACGACGAAGAGCACGGCCAGGGTGCCGAGCAGGGCGACGTTCAGACCCACGATCCGGCGTTCGGGAGCGGTGCTCCCGCCGTCCGGGTCGAGCTGCTCGAACGCGGGCGAGAACCAGTCGGCAACCGGGGACAACCAGCGGAGAGGAGCGCTGAACCAGCCCTGGACGGTACGGAGTGTCATGCCCGGCTCCTTCGAGGAGTGTGCGCGGAACAGCACGTCGTGACGACGCTAGCGACAACTGCGACGGTGCGGCAACGGGTCAACGGGCCCGGGCGAAGAGGAAGCCGGTCGGGCTGCACTCCGTCGTCCGTCGCGGTGCCGCTCGCTCCACGTCCGCGCGCACCAGGACGGTGAGCCCGCAGATCTGCGCGACCTCCCGGTAGTCGCGCGCCAGGACCCGGTCGATCCGTTCCAGCGGGAGCTCGAACGTGCGCGCGATCGGCCGCAAGACGAGCCAGGTCGGCGCCTCGGGCCCGACGAGCAACGCGTAGAAGTCGTCGAGTTCCGGGTCGAGGGTCCGCGCGGGCAGGCTCCACAGGTACTCGTACGGCGACCGCAGCCCGGACGTCAGCACGATGTCCGGGTGCCCGAAGGCGACCACCAGGGAGTCCCCCGGCTCGGCAGCATCCTTGATCGCCGTCCCCACCGTCTCGCCGGTCCCGGTCGACGGCAGCGCCAGGGTGACGCCCCAGGCGACCACCGCCGCCACCGCCGCGTAGATGATCACGGTGCGCGAGCGACGGCGACCCTCCACCGTCACCACGCCCACGGCGATCGCCACCGGCGCGATCAGCTCGATCAGGTAGTGGTGCCAGTAGCTGCCGCCGAGCAGGACCGAGGTGGCGGCGAAGAGCAGGGTTGCGAGCAGCGCCCAGGTCAGGGCGTTGCGGCGCTGCCGCTGGAACACGTCACGGCCGAGCAGCACCAGGAGAACGCCGATGCCCGAGATGACGGTGGCGCCGAGCAGTCCGGACAGGTTTTCCGCTGCCCCCGTGCTGTCGGTCCGGGCGATCACCTCGGCCGCGCGCAACCGGAACGGGTACATCGCGTCGAAGACCCCGTCCAGCGGCGTCCCGTGCCGGGTCGTCCAGGCCGACGCCACCGAGACCGAGGCGAGGGCGCCCGCCATCGAGCCGGCCACCAGGACCAGGAAGCGCTGCCGGGTGATCTCGGTCAGGATCCACGCCGCGACGTAGGCGACGAACGCGAAGACGGCGACATCGGCGAGGTTCTGCTTGATCAGGACCGAGCAGACGGCGAACACCGCCGCGAGGCCGGCGAACCCCGCTGCGGTGGCGTGGTTGTGCGCGTGCAGGGCAGCGACCGCCATCAGGAGCCCGCCCACGATGAACGGTGCAGCCAGGATCTCGCCGTTGACGGCGTAGCCGCCGAGCAGGGGCGAGAGGCAGAGTGCCGCGGCGACGACCGCGGTCCAGCGAGCTGCCTGGGGACCGGCCAGCAGCGCGGCCACCCGGGCACTCCCGACGACGACGAGCAGGACCGCCAGGCACCCGATGAGCCGGAGCGCGGTCAGCCCGCCGAGCTCGGAGGCGACGCGGAAGATCGTGATGAGCAGGGGCGGACGGTCGACCCAGAACTCGCTGTAGAGCGACGGACCAGGGCCGTTCCACTGGGCACCGACCAGCAGGAACCCGGACTCGTCGGGCCCGGGCGCGTGGCCGAGGAACGGCAGCCGAGCGAGGACAGCGAGAGCGGCCGCGACCCCGACGGTCCACCACGGGAGGAGGACGATCCGCCGTACCGGCGGCGACGGCGTCCCGGGGTCCGCAGCACTCATGGGTCCCATCCTGCCGTGCCCGGCGGGACGGAGGCGATTCACTTCTGGCGAACCGGGTTCCTCAGGATGCGGAGCCGGTGAAGGCCTTCGGTTGATGGGTGACAGATCTACTTCGGTTGATCCGTGACACTCGATCTCACTTTAGGCGCCGCTGGATCGCTGGGGCCTTTTTCACTCTGACCTCTCCTTTCGTGGTGCGTTTCTCGGTCCGGAGCAGCTGGTCACCGTCGTAGAACTGCCTCACGTCCTCGGTGACCCAGGCATCGACCGGTCGGCCGGCTGCTGCGACACCGAGGCAGACCCGTTGCCAGTTCACGCAGACGACCCCGACCGCCGAGGCGCGCCTGGTCACCCAGATGCCCTCGGCCCGGTCCTCGCCCGGGCGACCAGCGGTCGCGGTGCTGCGCAGCTCGGTCACCG
>JBKJIR010000066.1:0-13611 GCA_046598495.1 Marmoricola sp. | reverse complement strand
CTGGGAGGTCGCGCGCGCCGGTGAGTCGGGCGAGATCTCGGTGGGCGACGCGTCGTCGTCCAAGGTCTTCGCCGCCGACCAGGTGCAGCACCTGGCGGCCGACCTGGCCGGCATCGTCAACCGCTACGGCGACCCGGCCGAGGAGGAGACCAAGCACCTGCTCGACTACCTGGACGGCCAGGCCAAGCGCAACCTGGTCCTCACCTTCGGTGGCGGCGTGCAGGAGGTCCAGCGCGAGCTGATCGCGATGTTCGGCCTCGGCCTGCCGAAGGTGCCGCGGTGAGCGAGGCGGTGAACCCGTTCGAGGGGGGCACCTGGGACCACGACCGGATCACGGCCGAGGTCGAGAAGATGTTCGCGATGGGCGAGACCGCGCCGCGGGTCGCCCGTGATCCGATCAACCAGGCGATGATCAACAACTGGACCGAGGCGATCGGGGAGACCGACCCGCGCTACCGCGACGGGATCGCACCGCCGGCGATGGCTCAGGTCTGGACGATGTACGGCCTCGACCCGACCCGCCCGGCCGACGACCCGCTGCACGGCACCATGCAGATCTTCGACGCGGCCGGGTTCTCCTCGGTCCTCGGCACCAACTGCGACCAGACCTACGCCCGCGACGTGGAGGTCGGTGAGCATGTCTCGATCACCACGCGCCTGGAGTCGGTCGTCGGACCCAAGGTCACCGGGGTCGGCGAGGGGTACTTCGTCAGCACGCTGAACACCTGGTGGGTGGGCGAGGGCGCGGACCGGGAGGCGGTCGCGACGATGCTCTTCCGGGTGCTCAAGTTCAAGCCGGCCAAGCGGGCCGCCGCGGTGGACAAGTCCCGGACGATCCGGCCGCAGATGAACCAGGACACCGAGTACTTCTGGCAGGGCACCGCCGTCGGCGAGCTCCGGATCCAGAAGTGCAACGCCTGCGGCGAGCTGCGGCACCCGCCCGGGCCGATGTGCCCGACCTGTCACGCGCACGACCGCGGGTACGTCGTCGCCCGCGGCCGGGGGACCGTGTTCTCCTACCTGGTCCACCACGCCCCGCAGCTGCCGGGCAAGGAGCTCCCGATCACGCTCGCGCTGATCGAGCTCGAGGAAGGTCTGCGGATGATCGGCGAGGTCCAGGGCAACCGGGAGCAGGTCGCGATCGGAGCGCCGGTCCGGGTGACGTTCGAGAAGATCGACGACGAGCTGACCCTCGCGCAGTGGTCCGTCCTCGATGAGGGGAGCACCGCATGAGTTCCGTGGGAACTGCCCTCCCCGCGGGGGAGCTGCCGCTGACCCCGACCCTGATCGTCTCCACCGCGATCGCGACCCGGGACTTCCAGGACGTCCACCACGACCGTGACCTCGCCCAGGGGCACGGCTCGAAGGACATCTTCATGAACATCCTGACCACCACCGGCCTGGTGCAGAAGTACGTCGGTGACTGGGCCCGGGACGCCATCGGTCACGACTTCCGGATCACCTCCTGCGGCCTGCGACTCGGTGCGCCGGCATACCCCTACGACACGTTGGTCTTCTCCGGCGAGGTCGTCGCGAACGCGGACGATGCCCCGGCCGGCACGGTCACGGTCGACGTCGTCGGCACCGTCTCGCTGGGTAACCACGTGAACGCCAAGGTCTCATTCGTCGCAGGAGGAACCCCGTGAGCGACCGCACCCTCAAGGGCAAGTCCGCGATCGCCGGGATCGGGGCGACCGAGTTCTCCAAGGAGTCCGGCCGCTCTGAGCTTCAGCTCTCCTGCGAGGCGGTGCTGGACGCGCTCGAGGACTGCGGTCTCTCGACCACCGACGTCGACGGCCTGGTCACCTTCACCATGGACAACTCCTCGGAGATCGCGGTCGCCCGCGAGCTCGGCATGGGGGACCTGCGGTTCTTCAGCCGGATCAATTACGGGGGAGGGGCCGCCTGCGGCACCGTCCAGCAGGCAGCCATCGCGGTCGCCACCGGCATCGCCGACGTCGTGGTCTGCTACCGCGGCTTCAACGAGCGTTCCGGGATGCGGTTCGGGCAGGTCTCCAACTGGGCCGCCACCCAGGTCAACTCCAACGGCCTGGACAACGCGTTCAGCTACCCCTACGGCCTCTCGACGCCGGCCGCGACGGTCGCGATGCAGGCCCAGCGCTACCTGCACGAGTACGGCGCGACCTCGGCCGACTTCGGCGCGGTCGCGGTGGCCGACCGTAAGCACGCCGCGACCAACCCGAAGGCCTTCTTCCACGGCAAGCCGATCACGATCGAGGAGCACCAGGCCTCACGGATGATCGCGGCCCCGCTGCACCTGCTCGACTGCTGCCAGGAGAGCGACGGCGCCGTCGCGATCGTCGTGACCACCCCCGAGCGGGCGGCCGACCTGAAGCAGCCGGCGGTCTCGATCACGGCGGCCGCGCAGGGCAGCGCCCCCGACCAGTACGTGATGACGTCGTACTACCGCGGCGACATCGGTATCCCCGAGATCGGCGTGGTCGGTCGCGAGCTGTGGCGTCAGTCGGGCCTCACCCCCGACGACATGGCGATGGCGGTGCTCTACGACCACTTCACGCCGTACGTGCTGATGCAGCTGGAGGAGCTCGGGTTCTGCGGCCGCGGCGAGGCCAAGGACTTCGTCAAGGACGGGGCGATCGAGCTCGGCGGCCGCCTTCCCCTGAACACCCACGGCGGGCAGCTCGGCGAGGCCTACATCCACGGGATGAACGGCATCGCCGAGGGCGTCCGGCAGGTGCGCGGTACGTCGGTCAACCCGGTCCCGGACGTCGAGCACGTCCTCGTCACGGCCGGCACCGGCGTCCCGACGAGCGGCTTGGTCCTGTCGGTCGCCGGCTGAGCCTGGCCGCACCGCCGGCTGAGCCTGGCTGCACCGCCGGCTGAGCCTGGCTGCACCGCTGGTCGGCCGCGGCCTGGCGCTGGTTGAGCCTGTCGAAACCCCTCAGGTGCCGCGCGGCTCCGCCGATAGGAGCAGACCAGCCACACGCGTCCGCGCGTGCCCGGGCACGGACGCCCGGTACGGCCTGACGTTGCCACGGAAGGTGACGCCCCATGGTCCAGCCCGGAGCCCTGCGCCTGATCGGTGCTCTCGTCCTCGCGTTCGTGACCGCGGCCCTGGCGTTCCCCGGGGCGACCGCGCCGGTCGCGAGGGTGGAGACGCTCTGTCCCGCGGACCGGCAGGTACGCGTCGGTGACACGGTCGCGTGCATGCACCTCGATGAGGCGCCGCCCGGGGTCGAGGTGACCGAGCGGCCGTCCACCACCGAGCTGCTGGTGCGTCCCGGTGCGTCGGAGGCGGCGTACGAGGCGGCCGAGGAACTCGGCGTACCGTCTCCGGTCGCGGCGAACGCGACGGCGACCGTCCCCGACGTCCCCTGCGACGGCGACGGCACCTCCGGGTACCGGGTCCAGGCGATGTACGTCGTGGAGGCCGGCAGGACCAACCGGTACGCCGCCCTGCTGGACACGCTCCGGCTCTGGGCCGCGGGCACTGACGACGTGGTGAACCGGTCCGCCGCGCTGACCGGAGGCGTGCGGAACATCCGCTACGTGACCGACACGGTGGGCGCGACCTGCGTGGCGAACGTTCTCAACGTCACCGTCCCGGCCGGCTCGACCGCGAGCTTCGGGGCGACCGTCGCGGCGGTCCAGGCGCTCGGCCACACCGCCGCGGGGCGCAAGTACCTGATGTGGACCGATGCGACCGTGCTCTGCGGCGTGGCGAGCATGTACACCAACGACGGCGAGACCCAAGCCAACCCGAACAACGGCGCCTACCCGCAGTACGCCCGGGTGGACGCGGGCTGCTGGGGCTGGGGTGACGGCACCCGGCAGCACTCGGTCGAGGCGCACGAGCTGCTGCACACCCTCGGCGGCGTGCAGGCCGCGGCTCCGCACGGCACCCGCGCAGGCCACTGCTGGGACGAGTCCGACGCGATGTGTTACGCCGACGGCGGCGGGTTCGCCATGCAGCAGGTCTGCCCGCCCGAGCGGGAGTTCTTCTTCGACTGCAATAACGACGACTACTTCTCGACCTTCCCGGATCCCGGGGGCTACCTCGACACGCACTGGAACTCGGCCGACTCACGGTTCCTGATCGGCGGTGGGAACGGGTCCGGCGGCGGGTCGCTCGGCAGCCCGACCACTCTCGGGGCGACGATCTCGGTGAACAACCCGGTCGTCCCGGGGCTCGGTACCCAGGCCTCGGTAGCCCCGGCGCTGCCGACCGGCCGGACGTTGGCCACGGTCACCTGGACCGCCAAGCGGGCCGACTGCGTCTTCGGCAGTCCGGCGGAGCTGCAGACCACCGTGACCTGCGGGGCAGCGGCGACCGGTTCGACGTCGGTCACCGCGGTCCTCACCGACTCGACCGGCGCCACCAAGACCGTGACCAGTCCGCTGACCTTCGCCGCGGGTACGGCCCGGCCGATCACGATCGCGCTGACCGCGGCCAGCCAGGCCGGGCCGACAGCATCGGTCTGCACCAGCGCGTCGTTCCCGGTCCGCGCCCGGGTCGTCGACACCGCGAGCGGCCAACCGGTCAAGGGCCTTTCGGTGGCCTTCACCAAGCAGGCCAGCACCGCGCTCACCGCAGCCTCCGCCGGGAGCGGTGCGACCGCGCTGGACGGTGGGGCGGCGCTGAACCAGTCCGTCAGCCTAACCACCGCGTACACGGCGAAGACCCTGGCCACGGCGATCTACGCGGCCGCGCCCACGGTGGCGGTCTCCGCAGTGCCAGGCACCTGCGCGCCCACCCTGACCGGCACGAAGGACGTCGCTGCGGTCTACTACGCCGAGCCAGTGACGGTGACCGGCACGCTGACCCGCCAGGTCTCTGGCGCGACCGTGCCGGTCGCCGGTGCCAGCCTGCCGGTCCGCTTGACCGTCGCCACCGCGACCGGCACCAAGGTGCTGGCACTCGGGAACGCGGTCACCAAGGCCGACGGCACCTATGCGCTGGCGGTCAAGCCGACCGCGACCGGCACGGTGTCGGTCTCGCTGGTCGGCTCCGTCGGGTACACCGCCGCCAGCGTGAGTCTGGGCACGGTCACGGTGACGGTTCCGGAGACGGTGATCACCGCAGCGGTACCGGACTCCGACGTGGGCTACGGCAGCCCGATCGCGGTGAGTGGGACGTTGCGCCGCGACGCGGGCGGGACGGTCACCTCGCTGACAGGAGCGACGGTGACGGTCCGGGTGCTCAAGCCCGGCGCCGCCAGTCCGACCGGGATCGGCACCGCCAAGGTGCTGGCTGACGGGACCTTCGCGGCCTCGCTCGCGCTCAAGGTCTCCGGCACCCTGTCGGTGGCGTACGCCGGCGTCGCAGGTCAACCGGCGGCCACGGTGGCACTCGGTCCGGCAACGGCGGGCACCTGGTCCACCGCGACCACGGCGACCGCCTCGACCGCCTCGGTGCTGCTGGGCGGGCCGGTGACCTTCATCGGTTCGGTGAGCCGAACCTACGCGGGGGTCACGTCGGCAGCGCCGTCTGTCCGGGTCTCAGCCACGTTCACCCCGACGGGGTCGAGCACGGCGACGGTGCTGGCCAGTGCCGCGACCACCTCCACCGGTGCCTTCACGCTGAAGACCTACCCGAAGGCCTCCGGTACGTGGCGCCTGGTGGTGAACCCGGTGATCGGGTACGGCGGCTCGACCAGCGCAGGGCTCCCGCTGACGGTGAGCTGACGGGGTGCGGACGCGGCCCCCGGAAAACGCAGACCTCGCGCGATCCGCGTGCCACGATCGGCTCCATGCGCCGCTTCTGCCTCTGCCTTGTCATCCTTGCCGTGATGGCTGCGAGCCCAGCCGTGGCTCAGGTTTCGCCGGACGACGGCTATGGGGCCGGTGGCACCGCAACAGTGGCGGTCCAGTGCGCCGCTGGAACCGTCCGAGGCATGACGCCCCAGCACGGCTACGACGGTCGCTCCTTCTTTGTGCAGGAATGTGCTGCTGGCTATGTCCGACTGGTCGGTCTGGGGAACAGCGGTGAGATCGACAGCGGATTCGGCACCAACGGTCGGGTGACCGTCAAGGTCCCGGAGTCCTGTCGGGACGGCATGATGCATCTCCGGCCCGGCCAGGACGGCTCCCTGTACCTGATCCTCGAGGATCAGGTGGCGAACGTAGCTGCTCCGGGGAGTGTCGACCTCCACCTCTGTCTGACCCGAATCACCAGCACCGGCAAACTTGTAGGCACCTTCGGTGGCGGCAGCCCGGTACGCCGTCTTGACCGGGCCGGTGGCGGCATCAACTCCTTCGTCGGGGCCGAGATCGACAGCGGTGGGCGCTTGGTGGTCTTCACGGCCCGCACCCCTGGTGCAGGTGCTGTGCCGACGTCGTTCGTCAACCGGTACCGGTTGGACGGCAAACCGGACGGCACCTTCGATGGCGACGGGCAGCGCTCCTACAGCACAGCCGGACAGCGGGGAACGATCTGGGGCGGAGTCGTTGGGACCAGGCCGGTGGTGGCGATCGGGACCAGTTACGGAACCCTGTTGGTGCGGTTCACCTCGGCGGGCAACCTGGACCGGACGTTCGCCGGCGACGGCACCCGTTCGCTTCGGAGCAAGGACGTCGGTAGTGCCCGGACCGGACAGGGACAGGTCGCTCTGGACGCGCACGGTCGGGTGACCGTCCTGCTCGTGGTCACCGGTGGCGACGGGGGCAGTGGCTGGTACGACCTGCTCCGATTCAGCTCGAGCGGTGTCGCCGATCCAGGTTTCAGGGATTCGACGGCCAGGGTCCAGGCGCCATCGGGGGAGGCGATCCAGTTCGCAGACCTCCAGCTCAGCACAGGACGCACGGTGGTGAACTGGCAGGGCGAGAACGACTTCTTCACCACGGGATACAACGGAGACGGCACACGCTGGCAAGCCCTGGGTCCGAGCGGGACGACCACCGAGGTCGCGTTGCCGCGCTTCGCCCGCGACCGTGCTCAGTTCTACACCTACGCCTACCTGGGCGAGGAGCACATCACGTCCGTCGAGATCAGCCGGGGCCTGGTCCAGTAGCGCCAGCAGTGGGCAGCCGAGCGGTGCTCAGCCCAGCTTCTCGGCGAAGAAGGCCAGCACGCGGTCGACGGCTTCCTGCTGACGGTCCTCGGTCAGGGTGCCGTGCCCCTTGCCGGGGAGGTCGACGCGGAGGAAGGCCCCCCCGAGCTCCTGGTCGAGCACGTCGAACCGGGATCCGGTGAGGGGATCGGAGGGGTACTGCAGTCCCAGGACCTGGCAGCCGGCGGCCGCGCGTTGCTTCACGACCGCGAGGTCGGCCGGGGACAGGCCGAGATCACGGGACCGCTTCCGGCCCACGGCGAACGGCGCGGAAGGTTGGGCGAGAACGGGAGCAGCGACCGCGTCGTCGACCATCATCGCCAGGGCGAAGCCGCCGGTGAAGCACATCCCGAGTGCGCCGACCCCGGGGCCGCCGAGCTCGCCG
Organism: Marmoricola sp.; assembly: GCA_046598495.1. Taxonomy (GTDB): domain Bacteria; phylum Actinomycetota; class Actinomycetes; order Propionibacteriales; family Nocardioidaceae; genus Marmoricola. The sequence goes on along the minus strand of JBKJIR010000066.1, from coordinate 6,195 downwards.
TGCAGGCTCCGGGCCAAGGAGCGCAGCCACCCCGCGACCGGCGCGGTGACACCGGTGCGGAGCTTGCTGAACTCCGCGCTCACGCAGACCTGGCGCAAGGTCCGGGCGACGGCTGCGTTCGTCATCGGCTGCTCGGGCACGCCGAACAGGTGCGGCAGCACCACCGTGAAGCCGGCGGCGACGACCTCCTCGGCGAAAGCGATCACCTTCGGGGTCGGACCAGGGATCTCGTGGACCACGATGACGCCGGGCCCGGCCCCCTTGCGGTACGTCGGGTGGGTCGTGCCGTCGGCCGTGTGGCTGCCCGGCTCCCAGGAGTCGAGCAGCGCTGCCATCCTCAGGCCCGGGAGACGATGCAGTCGGCCAGGACCGGGGCACCGTCGCGCTCGGCCCGCGAGCTGGCGATCGTCGCGGAGACCGCGATGTCGTCGCCGTCGTCCCAGGCCTGCACCCGGATCGTCTCGCCGGGGAAGACCACCCCGGCGAAGCGGGCCTTGAAGGAACCGACCTTCGCCGCGTCGCCGCCGAGCAGCTCGTCGGTCACGGTGCGGAGCACGACGCCGTAGGAGCAGAGACCGTGCAGGATCGGGGCCGGGAACCCGGCCGCCTGGGCGAAGGCCGGGTCCGCGTGCAGCGGGTTCCGGTCGCCGCAGAGGCGGTACAGCATCGCCTGCTGCGGCGTGACGTCGTAGATCGTGTCGGTGTCCGGCTTGCGCTCCGGGAGCACGACCGCGTTCGACTCGCCCCGGTTGCCGCCCCAGCCGCCCTCGCCCTTGACGAAGATCGAGGAGCGCGCGGTCCAGAGCTCGGTGCCGTCATCGGCGACCGCGACTGCTTCCTGCCAGATGACCGCGGCCTTGCCCTTGTCCCAGACGTCGGCGATCCGGGTGGAGAGGGTCGCACTGCCCGAGGTCGGCAGGGGACCGCGGACGGAGATCTCCTGGGCGCCGTGCACGACCTGGGAGAGGTTGATGTCGCAGCCGGGCAGGTCGAGCGGCGGCGGGTCGGTCTCGTGGAACGACGGCGCCACCAGCGCGAAGGACGGCAGCACCTGGAGCTGGTCGTTGTCGAGGGTGTAGCGCAGGGCCTTCGGGTCCAGGTTGTCGCCCGGCCGGGAACCGGCGCCGATGCCCAGGTGGTAGAGCAGCACGTCACTCACGGCCCAGCTGAACGCGCGGTCCGGGAGCTGGGCACCGATGGCGATGTCGGGGTTGATGGGCACCTCAGGCCACCTCTCCGGTCGTCGAGGCTGTCGGGGCGTTCTTCGCGATGTCCTCCGCTGCGAGGTACCCGAAGGTCATCGCCGGACCGATGGTCGCGCCGGGGCCGGCGTAGGTGTTGCCCATCACCGCTGCGGAGCAGTTGCCGGCGGCGTACAGGCCGTCGATCACCGACCCGTCGGCCCGGAGGACCCGGGCACGCTCGTCGGTGACCAGGCCGCCCTTGGTGCCGAGGTCGCCGGGGACGATCTTGACCGCGTAGAACGGGCCCTGGTCGATGGCCCCCAACGAGGGGTTCGGCTTCACGGTCGGGTCGGAGTAGTACTTGTCGTAGGCGCTCTCGCCGCGAGCGAAGTCCTCGTCGACACCGGTGGTCGCGAACCCGTTGAAGCGCTCGACGGTCGCGGTGAGGGCGTCGGCGGGCACGCCGATCTCGGCGGCGAGTCCCTCGATCGAGGAGGCCTTCTTGATCACGCCCTCCTTGAACCAGCGGCCCGGGAAGGGCTGCCGCGGACCGAGGCCGGCGAACAGGTACCGGTTGCGGTAGCGCTGGTCGATGATCATCCAGGACGGGACGTGGGTGACCCCGGTGGCCTCGCCCTTGTAGATCTCGTGGGTGGCCTCGACGTAGGGGAGCGCCTCGTTCATGTACCGCTTGCCCGCCTGGTTGACGATGATCGAGCCGGGCAGGTTGCGCTCGGCCAGGCAGAACCACGGGCCGTTGGGCAGTGGGATGGTCGGACCCCACCAGGCGTCGTCCATCAGGTCGATCTGGGCGCCGGCGGTGATGCCGGCCAGGATGCCGCCGCCCTGGTTGGACGGCGCGCCCGTGGTCCAGTCGACCGAGGTCGGCTGCGGCTGGTACTTCTCGCGCATCTCCAGGTTTTTCTCGAACCCGCCGCTTCCGAGGATGACGCCGCGGGTCGCACGGATCGTCAGCGGCTCAGCAGCGCCCTCGCGGACCACTTTCACCCCGACGACCCGACCGTTCTCGATGACCAGGTCGGTCAGCTCGGTCTCGTAGGAGACCGGCACGCCTGCGTCCATCAGGCCCTTGCGCAGCCCGATCGCGATCGCGTTGCCCATCGCGTACATCTTCTTGCCGAGCAGCAGCGTGACCAGGCGCATCAGGGTCGCCCGCAGGATCGTCAACGGGCCGCGCAGGGTGCGCATGCCGAGGCTGATCTTGCGGTAATCGGCCTGGGTGATGATCAGGTTCGCCGGCGCCTTGCCGTACGGCGGGTGCAGCCGCGACAGCTCGTCCCCGAGGAACTTCGCGTTCAACGGGATCGCCTCGACGGTTCGGCCGCGCGCGCGCCCACCGGGCGCCTCGGGCAGGTAGTCGGCGTACTCGGGGACCCAGGTGAAGCGGACCGGCGTCTCGGCCTTGAGGAAGTCCATCACCTCGGGGCCGCGGTCGAGGTAGGTGTCGCGGCGGACCTTCGGGACGACGTCGCCGACGATGGCGTCGAGGTACTTCTTGGACTCGGCGTCGTCGTCGGCATCCACCTGGCCGGCCGCCCGGAGGGCGTAGTTGCCCGGGATCCAGACCCCGCCGCCGGAGCGGGCGGTCGATCCACCGAAGTAGGCGGACTTCTCGATCAGGAGCGTGTGCAGCCCCTGGTGGGCCGCTGCGAGAGCGGCCGTCATCCCGGCGCCACCGGCGCCGACGACGACCACGTCAACGGTGTCGGGGAGCTGGACTTCGTCAGGGGCCTTCATGGCAAGAAACTGTAACAGGTTCTAGTATGGGAATCGTGACCACTCAGGATGCAATTGTTGCGGCCGTGAAACGGCTCGCCGACGCCCAGGCGACCCGGGTGCCGTGCGCCGCCGTACGGGACCTCATCGGCACCGACGACCTGCCCGCGGCGTACGCCGTCCAGCAGGGCCTGGTGCAGGCCAGGATCGCCGGCGGAGCGACCGTCGTCGGCCGCAAGATCGGCGCCACGTCGAAGGCGGTCCAGGACCAGCTCGGCGTCGACCAGCCGGACTTCGGCTACCTCCTCTCCGACATGGACGTCAGTGCCGAGGACCCGATCTCCATGGGCACCCTGGTCCAGCCGCGGGTCGAGGCGGAGGTCGCGTTCCGGCTCGCGAAGGACATCGACCCGGCCGACGAGGCCGACATCACCCTGGACCTCGTCCGGGAAGCCGTCGAGGTCGCCCTGCCTGCGCTGGAGATCGTCGACTCGCGGATCGGCAACTGGGACATTACGTTCACCGACACGGTCGCCGACAACGCCTCCAGCGGGCTGTACGTCGTCGGGAGCGAAGGACGCGGACTGGCCGACCTGGAGCCGCGCGAGGTGGTGATGTCCCTGACCATCAACGGCGTGGAGCGGTCGGCCGGCACCGGTGCCGCGTGCCTGGGCGACCCGTTGGAGGCGCTGCGCTGGCTCGCGGTGCAGGCACACCGCTTCGGGGACCCGCTTCGCGCGGGCCACCTGATCCTGTCCGGGGCCCTCGGGCCGTTCGTACCCTTCGCCGCGGGAGATGATGTCGTGGCGACCATCAGCGGGTTCGCACCGCTCAGCGTGAAGTTCGGGGAGTAGAGATGAAGAAGTTGACGGCGGCCATCGTCGGTCCGGGGAACATCGGCACCGACCTGATGTACAAGCTCATGCGTAGCGACGTGATCGAACCGCGCTGGATGATCGGCGTCGACCCGACCAGCCCCGGTCTCGAGCGCGCGCGCAAGGAAGGGCTCGAGGCCACCGCGGAGGGCGTGGACTGGCTGCTCAAGCAGGACGAGCTGCCGGACTTCATCTTCGAGGCGACCAGTGCCTACGTGCACCGGGCCTACGCCCCCCGGTACGCCGAGGCCGGCATCCGGGCAGTCGACCTCACCCCTGCCGCCGTCGGCCCCGCCTGCATCCCGGCCGTGAACGGTGACGAGCACGCGGGCGCCGAGAACGTCAACATGATCACCTGCGGGGGACAGGCGACCATCCCGATGGTCGCCGCCGTCTCGCGCGCGACCCCGGTCTCCTACGCCGAGATCGTCGCGTCCGTCGCCTCCCTGAGCGCCGGGCCCGGGACGCGCCAGAACATCGACGAGTTCACCCAGACCACCTCCCGGGGCATCGAGACGATCGGGGGAGCCGCGCAGGGCAAGGCGATCATCATCCTGAACCCGGCCGAGCCGCCGATGATCATGCGGGACACCATCTTCTGCGCGGTCGGGGCCGACGCGGACCGGGAGGCGATCGCCGCCTCCGTGCACGCCATGGTCGCCGCTGTCCAGGACTACGTGCCCGGCTACCGGCTGCTCCAGGAGCCGCAGTTCGACGACCCCAGCGAGGCGACTCGCGGGGCGACCAAGGTCAGCATCTTCCTCGAGGTCGAGGGCGCCGGTGACTTCCTGCCGCCGTACTCGGGCAACCTCGACATCATGACCGCTGCTGCGACGCGTGCCGGCGAGGGCATGGGTAAGAGTTTGCTGGCGGCTAGGTCCGGCGACGTTACCCGTAAGGAGATCTGACATGTCCAGCATTTCTGGAGCACCTGAGCTCAACGCCCTGACCCGTACCTGGCGGGACACCGACCCGGCGTCCGACCTGGACATTCGGCTCACCGACACCTGCCTGCGTGACGGATCGCACCACAAGCGCCACCAGTTCACCGCCGACGAGGTCCGCGCCATCGTCGGCGCCCTCGACGACTCGGGTGTCCCGGTCATCGAGGTCACCCACGGCGACGGCCTGGGAGGCTCGAGCTTCAACTACGGCTTCTCCCGGACACCGGAGCAGGAGCTGATCAAGATCGCGGCCGAGACCGTGAAGCAGGCCAAGATCGCGTTCCTGATGCTGCCGGGGCTGGGCACGAAGGACGACATCCTGGCCGCGCAGGACAACGGCGGGTCGATCTGCCGGATCGCCACTCACTGCACCGAGGCTGACGTGTCCGAGCAGCACTTCACCCTCGCGCGCGAGCGTGGCCTGGAGACGGTCGGCTTCCTGATGATGAGCCACACCCAGCCGCCCGAGGTGCTGGCCAAGCAGGCCCGCATCATGGTCGACGCCGGGTGCCAGTGCGTCTACGTTGTGGACTCCGCCGGCGCTTTGATCCTCGAAGGCGTCTCCGACCGGGTCGCTGCGGTCGTCGCGGAGATCGGCCACGAGGCTACCGTCGGTTTCCACGGTCACGAGAACCTCGACCTCGGCGCCGGCAACACGGTGATGGCGGTCCGTGCGGGCGCCACCCAGATCGACGGCTCCGTCCGACGTTTCGGCGCCGGCGCGGGCAACACGCCGCTGGACTGCTTCGTCGGCATCGCCGACAAGCTCGGCTGGAAGACCGGCGTGGACTTCCTCAAGATCATCGACGCCTCCGAGGACGTGATCCGCCCGGCGATGCCGGAGGAGTGCCGTCTCGACCGGATGACGATGATGATGGGCTACGCCGGCGTCTACAGCTCGTTCCTCAAGCACGCGGGCAACGCGGCCGACCGGTACGGCGTCTCCGGCGCCCGGATCCTGGCCGAGGCAGGCCGGCGCAAGCTGATCGGTGGCCAGGAGGACCAGCTGATCGACATCGCCCTGCTCCTGAAGGCCGAGCAGGAAGCCTGACCACCGCGGGTGGAGCCTGACCACCGCGGGTTGAGCCTGACCACCGCGGGTTGAGCTTGTCGAAACCAAGGGCCCCGCACCCCACCGTGATGGTGGTGGTGCGGGGCCCTTGGTCCCCCAGGTCTTGTTCAGGCCTTGGTCTGGGCCTTCTTGCGGGCGGCCAGGGTGGCGCCGCCGGCGGTGATGAGGGCGCCGCTGGCCAGGAGCCAGGTCAGCTGCAGGCCGTTGTCGTGGGTGGAGAGGCCGGCGTCGACGCGGGTGGGGGTGGTGATGTCGCCGGGGGTGGAGACCTCGGTGACCTCGGTGGGCTGGGTGTCGTCGGTGGGCTGGGTGTCGTCGGTGGTGGTGGGGGCGTTCTCCTCGGGCAGGTCGCAGCCGGTGTTGCAGCCGCTGTCGAGGGGGAA
>JBKJIR010000008.1:0-109778 GCA_046598495.1 Marmoricola sp. | reverse complement strand
GAAGGAGGCCGAGGCACTGGTCCCCACCGAATGGCTCGAGGCGGCCAACTTCGTCGGCCCCGCGTCGTACATCAAGGAGCGGATCGCAGCGTTCGAGGAAGCCGGCGTGACCAGTCTCAACGTCACTCCTGTCGGCGCCGACCCGGCCGCGCTGATCGGTGAGCTCAAGACCCTCCTCCCCTGACCCGGCGCTACCTACGCCCCCCTGTCGCTGACCCGGCGTGAACTACAGCTATCTCACGACGGGTCAGCGTTGGGATCGTTGATTTCACGCCAGGTCAGCGCAACTCTCGTTGACCACACTATGAGTCTTGCCCCGCGTACGCCGATCGCTGGATAACCTGTCCCTGATGACCGCCGCCCACGTCGACCCGACGCCCCAGCAAATACGCCGCGCCCTCGCGCGCGCCGAGCGTGGGGCTGCCCTGGACCAGGCCGAGGCCGGCGTACTGCTGAGCGCGCGCGGCGGGGACCTGGCGCGGCTCACTGCCGTGGCAGCCCGAACCCGCGACGCCGGCCTGGCCGCGGCTGGACGACCTGGTGTGATCACCTACTCGCCGAAGGTCTTCATCCCGGTGACCCGGCTCTGCCGGGACAAGTGCCACTACTGCACGTTCGTCGAGACTCCCGGGCAGGCCGAGCGCGCAGGTCGGGCGCCGTACCTCTCCCCCGACGAGATCGTCGCGATCGCCCGGGACGGGGCCGCCCTGGGTTGTACCGAGGCGCTTTTCACCCTCGGCGACCGTCCCGAAGACCGTTGGCCCGAGGCGCGGGCCTGGCTCGACGAGCAGGGCTACGACTCGACGCTCGCCTACGTTCGGGCGATGTCGATCCGGGTGCTCGAGGAGACCGGGCTGCTCCCGCACCTCAACCCCGGTGTGATGTCGTGGGAGGAGCTCAACCGCCTCAAGCCGGTCTCGCCCTCGATGGGGATGATGCTGGAGACCACATCGCGACGGATCTTCGAGACCAAGGGTGAGGCCCACTACGGCTCGCCCGACAAGGACCCCGACGTACGGCTGCGTGTTCTCGAAGACGCTGGCCGACTCGCGATTCCGTTCACCACCGGACTGCTGATCGGCATCGGCGAGACGATCGCGGAGCGCTCGGAGTCGATCTTCGCGCTGCGCCGGGTCGCCCGCCAATACGGCAACATCCAGGAAGTCATCATCCAGAACTTCCGTGCCAAGCCGGACACCGCGATGCGGCACACCGACGACCTGGAACTGGACGAGTACGTCGCCGCGATCGCTGTCTCCCGGATCGTCCTGGGGTCGAAGATCCGGCTACAGGCTCCCCCGAACCTGGTCGATCTTCAGGAGTGCACGGCGCTCCTCGGTGCCGGGGTCGACGACTGGGGCGGCGTCTCCCCGCTCACCCCGGACCACGTGAACCCCGAGCGCCCGTGGCCCTCGCTGGACCGGCTCCGCGACATCACCGCAACAGTCGGCTTCACCCTCAGGGCACGACTGACCGCGCACCCGGAGTACGTCCGGGCCGGCGAGCCTTGGATCGACCCACGCATCTCCGGCCACGTCGCGGCACTGGCCGGCGAGGACGGACTGGTCAGCAACGAGATCACCGCTGGGACTCGCCGTCCGACCGGGCTGCGCTGGCAAGAACCGGACGGCGGCTTCGCTGCGGTCGGTCCTGGGGTGGGCCGCACCGACCTGCACACCACAGTCGACAGCGAGGGCCGGAGCGCCGACCGCCGCAGCGACTTCGAGAACGTGTACGGCGACTGGGACGAGGTCCGGCACGACGCCGAGTCCTCGGCCGGCACCCTCACCAGGTCGACCACCAGCGAGGGCCTCGCCGCTCTCAAAGCCGCCGAAGCAGACCCCGGGAACCTCTCCGACGAGCACGCTCTGACCCTGATGACCGCTGAGGGTGACCTGCTCTCCCAGGTGCTCACGCTGGCCGACGACCTGCGCAAGGAGGTCGTCGGCGATGCCGTCACGTACGTGGTGAACCGCAACATCAACTTCACCAACGTCTGTTACGTCGGCTGCCGGTTCTGCGCGTTCGCCCAGCGCCGTACGGACGAGGACGCGTACTCGCTCTCCCTCGACCAGGTCGCCGACCGCGCCGAGGAGGCTTGGGACCTCGGTGCCTCCGAGGTCTGCATGCAGGGCGGCATCGATCCCGAGCTGCCCGGTACGGCGTACTTCGACATCGCTGCTGCGGTGAAGAAGCGCGTCCCCGGGATGCACGTGCACGCGTTCAGCCCGATGGAGATCGTCAACGGGTCCAGCCGGACCGGACTGAACTTCGAGGACTTCCTGATCAAGGCCCGAGAATCCGGCCTCGACACCATGCCCGGGACGGCCGCGGAGATCCTCGATGACGAGGTCCGCTGGGTGCTGACCAAAGGCAAGTTGCCCACCAAGACCTGGATCGAGGTCGTCTCGACCGCCCACAGGGTCGGGATCCGCTCGAGCTCCACGATGATGTACGGCCACGTCGACAACCCGCGGCACTGGGTCCAGCACCTGAAGGTGCTCAGCGGGATGCAGCAGCTGAACATCGAGCAGGACGTCCCAGGTTTCACCGAGTTCGTGCCGCTCCCATTCGTGCACCACTCCGCCCCGATCTACCTTGCCGGAGTAGCCCGCCCTGGCCCGACCCTGCGCGACAACCTCGCCGTGCACGCGCTGGCCCGGATCCTGCTGCACGGCCGGATCGACAACATCCAGACCAGCTGGGTCAAGCTCGGCACCGAGGGCACCCGGGCGATGCTGAACGCCGGCGCCAACGACCTCGGCGGGACCTTGATGGAGGAGACCATCTCCCGGATGGCCGGCTCCGAGCACGGGTCCGCCAAGACGGTCGAAGAGTTGATCGAGATCGGCGCCGGGATCGGCCGCTCGGTCGTGGAGCGTACGACGACGTACGGGCTCCCGCTCCCCCGCTGAAATCGCGCGATTTCACGCCGGGTCAGCGTAGGTCTGGTCCGCCGAGCTGCGTCGTAATCAGCTCGGCGGACCAGAGTTCGAGGGATCAGCCGCGGCCCGAGGACGACCTGGCGCGGCGAGCGACCGAGTCGATCGCAACGGCCAGCAGCAGCACCCCACCGGTCACCATGAAGCGGACCGAGGAATCCACGCCGATCAGGTTCAGACCGGACTGGATCGCCTGCAGCACCACGATGCCGAGCATCGCCGAGTACGCCGACCCGCGGCCACCGAAGAGCGACGTACCGCCGATGACCGCAGCTGCGATCGCGGTCAGGTTGGTGTCCGTGGTGCCGCTCGCCTGACTCACCGAGGTCTGCTGCGCTGCAGCGAGCAGGCCGCCGATCGAGGCCAGCACCGAGCAGAGCACGAAAACGCTCAGGTAGACGCGTCCCACCTTGATGCCGGACCGGCGGGCCGCCTCCTCATTGCCGCCGACGGCGAACAAGTGTCGACCCCAGGTCGTCTTGCGCAGAGCCAGGTCCATCACGACCACCGCCGCCACGAAGAAGAGCCAGAGGTATCCCCAGCCGCGGTCCTGACCCAGGTAGTAGGTCAGGTACAGCAGGACTGCGAGCATGGCTCCGGCCCGGATCAGCAGGCTGACCAAGGAGGGGGCACTGAGCCCCGCATTCCGCCGGCGCTGGATGCCGTACAGGTTCGCCAGCACGTAGACCACGACGATCCCGACGACCATCAGGTACGCCGGGGTCCCGCTGACGAACTTGTAGCGGGCGAACTGCACCAGCCCCAGGTCGTCGGGCAGGTTGATCGTGCCGTTCTTGCCGAGGACGTAGAGCAGCAGGCCCTGGAAGCCGAGCAGACCCGCGAGGGTGATCACGAAGCTGGGCACGCCGACCCGGACGTAGAGGAAGGCGTAGACCACGCCGACCACCACGCCCATTGCAACGCCGGCGAGCATTCCGTAGACCATGCTGTGCCCGCGGTTGACGATCTGCACCGCCATTACGGCCGCCGCAAGTCCGCTCATCGAGCCGACCGAGAGGTCGATCTCTCCGAGCAGCAGCACCAGCACGATCCCGAGCGCGATGATCCCGACAGGGGCAGCGAACTGGGTGATCGTGACCAGCGAGCGTGACGAGAGGAATGCCGGCTCCTGGGCGTAGAAGACGATCGAGATCACCAGCAGACCGAGGATCACCGGCAGGTTTCCGAGGTCACCTCCGCGCAGCCGGGCACTCATCGTGCCCATCCACCCGGAGAGGCCGGCACCGCTGACGAGTCGCTCGTCGGCCAGGTCGGTCGGAAGCGGGACCGCGGGGCCCGGCTCGTCCGCCGCACGAAGGTCAGCCATTGCCGCCTCCCGAGGAGTCAGTGCCGCGCTCGGTGAACTTGGCCCGCTGAGCCCGTTCGGTGACCACGTTGTCCGAGGCGCCAGTGATAGCAGCAACGAGCTGCTCGGTGCTGACCTCCGCGGTGTTGAACTCGGCAGTGTTCCGACCCAACCGGAGTACGACGATCCGGTCGGCGACGGCTTGCACGTCGGCCATGTTGTGGCTGATCAGGATGACGCCGAGGCCGTTGGCCTTGAGCCGCTCGATCAGGTTGAGGACCTCCGCCGTCTGGGCGACACCGAGGGCTGCGGTCGGCTCGTCGAGCATGACCACCTTCGGGTTGCCGACCAGGCTGCGGGCGATCGCGACCGTCTGGCGCTGACCGCCGGAGAGGGCGGCGATCGGGATCCGCACCGACGGGATCTTCGCGGACAGCGAGCGCAGCAGACGCCAGGACTCCTGCTCCATGGAGACCTCGTCGAGGATCGGGCCGCGTCGGTGCTCGGACCCGAGGAACAGGTTTGCCACTACGTCGAGGTTGTCGCACAGGGCGAGGTCCTGGAAGACGGTGGCGATGCCGAGGGCCTGAGCCTGGGCTGGGCCGCGGGGAGCGACCAGCTTGGAGTCGAAGGTGATCTCGCCCGAGTCCGGGGTGTAGACACCGGAGATCACCTTGACGAGGGTCGACTTGCCGGCGCCGTTGTCGCCGACCAGTGCCACGACCTCACCGGCGTCCACCCGGAGGTGGACGTCGGTGAGGGCCTGGACTGCGCCGAACCGCTTGTTGATGCCGGTCAGGGACAGGACTGCATCCCTGACCGGCATCTCCATGGACGGGGCAGCAACCATCAGGACAGTCCGGCCGCCGCGCAGGCGTCGGCGTAGGCCGGCGTGCAGATGTCCGCGAGCGGGTAGAGCCCGGTGTCGATGATGTTCTCCTTCACGTTCTCCTTCGTCACCACGACCGGCTCGAAGATGAACGAGTCGACTCCTTCGAACGTGGTCGTCTCGCCGACGTCCTCGCCGTTGACGAGGGCAACCGCGACCTCGCCGGCCTTCTCGGCCTCGATGAAGTAGGACTTGAAGACCGTCATGTACTGCTCACCCGCGAGGATCCGCTGGATCGCAGCGAGCTCGGCGTCCTGGCCGGTCACCGGCGGCAGGTCGGCGGCAGCGACGCCGGCGCCCTTCAGGGCAGCGATCACGCCGCCCGCCTGGCCGTCGTTGGCGGCGTAGACGCCCTTGATGTCGGCCGGGTCGACCTTGCTGACCTGGTCGGTGACGTACTTCTGTGCGTTCTCCGGCGACCAGTCCGGGTTGTCGTACGACGTGTCCGTCAGCAGGGTCAGTCCACTCGCACTGAGCACGCTCTCCGCACCCGCCTTGAACTGCGCGGCGTTCGGGTCGGACGGGGCACCGTTGAGCTGGAGGTAGCCACCGGTGTCACCCATCGCCTCCTTGAGCGCCTCGGCCTGGAGCTTGCCGACGGTCTCGTTGTCGAACGACATGTAGTAGTCGGCTCCGGCGATGAACCGGTCGTAGGCGATCACCTTCGCCCCCGCGTCCTGCGCCGACTTGACCATGCCGCCGGCACCGTTCCCGTCGACCGGGTCGAGGACGACGACCTTGGCGCCGGCGTTGATGGCGGTGTCGACCTGCTGGGCCTGCTTCGCAGCGTCCTGGTCGGCGTTGTAGTACTTCACCTCGCAGTCGTCGCACAGCTCTTTGACCTTCTTCTCGAAGATCGGCTTGTCGAAGGCCTCGTAGCGGGTGGTCTTCGACTCCGGCAGGAGCAGCGCAATGACCTTGGCGTCGCCCGACCCCTCGGAATCGTTGGGGCTTCCACAGGCGGCGAGGCCGCCGAAGGCGATGACGATCGCAGCGCCGGTGACGGCTGCGCGGCGGATGAGTGGTGTCACGGGGTTCCTCCTGGAGGGTCAGGGCTAGGCAGAGAGCCGACGCCCGTACGGCACTTCCGAGTGTGCTGCGTCACACGTTAATCGTCAAGCATTGAACACAAGTTTGTTAGAAATCTTTGTTCTGGCCCTTTAGTACGTTTCTCTTGACTACTAGATCGTTCTTGCAGCACAGTTCACCCATGTCTTCCGACGATGCCACCCGGAGCGCCCCGGGCTCCGCTGCGTCGTTGCGGATCGCCAACCAGCGCCGCGTGCTCGCTGTGCTGCTGGACCGCGGCCGTGCGTCCGCGACCCAGGCCGACATCACCCGGGAGACCGGCCTCGCCGCCGGCACCGTGTCCACGATCGTCCGCGAGCTGGCGGCCACGAAGGTCGTCACCACGGTCGCCGGGTCCGGCCGACGCGGTACGACGGTCCGCCTCGCCCGTGGCGCCGGCCTCGTCGCCGGCGTCGACTTCGGTCACAGCCACGTCGCGGTCGCGATCGCCGAGATGTCCGGGGAGGTGCTCGCCGAGGAACGTCAACCGCTCTCCCCCGCTCACCAGCACACCGAGGGCCTGGAGACGGCGCGCTCGATGCTCGGGAAGCTGCTGGACTCGCTCGACGCCGACCACCCCGACGTACGGAACATCGGGATGGGACTGCCCGCCCCGCTCTCCAACAACATCGTGATGAGCTCGGCGATCCTCCCCGGGTGGGTCGGCGTGAACGCACGCGACGAGGCCTCCCGCGTACTCGGTGCCGAGGTCCTCATCGAGAACGACGCCAACCTCGGGGCGCTGGCCGAGCACCGGCACGGCCACGGACGCGGTCACGCCAACGTGGTCTTCGTGAAGGTTTCCTCCGGCGTCGGCGCCGGCCTCATCCTGGACAACCAGCTCTTCCGCGGAGCCGCCGGCACCTCCGGCGAGATAGGCCACCTGACGCTCGACGACCAGGGCCCGTTGTGCCGGTGCGGCAGCCGCGGCTGCCTCGAGGCGTACGCCGCCACCGGAACCGCTCTGGCGATGATGGCCGACCAGATGCCGGGTGCTGGGGTCGACGGGATCATCGAGGCCGCCCAGCAGGGCAACGTCTCCGCGCTGCGCGTCTTCGAGGACGCCGGACTGCACCTGGGCTGGGGGCTGGCCACCGTCACCAACCTGCTGAACCCGGACGTGATCCTGGTCGGCGGAGACATGTCGCACGCCGGTGAGTTGTTGCTCGAGTCCGCTCGGCTCGGCCTGCGCCGGCACGTGCTGGCCGGCACCGCGTCGACCCCGGTCCTGGTGGCCGAGCTCGGCGACCGCGCCTCGATGATCGGCGCTCTGGTCCTCGCCATCGACGCCACGGACCTGCTCGCCGGCTGAGACCCCGGTCCGCGTGGTGGGACTCACACCCCTGGCGTCGACCCGCGCCAGGAGGGCCGGAACGTTACTGATTCCTTAGATTTCTCCCGGGGACGGGTCCGCGGGCGCAGGTACGATGGGGATTCTGACCGCCGCCCGGCCGCCTTCCGAAAGTTGTCTTCTGCATGCCGCACTCGTCCGCGCCTTCGACCCCGGAGGCGACCCCGGAGGCGGCGACGACCGGAGGGGCCGCGGAGCCCGAATTCAGCTCGCCCTGGGCGTCCCTGCGTTGGGCACTCACCGCCTCTGCGGTGGCGGCGGTGCTCTGCACGCTGGTCCTGGAGATGTCGCAGCTGATCGGGGCTGCACCGCACTGGTGGGCGCAGACCTTCCTCGGTACGGCGTTCCTGGCCGACTGCGTGATCGTCTGGCTCGTCCTGGTCGTGGTCATCGGGCTGACGAACCGGGTGATGCTCTCGATCGGACTGATCAGCGCGTTCGTCTTCGTGATCGCGGTGGCGAACTGGGTCAAGCTCGGCATCCGCTCCGAACCCGTCTACCCGAGCGACGTCGACTTCATCCGGGAACCGCAGTTCCTCACCACGATGGTCTCCCCCCAGGCCCTGGTGGTGGCGGTGGTCGTGATGATCGGGATCGTGCTGGGCTCGTTGCTGACCGCCCGGCGCTACGAGCGCCGCCTGGTCGGCATCTGGCCGACCCACCTGCCCCTGCGCCGGCAGTTCCTCGCCGTCGGTACCCGCGCGGTGATCGTGACCTTCGCAATCCTGCTGCTCGCCAACACCGCCGGGTTCAACTACCCGGGCAACGTCTGGCGCAAGGTCTACGACATGAGTGGCGACCGTTGGCGCTACTGGAACCAGAAGACCAACTACCAGGCTCACGGGTTCCTCGGCGGCTTCCTCTACAACATGCCCACCACCGCCATGGAGACGCCGGAGGACTACACCCCGGAGTCGATGACGGCGCTCGCGGAGAAGTACCAGCGGGTCGCCGACCAGACCAACAAGACCCGCAAGGGCTCGCTGGCGAAGACCAACGTGGTGCTGGTCCTGAGCGAGTCCTTCAGCGACCCGACGCGGCTCCAGGGCTTCAAGCTCGCCGAGGACCCGATCCCCCGGACCCGGGAGCTGATGGGCCGGACGACCTCGGGGACGATGATGACCCAGCTGTACGGCGGCGGCACCGCCAACATGGAGTTCGAGGTCCTCACCGGGCAGAGCATCGGGCTCTTCAACCCCCAGCTGAGCTCGCCGTACCAGATGCTGGTGTCCTCCTACGACCAGTACCCCTCCGCGGTGAGCTGGTTCGCCGAGCAGGGACACCGCCCGATCGCGATCCACCCCTACATGACGACCATGTACAAGCGGCAGTCGGTCTACCAGACCTTCGGCTTCCAGGACTTCGTGCACGACACGACGATGGCTGAGGCGAAGAAGATCGAGGAGGGCCAGTTCATCTCCGACGAGTCGGCCTTCGACGAGGTCGAGCGGCAGATCGAGGAGTCCGTCGACCCGCTGATGGTGAACCTGGTGACGATGCAGAACCACATCCCGGTGGAGGACGCCTACTCCGACCCGATCCCGGTGACCGGGGTCAGCGGCGACCAGGCGAACCGGATCAGCAACTACTCCCGCGGGCTCGCCCACACCGACAAGGCGCTCGCGGACTTCCTCGACCGGCTGAAGAAGTCGAAGGAGAAGACGGTCGTCGTCTTCTACGGCGACCACCTGCCGGGCATCTACGACTCCGGTATCCGCGACACCAACGGCGACCTGACCATCCACCAGACGCCGTTCTTCCTCTGGAGCAACACCGGCGAGGAGATCGCCGACCCGCAGCCGGTGACCAGTCCGATCTTCTTCCTGCCGATGCTCTACGAGCTCGCCGATGCGCCCATCCCGCCGTACTACGCACTCCTCGAGCGGCTGCGCGCCCAGGTGCCTGCGATCGAGCAGGGTCGGATCCTGGACCCGCGCGGCGACCTGGTCGAGCGCACGGCGCTGCCGTGGAAGGCGCAGGCACTGTTGAACGAGGCGCAGGTCGTCCAGTACGACTTCTCGATCGGCGAACGCTACGCGGTCGATCAGATGTGGCCCGGCTCGATCCGGCCCCTGCTGCCGGAGGGGGAGCAGACTCCCTCGCCCACTCCCACGCCCGGCCTCACACCCAACCCGTCGGTGACGACCGCCCCGTAGTGCGGACCCTCAGGACAGGCGAACCGGCAGGGACTCCAGGCCGTAGACGATCGACCTGCCGTGGTACTCCAGCTCGCTCGGGTCGACCGCGAGCTGCATGTCGGGGAAGCGCCTGGCCAGCGCGGGGTACGCCGCTCGCAGCTCCATCCGGGCCAGCTCGGCACCGACGCAGCGGTGCAGGCCGTGGCCGAAGGCGAGGTGGTTCGAGGACGCCGTCATCGGGCAGAGGCCCTCGCCCGGGGTGGAACGCGGGTCCCGGCTGGCGGTCGGCAGGTGCGCGAGCATGACCGCGCCCTTCTTGATCTGGTGACCTCCGAGGACCAGGTCCTCCTTGGCGATCCGCGGGAACGCGACCTGGACAACGGAGAGCTGGCGGAGCAGCTCTTCGACGATGGGCTCGACGCTGTCGGGATCGGTGCCCAGCGCCTTCCAGAGCTCACGGTTCTGCAGCAGGACGACGGTCCCGAGCGCGAGCATCGAGGCACTGGTCTCCAGGCCACCGGTGAAGGCGCCGTCGGCGAGGCCGCCGAGGTCGAAGTCATTGATCTGGTCCGGGTGCTCACGGATGATCTGGCCGATCAGACCGGGGCCGGGGTCGTGGCGCTGGCGCGCGGTCTCGGCCAGCAGGAACTCCCGGGAACCACCGATCGCGCCCATCGAACCGATCGCACCCTGCGACATGTCGAAGCGCGCGGTGCCGAGCTGACGGAACTTCTCCCGCTGCTCATCGGGCAGGCCGAGCAGGTCGCAGATGACCCGGAACGGGACCGGGAACGCGAAGGTCCTGCTCAGGTCGACGACGCCGTCCGGCGACGCCGCGGCCTCGTCGGCGGTCTCCTGGAGTTGCCGCTCGATGATCTCGTTGATGCCGGGCTTGAGACGAGCGAGCCTCCGCATCGTGAACTCCGGGGTCAGCAACTTGCGCTGGCGGGTGTGCTCCGGGGGGTCGGTGAAGCCGAGGCCGCCGATGTCGCCCTTCTCCACGTCGCCGCTCGCGCCCATGAAGGGACGGATGTCGGTGGAGTGGTTCACGTTGCCGAGGACCTCCCGGGCCTCGTCGTACCCGGTGACCAACCAGAGTTCCAGGCCCATGAACGACGCCAACTTCTGGACCGGGTCCGCGTTCCGCGCCGCAGTCAGGCGCGCCGTCGGGTCGACCCCGTCACGGCTCAGCGGCCAGGCGATGCTGTCCGGGATTCTGTCGAGCTTGCTGAGGTCGACGCCGCCGGTGCGCGCTATCACGCGCTTCACGGCAGCGGACTTCAGGCGTTCGAGCAGGCTCATCGGCGGATGGGGCCCTTCGGAGGAGGGAGGCAGCACCCCGGATCCTACCGAGCCGTCGGCCCTGGCGCCGACTAGCGCCCGAACCCGGTCAGCCGCCCTCGGCCAGGAAAGCCAGGCGCCGAAGTACCTCGCGGTTTCGCGGGGCGATCGCGGCCTGCCGCACGAGGCGCGGAGCCAGGGCAGCCGGGCCGGCGATGGCATCCTCCCGGATCGAGACGAGCGTTCCGGCTCCGTCCGGGGTGAGCTCGATCAGCACCTGGGCTGCACCCGCCGGCCAGGCCCGCGCGCGCAGGAGCAGGGCCTGCTCGGGCTCTACGGCAACCACCTCGGTCGTGTCGTCGAGCATCAGCGGCCAGCTGCCGACGGAGTGGTGCAGCAACGTGCCCGGCGCCGGCCACCCCGCGTCGACGTCCCGCATCCGTGCGGCCCCGACCACCCAGGAGGGGTAGAGCCAGCCGTTGCTGAGCACCGACCACACCTGGCGCGGAGTGGCGGCCATCTGACGATGGATCGCTGGTGTTCGCGGATCCAGCTCGCTGGGGATGCGCGCGAGCCGGGGCGTCGTGCTCACGCCGGCGTCTCGGTCTGGTCGGGCTGCGGCGGAACCTCGTCCGGCGGCATCGAGGCGGGGCTCTGCGGCAGGACCTCGCCCGGCTCCATCGTGGTGGTCACGTCCGGGTCCAGAGGATCAGGGATCGGGATGCTGCCTTCGCTCATGTCGTCTCCTCGTTCGGGGTCTTCTTCCCGGTACCCCGCCAGGCCAGCGCTCAATCCGACCACGGTCGGATCTCGGCGAGGCGCTGCCTGTGCCAGGATCGTGGGCAGCCCACGCACCCCAGGAGGGCCTCATGGCCGATCAGTCCCGCGAGTTCGACGTCATCGTCTTCGGCGCCACCGGTTTCGTCGGTGAGCTGACCGCCCGCTACCTGGCCGAGCACGCTCCGGCCGGCACCCGGATCGCTCTCGCCGGCCGCAGTGCCGGCAAGCTCGAGGGGACCCGGAAGCGCCTGCCGGCGGCCGCAGCGGACTGGCCGCTGATCGTCGCCGACGCCGACTCCCCCGCATCGCTGGACGCGATGGTCGCCCGGACCCGGGTGATCGCCACCACGGTCGGCCCCTACCTCAAGTACGGCGAGGCACTCGTCGGAGCGGCGGCCTCGGCGGGCACCGACTACGTCGACCTCACCGGCGAGGTCCCCTTCATCCGCTTCGCGATCGACAAGCACGACGACGTCGCCCGGGCCACCGGCGCCCGGATCGTGCCCGGCTGCGGCTTCGACGCGATCCCCTCGGACGTCGGCGTCTACGCGCTGTACCGGAAGGTCCGTGACGACGGTGCCGGCGAGCTCACCGACACGACCCACGTGGTCACCAAGATGCGCGGCGGCCTCTCCGGCGGCACCATCGACTCGATGCGCGTCATCTCCGGCCTGGCGCGGGATCCGGAGAGCCGCAAGGTCCTGATGAACCCGCAGGCGCTCTCGTCAGGACCGGGGGGCATGCCAGTGGCCGGCCGTACCTCGGAGCCGACCGACATGCCGAACCTGAACGCGTCCGCCGTCGACCCGTCCCTGCGCGGGGGACTCGGACCGTTCCTGATGGCGAGCTACAACACTCGGATCGTGCGACGTACGAACTTCCTGCTCGACGGCGCCTACGGCTCGTCGTTCCGATACGGCGAGGCGATGCTCTTCGGCAGGAACCAGATCCTGGCGCGCGCTGCCGGCGGTGCCGCGGGCGGGGCGCTCGGAGCGTTCTTCGCCGGCCTCGCCTTCGCGCCGACCCGACGGCTCCTCGACCGGTTCCTGCCCAAGCCGGGTGAGGGGCCCAGCGAGAAGTCCCGTGAGAACGGCTTCTTCGAGTTCCAGGCCTTCACCCGGACCACGACCGGCAAGCGCTACCGCTCGCTGACTGCCGCGCAGGGAGACCCGGGCTACAAGGCCACCGCGATGATGTTCGGCGAGGCGGCGCTGACCCTGGCACTGGACCGCGAGGACCTACCCGAGCGGTACGGCGTCCTGACCCCGGTCAGCGCGATGGGCGATGCGTTGGTGACGCGGCTCCAGGCCGCGGGCATGCGGATCGAAGCCGGACCGCTCGACTGAGGTCTCTGCAGCACATCTCGCATCACTGGATGCAAGTCTCGATGTCCAGCGGAGCACGGGCCCAGGGTCGGCCACCGCGGTCGAGGCGTCGACGAGCAACCCGTTGCCCGACGCCACCGGGCGTCGGGCAACGGGGTGGAGCAACTACTTCTTCTGGATCCCGAACAGCGTGGTCGTACCGCTGACCTCGTTGGAGACCACCAGGAGCGGCTTGCCCGAGGGGCTGTCCTCGGCCTTGATCACGATCAGACCCTCGGGGCCGAGGTCACCGGACTCGGCGCCGGGAACGAAGTTCTCGTCCGCCTCCTGGCCCGCTGCCTGCGCCGCGAAGTCCCGGTTGTTGACGTAGTCGACGAAGACCGGACGGGTCGGGTCGGTGACGTCGTAGGTCATCACGCCGCCGACCCTCTCGAGTCCGATGAAGGCGAAGGTCCGTCCCCAGAGGCGCTCGGCCGTGATGCCTTCCGGCTCGGGGCCCTTGTTGTCGCTGCGGTTGTCGACCTCGGCCACCGCGTGGTTGGAGTTGAAGTACTCCGGCAGCGCCGCGAGCGTCACCTGCTCGAACTCATCGCTGCTGTCGAAGACCATCTTCCCGTCGGTGGTGAAGACCGAGAAGGACCGCGACCCGAAGGCGTGCAGCGAGGAGTAGCAGTTGCGGTCAGCGTCGTAGCCGTCGATCGAGGAGACGGTGAGCCGGCCCAGCTCCGGGCGCTCGATGAGGTCCTCGCGGTCCGGGAACTCGACCTCGCAGAGCGCCTCGTAGCGCTCCTCGGCACCGGTCACGTCACGGAGATC
This sequence comes from Marmoricola sp., assembly GCA_046598495.1. Taxonomy (GTDB): domain Bacteria; phylum Actinomycetota; class Actinomycetes; order Propionibacteriales; family Nocardioidaceae; genus Marmoricola. The sequence goes on along the minus strand of JBKJIR010000008.1, from coordinate 95,882 downwards.
CCGGACCCGGCTCTCGTCGGTCAGCCCGGTGTACGAGCGGGCGTCGCCCTCGTTCGCCGTCAGCAGGTAGGTCTGGCCGCGGAAGCGGACGTTGGTGACCGCGTCCGGCATCCGGATGCCGTGGAGGTTCTCGACGGTGGCGATGTCGACGCCGTCCTGATCGCTGGTGTCCAGGCCGTTGCCCGGGAGGCTGTGATCGGTGCGTCCGAGGCCGAAGACGTCGCTCACCTGCGCCGTGCCCAGGTCGATCTCCGCGATCGCGTTGGCCTCCTGCAGGGTCACCCACGCGGTCCGCGAGTCGTGGCCGACCGTCACGTACTCGGGTTCGAGGTCCTGCGCGACACTCGGAATCGCCGGGTTGAGCCGCACACCGTCCGCGACCAGCTCGGCGCGGCGCTGGTTGTAGCTCTGGAAGCCGGCCGTGCGCACCGACGCCTGGGCGACACCCTTGCTCAGATCGATGACGCTCACCGAGCCGACCGGGTCGCGATCCGCGTCGTACGGGTCGCCGTCACCCTCGAGGCCCGCGGCGGGTTCACCCTCGTTGGCCACCACCACGGTCTTGCCGTTCGGGGTGAAGGTCAGCATGTCGGGCAGCGCCCCGGCGGTGACCCGCTTGAGCTCGTTCCCGTCGGTGTCGAGCAGCGCCACCCAACCGGAAAGGTCCTTGACCGGGTTCTCGATGGCGACCGCGACGATCCCGTTCGCGACCGCGACGCTGTTGGGGCTGCCTCCCAGGCCACGGAGGGTGTCGAGGAGCACCGGAGTGCCGGGCTCGCTGATGTCCAGGATGTCGATGCCGGCGTCGGCGGGGTCGGCATTCACGACGAACAGACGCTGGGTCTCCGGATCGTGGGCCGAGATCTCCGCGGCGCTCACCTCGAAGGCTCCATCCCGGTACGTACCGAGCGGGGAGAGGTCGACGGTGCGCGTCGAGGGTGCGGCAGCCGAAGGGGTCATGGACGCTGCCAGGGCGACGGCCGCGAGGGCAGCGGTCAGGGGCACAAGCAAGGGAGGTCGTCTCATGGCCTCGATCTTGCGGGGTTGCCGTGAACAGCAGCCGACCGAAGGCGTCCGCAGGGCGAACGGCGGAGAAACAGGCGGGTACTCCCCGACCATGACGACCGCGGGCACCACGGCACGCGGTCGCACCGTCTCGCCCTCAAGGCTGTCCCTGCGGACCGACCACCGGTAAGGTCCCAGGGCAACCGCCGGGTGCGAACCCAGGCTGGGTCCCGCGGCTGGGGACGCGGCGACTGGTTGAGTGACTGGGTCGGCACGACGGACTGTCCGGCGCTTCGGACACGCAGGAACATCAGCCAAAGGACCACACCACCATGAACGCCGACCTACACGCCGACCTGACCGGCCCCGCCGCTCCGCTGGGGGCTCGAGTTGCCTTCAACGTGACCGAGCGGGGTCCGCGCGACGCGGCGCGGACGATCCTGTTCGCTCATGGGTTCGGGTGCGACCAGAACATGTGGCGGTTGGTCGCACCTGAGTTCGAGGACCAGTACCGCGTCATCGCCTTCGACTACGTCGGGATGGGCGGTGCCAAGGCTGCGTACGACTCGGAGCGCTACGCATCACTGGACGGGTACGCCGACGACGTGGTCAGGATCTGTCGGGAGCTCCACCTTCACAACGTCGTCTTCGTCGGCCACTCGGTCTCATCGAGCATCGGGGCGCTCGCGCAGATCGCAGACCCCGACTGTTTCGAGGCCCTCGTCATGGTGGGTCCGTCTCCGTGCTACATCAACGACGGTGACTACGTCGGCGGGTTCGAGCAACAGGACATCGACGGCCTCCTCGATTCGTTGGCCAGCAACTACCTCGGCTGGTCCCATGCGATGGCCCCGACGATCATGGCGAACGCGGACCGACCCGAGCTGACCGAGGAACTGGAGGTCAGCTTCTGCACCGTCGACCCAGCGATTGCCGAGCAGTTCGCTCGGGCCACCTTCCTTTCCGACAATCGAAGTGACCTGGCCAAGGTCACGGTTCCCACCCTCGTGCTGCAGAGTCGCGAAGACATGATCGCGCCCGTGGCGGTCGGCCAGTACGTCGCCGACCAGATCCCTGACAGCACGTTCGTCGTCCTGGACGCGACCGGACACTGTCCCCACCTGAGCGCGCCCGCACAGGTCACTGCTGCGCTTCGCAGTTTCTTGAGCTGACGTGACCGGCTCCGACTCCCCCTCCGAGCAGGAGCGCCCAGGACAGGACGAGCGGCTCCTCATCGGCGATCCCGACACGCTTTACGAGGAGGCCCCCTGCGGCTACCTGTCGGTCCACCCCAACGGCCAGCTCCTGAGAGCGAACCGCACCTTCCTGACCTGGGCGGGCTACTCCGCTGACCACGTCAGATCATTGACGTTCACCGACCTACTCGCCCCCGGGTCCCGCATCTTCCACGAGACCCACTACCAGCCGCTGCTGCACCTGCACGGTCACATCGAGGGACTGAGTCTCGACGTCCTCAGAGCCGACGGTAGCCAGTTCCCGGCGCTGGTGAACGCCGTCATGGACCGAGATTCTGAGGGCGCACCTGCCGTCGTTCGGGTCGCGATCTTCGACGCCACCGAACGCCGGAGCTACGAGCGGGAACTGCTCGAGGCGCGGAGGCGCGCGGAGGCATCGGAACGTCGGGTCACCCGGCTGGCGCGCACGCTGCAGGAGACCCTGATGCCTCCTCGCAGCCCCCACGTCCCGGGCCTCGATCTGGCGACAGCCTTCCGTCCTGCGGGGAGCGGCGACGAGATCGGCGGCGACTTCTACGACGTCTTCGAGCTCGCAGACCGCACCTGGGTCGTCGCTATCGGAGATGTCGCCGGCAAGGGGGTCGACGCAGCCGTCGTGGCCACCCTCGCCCGGCACACCATCCGCGCGCTCTCGGTCACCGAAGCCAGTCCGGCCGCGGTCCTCACCCAGCTGAACCAGGTGATCCACCGCCATCCGAGCGGACGGTTCTGCACCGTGGCGATCCTCCGTCTTCGGCGTACCGGTGAGATCTGGGACGTGACGATGGCTCTGGGGGGGCATCCGGCCCCGCTGCTTCTGCGCCAGGGTGACGCACCGCGTGAACTCGCCCAACCTTCCTACCTGGTCGGCGCCTTCGACTTCGCTACCTACCAGGACACCCAGTTCGAGCTGCGCCCCGGGACGACCGTGCTGCTGCACACCGACGGAGTGACCGATGCGCGACGCGGCGGGGAGATCTACGGCGACGATCGCCTCAAGCGCCTTCTCCACCACAACGTCGAGCGACCAGTTGCACTCGTAGGCAGGTTGCTTGACGACGTGCTTGCCTTCCAGGACAGCGACCCGAAGGATGACATCGCAGTGGTCGCCCTACAGGTGCCGATGCCGGACCAGCGGGTCTGATCGACGGTCGAGAACCTTGAGGTGGGCTCGGAGAACGACCTCAGATCCGGCCGGTCAGGCCGAAACCGTGGCATCAGGGGTGTCGGAGGACGCCTCGTGGGCGATTGCTTGGTCGACGGTGTCGTAGAGGCCGAAGACGGTGTCGAGACGGGTCACGCGAAGCACCTTGCGCACGTTCGCACGGGGTCCGACCAGGCGTATCCAACCGCCGGCTTCTCGGGCGCGTTTGCTGGATCCGATGAGGACGCCGAGGACCATCGAGTCGATGAACTGTGTCCGCGACAGGTCAAGCACCAGGCAACTGGAGTCCTTCATCGCAGAAATCATAGTGGCGCGAAGGATGTCGAGATTGGCGATGTCGAACTCCCCGACCGGGGCCAGGACGACGGCCGTGTCGTAATCGACGCGGATGACGTGGGCGCCGGTGGCGTTGTTATCGGACATGGGGCGCGCTCCTCGTTGGGTGCCGACTGCAGCGCGCCTGGAATCTGGGCGCGGCGCCGGGTCGGGCAGTACGAAAGGGCCGGGCCACACCCTGGTTTGGATGCTGAACAAGAGCCCGACGCTCTCAGTGAACACCGGTTCCAACGAGAGCGCCAATAGGCGCCCCGGCTTTGCTACGCCGATGCGGGTCGCCGACCTGCAGGTCAGAGCCGGTGACTCATTCCCACTCGATCGTCCCCGGCGGCTTGCTGGTGATGTCCAGCACGACCCGGTTGACGTCCTTGACCTCGTTGGTGATCCGGGTGGAGATCCGCTCCAGCACCTCGTAGGGCAGGCGGCTCCAGTCGGCGGTCATCGCGTCCTCGCTGGAGACCGGGCGGAGCACGATGGGGTGGCCGTAGGTGCGGCCGTCGCCCTGGACGCCGACCGACCGTACGTCGGCGAGCAGGACCACCGGGAACTGCCAGATGTCCCGGTCCAGGCCGGCCCTCGTGGTCTCCTCACGGACGATCGCGTCGGCGTCCCGGAGGATCTCCAGGCGTTCGTGGTCGATCGCGCCGACGATCCGGATCGCCAGGCCTGGGCCGGGGAACGGGTGCCGGCCGACGATGCCGTCAGGGAGCCCGAGCTGGCGACCGACCTCGCGGACCTCGTCCTTGAAGAGCGTCCGCAGCGGCTCGATCAGACTGAACTCGAGGTCCTCGGGCAGGCCGCCGACGTTGTGGTGGGACTTGATGTTGGCAGCACCCTCGCCGCCGCCGGACTCGACCACGTCGGGGTAGAGCGTGCCCTGCACCAAGAACTTGACCGGTGGTCCGGGAGTCGCGAGGACCTCGCGCTCGGCGGCCTCGAAGACCCGGATGAACTCGCGGCCGATGATCTTCCGCTTCTCCTCCGGGTCGGTGACACCGGCGAGGAAGCCGAGGAACTGCTCGCTGCACTCGACGACCTTGAGATCGACTCCGGTGGCGGCGACGTAGTCCTTCTCCACCTGTTCAGCCTCGCCCTTACGCAGCAACCCGTGGTCGACGAAAACACAGGTCAGTTGGTCGCCGATCGCGCGCTGCACGATGGCGGCCGCGACGGCGGAGTCGACCCCGCCGGAGAGCCCGCAGATGACCCGGGCGTCACCGACTTCGGCGCGGATTCGCTCGATCTGCTCCTCGACGATGTTGACGCTGGTCCACGTCGGGCGGCACCCGGCGATGTCGTAGAGGAAGTGCTCCAGGATCTTCTGCCCGTGCTCGCTGTGTAGCACCTCGGGGTGCCACTGGACCCCGGCGATCCGGCGCTCGACCTGTTCGAACGCGGCCACGGTCGCGCGCGGTGACCGGGCGTTGACGGTGAAACCCTCGGGCGCGACGGTGACCTCGTCGCCGTGCGACATCCAGGACACCAACGTCTCGGGAAGCCCGGCCAGCAGGGTGCCGGACTCCAGGACCGAGACGTCGGTACGGCCGTACTCGCGCTGACCGGTGTGCGCGACCTCGCCACCCAGTGCCTGGGCCAGGGCCATGAAGCCGTAGCAGATCCCGAAGACCGGGACGGTGCCGTCGACCAGGGCCGGGTCGAGCTGCGGAGCACCCACCTCGTAGACCGAGGAGGGGCCGCCCGAGAGCACGATCGCGGTCGGCTTCTTGGCCAGCATGTCGGCGGCCGACATGCTGTGCGGAACGATCTCGGAGTACACCTTGGCTTCGCGGACGCGACGGGCGATCAGCTGGGCGTACTGTGCCCCGAAGTCGACGACGAGGACGAGGTCGTGGTCGGTCAAAGCCGGCCCCTTCTGCAGCACGGGTGGAGGCTCGGAGTCTAGCGGTGGGCAACGGTCCTCCCCGACCCACGTCGGCCGGTTGCCCGATGGGCGATGATCGACCCATGCGACTCCCCACGCCCCGGAGCCTGCTGCGGCGCGCCGTCACGGCGACGGCGTGGGTCCTGGGCGCGGCAGTCATCGCCACGCCGATCGCGACCCAGCAGGCGCTCGAGCGGGTCACCTTCGCCGACCGCCTGGGCACGGTGCCGGTCGAGGTCTCCCTGTGCGACAACGGCTACTCGAGCCTCGACACCGGGATCCTGGGGACTGTCTACTGGGAGCGGACCGGGCGCTTCGGCCTCGGAGCCTGTGCCCGGGTGACCGCACCGCCCGAGGCCGGCGGAACCCTGGCGTCGTACGTGGACGAGGCCTTCATCCGTACCAACGCCCAACTGGTCAGCGAGCCTGATCAGCTCGCCCGCGCCTACGGGCGCCGGGCGAGCGAGGAATTCTGGGGTGAGTTCGGCCGGGTCGAAGCGTTCCTGACGCTGCTGATCCTGGTGGTCGCCCTCTTGTTCCGACCCAGACGCTCTGCGGCCGGACCCACGGCGGCGCCGCCGCCGCCGTGGAGCCGTGCCCTCTCCCGACCGCTGGAACGCTTCCCGCGCGCCCGTCGTCACGTCGTACCGGCTGCTCTCGTGGTCGTCTCGACGATCGCGACCTCGTTCCTGGCCCGCAACGCCTACGACGCCTGGACCGTACGCGACGAGGTCGGCAGGACGTTCGCGTTGGCCGACGTCCCCGGCCTCAGCTTCAGCAGCCCGCAGGCACGGGAGATCGCCGGCCAGGTGCAGCCGTTCCTCAGCAAGAACAACGAGCGCCTGCGCGAGCGCAGTGCCGCGTTCCGCGACAACGCGGTGGCCAGCTTCCGTGGAGCGATCTCGAACCGGACCGACCTGGCCCCGCGCGCCGGCGAGCGCGTGGTCCTCGCGGAGGCCGACCCGCAGGGCAGCGAAGTGGCGACCCGCGCCCGTACGACGCTGTATCCCGAGCTGCTCGCGGTGCTCGGACCCGAGGCCGTCGTCATGCGCACGATCTCGGGAGACGTCACCTCCAACGGGACGGTCGCCGAGGACGGGTTCGTCGAGGCCGAAGCCGCCGCGCTACCCGGTGTCCCCGTGGTGGCGATCGCCGGTGACCACGATTCCGACAACACCCTCGACCAGATGCGTGAGTACGGCTTCGTGCTCCCCGACCTGCGCGTCGAGGACGTCGAAGACTTCCGGGTCGCCGGCGCCCACGACCCCGAGTTCAAGACGCTCTTCGGCGGCTCGGTGACCAACCCGTCCGGCGTCAGCGAGAAGGAGATCGGTGAGCGACTCCGCGCCGCGCTGCCGACCGATCGCCCCGCGATCGTCCTCCTGCACCAACCCGAGGCCGCGGCGGCGTACCTGGGGATCGACAACCTCCGCTCGCTGACCACTCCGGGTGCCAGCCTCACCGTTCCGTACGACGACGGCATCCCGGACCTGCCGCCCGGCGTGGTCAACGTGGGGCACCTGCACGCGTACGCCGGACCCCGGGTCATCTGGAACACCGACACCGAGGACGTGACCTGGACCGTCATCGACCAGCTCGGCACGTCGGGAGGTGTCGAGAACAGCCCGACCTTCAACCGGTTCTCGACGCCGTTCTCGGTGCCGCTGAAGTCCATCGGGATCCGACTTCAGTACCTCGATGCTGAGACCGGGCTGGTGCGGGGGTACGCCACCATCGTCATCGACACCGCCGGGGGAACGACGATCAGCGAGCGCCTCGACGTCGGGGTCCCCGAAGAACCGTCCTAGGCGGGCGTCAGCGCACCCCGATGACCGCGTTCGCTCCGGTCGGGACCTTCGTGAGGATCACTCGCACCAACCGGGTCGCGCTGTCGTAGCTCCACCCGGGTCCGCCCTTGGTCGTGGAACGGGGCACGGCCTTGCCGTTCAGGGTCACGACCGTGGGCCGGTCGACGGCACGGATCCGCAGATCCCAGGCCCGAGCGGCCGCGGCGCCAGGAAACGATCCGCGGGCGCGACCGATGGTCACGGTCGTGGTTCCCGAGCGGCGCACCTGGGAGATCGTGGTCCGGGTGAACTCACCGTTGCGGTACCCGAAGCCGGTCCCGGCGTCGTCGTACAGCTCGCCGGACCCGCTGGCTCCCGGGTACGCCGTGAGGACCAGGCTCTTCGCGGGCGCAGTAGTGGTCCGCAGGCCGGGCAGCTGGGTCGGAACGACCGCACCAGCGCGGACCAGCACCGGGATCCGGGTCAGCGGCACACTCAGCGTGACCGTCTTCGGCCCGACGTACCGGCTTCCCGTGGTGAGCTCCACCCAGTCGCCCGGCGGCACCCAGAGCTGCACCGCTGCCGAGCCCCCCGGGGTGGTGGCTGGCGAGGTCACCGGCGCCACCACCATGTCGCGCCCGAAAGTAAACTGGCTCGGGTTCTCGTACGCCGCCGCGGAATCGGGCCAGCGCAGGTACAGCGGACCGGCGATCGGGAGGCCGGTGTCGACTGCTCGTCGTGACGCCGTGTAGGTGTAGGGCACCAGGGAGCCGCGGAGCCGGAGCGCCTGGGTCGCTGCCGCACGAGCCTGGGGCCCGTACTCCCACGGCAGCCGTTTGCCGTGGTTGGAGTGCAGCCGGTCCAGCGGCTGGAAGGCTCCGAACTGCAGCCATCGCACGTACAGGTCGTCCGGTACCGGCGATCCCGTCAGGGCGGCTGCGACCGCCTGGCACTGACCGAGGAGCGGGGTCCCGTTGAAGCTTCCGATGTCGTGGCTCACGTACGGGAGCCCGATCGCTGCCTCCGCGGCGGTGAGCTCGGCCTGGAAGGCCAGCATCTCCCAGGTCGCGCAGGTGTCCCCGGTGAACTGGATCGTGTTGCGGTGCTCGGCGAGCGCTCCGGTGCCACCGGCACCGACGCCGCGGTCGCCGTAGACGCCGTCGTTGGCGTAGGAGGCACCGATCCGGGAGAACGCCGGCCAGCGGGACCCGCGGGTCTCCTGGTACTCGGCGTACTGCTGGTTGATCCACGTGTCGGGGCTCAGCCCGGGCGCATCAGCAGCTCCCTCGGCCTCGCAGCACCAGTCCAACCAGAACCCGTCGACCCCGGTGTCGGCGAACGTCTTGTGCAGATCGAAGTAGGCCTCGAGGTGGCGGGCGTCGGTCCAGTCGAAGACGTGGCAGTTGCCGGTGATATCGGCCTGGATGACCCGGCAACCCTCGTCGACCGACAGACCACCAGCGGTCTCGTCGGCAGAGTCGAACCGCGGATCGTTGCTGCTGATCGAGGGATGGATGTTCGCCAGCAGGTTCAGGCCCCGGCGCTGGGCCCAGTCTACGAAACCGTCCGGGTCCGGGAACAGGCTGCGGTTCCAGTCCCAGCCGTTCCACGAGAAGGCCTTGCCCGGCGCACCGACCGCCGTCGAGGCGATCGCAGACCCCACCGGGTCGTTGATCCGCTTGAAGTCGGTGTCCAACGACAAGGTGTCGAGCGGGACCCCTTCGGCCTCGAACCGGGCGGCGAGCGCCCGGAGCTCGGCGTCTGAGTACGCGACGTACTTGGAGAACCACACCCCGAAGGCGCTGCGCGGCAGCATCGGCGCGCTTCCGGTCAGGGCTCGCAGGTCGCCGAGCGCGCGGGCGTAGTTCTGCCCGTAGGCGAAGGCGTACCAGTCCTGGTACTCCCCGCTCCGCGAGGGACGTACGGCGAATCCGGGCTCGTCCGCCGTCATCAGTGCGGTCGCGCTGTCGTCGAGGACGTACCAGCCCTCGCGCGTCAGGATGCCGTTGTTCAGCGGCACCGGCCCCGAGGACAGGTCCAGGGCTCGCGTCCAGCCACCCAGGTAGCGGTGCGGCGCCCCGGCGGCCGGCCGGACCGCTTTCGTCGCGCCCCGGTCCAGGTACTGGAGCCGGAGGTCGTCGGCCTCGAAGGAACTCGATCCTCGCCGCCACTTCAGGACGACCTGGTCGGTGCGGATCACCCGCCACCCGTCCACGACCTCCGAGGTGTAGGCGGGGACCGCTCGCGGCGTCCGCGGCACCGTCAGCGTGGGCCGGTCCTCGAACCGGCTGTCGTCGGCGTACTCGAGCCGGATCAGGGAGGGCGTGATCACCTCGAAACGGGCACGCCCGTCCACGACCACACCCGGGCGTGCGGACGCGGAACCGGAGGCCGCCGGAGCGCCGTTGGCCGCGAGAGCCCCGAACAGAACTGTGACCAGGACGCCGCCAGCGGCGAACGATCGGCGCAGCCGCTGACCTGAACCGCGCACGTCGCCATCCTCTCCACGGCACCGTGGCCGCGGCAGTCCGGGAGTCGGTAACGGGGCTGCCACCGCCTCGTGACACGACTCAGGGCCCGACCGGGGAGGGAGGGAGGTCGGGCCCTGATTGTCCACGTGGCGTGAACCGTGTCGAGATCGGGCCTGGGAGGAGCGATGCACCCGATCTGTACTGCTCAACGAGTGCTGTCGGGCGGGGTTATGCAGGTTTCCCAGAATATTTTTGGTCCGTTGAGCAAACCCGTTGCGGGGTCAGGAGACCGCGACGATCGGCAGGTGCAGGGCGCCCGGGGCGCTGCTCGGGACCGCCGGGGAGATCGGCTCCACCGGAGCCACCCGCTCGTACTCCGCACCCAGGACCGGACGCGGGTCCTGCTCGCCCTTGTTGGGCCAGAACGCCATAGCGCGCTCGGCCTGAGCGGTGATCGTCAGGGACGGATTCACCCCCAGGTTCGCGGAGATCGCCGAACCGTCCGCGATGTGCAGACCGGGGTACCCGTAGACCCGCTGGTAGGGATCGATGACCCCGGTCTCCACGGAGTCGCCGATGGTGGCGCCGCCGATGAAGTGCGCGGTCAGCGGCCGGTTGAACGGCTCGCCGATCGAGCTGCCCGCCGTACCGCCGACGATGTCCGCCATGTCCCGGGCCGCGTCGTGGGCGACCGGGATCCAGGTCGGGTTCGGGATGCCGTGACCCTGCTTGGAGGTCATGTACCGGAACTTCGTCCCGGGGATCTTCTTGGTGTACGTCGTGATCGAGTTGTCGACCGTCTGCATCACCAGGGCGATCGTGGTGCGCTCGGACCAGTGCTTGAAGTCGTAGAGCTCGGTGATGTTCGAGCGCTGCGCCCACATCTCCTTCAGCCACGCCTTCCAACGCGGGCCGACCGTGTCCCCGGGGGTGAGCACCGTCTGCATCAGCGACATGAAGTTGCTGCCCTTGCCGTAGCGGCACGGCTCGATGTGCGTGTGATCGTCGGGGTGGAACGACGAGGTGATCGCGATACCGCGGGAATAGTCGACCTTGCCGCCGGACGGGGCGATCACGCCGAGGATGGACTCGGAGTTCGTCCGCGACAGGTGGCCCAGGCGGTCGGAGATCCCGGGCAGATGCCCTTCGTCCTTCATCTTGTGCAACAGGCGCTGGGTACCGAGGGAGGCGGCCGCGACGACCACCTGCTCGGCGGTCAAGGTACGGCGCGAACCGGCCGAGGCGCGCTTGGCCTTGGTGAACTTGATGTCCACCTCGTAACCGCCGCCGGACCGCTGACCGATCCGGGTCACGGTGCTCAGCGGCATCACCCGCGCGCCCAGGCGCTCGGCGAGGTAGAGGTAGTTCTTGACCAGGGTGTTCTTGGAGTTGTGCCGGCAGCCGGTCATGCACTCGCCGCACGCGCGGCACGGGACCCGGTCAGGACCGGCCCCGCCGAAGTACGGGTCGGAGACGGTGTCGTGGTGGGTCTCCCCCGGGCCGCCGAAGAAGACGCCCACAGGGGTCGGGTGGAAGGTGTCGCCGACGCCCATGCCGTCCGCGACCTGCTTCATGACGTCGTCGGCCGGCGTCCGGAGCGGGTTCTCGACCACGCCCAGCATCCGCTTCGCCTGGTCGTAGTACGGCGCGAGCTCGGCTCTCCAGTCGGTGATGTGCGACCAGGAGGGGTCCTGGTAGAAGGCGTCGAGCGGTTCGTAGAGGGTGTTCGCGTAGACCAGCGAGCCACCGCCTACGCCCGCACCGGCGACGATCATGCAGTCCTTGAGGGCGTCGATGCGCTGGATGCCGTAGCACCCCACCTCGGGACGGAACAGGTAGCGCTTCACATCCCACGACGTGTCGGCGAAGTCCTCGTCGCGGAACCGGGCACCGGCCTCGATGACCGCGACCCGGTATCCCTTCTCGGCGAGCCGCAGCGCGCTGACCGAGCCGCCGAAACCGGAGCCGATGACGATGACGTCGAAGTCGAAGCCACCGCTGGTCGAGCTGGTCGAAACCCCGTTCATCAGGCGCGTCCCATCTTCTTCATCATCCGGAGACTCACCGTCATCATCTTTGCGTACTGCTCGTCGTTGAGCCCGAACTGGGGGCTGAAACGGAGCAGGGCCTGCGAGGCGACGGCCTGGGTCTCGGTGTAGCGGTGGATCCCCTCGCTGCCCTGGCGACGGCCCATGCCGGACTCGCGCATGCCGCCCATCGGGGCGTCGATGCTGGCGAACGTGGCCCCGAAGGCCTCGTTGATGTTCACGGTGCCGCACTTGATCTGGCGCGCGATGATCCGGCCCCGCTTGGTGTCCCGGGTGTAGATCGAGGCGTTGAGCCCGTACTCGCCGTCGTTGGCGCGGGCGATCGCATCGGCCTCGTCGTGGAAGCGGTACAGGCTGATCACCGGGCCGAAGGTCTCGTTGCCGAAGCACGTCATCTCCGGCGTGACCCCCTCCAGGATCGTCGGCTCGTAGTAGAACGGGCCGAGCTCCGGACGGGCCTTGCCGCCGGCGAGCACGACCGCGCCCTTCGCGACCGCGTCGTCGACGTGTGCGGTGACGGTGTCGAGCTGGTCCTGGCTGATCAGCGACCCCATGTCGCTGCCCCAGTCGAGGCCGGCCGAGAGCTTCATCGCCTTGGTGGCGGCGACGAACTTCTCCTTGAACCGGTCGTAGACCTGGTCGGCGACGAACATCCGCTCGGTCGAGACGCAGAGCTGGCCGGCGTTGGAGAAGCACGCCCGGACGGCACCTTCGGCGGCCTTGTCGAGGTCGGCGTCACGGAGGATCAGGATCGGGTTCTTGCCGCCGAGCTCCAGCGAGCAGCCGATCAACCGGTCCGCGGCCTGTCTGGCGATGATCTTGCCGGTGGCGGTCGAGCCGGTGAAGCAGATGTAGTCCGAACGCTCGATGATCGGCGTACCGAGGACGCGGCCCGGACCGGCGACGACGTTCCACAGGTCCTTCGGGAAGCCGGCCTCCTCGAGCAGCTGCGCACCGAGCAGGGCGGAGAGCATCGTCTGCGCGTCCGGCTTGGTGACCACGGCGTTGCCGGCGAGCAGGGCCGGGATGCCGTCGCAGAGCGCCATCGTGAACGGGTAGTTCCACGGGGAGATGATCCCGACGACACCCTTGGGGACGCGGTTGACCTCGGCCCGGGTCAGGCCCGGGATCACGCCGAGCCGACGCTCGGTGTCGAGGTGCTCGTGCGCCGTACGGGCGTAGTAGCGGGCGGTGAGCGCGATGTGCAGGGGCTCGTCGAAGGCGTGCTTGCGGGCCTTCCCGGACTCCCAGCAGATCAGGTCGATGATCTCGTCCTGGCGGTCCAGCACGAGGTCGTGCAGGCGCAGCAGGAGCTCAGCGCGGTGGTCGAGCGACGTGCGCGCCCAGGCCTGCTGTGCGCGACGGGCACGGACGAACGCCTCTTTGACGTCCGCCTCGTTCGACTGCGGGATCACGGCGAGCGGCTTGCCGGTGGCAGGCGCGTACGACGTCAGGCCGGAGCCCGAGGTGGCGATCAGCCGGTTCGTCAGCGCAGCGACGTACTCGGGCTCGAACGCATAGGAGGCGCGCGGGTCGTGCTCGGGGTCGGCCGGGAGCTGGGTCGAGGGGTTCACACTCATGTCCGGAGCGTAAACCCACGGGTAACTTGACACAATAGGTCGGTCTGTAAACCGGCTGTCGCGGTGGTCACGCCAGGCGCTCACGAGCGCGAACTACCCACCGTCCGCCCCGCTGCCCGCGCAAGAGAGGCCCGCACAGGCGGCCGCTTCACTTGAACGTGAAGTAGCTGTACGGCGCGTTCGCCGGCTGGTTCCAGGAGTCGCCCGCGAAGGTGGCCCGCACCCGGAACTTGACGTTCGAGGGGTGGGTGCCTGCCCACTGCCAGTCGACGTTGCCGTCGCTCTTCTGCACCCGGCACGAACCCTTGAGGATCGTGGTCCACCCCGCGGCTGCCAGCTTCTGGACCTCGTGGCGCAAGCAGCGCACACCGGGTCGCTCGGGGTAGGTGGTGCTGCGGAAGACCGGCGAGGCGCCCCGGGGGAAGACGGCGTACGAGCCGGAGTAGCCGAGGAACCCTCCCCGCGGGCGGGTGCCGACAGCGGCCTTCACCGGGAAGCCCCGCTGAGCGCTGGGTGTGGTCTCGCCGTCGATGTAGGCGCGCACCCGGGTGTTGATGTACATGGCCAGAGAGAACTTCTGCGGACCGTCGGTTACCCAGGTCGTGCGTTCGGCGGTGGAGCCGTTCGCGAAGGTAGTGACGATCCGGAGCGTCGTCCCCGGGCCCGAGCCGCTCACGTTGAAGACGATCCTCGCCGTCTGGCCCGCGGTGTAGGTGACCCGGTCGGCCGAGATCGTCACCGTCGGGGTCGGGTCCGCCGCCGTGGCCGGGCTCGTCAACGTGGACAGCAGCGCAGCAAGCACCGTCAGGACCAGCAGGTGCAGGAAGCGCTTCATGGATTGAACAACGCAAAAGGGGCGTTCAGGTCACGTTCATCCCGGACCTCACTCGGGCTCGGGAGGCTCTTCCTTGCCCTCGGCCTCGTCCCGGTCAGCCCATTCCAGCAACGGGGCCAGGTCGAAGACGTGGTCGTCGATGTCGTGGTGCAGGTCGCCCAGGTTCTCGTAGCGGTCCGGCATCGTCGCGATCGTGAAGTCCCCGGGCGCGCAGTCGTCGACCTCGTCCCAGGTGATCGGCGCACTCACCGTTCCCTCGGTGTTGCCGCGCACCGAGTACGCCGCAGCGATGGTGTGGTCGCGGGCGTTCTGGTTGTAGTCGACGAACAGGTCTGCGGGGTCGCGGTCCTTGCGCCACCAGGTCGTGGTGACCTCGCTGCTGCGCCGTTCGACCTCGCGGGCGAAGGCGAGGGCGGCGCGGCGTACGGCCTTGTGGTCGTGGTCGGGGCGGACCCGCACGTAGATGTGCATCCCCGACCCGCCGCTGGTCTTCGGGTAGCCGACCGCCCCGAGCTCGTCGAGCACCTCGTGCGCGACGTGGGCGACCCGCTGCACCGACTGCCAGCTGCAGTCCGGGCCGGGGTCCAGGTCGATCCGCCACTCGTCCGGCTTCTCCACGTCGGCGCGACGGCTGTTCCAGGGGTGGAACTCGACGGTGCTCATCTGCACCGCCCAGACCACCTGGGCGATCTCGGTCACGCACAGCTCGTCGGCGGTGCGCTTCCAGCGCGGGAAGAAGACCTCGACCGTCTCCATCCATTCGGGCGCACCCTTCGGCAACCGCTTCTGGTGCACCTTCTCGCCGTCCACCCCTTTGGGGAAGCGGTGCAGCATGCACGGCCGCTCTCGCAGGGCGTTGACGATTCCTTCGCCCACGCAGAGGTAGTACTCGACCAGGTCGAGCTTCGTCTCGCCGCGGGCCGGGAAGTAGACGCGGTCCGGGTTCGACACCCGGACGACCCGGCCCTCGATCTCGAGCTCGATCGCCTCAGCCATGGGGCGATCGTGCCAGACCGGGTCACCCGAGCGCGTGCGTCACCACATCTCGACAGGCTCGATGACCGTGGGCCGCACCCCGGTCGTCGAGCCTGTCGAGACGCACCCGAGCGCGCACGCCACCCCCATCTCGGCACGCTCGATGACCGTGGGTCGCACCCCGGTCGTCGAGCTTGTCGAGACGCACCCGAGTGACTGTGGGGCCGGGCGCCTTAGCCCTTGGCGTAGTTCGAGGCACCCCACCAGTCGACGACCACAGCCGGCTCGTCCCCGACCACCCAGGCGTCGTGGCCGTGCGGAAGCGCGGTCACGTCGCCGGCCACGGCGTCGAACTCGGAGCCGTCTGCCATCACCACGTGCAAGGTGCCGGAGACGTGGTACTGGAAGTGCGGCGCCTCGCAGAGGTCAGTGCCCGCGATCGGCTTGACGTGGTCCGACCAGCGCCAGCCGGGCTGGAGGGTGAGCCGGCCGATCTCGCTGCCACCGATCTTGACCAGCTCGACGACGCCGCGCTCGAAGGTCCGGGTCTCGTCGGGGGTCGCGAAGCTCTTCTGCTCCATGGGGGTGTGCTCGGTTGTCGTGCTCATGATCTGCTCCTCGTTCGGTTGCTCCAGGAACGACCCGTCCGGCCGCACGGCCAGCGTCGTGCAGCGTCCTTGCAGCCGAGTTGCAGGAACCCCCGGAGCACCCACCCGGCAGTACGATTCCCGGGTGGGTGCCCTGACGGTGCGCGTACTCGGCGAGCTCTGGGTCGACGGTGTGGAGATGCGGTCGCTCGCCGACCGCAAGGCCCGCCTCGTCCTGCGGCTGCTCGCGCTCGCCCGAGGCCGCAGCATCCCCACCACGGCACTCGCCGAGGCCCTCTGGGGCGACGCGGGACCCCAGAAGCCGGCGGACCAGATCGCGGTCCTGGTCAGTCGGTTGCGCAAGAGCCTCGGCCGGGACGCGATCGAGTACGGCGACCACGGCTACCGGCTCGTCTACCAGTGGCTCGACCTGGACGAGATCGCCACGGTGATCCGGGAAGCCGAACGGCGCCGCGAAGCCGGCAACGTCAGCGGCGCAGTCGCGGCGAGCAGGGTCGCGCTCTCGCTGATCCGGGGCCCCGTGCCTGACCCGCCGTCCGACATCGACTGGGCGGGCGCCGACGTCGAGGCCGCCACCCGGCTGGTCCGCAGAGCCCGTCGGACCGCCGCGGCCACCATGCTCGACGCGGGCGAGTGGCCCGACGCCCTCGACCTCGCAGCCGCCGACCTGCACGCGGACCCGTACGACGAGGAGGCCATACGCCTGGTGATGCGCGCGCACGTCGCGGCCGGCCGTCCGAGCGCAGCGCTGGCGGCCTTCGCCGTCCTGCGCGAGACGCTGGCCGACGATCTCGGCGCCGACCCCGCCCCGGAGACGACCGAGCTCCACGCGTCGGTGCTGCGCGGCGACGCGGAGGTCGTCCGGCCCCGCACCTCGACGCCGGAACCCGGCCTGGTCGGACGTCACGCCGAGCTCGACCGGCTCGATGCGCTCGCGGACACGCTCGCGGACCACCCCGTCCGCGTCGTCGCGGTCATCGGCGAGGCCGGGATCGGGAAGACCACGCTGCTCCGGGCCTGGACCCGGCGCCGCGAGGCTCGCGGCGACGTCCTGCTGACCGGTACCTGCGGTCCGCTCGACCACGCCGCACCGCTCGACGTCGTCCTCGGGGCGATCGCCGAGCACCTGCGCCGCTCCCCCGACCCGAACGCCCTGCTCGGCGAGGACCGGGCACTGCTCGCCCCGCTGCTCGGCTCCTCCCTCGACGACCTCGGCTCCGAACGCCCCGCACCCGACCCGGTCCTGGGACCGGCCGCGCTGTACGCCGCCATCACCGCGGCGCTCGACCGGATCGCCGGCGACCAGGGCGCGATCCTCGTCATCGACGACGCTCACCTTGCCGGATCCGCCCTCGCCGACTGGGCCGCCTTCGCGGTACGACGTCCGGCGCGGCTGCTCGTTGTCGCAGCCGCCCGGGCGTCCGAGGGCACCCCGCTCCCGGCCGCGACCACCCTGACGATCCGGCCGCTCGATCTGGCCGAGACCGCGGAGCTCGTCGGGAGCCGCCGCGCCGAAGACCTGCACTCCCGGACCGGCGGGAACCCGCTCTACCTCTCCGAGCTGGCGATCACGGGCCCGACCGACGACACCGTCCCGCTCTCGCTGGTGAGCGTCGTCGAGGCCCGGTGCGCCCAGCTGGGACCCGCAGCGGAGGTCCTCCGGGCGGCGGCCGTGCTGGGCGCCGAGCTCGACATCGACCTGTTGGCCACCGTGCTCAGCCGCTCCTCCCTGGAGGTGCTGGCGGACGCCGAGCTCGCCGAGGACCGCGGACTCCTGGTCGAGCGGGCTGGCCGGCACGCGTTCCGCCACGAACTCGTGCGCGCTGCGCTCGCGTCCGGGGCGCGCGCCGGACGCGCGGCCCTGCTGCACCGGGAGGCCGGCCGGATCCTGTCCCGGCGCACCACCTCGGACCCGGTCGTCGTCGCCGAGCACGCCCGCCTCGGCGGCGACCTGGAGCAGGCGGCGCAGTCGCTGCACATCGCGGCCGTCCGTGCGGCGGAACGCTTCGACCACGAGACCGCCGAGACACTGCTCGACCGGTCGCTGGCCCTGCACCCCAGGGACACCACGTTGCTCGAGCGCGCCCGGGTCCGGGTCAGACGAGGCCGCTACGCCGCCGCGCAGTCGGACGTCGAGGCGGCCGCGGAGGAAGGGGCCGAGGGTTGGGAGATCGCAGCCTGGGCGTCGTACTTCGATCGCCGCTTCGACGACGCGATCCGGTTCGCCCGGGACGGTGAGCTGGGCACCGAACGGGAGGAGATCCGGGCTCGCTGCCTCACGGTGGGCGGCCGGACGTTGCACGCACGCGGTGATCTGGTCGGCGCCGAGGCCCGTCTCAGCGCAGCCGTCGCTGCGGCCGTGGGACCGGACCGGGTCACCGCCGCAGCCTGGCTCGGCGTCCTGCGCGCGCACTGCTCCCAGCACGACCAGGCCCTCGAGCTGCTCGGCCCGGTGACGCACCCGGGCGCCGGCGCCGAGCTCACCTCCGCGACGTTGCACGCCTTCCTGTTCACCGGCCACACCCACGCCCTGACCGGGCGCTGCGCCGAGGCCCTCGTCGCCCTGAGGCGCTACACCGAGGAGGTCGAGCGTCGCCAGGTCCCCCGGTTCTCCGGGCGGGGCGTGAACATGTCCGGTTGGGTCCTGCGCAACGTCGGCGCCCCCGACGCCGCCGTCGACGCCCACGAGGAGGCCCGCGAGATCGCGGTCGAGACCTGCGTGACCGAGATGCACATCGCGGCGCTGGAGGACCTCGCCGAGGATCAGCTCCGGCTGGGCGACGCGCCTGCGGCCGAGCGGTTGCTCGACGATGCCGCAGCGCTGCTCGTGGGCGACCTGGTCTTCGGCTGGCGGCTCGCCCTGAAGCAGGCGGTGCTGCGCGCCCGCCTGGCCCTGCTGGACCAGCGGCCTGAGCAGGCCCTGGCCGGCGCGCAGGACCTGCTGGCGGCGGCGGACGCGATGGGGGTGCCGCGTTACGGGTCGGTCGCGCGGGTCCTGGTCCACCAGGCGCGCGCCGCGCTCGGCGAACCGGTCGACCTGGGGACGGTCGTCCGCGACCTGGAGTCGGTGTCGAGCACCGTGAAGCTCGAGTCCTGGTGGTGGACCGGCGAGACCGGCAGCCTGCTCGGCGCCGAGGTGCTGGTGGATCGTGCCGAGACACTGGCGTACGAGCTCGCCCGGTCGAGCGGCCCGTACGCCGACGCGCTGCGTGCCGACGCCGACCGACGGCTTGCCCGCTGGCGGCTCAGGACGCGCTGAGGGCCAGGATCGGGATCACCACCGGGCCGGTGCCGATGACCGCGGCCTCCGCTGCGGCCCGGGCCTGCTCCTGCTGGTCCGGGGCCAGTCCGTCGACGAAGGGCGCCAGGTGTGCCATCCCGAACCTCCAGGCGACGATCGAAGCCGGCGAGTCGAGGCCGCTGTCGACCTCGACGGGGGTGACCCGGACCGACGCGAACCCGGCTGCGCGCGCCAGGTCGGTCAACGCAGCAGCGTCGTTGACCAGCGGCTCACTCTCCTGCTTCATCCGGGAGTACCAGCCCGGCTCGGCGAAACCGAACGCTGCCATCGCCTCGTCGACGGCGGCCTTGGCCGGATGGGTCCAGCCCGGAGCGAAGGCAGAGGCGAGCGCAGCGCCCGCGACCCGACGCATCTCGCCCAGGGCCTGTCCGGGGACAGGGAGATGCCCCAGGGACAGGGCGGCAACGGCGAGGTCGAAGGCCCCGTCCCGGAAGGGCAGCTGCGCCGCGTCCGCTCCGGTCGCGTGGATCCGCGGGTCGCCGAGGCCGAGCATCCGCGGCGCCAGGTCGACCGCCACCACGGATGCCGCACCGGCGGCGAGTGCAGCCGTCCCGGCGGCCCCGGTTCCGGCACCGACGTCCAGGACACAGGCCCCGACGACAGGCACCGGCGTCCGAGCAACCAGGGCCGCTGCGAGCCGCGCGTAGACACCTGCGGCCCCGCGCCGCCACCGCGCGGCGGCACCGTCGTAGGCAGCGGCGATCTCGGCGCCCGTCATGACAGCAGCGGTGCCGCGCGGACCGCGTGCTCCTCCCACCAGGCCAGCTCGTCGTCGTACCCGCCGAGGGCCTTCTCCCACCCGAAGCTGACCAGGCCGCCGAGCAGGGAGAGGGCCAGCTGCCGGTCCCACCACGCACCGGTGTCGATCCCGTGGCGTTCCAGGGCGTCGCGGTAGAGAACGATGGAGGCCTCCTTGGTCACCGGCAGCCGCCTGCAGTTGACCGCCAGGTACCACGCGAGGTCGAAGGTCGCCGCTCCCCGGCCGGAGAGCTCCCAGTCGAAGAGCACCGTCCGGCCGTGGTCGTCGGTCCCCAGGTTGTCGAGCTTCCAGTTGCCGTGCAGGAAGGTCTGCGGGGTGGAGGACAGCGCATCGACCAACGGCCGGGGGTCGTGGGCCAGCGGAACGACGACCTCGGCCGCGCGCGGTGCCACCTCGGCGAGAAGCGGCCAACCCTTGCGGACCAGCTGCGGGACCAGGTCGTCGGATCCGCGGGCGAGCTCGGCCGCCCCCATCGACGGAGCCAGCTCGAGGTACCGGTTCGTCGGCGGTACGACGTCGATCGCCAGGTCGGTGGTCCAGAACGCAGCATGCATCGCGGCCAGGTGGTCGAGGAAGCCGGCGTTCTGCTCGGCCGGGATCGGGGCATCGTCGGCCGGGACCAGCCACGGCGAGACGTCCTCCATGAGCAGCGCGGTCACCCCGGACGGTTCCTGCGCCACGGCCACGATCGGCTGCCGGATGCACCCCGGCAGTGCTGCGAGGACACCGCGACGCCACAGCTCGGCCGGGACCACGAGATCGATCCCCGCGGCTCGCATCGTCCAGTCGTGCTCACGGTCGAGGTGCTTCACGACGTACGGCGCGCCGTTGATCCGGACACGCTCCAGCGGCGCCCCGGACTTGCCGATGCTCTCCAGCGGTCGACGTTCTCCGGCCCCGACCAGCAGCTCGGCAACGGTGCCCAGCACCGGTGCGGCGTCAACGGACACCGTCCGCCTCCATCTCCGCCATCAGCGCGGCCGGCCACCGACCGCCGCACATCACCAGGTCCGAGACGATCGCGCCGTCAGCGACCTGGAGGAAGTGGACGTGGTGCGCCGTGTGCGGCACCCCGCCCTCGGTCCAGGCGAGCAGGTAGCGGACCACCTCACCACCGGGGACGGGCGTCCGGTCGAACTCCTCGAAGGTGCCAGGATCGGCGAACCAACGGGCGTACTCCTCCCGGATCTGGTCGCTCCCGGTACGCCGGAACCGCCAGTTCGGCACGGTCGCGTCCAAGACCGCGTCAGGCGCCCAGGCATCACACCCGGCGATGGTGGCGGACCTCACCGCTGCCAGGAACCGGTCCACCGGACCGGCACCGTTCCCCGACCTGTGCTCGTTCATCGCCGCTCCCCTCGGTAGGTACATCGTGTTCCCCCCACACGATGTCCGCCACCCCCTGCACCGAGGTTGCAGTCGGGTCAGTCCGTGCCGTGCTCCCGCACGAAGGCCAGGATCGGTTGGGCCAGCTCGGGGCGGCACACGATCAGGTCGGGGAGCAGCACCTCGCGCTGGTTGTAGACCAGCTCGCTGCCGTCGACCCGGCTCGTGAAGAGGCCGGCCGACCGGGCCACCGCGACCGGAGCCGCCGAGTCCCACTCGTACTGGCCGCCTGCGTGCACGTAGGCGTCGGTGACGTCGCGGGCCACCGAGATCACCTTGGCGCCGGCCGAGCCCATCGGCACCAGGTCCGCGCCGATCTCGGCGGCGAGGGCCTCGACGAACTTGGGCGGGCGGGTCCGCGAGACCGCGATCCGGGGCCTCGGGGAGGTCCGTGCAGGCACCACCGGCGGCTGACCGGTGTGGAAGGTGCGGGCGAGCCCGGGCTGGGCGACCGCGCCGGCGACGAGGGCTCCAACGCCGGGGGCGGTCGCGGACCAGAGGGCGACGTGCACGGCCCAGTCGTCGCGCGGCGGCTCGGAGTACTCGCGGGTGCCGTCGACGGGGTCGATGATCCAGACCCGGTGCGCCGTACGACGGTCGTGCTGGCCGGAGGTCCCGCGGTGCTCCTCCTCGGAGAGGACGGCGTCGTCGGGCTTGTACTGCGCGAAGAGGCCCATGAGCAGCTCGTGCGACGCCAGGTCGCCGGCGTCCTTGAGCGCCTTGCCCTGCAGTCCGCTCTCGCGGATCCCGAGCAACAGGGTGCCGGCGGCCGTCGCCGTCCAGGCGGCGAAGAGGTGGTCGTTCTCGAGGGCCTCGGGAGGCGGCGTACCCGGGTCGAAGTCAGTCACGGGACGACCCTAGGGCACCCCGGGTGCGCACAGCCCGACGGTAGGGCGCGCCCGCTACCGGTTGAAGCGCTGCTGGGTCTCCTCGAGACCCTGCGCGATCAGGCACTCGACGGCGTCCGCAGCGGCGTCGATCTGGAACGGCAGCTCCTTGCGCTCGACGGTCGAGTAGTTGCCGAGCACGAAGTCGGCGGGGTCGCGACGACCCGGGGGCCGACCGATCCCGGCGCGGACCCGGTAGAAGTCGCCGGTGCCGAGCGAGGCGCGCATCGACTTCAGGCCGTTGTGCCCGTTGTCGCCGCCGCCGAGCTTGATCCGCAGCGTGCCGAAGTCGATGTCCAGCTCGTCGTGGATGGCGATGACGTGGTCCGGGGTGACGCCGTAGAACTTCGCGAGGGTGGAGACCGGCCCCCCGGACTCGTTCATGTACCCGCGGCCACGACCGAGCACGACCTTCGGGGCCGGCTCGCCCGGCGGCGCCAGCCGGCCTTCGAGGACCTCGGCCCGCCCGGACTTGTGCGCCTTGAGCGCGCCACCCATCCGGCGTACCAGCTCGTCGAGGACGAGGTAGCCGATGTTGTGGCGCGTGCCGGCGTACGTCGGGCCGGGGTTACCCAGCCCGACGACCAGCCAGACGTCGGTGTCAGTCACAGGTCAGGTAGGCAGCAGCGAGCCGCGGACTCACTCGGACTCGTCGTCGTCCTCGGCGTCCTGGATCGGAGCCTCGGCCGGCGGACCGTCGACGGCGGCGGTGGCCTCGGCCAGCTCGGCCTCGGCAGCCTCGGACGACTTCGCCTGGGTGATGTTCACGATCAGCAGGTCGGCGTCGCTGACGAGCACCGAACCCTTCGGCAGCTCGAGCTGCGAGGCGAAGATCTGGAGGCCGGCCTCGGCACCCTCGATCGAGACCTCGATCTGCTCGGGGATGTGCGTGGCCTCGGCCTCGATGGTGACGACGTTGTTCTCGAGCTGGACGAACGACTCCTTGTGGGCCTCGCCGACGAGGTGCACGGGGATCTCGACGGTGACCTTCTCGCCCTTCTTGACCGCGACGAAGTCGACGTGCTCGAGGAAGCCCTTGATCGGGTCGGCCTGGATCTGCTTGGTCAGCGCGAGCTGGACCTTGCCGTCGACGTCGATGTTGAGGACCGCGTTGGCGCCACCGTGGCGGATCGCCATCAGGGTGTCGTGGGCCGGGAGGGTCACGTGCATCGGCTCGTTGCCGTGGCCGTAGATGACGGCGGGGATCTTGTTGTCGCGACGGATGCGACGCGCAGCGCCCTTGCCGAACTCGGTACGGGCCTCGGCCTTGATCAGGTCTTCAGACATGGTTGCGCTCCTCGAACGTGGTTCATGGGTGTCACAGTCGTTGTGTGCCAGGTCGTCCAGCTCGGGGGCCCGGAAACACGACATGCACCGCGCGACAGGGCACGGTGCATGGATTCACGAACCGACCGCGTCGATCACGGAACATCCCCGTATCGGGGCGCTCCCTCGCCGAGGCAACCTGGAAATACTAGCCATTCCCCCAGGACATGGCGAATCGAGCGTCCGTGCCGCGGGATCTACGCGTGACCGTCGAACATGCTGGTCACCGAGCCGTCCTCGAAGACCTCCTTGATCGCCCGCGAGATCAGCGGGGCGATCGAGAGGCAGGTCAGCTTGTCGAACTCGTTCTCCGGGGCCAGCGGCAGGGTGTTGGTCACCACGACCTCGATCGCCGGGGAGTTCTTCAGGCGGTCGACCGCGGGGTCGGAGAGGATCGCGTGGGTGGCGGCGATGATCACACCGGCGGCGCCGTCGGCCATCAGTGCGTCTGCTGCCTTCACGATCGTGCCGCCGGTGTCGATCATGTCGTCCACCAGGACACACATCCGACCGGTGACGTCGCCGACGACGCGGTTGGCGACCGTCTCGTTGGGACGATCGGTACGACGGGACTTGTGGATGAAGGCCAGCGGCACGCCGCCGAGGCGGGCGGACCAGCGCTCCGCGACCTTGATCCGGCCGGCGTCCGGCGAGACCACCGCGAGCTGCTGGTCGCCGTACTTGTTCTTGACGTAGTCCGCGAGGATCGGCAGCGCCATCAGGTGGTCGACGGGGCCGTCGAAGAAGCCCTGGATCTGGTCGGCGTGCAGGTCGACGGTGATCAGCCGGTCCGCGCCGGCGGTCTTGAACAGGTCCGCCATCAGCCGGGCCGAGATCGGCTCGCGTCCGCGGTGCTTCTTGTCCTGCCGGGCGTAGCCGTAGAAGGGCAGCACGACGGTGATCCGCTTGGCCGAGGCGCGCTTCAGCGCGTCGACCATGATCAGGTGCTCCATGATCCACTCGTTGACCGGAGCGGTGTGGCTCTGGATCACGAAGGCATCGCACCCGCGGACGGACTCCTCGTAGCGGATGTAGATCTCAGAGTTCGCGAACTCGTACGCCGAGGTGGGCACGAGGTCGGTGTCGAGCGCCGCAGCGACCTCATCAGCCAGGTACGGGTGGGCCCGTCCGCTGAAGACCATCAGGTTCTTCTCGGTGGCTCGCTTCATTCCGCTCACGCTTGTGCAACTCCTCGTCGCGCGCCCAGGGTGGTCCGGCAATGGGAACCGGGGGGTCGAGCCCAGTCGCCCCGATTCTCACCCACCGACCGGCGAGTCCCCAACCCCAGGCTCCTTCGTGCCACCATCTGGACGCTCCGCGGCCGCGATCGCCGCAGCGGCCGCCTCCGCCTGGGCGGTCCCGGCGCGCTTCTGCTGCACCCACGCGTCGAAGTGGCGCTGCGGACCGCTGGTCACCGCGAGCGAGCCCGGCGGGACGTCGCGGCGGATGACGCTGCCGGCCCCGGTCGCGGCGCCGTCGCCGACGGTGACCGGGGCGACGAAGGTGTTGTTGCTGGCCGTCTTGGCGTAGGCGCCGATGGTGGTCCGGTGCTTCTCGACCCCGTCGTAGTTGGCGAAGATCGTTCCGGCGCCGATGTTCGCCCCCTCGCCGATGGTGGCGTCGCCGACGTACGAGAGGTGCGGGACCTTGGCACCCTCGCCGATCTGGGCGTTCTTGGTCTCCACGAACGCGCCGATCTTGCCGCCCGCCCCGAGCTCGGTGCCCGGACGCAGGTAGGAGAACGGGCCGACGGTGGCACCGGCGCGGACCACGGCCAGTTCCCCGTGCGTCCGTACGACGCGGGCGCCGACGCCGACCTCGACGTCGCGCAGGGTGCAGTCCGGCCCGATCACGGCGTCCTCCTCCACGACGGTGGTGCCGAGCAGCTGGACCCCCGGCAGGATCGTCACGTCGGGCGCCAGCGTCACGTCGGCGTCGATCCAGGTGCTGCTCGGATCGACGACGGTGACGCCGTCGCGCATCCACCGGTCCAGGATCCGCCGGTTCATCTCCGCGGCCAGGGCGGCGAGCTGGGCCCGGTCGTTGGCCCCTTCGGTCTGCACCACGTCCGCGATCGTGAACGCCCCGACGGTGCGGCCCTCGGCGCGCGCCAGGCCGATGGTGTCGGTCAGGTAGTACTCGCCGTTGGCGTTCTGGTTGCCCAACCGGGGCAGCACCGCGTCCAGGAAGCCGGCGTCGAAGGCGAGGATGCCGCTGTTGATCTCGGTGATCGCCGCCTGCTCGGGTGTGGCGTCCTTCTGCTCGACGATCGCTTCGACGCTGCCGTCGGCCCCCCGGACGATCCGGCCGTAGCCGTGCGGGTCGGGCAGGACACCGGTCAGGATGCTGACCACGTCGGCGGTCGAGCGGTGGAAGTCGACGAAGGAGCGCAGACTCTCGGCCTGCAGCAGCGGGGTGTCGCCGTACGCGATCACGACGGTGCCGGTCCGGTCCTCGGCGGGCAACGCCTCCCAGGCGACCCGGACCGCGTGCCCAGTGCCGTCCTGGCTCTCCTGAACGGCGAGGACGGCGTCCGGCACGAGCTCGGAGATGTGCGGACCGACCTGCTCGCGCTGGGTGCCGACGACCGCGACGATCCGGGTCGGCTCGAGGGTGGTCACCGCGTGCAGGACGTGGCCGATCATGCTGCGCCCCGCGATCGGGTGCAGCACTTTCATCGTCTTCGACTTCATCCGGGTGCCGCCGCCGGCAGCCAGGACGATGACCGTCAGGTCCTCAGGCACGTGCCCTCCTCGTGAGGTGGTGGTCTCCACCTGCAACTGCGTCGAACCCTACCGAAGTGCTCGGGGCGAATCCTGGTTGTCATCCGCGTTCCCTAGGCTGCAGGCATGCCGAACCCCTCCACAGCCGACCGCCTCCTCGACGCCCAGGTCGCCTGGCTCCTCGAACGGCTCACCGGCCCCGACCTGCCCGGCCTGATCGCCGAGGACGTCGACGACCTCCTGCTCGCCGGGTCCCGGCTCCGGCTCGGCGAGGTCGCCACCGCGGACGACATCAAGGCGGTGGCCCACCTGCTGTTCACGAACGTGCCGGCGAGCACGGCCGCCAGCACCCTGGTCGGCGTGGCCGCGGACGTCGCCTACGACGGGCCCGCCGAGCGCTTCACCCTGGCGGACCTGATCGACCGCGAGCACGTGGAGAGCCTGGCGGACGAGGCCCTCGCCATGACGGACCTGGCCGAGAAATTTCTCGACCAGCTCACCGAGAGCCCCCTGGTGGCCACGCTCTCCTCCCGCTTCGTCGGCCGGATCGTCAACGACGTCGTCCAGATGAACCAGGCCGTCGCCGACAAGATCCCGGGGCTCGGTTCGCTGGTCTCGTTCGGGACCGGCGCCGCCGGCAGGATGATCGGCGCCGCCGACAAGGGCTTCCAGCAGGTCATCGGCGACACCGCGGGCAAGGGCGCGACCTTCGCCATGCGCCGGCTGAACAAGGTCGTGATCGAGACCCTCAAGGACCCGAGCACCAAGGACGCCGTCCTCGAGGTCTTCGACCTGTACGCCGACAAGCCGGTCGTCCGGGTGGACCAGCTGGGCTCGCGTGAGGACGCCACCCGGATCGCCGGCCTGCTCCAGGACATCGTGATCGCCGGCGCCCCGACCGAGCCGGTGCTGGCCCTTGTCGACGCCCTCATCGACGGCTTCTTCGCGACGTACGGCGAGCACCCGGTCTCCGCGCTGCTCGAGGACCTGGACCTCGGGCGCGACGACCTGGTCGACCACGCGACGGCGATCGTCCCGCGGGTGCTGGAGCAGGCGAAGGAGTCCGGCGAGCTCGAGCGGTTGCTGCGGTCGCGCCTGGCGCCGTTCTTCGCCTCACCCGAGGTCGCAGCGATCCTGGACGACTGAGGATCAGCGCCCGCTCGACACGACCGCTTCGTCCCCGGGCCGCCTCACCAATCGGCTTCGCTGCGCCACGCCGGTCCAGATCTTGTACTGGCGGCGACCCCGGCACGCGCCGGATGCTGTAGCCATGGACCTGAGCACCGACTACCTGGTCATCGGCGCGGGTGTCAGCGGCCTGGCGTTCGTCGACACCCTGCTCGAGCACTCCGACGCCGAGATCGTGATCGTCGACCGGCGCCCCGCTCCCGGCGGCCACTGGGCGGACGTCTACCCGTTCGTCCGCCTGCACTCCCCCTCGGCGTTCTACGGCGTGCACTCGCTCGCCCTGGGCCAGGACCGGATCGACACCGACGGTCCAAACGTCGGCCTGTACGAGCGGGCGACCGCGGCGCAGCTCTGGTCCTACTTCGACGAGGTCGCCGAGCGTCTCACCGCCTCCGGCCGGGTGCGTCTCCTGCTGGGGCACGAGGCCGAGGACCTCGGTGGCGACACGGTGCTGGTCCGGGACCCGGCCACCGGAGCGGCCCACCAGGTGACCGCGCGACGTCGGGTCGTCGACGCCCGCTTCCTGGAGGCCTCGGTCCCGGCCACGCACACCCCGTCCTTCGACGTCGCCGCGGACGCGTCGTTCGTGCCGGTCCACCTGCTGCCGGACGTCGCCGACGGCGCTGCGTCGTACACGGTGCTCGGCTCCGGCAAGACCGCGGTGGACGCGGTGATGTGGTTGCTGGACGCGGACATCGACCCCGAGCGGATCCGCTGGGTCCGGCCGCGCGACGCCTACTTCCAGGACCGCGAGCGCTTCCAGCCGCTCGACCTGACGATCGACACGATGGAGGGGTTCGCGACGGATGCCGAGATCGGCGCCCGGGCCACCACCCGGGAGGACCTGGTCGCCGCTCTGGAGCAGGCCGGACGACTGACCCGGCTGGACCCGTCCGTGGACGCGACCATGTTCCGCGGCGCGATGCTGAGCCGCAACGAGATCCAGCACTGCCGTCGGGTCGCCGACGTGGTCCGGCTCGGGCGGGTCCGGCGGATCGAGCGCGACCGGCTGGTCCTCGACCAGGGCGAGGTGCCCACCGGCGGCGCCGTGCACGTGGACGCCAGCGCGATCGGCCTGCGCGACGTCGCACCGCAGCCCGCCTTCACCCCGGGTCGGCTGGTGCTGCAGCAGGTACGCCACAACTCCCCGCCGTTCAACGCCGCCCTGCTCGCCTGGGTGGAGGCGCACCGGGACTCCGACGAGGAGAAGAACCGGCTCTGCGTGCCGAACCCCCTCACCCGGGAGGTGGGTGAGTGGGCCTCGATGGTCGCCCGCACGTGGCGCACCGAGGGTGGCTGGCGGACCGAGCCCGACCTGCAGGCCTGGGTGGGCTCGACCCGGTTGAACCTGATGCGCGCACTGCCGCAGCACCTCGGCGACCCCCGGACGCAGGCCGCGCTGGCCCGGTACGCCGGGCACGTCGGCGATGCGGTGGTCAGGCTGGAGGAACTGGCAGCGCGGTGACTCAACGCACGGTGACCTTCGCGCCGAACAGGATCTTCGCCTGCTCGCGCAGCAGAGCGCCGTCGGCCTTCGGGGAGCCGGCCTTGTGGCCGAACTTCGCCACCTGCCACCGCTGCACCTCCGTCCGGGTCTGCTTGAGGTAGTTGCCGGTCGCGGGCAGGTGCACGCTGCCGGGTAGGTCGAGCTTGTTCAGGCGACGCTGGAGACGGCTCACGCTCTCGGAGTTCCTCGTTCCCGGCTTCAGGTCCTTCATCAGGACCACGTTGCTCGGGAGCGGGTCGACCGTCGGCGTGCTGGTGAACACAAGCCGGGGCGGGAAGATCGTGATGCCGTTCTCCGCGATCCCGTTCGGCCGCGGCGAGTTGTTGTCGAGCCCCTTGAGGTAGTGGAACGGCGCCAGGTTGTCGTGTCCCTTCACGACCGCGATGTGCAGGTGCGGACCGGTCGAGTGACCGTTGTGGCCGCTGCGGGCGATCTGCTGACCGTCGCGGACCGTGTCGCCCTCCTTCACCAGGGCCTTCGGGGAGATGTGCAGGTAGAGGACCGTGGCCGGCTTCCCGTCGAACATGATCGCCTGCAGGATGAAGTTGACGGGCGCGCCGGAGAAGCCGTCCTGGCTGGGCGCGAGGTTCGGAACGTGGTCGACCACCTTGAGGATGTGGCCCTTGCGGACCGCGAACAGCGGCGTCCCGATCGGGACGCTGTAGTCGAAGCCCGCGTGGATGTTGCCGCTGCGGTACTTCCAGCCAGCGGTGACGGTGCGCTGGCCCGACGGGAGGGGATGGCTCATGTCTCCGGGTCTACACCCGGGCAGGACTACCGCGACATGGCACGTTCGCGCTATTCGCGCGGCTCCGCGGCCGTCCTCAGGGCGTCGTAGGACCCTCGACGTTGCGGACCAGGGACTCGCTGGTGTGCCGGATCGCGAGGCCGACGAAGGGCTTCATCGCGGCCGCCATCGCCTTGCCTGCGGGGCCGCCGGGCAGTGAGTAGCTGATCCTGACGTCGACCTGCGTGCCGCCGTCCGGGGTCGGGGTGAAGGTCCAGCGCTGGGTGTTGCGGATGCCTTTGACCGAGGTGAACTCGATGAGCCGGCCCTCCTCCCACGCGGTGCAGCAGATCCGCGAGGTGAGCGAGACCCCGAGCTTCATCACGCCGTCGTACTGCGCCCCGACGCCGCGCAGCTGCTCACCCACGGGCTCGATCGAGTGCAGCCCATACATCCAGTCCTGGGTGTTGGCGACGTCGTCGACGTAGGCGAACACCTCGTCGACCGGGGCCGCGATGACGACGCTCTCCTCCACGATGGTTGGCACGGGCGAGAGTCTTGCACGGGCTCAGGCAGGGTCTCCCGGGACCACCAGTCCGGTCTCGTAGCCGAGGATCACGGCTTGGGTCCGGTCGCGGAGATCCAGCTTGCGCAGTACTGCGGCAACATGGGTCTTTACCGTCGTCTCCGCGAGGAAGAGCCGGGTGCTGATCTCGGCGTTCGACGCGCCCCGGACCAGCTCGCGCAGGACGTCGACCTCCCGGGGACTGAGACCGGCGACCGCGGCCGGCAGGGCCCCGGACTCGAGCGGTGCCGGGCGGCGCACATAGGCCTCGACCAGCCGCCGGGTGACAGTCGGGTCGAGCAGCGCTTCTCCCGCAGCCGCCGTCCGTACGGCGTGCAGCAGGTGGGCGCGCGGGGAGGACTTGAGCAGGAACCCGCTCGCCCCGGCGGCCAGTGCGGCGTACACGTACTCGTCGCGGTCGAAGGTCGTGAGCATGACCACCCGCGTGGTGAGAGCGGGATCGCCCAGGATGGCCCGGGCCGCATCGAGACCGTTCCCGCCCGGCATCTCGACATCGAGGAGCGCGACGTCCGGACCGTGCTGACGGACTGCCTCGACGGCGGCCGTGCCGTCCTCGACGTCAGCGACCACCTGAACATCCTCCTGGGCCTCCAGGATCAGGCGCAGCCCGTCACGTACCAGGGCCTGGTCGTCGGCCACGAGCACCGAGATCATGCGTCGACCCCCGGGACCGTGGCGTGCACCCGGAACCCGGGACCATCGGTGCGAGGACCAGCCTCGAGCGCGCCGCCGAGAGCGTCCAGCCGCTCGCCGAGCCCGCGCAGCCCGCTTCCGGCACCTCCCCGGAAGTCTGCGTCACCGCGTCCGTCGTCACGGATCTCGATCGTGACGAGCTCCGGCCCGCAGACGACGTCGATCTCAGCGCGCGCCGCCCCCCGCGCGTGCCGCAACGTGTTGGTGAGCGACTCCTGCGCCACGCGGAACAACGCAGCCCGGGTCTCCTCGTTCACCCGGATCCAGCTTCCCTCGATGGCGAGGTCGACCTGCAGGCCGGTTGCCCGGACGGACGCCGCCAGCGTGTTGAGGTCGAGGCTCGAGCCCCGCAGGACCCCGAGCATCCGGTGCAGGTCGGTCATCGCGGACCGCCCGGCGTCGGCGATGGCGTCCAGGGCCGTGCCAGCGACCTCCGGCTGGCTGAGGAGCACCTCGCGGGCCGCCTCGGCCTGCAGGACCATCAGGCTCACCCCGTGCGAGACGACGTCATGCATGTCGCGCGCCAGCCGTTCCCGTTCTGCCGCGGCAGCGAGCTCGGCACGCTGGTGCTGCTCGCGCTCGAGCACCTCGGCGTACGCCACCAGAGAACGGACGTGCTCGGCGCGTTTGCGGGCGATCCACCCCAGCAGTCCTGCGCCACCGAAGTAGAAGACCGGGTAGATCAGGCCGAAGACACCGTCACCGCTCGCCCTGATCTCCGGGACCGCCACCACCCCGACCGTGCCCAGGAGCACCAAGTAGCCGAGAGCAGCCACCCGGGGCCGGGAGAAACGGGCCAGCGTGAAGGATCCGACCATCACGGCGACGAAGGAGGCGAAGACGGGGACCTCGATCGCAGCGACCATGACGACGATCGCGACCGACAGGGCCAGCATCGCCGGGATCGTGGCACGCGGCAGTGCTGCCACCGCAGCGCCTGCGGCCAGGGCTGCGACCAGAGCGAGCCAGCTCACGGACTCGGGGCGCTCAGCCAGCAGTTGGGCGACCCCGACCACGGCGAGGACGGTCCCGATCCAGAGGTAGACCCGGCTCGCGACCGTGCTCACGGGCGCAGCCGTCGACGGGAGGGTCTCGTTCGCGGTCACACCCTGACGCTAGTCCAGGACCCGCCCGGAGCACCGCCTCCTGGCGGACGAGAGTCCTCCTCCGCCAGGACGACCCGTTCCCTCTGCGGCGACAGCTCCGCGGGCCCGCGGGAGGACGCGGCACCGGCACCGCCGCGCCCAGGATCGAAGTCGAGCGAGACCCCCTCGCCAGCACCCAGCCCAGGAGGAACCATGTCGACGCCCACCAGCTCCGCAGCCCCGCAGGCAGCGCACCGCACGACCACCGCCACCGCAGACACCAGCCGACAAGCAGCCGCTGCCAGCGGTCCGCTCGCCGTCGCAGCGCTCGTCGCGTTCATCGGCTCGCTCGCCGCGACCGGGGGTGATGCGCTGGAGCTCGCAACCTCGCCGTTCAGCATCGTGGCCTCGGTCCTCGGACTCACCGCCCTCGTTGCCCTGACCGCTGGCATGTTCAGCGTCGCGACGGACCAGCCGATGCTGCAGACGGGCGTCGGGCGGGTCGGCTGGCTGATCGCCCTCGTCGGCACGATCCTGGCCGCCGGCGGCCAGTGGGCGCAGCTGTTCGTCCTTCCTGGCCTTGCCGGTCCGGCACCGGATCTGGCGACCAACGGCATCGGCAGCGTCGTCGCCGGGTACATCGCCTCCTACATCGTGCTGGGCGTCGGCTGGCTGGTCGTCGGGATCACTCTGCTGCGCTCCGGTCGGACGAGCAAGGGCCTGGCGTGGTTCGTCATCATCGGCGCCGTGCTGTGCGTGCCGCCGCTGCCGGTGCGGTTCGCCTTCGTCGCCGTCGCGGTCGCGCTGCTGGCTCGGCGGTCGCGCATCGCATGATCGTCCTGGTCGGGTCGGGCGTCGTCCTGACCCGACCGGGCGTCATCCACCGGTCGGCCCCTCCGCCGCAGAGTCTGCCGACCTGCGCCGGACGTCCAACTGGCGCAGGCAAGGGGAAGGCGACCGGGCCAGGCTCCAGCCGCAGGGTGGTGCCGGTCGAGCCCGCGAGCCGGCCTTCGGCACAAGCCGCGATCAGGAGCCGTCGGGCGACAGCGCGCCTTGCAGGTGTGTCGCTGACTCACGGAGGGCCGCCAGCAGCGGTTCAGGACTGGCGTCGCCCCGGCGCATCTGAACGGTCAACGACCCAAGCGTCGTTCCACCCGTGACCACGGGAACCGAAACCAGCACCGGGTAGCGGCCAGCCTGCTCGAGGTCACCCTGAGCGACCAGCCTCAGAAGGTCGTCGACCAGCGCCGCCGCCTGCTCGCGACCGAAGTCCGGCACTGACGAGCGCAACAGGGTGAGCAGCTGGACGACGTGCGGGCCGTAGGACTCCACGGAGTATCCGACGCGCGCGATGCCGTCGAGCTTCTCGCGGAAGCGTTGGGCCAGGTCCTCATCATGGGGCAGCCAAGCGGCACGCAGGTCCTCAGAACCGTGCGCCGCGATGACCGACCCGAAAGGTGCCGAGAACGGGAGCTCGATCGACCGGACCGGCTCGTAGCGCGAGGGGATGAACGAGGACGTGTCGCGCACGACCAGCGTGGGTCCGAACTGATCGGACTGCTGCAGCTGCCCGAAGAGGACCGGGAGCCCCAACGTCGCGGCGAGCCCCTGCACCACATCCCGGATGCGTGCCTCCGGATGGACCAGCGCAGCGGCCCAGTCGAAGAGCTCCGGGCCGAGGCGGTACAGCCGCGAGTCCTCGTCCCGGACAACCCAACCGCACGCCACCAGCTCGGTGAGGACCGCGTTCGTGGTGGCCGGCGCCATACCGACCTTCCGGGCGACCTCGCTGTGCGACAGCGGTGTGATCGCCAACGCTCGGAGCGTCTCGACCGCGCGGCGGGTCGGCGGGGAGGCTGGTCCGTCCACGGATCCGTCCTCGGTTCTTTCGGGAGCGAGCAAGGCGGAGCTCACCGTAACAGCCGTGGAGGCTACGAGGTTGGCGGCGTGAACGGCTGAGTGCCGCACCGGAAGAAGTACGGGTGCCGGTCGATCGGCGCAGCGAGCCGCGCCGTCGTCGTCCCGGTGTACTGCACCTGGGTCGCGACGTCCTCCCAGCAGCCCGGCGGGAAGGTCACGTCGACCGTCGTGGCGCCCTTGGAGACCACCGGGGCGACCAGGACGTCGGGACCGAGCAGGTACTGCTGGTCGATCTTGTCGACGTTCGGCATCCCCGGGTACGCCAGCCACAGAGGCCTGGTGATGGGCATACCGGTGCGCTTCGCCTCCTTCCACAGATCGTGGATGTAGGGCTCGGCGGCCCGGTGGAGCGCGAGCGCTGCCCGGTGGATGTCGACCGCCTCCTCGTCGAAGCTCCACGGGAACTTCTGCCCGAAGACCGGACCACCGTGAAGGCGGTTCCCCGGGGTCAGGGCGGCATGCCAGGACCAACGCAGGAACAGCTCGCGGGTCACCGAACCCGAACGGAGGTCCATGATGCCGCCGGTGTCGCAGTGGAACCCGTAGGCACCACCGACCGCGCGGTTGAGCATGTCCGTGGTGAGGGCAGCAAGACCCGTCGTACGGTTCCAGTCCTGCTCGTAGTCACCACACCAGTTCGCCGACTCGTACGCCGCCGAGCCCGGCCGGCCGGAGTACCCGGAACGCACGTAGAACATCGGCTTGGTCCGGTCGGGGTTCTCCGCGTGCCACTCCTCGACGATCTCGCGGGTGACGCGGTGGAACACCACCGGGTAGCGGTTGTGCATCTGACTGCCC
This sequence comes from Marmoricola sp., assembly GCA_046598495.1. Lineage (GTDB taxonomy): Bacteria > Actinomycetota > Actinomycetes > Propionibacteriales > Nocardioidaceae > Marmoricola. Next base: position 61,068 of record JBKJIR010000008.1, on the reverse strand, counting down.
GTGGTGCCGTCGGCGAAGCGCATGTCCCACATGGTCTGCTCGCCGAAGTCCTGCATGAAGCCGTCGGCCCCGGCGTCGAGCGCAGCCCGGATCCGGGTCCGCCACCAGGAGATGGTCTCGGCGTTGGTGAAGTCGAGCTGGACTGCGCGCTTACCCGGCTCGAAGACGTTCGAGAACACGTACGGCGACCCGTTGGCCCGGGTAGCTCCGTAGCCGCTCGCGAGGGCTTCGCCGTAGACCTCGTCCTCTTCGTACCCGTGCGCCTCGTTCCCGGCGAAAGCCCGGAAGTAGACCATCGGCCGCATGCCCTTGTCCCGGATCATCGCGATCGTGTCGTCGAGGGTTCCCGCCCGGCGCAGCAGCCCCCAGCCTTCGAAGCTGAAAACCTTGTAGGGCAGGTCGAGCTCATCGATCAGGCGCAGGGATTCCTGGACCTCGGCGAAGTACGCCTCGGGGGTCTTGCCGGTACTGGCGCCGGTCAGGGTCTGGGTGAAGATCGGCGAAATCTGCCACTTGGGCGGCACTGGCGTCCGACCGGTGATCGCCGTCAGGGTCTCGACGGCCTTCGGGCCTGGGCCCGGAGCCACGGTGAACTGGAGGCCCGGAGAGTTGCTCTCCACCTGCCAGGCGTTGTCCCGGTCCGACCGCAGCCGCCAGCGGGCGAGCTCGCTCTGCTCCAGGAAGAACCCGTACGGACGCGAGGAGATGAACTGCGCCTGCTGGTACCACCCCGTCTGGGGCTGCCCGCCGACAACCGGGAGATCGAGGACGGTCTGGTCGATGAAGTTGAAGAAGCTCTCGCCCGCCTGGTTCAGGGCGTTGCGCCGACCGCCGAACCCGAAGAACCCTTCGTCGGAGCCCGAGTTGAAGCCGGCGCCGACGAACGCGATGTTCGTCTCCGGCTCGAAGCGCACCCGGGTCCGGACCGCGTCACCGGTGTCTGGACGCACCTCGACGACGGCGATGCGTCCGGACGGGTCGTCGGTGCCGACCCGGAGCCGGACCCCACCGTCGGCCAACCGGGTCACCTGCCGGACCGAGGTGAGCGAGTAGGTGAGGCCGCCGGAGAACGTCAGCAACGGGTTCCCGGTGACGAGCGGGAACTCTTCGAACTGGACCATCTTCACCGCGCCGGTGGTGAAGGTGATCGGCGCGTAGCGCATCGGGATCAGGTCGGTGTCGTCGACCACCCCGAGCAGATCCGACAGGTGCGCGGCCAGCCGGGGGATCCCGTCTCCGGGAACCGACCCGAGAACCTCCTCGCCGGAGCCGTCCCGGAAGGAGAGCGCGAACGGGTGGGTGCGGATGACAGCGCCGGCGTCGCCGGCAGCCACCGCGACCGTCGCGGGCACGGTGGGAGTCGTGATCACTGCTCCGGCAGTGGAGGTGCCGACCGACAGGGGAACGGCCAGCGCGCCGACAACGCCCCAGATGACAGCTACGGATCGCAGGCGCACCCCACGCCCCTCTCGTTCAGGTTCCGCCGTGGTGCAGGCACGGCGGAAGACTTCCGTTATTCGAAATAGTATTTCGAATAAACGAATAGTCAAGAGGTGCGGTCACGCTCAACCGCTCGTTCGAGCCCGCGCGCCTGTCCTCAGCGCCGTACGCCGAAGAGGTACGTCGTCAGCCCGCCGAGCGTTGTGGGCGGAGTCCCGATCACCGCTTCGAGGAGGTTGGGCCTGGGGCAGGTCGGGGTGCCGCACGCCTGGAACCGGGTGAGGCCACCGAACGTGCCCGTCCACACCGATCCGTCCGGACCGATCGTGGTCGCGGCGTAGACGCTGTTGGACATCGGGAGTGCGGTGGTCGGCACGGTCAGCTCCACCTGGCCGGTCTCCCAGTCGACCCCTTCGAGGGTCCAGACCCCCTGCCGGGCACCGATCCCGTAGATCAGGCCGGTCGCGACGCTCATCGTCGGGATCCCGTTGGGGATCGCGATGTCGGGGTTGGCCCAGACCGTCTGGCAGGTGCGGGTCGCAGGATCCCAGGCGATCCGTTCCAGTCCCTGCGGGGCGTTCCCCGGGAGGCCGGAGATCAGCTGGGTGTAGAGCGACAACTGCGGGGGCAACGCGCTCAGCACCGGGTCCAGGCCCTGGAGGTTGTTGACCACCACTGCGCTGTTGCCCCGGACCAGGACGGACTGCTCGGAGAGCGAGGGCTCATCGGCCTTCCCGAAGGTGACCGGGACCTCGCACGCGATCCGTCGATCTGCGCCCGGGCGAACCGGTTGCCAGTCCGCTGGGATCTGGTCACGCCACATCAGGGTCAGGTGCATCCGCTCCTGGCCGTCGGTGATTACCACGAAGCGGTCGTCAGTGGGGCTGGTGCCCATCAGGGTCGGGGTCGAGCCAGAGCCGGCTCCCAGCCTCCCGCCACCGGATTCGCCTGCGCCGGCGTACCCGGCCCGCCAGGTCACGCCCAGGGCCGGGCCGTCGTCCAACCGGTACTGCGCATGGCTGGTGACGACGTAGATCCCGCCCTGCTCGTCGGCAGCGATCGAGTTCGAGACCGTCTCCAGGACGCCGTCGGGACCCCCGGAGCAGTCCGGGCCGTTGAGCGAGATCGTGCGGAGGTTGGCCGCGTTCATCAGGGCCGGATCCCGCGGGACCGTGCCCACCACGCCGTTCTCGGTGGCGAAGGCGATCCGACCGTCGTAGGTCATCGTGATGCCGACCAGGCTGTCGTCCCCGCACAGTGCTGACTCCGGCAGCGCGAAGTCCTTCAGCAGGGCGACCGGCGAGCTGCGGTCCCCCGGGACGGCGTCACCGAAGACCTGGAGGCCGGTCGTGGTGGTGACGTGCAGCCGGCCCTCGCGGTCGACCACGTTGTAGGCCCCGGAGACCGAGGGCAGGGTCAGCGGAGCCCCGGCTTCCACCTGCGGCTGGTACTTGTCGATGAGCTCGCCGGTGGTCGCGTCCACCTTGGCGACCTCACCGGTGACCCCGACGGTGGAGGCCCAGAGCGCTGATTTGCCATCGGCGTACGGCGGTGAGAACGAGACGATCACCGGCACCGCAGTGACCGCCAGGTGCCGGACACCGACCGCACTCGCCGGGCCGACCGGGCCCGGGAACGGCGAGGAAGCCTGAGCGTAGGAGCCGCGGTGGTTGCCCGCCCAGGGCGAGTCCGCCAGGAAGGGGTTGCACGGCGGCTCGTCACCGTCCGGAGCCGCTGGGGTGGCACAGGTGGGCACGCTCACGGCCGGCGCTTCGGCTGCGGCCGGCGGCGTAAGCAGCAGGGGCAGGAGGAGGACAGCCACGGCGCCAAGGCCGAGCGCAGCCAGCGGCTTGCGTGCCGTCGGCGGGATGCACAGGTGAGAGAGCACGGGCCGGTCCAATCGGGAGGGGTGCAGTACTACGGGAGGACCTTCAGCCTAGGTGACGCGACCCGGGGTGGTCCTCGATTGCGCTCGGCGGCCCGGGTTCGCTCTCTCGGAAGTCCGAGCAAGCCCGACTTCGCTCGTTCGCTCCCCGGGTAGGAGTCGAACCTACGTCGCTAGTCCTGATTCAAAGTCCGCATCCAAGTCACCGGACAGTACGGCTCGATGACGGCCCGTGCGTGAATCTGGCATCAGCGCGGACTCGGATGACGGCGAATCCAGGCCCATGCCGAGCCGTCCGTGAGAAATCTGTGAGATTGAGTTTGCTCATTGGGGGTTGAGCAAATCGAACCCTTGGCGATGTCAAAACAGAAAAATAGAGAACAGAACTCTTATCCTCTATTAACTTAGTAGACTATGCGTCATACTGGACAGGACCACCTTTGTGGCTATGAGAACCCCGGCGAGGCGGCCTGCAATCCGACCCGAGCCGGGGTTCTTGATTTCTATGGCATTCGCTTGACGGTCGACAACTGTCAAGTTCCGATACTTCCCACGCAGGTCGCCACCAACTGTCTAAAGCCGCCCAGTGAAATCGGGAGAGGCAGACTTGGAGAAGTGGTCAGGAGCGTCGAACTCGGCCGCACACCACGAGCGCTAAAACCCCTCACGTGTGTGAACGGTGAATCCGCAGACGTAGGACTCTGAGGATGGGCAAGTCGGTAGAGGTAAGAACCTGAGGTGATCAGTGGGGAGGGCCGAAGCCTTCTCTCTGGAACTGCTGGGCAGACGTAGCCGTCTACTGCGAAACCCCCAGACGTTCTGGCCCGTGACACGCATGGACTACGGGATAGGTCTAGAGATTCTTTCTGGAACCTATGGGGAGGGCGCGTAGCCATGCCCTTTAGATCATTACTCCCGGCATGGCTCCGCTGCTCAGGTCCATCCGGTGAAGCCGTCATCCACGTGCTTCAGGACTTCACCGTCCTGCTCGATCATCGGGGCGTAGGTCTCCTCACGTCGCCACTCGACCCCTGCTGAGTCGAAGAAGTTGAGACGCAGGAACGCTCGGACCATTCCGTAGACCTCGCCCGTTTCGGGGTTTTGGTCGTAGAGCGGTCGATCACGCGGGTAGTAGATGACGCAGTGGAACTCGCTCTCAGGCTTCAACGTGTCGAGTTCGTAGGTGTCCTCGGGAGCAGGCTCGTCAGTTACCTCGGGGTAGTGCAACGAAAGGCGTGCTCGACCAACAGGTTCCTTGGAAGAGTTCCGCACCAAGACGTGCAGCGCGTTGACTTGGCGAGTGACGGAACTGGTCGCGAAGCCTTCGTGGCTCACTCCCTCGTCGTCTTGGTACTCGTGGCCGAAGATGACTGTGGGCCTCGGGTCGAAGGACGGGCGGGTGTCTCCCGGCTTGACCTCCTTCGTGTCGAGGACATCGGCATAGACCAATCGGGCAACTGAAACCTTGGTCTGCCAGACGCTCTCTGCGTAAGCCTCCCGTTGCAGTTGCAATCCCGCGAGTGATCCACGGATGCCCTTCACCGAGAAGTACCCGACGAAGATCGCAACAAGGACCGCGCCCCATGCGGGAGCAACGCCGACCCACGTTGGTAGGCCGAAGAGTCCTCCGTGGTCCTCGGGTGCTTTGTTGTTGACGATGTTGTTCACCACGGACGGCTTGGGATGAGCCGCAGACATCAGCAGTCGAAGTAGCCACGCGAGGAACTCAGCCATGCCCGAAGGCTAGAGCGAACTCCGAGGCGATGCTTCGGCAGAGGGCAGGGCCGTTCACCTTTTCTTTCTGAGACGCGAAGTGATGACAGTGGGGAGATGCCGAAGGTGATCGAGGAAATGGTCCCGACAATATTTCCGCAACGAGCAGACCAACTTTTCTTCAGGCCAGCGCAACCAAGTCGGGGCCTGAACCTGTACTAGGTATATGACGAACAACGAGAACGAGACGACCAACGAACGCCGCCTTCGGCGCGTTGCCGCGAAGAATGGACTGACCCTCATCAAGTACCGCCAGAACAGTCGCTGGTACTGGGAGTACGGGCCGTTCGCCATCACCGACCAGCACCAGCGGTTCCATATCTATGGTCTCGGGCTTGACGAAGTCGAGAACGCGATCAACCCCGATTTGGAGACGGCATGAGCACCTTCACGATGCGCCCGGACATCGCGGCGTCCTCCGCTCGCACCATGTTCAGCCGCGCCATGCGCGGCACCGAACCTCGTGCGGACGGCACCAATCACACGGACGACTTCATCGTGACGTTGCTCGGGATGACGACCGACGAAACCCGGATCGGAATGCTTCGCGGTCTGCTCTATCTACTTCAGGAGGCAGACCCTGAGTTCGGGTGTGACTGGTAGTTCACCCACATCGAGCACGGGTAGGGCGAGCCGGTGGCCTCGCGCGACGGCAGGCGGGACACCGGCTCGCTCGCCAGAATCCACGCGAGGTCGTTTGGATGTAGGGGACTAGAAGCCAGGAGGTGTTCCGCGGGTTGCATCGCATGCCCGGCATCCGAACCCAGGTGACGAGTCCTCGATGATTCAACCCCCGTAGGTGACATCCCTTCGAGGCGGGTTGTCGAAGTCGAACACATGCTCGCCGTTGAGGAACTCGTAGACGCAATCTGAGCCGCAGGTAGGACAACTGGCAGGCGCTGGGGCATCGTCTGACATCTCAGAACCTGATCCCTCCGGTCGGGCGGTTCGCTGGCGTTGCGTGTTGGCTTACGTCAGTTGACTTCGGTCGATCAAGATCGGAAGCAGGCGGTCCCGCCAAGTTGGTAGGTGGACGGCACCCGCCGACATCCCTCCCTCATCGAACTCCGCGACATAGACGGCATCTTCTTCGGAGGACCGAAGATCGACTCCGACGACACCGTTGAACGCATCTTCAAGAAGGTCTTGCAGCGCAAACGCGTCGCCGGGCATTGGTGTGCCAGAGAGTCGCTGTTGCATCGCAGACCACGCGCCAGAATCACCACGCAAGCCCCATTGGTACGGATGGCGCTTGAACAGTTCATCAACGGTGCCCGGTCGAGTCGCCATATGACCGTCCCTCCTAGTCCGCAACCTGATTAACGTTCACTGAGCGGGAACTCCTCCAACCACTGCATAGGCCTTGCGCAGCAGGGATTGCTTCTCGATGAGCCAGGCGGTCATGGCGACCCACTTCTCGTGATCACCAATCTCCGAGAAGGGGGATTGAATCGTGATCCGAGCACCTTTCCGGCCCGGCATCTCGTCCCATTGCAAGGCCTCGCCAACCTCGGCTTCGAACGCTCCCTTTTGCCCGTAAAGGTGCTCAAAGCGAGCAAGGTTGAGGTTCCCATCGGAGGAGTTGAAGTACACCTGAGCGACCAAACCCGGTTTGTACCAGGCCATAGAGATAACCACTCCACTTGTCCCGAGGCCGCAGTCAGCGAAGGAGTTATTCGACGTCGTTCCTCGCGTCCAGGATGGATGTTGGGTTCGAATCTCTGATAGGACCTGCTCCCAAAACTCCGAGTAAATCAACGACTTTCCCGACAGGGTCGCAGCGCCCGAGGTCGCCTTCTTGACCTGCTTCTCCCAGTCATTCGGCTGCGCCACTAGTTCGAAGTTCGGAGCAGGCTCGGAGTCACCGATCTTGACGACGTGAATCACCACTCCGAAGACCCTGGTGTTGTCGTCGGTCCGCTGATTCAACCAGTCGACGGCTGCTCGGTGTTCAGGTCGAAAGCCAGTCGTAATCCAGATGATCGTCGTCGGATCGGTACCGGCGGCGTAGGTGATGATCTGGCCCAGATGGGTGTGGTCAGAATTTTCGAGTTGATTCTCGACAATGACTGTCTGTGCAGTTGCCTCGTCCCGCCCGATTAGGTCCAGACTGAAATCCCCAACGGGGTGCTCTGCTGCTTCAAGAACCAGGTCCATGCCGAGTAGGTCTGACAGCACATCGACGTTTTTCAGGAGCCACGGAGTGAAATCGAGGGCCTCGTGCGGCCACACTGTTCTTGCAGGAACTGTCGTGAGCCGTCCGAGCGATGTTGTCATGATTCTGAATCTAGCCGCCGAGTCGGACACTCGCGCACGACTGGGTTGGGTCTGGTGCAATAGTCCGCGTGAACGACCTTCCGCTCCACTCAGAGTTGAACTCCGACGGCACCTGGACGGTAATGCTGGGCCACGTACAGGTCCGCAGTCGATTGTCAGAGGACGAGGCCGCTTACTGGCTCACCCGGCTACCCCATGAAGTCGTATCCGGAACCGCAGCCGAACACTCGTTCCGCAACAGGCGGGTCGCGAAGGAACGGATTACCGGAGTGCTCGCCTCAGCGCCCGAGTTGGTTGACACGCCACTCGGCAGAGTTCGCATGAGCGCGGACGGTTGGGGCTTCGGGCTTTACGACGACGATCACCGTTACTGGTTTTCCACTCCGCTGGACCGAACTCGCCGTGATGACCCCGAGTGGATTCAGGCAGGCGGCCTACCAGTCGTCACTGAAAGAACCCTTGTCTGGATCGGTCTAAACCCGAGTACCAGCGACGACAGTCCAACTGCCAGACGGGCGACTCTCTCGAAGGTCGTGAAGTGGGCAGAAAAGTTGGAAATGCAAGAAGTGCTGGGCGTCAACCTCTTCGCCTACCGTCATACCGATCCAAAACAGGTCATCGCGCTAGCCAGGAAAGATGGACCTCGGGCTGTAGGTACACACAACGACCGCGTCCTCGACCATGTGCTGACCGGGCGCGGGACCGTTCTTGCCGCCTGGGGCACGCAGGGCGAACGCCTCGGTCGAGGCGCGTCCGTGCGGGGCAGGATCACGAACGGACTCTGTCTTGGAACCTGCCTGAACGGAGAGCCGAAGCATCCTGCACGGTTGGCGCAAGCGACCGTGCTTGTTGACCTTCCCTGAGCGGACTCGGCGTATGGTCGCGGACGTGGAGACCGATGCAAACCAGTTCGAATCGGCGTGGACTGACTTCGCGGAGTTGACCGCCCAGACCGTCGCCCCAGAAGCCACCTACCAAGCGTGGCTGGCTCATCACGTCATCAGGCGCTTCGAGATGCTCCGCGTTGTTCGAGAAGTTGATTTCGGCACGCGATATTTCGGTGACCACCGGATCAACTTCTCCGGTCCAAACGTCTTCATCGACATCGCTGTACTTCGCGAACCAAAGGTGAACCTGCCCAGGAGGTCATGGCTTGCCGCTCGGAACGACGAGTTCGATGAGTTAAGCCCGAGGTCCGGTCTCGCCCGGCTGAGTTCGTTTTCCGTCATCAGCGAGTTGAAGGTGTCGTCTTCTCAAGGCGAGGGTATGGACTACGGCGAGGTCGTCAAGGACTTCCAGAAGTTGTCAGCGATCCTCGACCGCGCAGAAACGCTGTACCCCGAAAACGCTTTGCCTGCTGCTTTCGTCGGAGTGCTCGACAACCATCCGAGGAAGCGGTTCAACTTCAACCTCCTCGCGGACAAGGTTCAGACCGCGAAGGTTCGAGAAGATGTTCGGCTCATCGCCTGGGCGCCAACCCCGCTGCGCGACGGCACGATCTAGGCAAGTGAGGACCCGATGCCTCCGAAGAGGGCGTGAAATACGCGAGGTTTCCAGGCGGCTGGGCCTACATCGAACAGCGTGACACCCTCGCAAAGCGCAGATGAAAGACATCGTCGGGGACCTTGAGGCTCTATTGGTCAACCTGATGATCGACCGATTCCTGGTCAACATCCAAAGACCAAGGTTCCCGCAAGCCGTGAACTGGCAACAGGTGGTTCAGCAGAACTATCGTTCGCCAGGGATCTGCCATCGTGTGGATCGAGCGGCATTCGCTGACCAGAGGCCGTTCGGCTAACGGAGGCGAAAGGGACGCTCTCGACCCGAGAGTTCCCAGAAGTTCGTGAGCGAGTCAATCTCGGAGCGCCGTGCTCATCTCATTGTGTAGAGCCGCCAGGTCTGAACGCAGATCTGCACGATGAGCCCGACGGGCCTTCGCCCCCTCGACCGGCATGTCCAATCTCGCACGCAACTTCCTAGCGCGGGATTGCCAAGCCTCGGCGTCCTTTCGTTCCTCGGCAGAATCGGCTTGCTCGGCGATCCTTTGCGCCAACAGTTCCGTCAGGTCCATTCGACCGGCAAGTTTCCGCTTCGGCGAAGCACTGGCTAAGTCACCTATCAGGGAAGCGACCTTGTCGCGATTCTTCGCGTCGAGTAGAAGTGGCCAAAGTTTCGGGAGTTGCCTAGCCAGAACTGGGACCGACTTCTGCAAGACCAGCATGACCGGCTGCAACGCCACCATCTGACTAACCCTTCGTTGTCGGACTACTCCCGCCAGTCGCAGATCCACCTCGGCCACGACAGGGCCTTGCAGACTACCGACCTCCCGGCATCGAATCGCAGCACCTTGATCCAGCAGTTCCTTTGGAATGTACTACTCGTCAGATCGGGGTAACTCGCGGTACGTACTCTGGCGCATCATCTCTGTGCCGCCGTTGGCGCGATTTACACGGGACCGCCGTTCAGTGGTGCTCCTTGCTAGCACCGGCAGACGGGACAACTCGGGAAGCCAACGGGAGCCTGCGGTCTGTTAAGACACGGCCAAAGCGAACCTTATGGCTGCGTGGTCCGAGGAACGCCCTGCGGCAACCGCTGCCGGATCGACAACCTCAACCTGAGCCTCTAGTACGTGCGACGCAATGCTGGGCGAGGCAAGTACATGGTCGAGTTGATACGGAGTGTGTCCGGTTCCGAAGTAGGTCGGGTTCTCCGCAGGCCAAAATCGCTCATCGTGGAGGACTGAAACGAGCCCGGCCCGTCGGACGTTCTCGAAGTATTGCGCTCCCCAACTTCCCTGGTGGTGGTCATCCCAGCGAAGTGCTTCGTTCAGGTCACCAGCAGCCAGCACCTGGCTACCGCTTCGGCATAGGTGTTCAAGTGAAGCGAGCACCATGTCCGAGTCCCAAAGTCTCCCGGCGTCGGACCCAGTCCCCGCTCTAGCCTTCGGCAAGTGGTGGTCCGTCGCCCGACGCCATTGCGCCTCGTATGTCGCACCAATCGTGACCGGGCTCGCGTGCATCGACACCACACTGATTGACCCCTCGGTCTCGGGGAAGTTCAGTTCTGCGGCAGCCAAGTATGTTCCGTGGTAACCCACTGACCACAGATCGACTGCCTGGCCACGGATGGCAGGCGACCAGAGGACGGCAGAGCGAACTCGGTAGCGAGGCCCACTTCGCTGCTCGGTCACGCTGTATCCGGCCTTGGTCCACTGTTCGATCCACTCGTTATCTGGAACTTCTTGTGCGAAGACCAAGGACGTGCCGCGTGAGCGTTCACTCTCGGCCCATGCCGCCGCCGCAAGGCGACGTTGACGGCTGACTGTCGAGGGTGACGCGCACCCGAGATTCTTCGTAACAGCCCAGATGAGAGTCAAAGCCCGGCCCTTTCCATAATGGTGAAAGCAGCGAGTGCGTCGCGTGCGCCTCGACGGACGAGGGTCTCGACAGCAGGAACCGAGCCTGATACTGCCAGCATCAACGCGAGAGTGCGCCGAGAAAGTCCGTCGATTCTTGCCTCTAAGCGATCGACCGCCCCCGGTGTCGGCAAGGGCATTAAAGGCGACAGATAGTGCGCCAAGACTTGGTCGTCGATCGTGATGGCCGGATCGCAACTAGCCCATTTTCGCGTCATTGCACGAGCAGCGCCGTAACTCAGTCCAGTGCGCTCCATTGTCTGAGTGATTGGGTCTCGTGAGATGAGCCCCCCGGGCTGAGGTAGAGCCAGAGCGGCGGCGAGATATGCACGCGATGGCAGGCCTCCTCGTCGCACGCTTACTTCCTTTCGGGTTTCGATCAAGAACCCCGGTGACACGCCTTGCTGCCACAGCCGATCGATACCGTCGGGTTCTAGCACGCAGCCCTTGGCCGCCTTTTCAAACTCGGATTTTTCGATGGAATGCGGTGGAGGGACCGCGTCGAGTACTGCGCGGAGAATCCGCGCTTCGGTCCTGAATCTAGCCGCCAGATGATCGATCGATCGAGCGTGCTCCGCTGCCGCTGACGCGGACCAGAACCCAGGCCCCGCATGCGCGAAATAGCAAGAGCACGGAGAACTAGAGCCGATCGCGACCCACCAGCCTCGCCGATACGAAGCGATCCCAGGGGACGCGGTCCGCGTTTGCAAGTGCAGGCCGTACCGCCCCGCCTCTACAGCACGTTCTGCTGTATAGAAGCAAGCAAGATGCCCTCTACGCGCCCACGAGGCTTCATCCAACGGATCTACCGCCCAGCGTGAGTCCACGAACACTCGGTGCGGCCACGGAAACGGGGTTCCATTGAGGCAGGCGAATGAAACCACCGTGTCAGGTCCCGCCAGCGTGAACCGAAACGCTGCGCCCCGGGCTGCTGTCCCGTGGCCTAAGTAACCGACTGGCAATAATCCTCGGTCAGGTTCAAAAATCGAGTTCATCGCGCAGCAGTCCTTCTCGCACTGCGATCCAAACTCGCCCCTGAGGCCCCCGCCCAGGATCGCTCAGGCAACGCAACTCAAGCAGAGAGCACCGACACGTTCTCCAAGGTCCAACCTTCGTGTCCGCAAACGGTCGGTTTCGGACAGTGGTCGGCTGACTTGCCCGAGCGGCGGTTCAGGCGTTCAGAATCCGTGACCGAAACCTCAGTCGCACAATGCCGAGAGTGACCTGATTCGGACGTGCAGCAAGGTGCGTGCGTCCTAGATTCGCTCGATTCCCGAAACGGCTTGTCGTATGGCCGACACGTATGGATTGTCTTCGACTTGAACTTCACGTTCGAGTTCATCGAAGGGAACCATCGAATCGTGGGTTTGGTTGCGTATCTGCATCCACACGACCCAGGCATCGTGAACATCCCGCCCTGTGACGTTTTCACCCTTCACTGTGCCGAGGAGTGCATAGAGCAGAAACAGATCATCGGCGTCGTCAGGGATACCCACCCCAGGCGGAACGCTTTGACGAATACGGTCAGCAAGAGGCTCTAGGTAGGTCATTACCGGACCACCGAGATTCCCAGAACGATGTTGATCACACCGAACAAGACGGGTGCCCATCTTTCTACTGTGCCTTGCTCCGCGTACTTGGGTCGCCATGGGGGGATCGGATCTCGCTTTAGGTACTCCCACTCCTGAGTGAAGAGGGCCACTGGCAGGTGGACCTCCATGTCGTTGATCACCCTGAACTTTGCAGCATTCAGATCGCGGTAACTCCGAAGCAGCAAGAACCAGACGATGTTTGCCGAAACACCAACTAGGCACATTGCGACCAGGTATCGCTCAGCAGGAACCGGTTGTCGCGCAGCCAGAAACCCAAGTGAAGCGACGATTGCGCTTTGAACGGTCACGAAGAATGCGTTGGCACCTACTCGACGGGCCGACACGCGATCAGCCATATCTACGGCCAGTTTGTAGAGGTCGAAAATCCTCGGGTCAGATGGGCCGGGTGCGCTCATCGGTTCCCCGCGATCAGCAACTTCAAGTTCTCCCAGTTCCATTTGTACATCTTGTCGCTCGGCCCAGCGGACGTTGGCAACTGGTTACCGCCGTCGCTGTATCCGGCGAGGAGGAAGTAGGGGGTCCCCAACTCCTTCGCGATGCTTAGTTCAGTCGCGACGCCGGTAGCCGATGCGGTGTTCTTGCCACAGATGACGGCCACTTGCGTTGAGTTCGCGATCCGGCGTCGGGCCTCGTCCTTCCACTGCGGGGACTCGTCCTTGATCGACCAGTCTTGAATCGAGAACGGCGAGTCAGGCTTTCTCGACTGTTCCATGAGTGCCTCTTTGAGGAACGAGTCGTTGTCGTAGTCGAAACTTATGAAGACTCGTGTGGCGGTCATGTCGCGTCCTTTGCTTGGTGATCACTGGGACGAGAAACGTAGTACGAGCGTCCGACAATCCGGCAGCGTGCCGCGTCAGGATCGACCGCTCAACGGCGTGCCCAGCACGAAGCACGCCGTTGAGCAGTACGGGCTATTCGGAGTCATCGGGCTGGCTGGCCCGGGTCTCTAGGCCGCTCGGGTTGTCGCTTTTCTCGATGGTGTCGAATACCGGGGTCTCGATCACAAGCGGTTCCGGCTCGGCAGGGTTCGTGTCGTTCGGCGGGTCGCTGGTCTCGTCGTTCATTTTCACCTCCCCACGCATGTATCAAAACGTTGGAAAGAAGACATGCAAGGAACACAAAGGCCACCAGCGTTGCGCCGACCGCCCGTTTGAACCACTTGGCGCGAAGGTCCGCCTCGGCCTTCGAGTCCGAAAGAGGTGAGCGGCCTGTCAGGTCGCCTGAGTAGAGGAAACTTTCGGCAATGAGCGGAGCGATCGAGCCTTCGACAGGCTTATCGACGTGCCTCTTCCACCAATGCCGCAGTTGCGGAACACCTGGCATGAACATCTTGCTTGGCAAGATCGCCAACAGGGCGAGGAGTCCGGCAGCCAACAGGGCGATCAACGAAAGAGCCAACCACGCCCATGTCCAACCAGTGGCCTCGACGCCGTCCACGCCCACACCTTGCACCAGTAGCGCAAGGATCACTCCGACAAAGCCGAGGAGGGCTAACGATCGCGACGTGAACGCTTCACTTCTCTTGTTGTGCCATTCGAGAAGCCATCGAGCCTGCTCGATGAACTCCTTAGAGTCGCCGGTAGGCCGCGGTTCCACTAGTAGTTCTCGCTCACGTATGCGTAAGTGCTGTCGAACAGCGGACCGGTGACTGGGAGTCCGTAACGGGCCATGACCAGGCGGATTTCCTTCCGGACCGTCTTGTCGCCTTCTTGGTTCTGGTTCCAGCCGGTGAACCGGACTTCCTTGACGATGGAGTCGATGTCGCGCACAACCTCGTCCACGATCACTGGGGTGTCGTCAGGCTTGTACTCGTTCACGATCTGCGTGAGTGCGCCAATATTTGGGTCGAGAAGTCGCTCGGCTTCATCGAGTCGGCCTTCTTCTTCGAGCCGCTCGGCTTGAACCATCAACTTCGCGACGTCGAGGGCCTTCTTCAAGTACTCGACTGAGTCTTCGGCTTTCTGGATCGCCTGGGCGCGGAGTTGCTCGATCTTCTCGGCCAGAGTCTTGTAGACACCCGCTCCGGTCGATTCGAAGCGTCGCTTGATCCGCCCTTCGATGCTGTCGAGGACCTCCCCCAGGGTGACCGGGTCATCGACGTAGTCGCGACCCTCATCAAGGTCGAGGACACCTTGCTCGGTGAGTTGCTTCATAGCCTCGATGGCGTGGGGGTCCACCACGACTTCTTCCAGGCCTGTGCCGACCACGGAGACGTTGCTGATGTGGCCGTGAACCAGATCGAGAGTCTTCGCCCCGAGGCGTGCCCAAAGAAGATCGTTCGAGACTGTCGTCGGTCGTACTGCTTCGTAGACCTTCGCGACCCAGGAGTACTCGGCCTTGTGCTCGCCCAGGATCGGGTTCGGGTGGAGAAACTCCCAGAGCGTTTGAAGGCCGGTGAAGTCCCTGGCGTAGGAATCCCTCTCCTTAGGGCTGGCGACGCGCTGCATGGCCGCTTGAAGGGCCGCAAAGCCACTGTCTGCCCGGTCGATGCCGTCGAAGCGAGGGCTGAGGATGTCTGCGAGCCTGGTCTCGAACTCTTTCGCGAGTTCCTCTACCTCGACTGGACGTTTCCCGCCAGTCTCGGGATCGGCTGCCTTCATTGCCTGGGCGATCTGCGCACCGAGGCCGACGTAGTCAACGATCAGGCCGTACCGCTTTTCCTGTTTCGTCTTCGGGTTGGTGAACCGTCGGTTCGGGCGAGTGATCGCCTGGAACAGCGTGTGTCGGCGCAGTGGCTTGTCGAGGTACTGCGCGAAAAGGATCGGAGCATCGAAGCCAGTGAGGAACTTCGCGGTCACGATGACGAACGCCAGCGGATCGGCTGCATCGCTAAATCTCCGCTTCACGTTGGCTTCTTGATCGCGAGTCAGCGCGTACTTCGACCAGGCGGCGGGTTCTTCCTTGCTGGTGCCGACACTCATGACGACCTGGACCTCGTGCGGCAGGCCGCGCTCGGCTAGGACTCGCTTCAACTCGGTCTCGTAGGCGACGATCAGTTCGCGGTCGTAGGCAACGACCTGGGCCTTCATCCCGAGCGGTGCGACCTTCGTCTGGAAATGCTCCACGATGTCTTCGCAGACGGTGCGAATGCGATCTGGATTCATCAGGATCGTCTTGGTGTGAGCGGCTTTGCCGGTCAGGAACTCACGCTGCTCGTCCGTGAGTTGCTCCTCGTCCGCCATCTCGGACCAGGCTTCTTCCAGCGCGTCTTTGTCGAGGTGGAAGTCGATCAGTCGGGTTTCGACGTGAATCGGGACCGAGGCTCCATCGAAGATCGACCGCTCAGCGGTATACCGGTTCATCACCAAGCCCTCATCTTCGGGATCACCGAAGAGAGTAAAGGTGTTGCGTTCCTTGTCGCTGATTGGCGTACCAGTCAGGCCGAAGAACCGCGCCTTAGGGAGTGCAGCCCTCATATCGGCACCGAGCGTGCCCTCAGTAGTGCGGTGGGCCTCATCGACCAAGACGACGACGTTGTCGCGGTCGTTGAGCGAGACCGGAGCCTTCGTGGTGTCCATCAGGAGAGTCTTGCCGCTGCCCTGATAGTGCTCGATTAAGCCACCCGGTCGTCCGCGAAGTACCTTGCCGTGGATGTCCTCGGCTCCTTCGACCTGCGGATACCTGGGCAGCAACTTCCGCTTCCCACCCGCAATGGTCTGCTCGTACAGCGTGAAATCTCGAAGCAGGGAAACTACTCGGCCAGGTGTCAGTAGCAGGTCAACAGTGCGCTCGACGCGAGGAAACCCGTCGAGGTTGTACGGATCATCTGTAGAACCCCAGATCAACCAGTCCTCGGCAGGCTGGCCGACCGCGCCATAGTGGAACTCGCGACCCTCCGTCGCGCCCATCAGCACGTTTGGCGTGAAGAATGACGGGTGCTCGACGGTGTAGACATTCGCCAAGTCCCGAGCGGCGTTCAGCCACGAAACCGAAGACTTCACCGGAGTCTTCGTCTCGATCACGACGACCGGGATGCCGTTGACCCAGAGCACCACATCGAATCGACGCTCCTTGCCAGGAGGGCCGAACGTGACCTCGTCCGAGACGACGTAGGAGTTCTCCTGGGAGGCGACTCCGCCCTCTGCGAAGTCGATCAGGCGGACCGGGACGTGCTTCTCAGTCCCGACGTAGCGGACCTCCTTGTCGCCGCGCAGAAGCGTCGTCATGGTCTCGTTCGCAGACACGAGACCTTCGGACGCCGCTGCCATCACGCTCATGCGGATCAAAGGCAATACCTCGTCCACCCGCTCGGGGTGACCGTGAAGTTCGGGATTTAGAACCTCCAACGCCTCGATCAACCACTCATCGACCAGGACATCAGTCTTGGTGCGAGGCACTTGGTTCCCAGGAACGTAATCCCAACCCAGGGACGCTAGACGCTCGACCAACCACGCCTGAACCGTCGAAGACTCCGAGAATCCACTCATGACCTGACACCTTCCAGAACTCGGTCATATGACGTGGGCATCTCGATTGACTGAGTTAGCAGCGACACTGTGGCTGAACGTTGTAGTGCACGAAGCGCGGCCGCTTCATTGGCTACGGAATCATGGTGTTGAAGTAGCGCATCGAGTCCACCAGCGATGCGACGCTGCCGTTCCACGTTGGGAATAGGTAACTCGACTGATAACAACTGATCAGGATTCAGTCGCTTTCGTCGTTGCACACTCCCCGAGACCCTGCTTCGCATCTCGTACCAGAGGCGCTCTGAACGACAAACGTGACTCATCCATTCAGGGCACGCCTGGTCGTTGATGGTGAAGGTCGGGAACTCGTTGCTTGCGACAAAGCCATCAAAGTCCTGGGGTACCACTGCAATCGGCCCTTCCCAGGCCGTGAGTTTCCGCATCACAACCTGACCAGCCCGAAGAACGTTCATGGCCGAATACTCGGTCTGCTCTCCACTGAGAGTTCCCTTGTCCATCAGGCCTTTACCGGCGTTGAGCACCCCGGCGAGCCTGTAGTCCACGCCAGGTTCCATGGCCACACGCTCAACATGCAAGGCCAGGACGTCTGACAGCGGCCGGGTCTGTGCACCGGAACTTGCGACCCCATCGAACAGGGCCTCCGACGAGTTGCTGTAGGCACGCCAGAGCAACTGTGCTTCTAGGTCCAACGCACGAATCTGCCTGCCGATCGCATTGACCAGGTCAACTATCCGCGCCTGCTCGCGATCCGGCGGGACAGGCACAACGATCTGCAAAAAGTCTCGTTCCTTCAAACGCCGTCGTTCTGTCGTGCCGACTGCCAGTGACGCGGCTTGCTCTCGAAACTGTGGCGTTCGGAAAAAAAACTAAACCGAGAAACGCAGGCAGTAGCCCCATCCCGTCCGCCCTGAACGTTGGGAAGTCGCCGGTTACCAAACAACCAGCCGCGTCATCGGTAACAACTCCGAATGCGCCCTTCGTCGCCCACATGCGGTTGTACGTGATGTCATCCACTTCGAGGCGTTTCAGGGTCTTGGTCTTCACGCTTTCGGCGGCTTCGACTGGGCGGGGATAAACCCCCTCGGCGTGCCAGCGAACCCCAGCGAACGGCACAGCATCGAGAGAGGCCACTCCAACCGGCCTGCTTACCGGAACAATCACCTCATGGAGCCGGGCCTTGCGCCACTCACTCATTTGGAATCCCGATTCCGGCGGCAGTTAGGCGTGCGACGAGGTCGCCTTCGGATTCCTGACGGGCCGCTCGCGCCTTCGAGTAGGCCAGCAAGGCACCTTCGAAGTTCAACTCCTCTTCGGCTGCCGCCCGTACATACCGTCCAATATTCAAGTCGAATCCATTGGCCCGAATCTCGTCGGTTGGAACTAGCCGAACATTCACGCCAGTGGTTCCGTCAGGGTCCCCGCCAGTCCGATAGGCAGTCAGTACAGCGTTCATGTCCGTTTCCGACATGACGTTCTGGTTGACGCCTTTCTCGAAGCGTGCTGAACCATCAACAACCAGTACGTGGCCCTTGCGAGTTGCTTCCTTTGACGCCTTGAAGATCAAGAGGCAGGCGGGGATCGTCGTTGAGTAGAACAGGTTCGGAGGAAGCCCGACTATCGCGTCGAGGTTGTCCATCTCAACCAGACATTGCCTGATCTTTCCCTCAACTCCGCCCCGCGAAAGAACGCCGTGCGGCATTACGACTCCGACTCGACCAACCTCTGGACTCATGGTTGAGACCATGTGCTGAATCCACGCCATATCTGCGTTCTTGTTCGGAGGCACCCCGCAGAAGGCTCGCGGGTCAGCCGTCCAACTTTCGGACCCCCAGTTTTGAAGGCTGAACGGCGGATTCGCGATAACAACGTCGAACTGGCTGATGGTGCCGTTCGGGTCGCGGAACTTGGGGTCGCGGAGGGTGTCACCGCGTCGGACCTCGGACTGAACGGCCCTGTGGAACGAGAGGTTCATTCTTGCAATGGCGGAGGTCGTGAGATTGACCTCTTGGCCGAAGAGCCTGACTTCTTGGTGATTTCCACCTGCGTTTCGGATCGCGTTGACCGTCTCGACCAACATTCCGCCTGATCCACAGGCAGGGTCGTACACAGACTCACCAGGATGCGGGTCAAGGATGCCGACCAGGAGATGCACGACGACCGGAGGCGTGAAGAACTCCCCGGCCTTCTTTCCCGATGCCTCTGCGAACTGCTTAAGCAGGTACTCGTAGGCGTGTCCCAGGGCGTCGTGGGAGACCGAATCAGGGTCGAGTGGCACTCCGTTGAACGCCTGGATCAGGGCGACGAGAGCGGACTCGGGGAGCCGTTCCTTGTTGGCCCAGGATGCGTCTCCGAAGACATTGGCAAGGGTGGCTGCGTTCGCCTGCTCGATCTTGCCGAGAGCCGTGTTGATTTGATGCCCAAGATTGGAAGTCTTCGTGGTCACGTCAGCCCAGAGGTAACCCTCGGGCACTGCGAAGCGGTGGTAGTCGGCCTCGACCTCGTCGTTGAGCACATCGCCGTAATCCGCGAGGGCCTCGGCTCGTTCGTGGAGGTAGGTGTCGCTGATCCATTTCCAGAACAGCATTGGAAACACGTATGTCTTGAAGTCGGCAGGATCGACCGGCCCTCTGAGCGCATTGGCAGCGCCCCAAAGTCGGGTTTCGAGTTCCTGCTGGGTCAACTTCACTCTGATGGCTCCTGAGATGTTCGCGGTTCGGATCGACCTTCATCATCGCGGAGACCCCCGCCAGATTGTCGATTTCAAGAACGATCAGCCCGTATTGAGAATCTAGAATCTCGGGTTACGGACTTAGTTCCGGCTGCGTGGCGAACGAGGGAACGGTCGGTTTGATCTGATGTGCTCGACCTCGTCGGCGCTGATGACGTACTGCGGCCTGCTGGCAGGTCCGATCTTGTGCAATGAGGCGAACTCGCCTGCCTGGATCATCTTGTTGATGGTCTGACGGCTTACGCCCAGAAGGTCGGATGCCTCGGTCGGGGTGAGCCAGCCAGGAAGCCTGGGCGCGGCCTCGGGGGTAGTCATGTGGTCAGTCTGGCAACGAATGTAGGAGTGGAAGCGCATTCGAACGGCGACGGAACTTCAAGTCGCGGACTTTGTCCAGGTCCCGGTGTTGATCACTGTCGTCCGTTCCTGCAGTTCCCAACCATCGCCGTACCGTTTAGCGACGTTTGCGATGACCCAATCCTTATCGAATGTCGATCCCCAGGTTGGGTAGCCCGAGCCAAGAAACGTCTCTCTTCGCAGACTCGCTTCGCTTCATGGGTCAGGGGTACCACGCGGTGCCAGACCTGCACCTCGATCTTCAGACCATCCTCCTCAAGCCTTCACCGGACTCGGTCATCGAACGCGCCCGTACTCCAAAGCGGTCGTTAACAGCCGCACGACAGGCGTCCGATCCAAGTCAGATTCTGAATCGGGAACTCGGGGTTGCTGTTCGGGGCTGGCCCCGACGCCTGCCGCTTCGATTAGGTTCTCCCAATGCTCGGCCAAAATCTCATCTCTATCCGAACCGTCAGCCTCGATGACCTCGCCCAGATGGATGTCGTCGATGCTCGCCCACATAGAGGCAGTGCTGGTCTCGAACACGAGGTCAAAGTCGTGCCGCCTGACCCTCCAGAACCTGTAACCAGCCCGGCAATACGGATCGGGCTTGGAGCCCGAGATGGGCTCCGTCAGCCCGTCAGGGTCTAGGGCTCGCATAGTCGGCCACCAGTCCGCTTCGAAGGAGTCAGACTGTCCAGTCGAATCCACGAAGCCCTCTGAGACATCGAACCCTTCGGTAAATGCTCCGACAGCCGTCAGCGCAGCAATGGTCTTGTAGACGGCGACAGTTGGCGAAAGCGGATGGGCTTCAGCGGATGGGAGACCCGCGGCCTCCTCCAGGCGGTTCGTAAAGTCGTCCGGGTCTTGGAGATAGGCGTCCCACTCGCGGGGCTCATCGGTGCCCTTCGAACCGTCGTGGTTTGCTTTGGTGTGAATCCGGCCATGCGCCCGGTTCAGGTCGATAGACAGGCCGTCCTGTCCCTCCAGGACGCCGGGTCCGCGCAGGCTGAGGCAGTCATATCCGCCTCCGACTGGGTGGGTTCGGATGAGAGTCAGTCTTGGGTGGCGACGCATCATTTCTGCTGCGAGGGCCCATGATGCGGCCTCGATGATGGGCTTGGGTAGATCGGTCATATGCGCTCCTCGGTCGTCAGTGTGGTCAGTAAGCCACATCGACAGAAGATTTGTTGGCTATCGCCTACGGTGTCGGACTGCCTTCATGCACAGAGTCAGGTAGGTGTCCGAGCGAAAGTCTTCATTCTCAGAATCTGCAATCCAGCGAGCCTTCGGGGATCGCGTGCGAGACCTTCGATCCGAGAAGGGCTGGACCCAAGAACAACTCGTGGAACGCACCAGCCTGGACCGCGCATATTTAAGCGAAGTCGAGAACGGTCATCGCAACCCGAGCCTGGTCACCATCGCGAAGATCGCCTCAGCATTCGGCGTCGAGATTGCCGACCTCTTCACACCGAACTGAGGGCGCGATAGACCGTCGCCCTCGACGTACTAACCACAGCGGCGATCTGCTGGATCGTGCTCGCACCGGTCGCGTGCATCTGCTTCACCACAGCCACCTGATCGGGGCTCAGAGAGGGCCTACGGCCAGGCTTTGAACCCCGCTCGCGAGCAGCGGCAATACCCGCCTTCGTGCGGTCCGCAATCAGGTCGCGTTCGAACTCGCACAGGCTCGCAAAGACGTGGAAGACCAACCGCCCGGTCGAGGTCGAGGTGTCGATGTTCTCGTGCAGGGACTTGAAGCCAACGCCGCGATCATCGAGAAGTCGAACCGTCTCGATCAGATGTCGCAGCGACCGACCCAGACGGTCGAGTCGCCAAACGACGAGGGTGTCGCCTTCGCGCAGATAGTCCAGAGCAGCAATGAGTTGGGGACGCTCCCTAAGCGTGCCCGATGCCAAGTCTTCGAAGAGCCGGGCACATCCGGCGGCATTGAGAGCATCCCGCTGCATGTCAGTCGTCTGCTCTGCGGTTGAGACTCGGGCGTATCCGACGAGATTTGCCAAGCGACCACTTCCTCCTGATAAGTTGACAACTGTCACTCTATCAGAGTTAGATGCTCTTGGAAGAAACTCCACTCGCTTCCTCGATGTACGAGCGGATGTCATCAAATCCGGACCACGAGTCTGCGGCAGGAACAGCCGAGTTCCAGGCAACGTCCCACGCATACCACCGCAGAACGAGACTGCCGTCTGGGCTCTGCACCAGGGCGTTGTCCAAACGAAAGCCTGCTTCGCCTGCCAGGCCCAACAGCCATTCCGGAATCTCTTCAGCCGGATTTTCACTACTCAAGTGGTGCGTCACGTTCGTCTTCTCCTCTATTGGTTACTTGTTGGCTTGCGATGTTGCGGTCGGTGGTTTCCAGAGATTTGGCCGTGGCCCCTTCCGACAGATCGGAGAACCCTTATGTGGACCATGACCACCAACTCGTTCGTCAGCGCAGTTGCGCATCGCGACAACCCGGCCCTGCTGATGCTCCGATCCCGAGACCGAGAGTCGCTGACTCGCGTTGCCGAAGACCTTGGCCTGGAGGCAGACGCCGTCTACTCATCACTTCCGGCCGACTACGCATTCCGGCTGGTCCTCTCAAGAAGTAGGTACGCAATCTGGTGTCACGATCAGGCGTCGAAGATCAACTACGAGAACTACAAGGTTGAAGCGTCACGACAGCGAGACGGTGCCTTCACGGCCTTCCTCCACCGCGTCTGGACGGAAGGCCAACTGCTCACCGACCGCGAGACCCGAGAGAGCAACGCGGCAGCCTGGGACGAACATGACCGCCACTGGCGCAGGCTCTGACCGGACGCATCGTTAGCCGTCGGCACCGAGAATCCTCAACAGTGCAGGAACCGGAACGACGACCCGCCGCCCGATCCGCAATGTGGGGATGTCCCCCCTTCGTGCTGCCTCATAGGCCGCGGTCCGCCCAAGTCCAAGAACTTGCGCTGCTCCGGAAATGGAGATGGTCGCCAGACCCCGGACGTCATCAAGACGCATCGGAAAGTTCGGCCCAGTGTTTTCGTGTGTTGGCATGTCCTGCGTCATACGGTTAATATTAGGTCGGAAGCCAGCAAGATTGACCTAATACTCTAGGACTCCAATGGACCGGAATGATCTTTCTGCAATCCGGCACCGAGTAGTGGTGCCGATCGGCGGGATGACGGCTAAACACGCAGCCGAAAGGGCAAACCAGGCGGGTCTTCGAACCAACTCACCCGAAGCCCGACTCCTAGTCGGCATCGAGGCACCTCGTACGGCATGGGAGGCAGTTGTGACCTTCGAAATCAGCGCGAACGGTGCAGTACCGACGTCGCTCGAACTCCGCTCCACTAAGGGCGAACCGGTCAGTCGCGCAGTTTGGGACAGCGTCAAACCTGCCGCCTTGATCCAAGAGGCTCGCGACCTCGTTGCCTGGCTTAACCCCGACAGCGTCGCCGCGACGGGTCTGGCAACGACTACCCGCAAGAGCGCGGGACGACCGCCCGAGTACACCGACGAGCATTACCGGAACGTTGCGATGGTCTACAGCGCGGCGGTCGAGGAAGGCCTCTCCCCCGTCCGTGAGGTCGCCAAGGCTTGGGAAGGCAAGCCCCACCCCCGTAGGTCCTCGGAACTCTTTTCCGGACTCACCGCGCCCACGGACAAACGCGCTCGCGCTTGGGTCCGGGCCGCACGCGCTCGCGGCTACCTATCTGATGCGCGAGACGGGAGCGATCCATGACAGTGGCCCAGCCCAAGAAGCACGAGCCGATCCGCTTTCGGGCGGCCAAAAGCGGCCCCCGGTACGACGTCACGCTTGATGTCGGACCGAAAGGCGGACCGCGCAAGCAGAGCACCCGCACCTTCGCCTCGCTAGACGAGGCGCGTGCCTACGTGACAGATGCCAAGTCGCAGATGCAGCGTGGAGTGTTTAGCACGCCGAGCGGAGCAACCCTTCGTGATCTTGCGACCAAATGGCTGGAGCATCGCGAAGCAGAGACAAGGACGCCGGGCGGCATCAGGAGGAACACACTCGCTGGCTACCGGAACTCTCTAAGTGGTCCGCTTCTCCACCTTGGCGACAGGAAGGTGCAAGACCTGACTGCTGCCGATGTTCGAGGCCTGCTGGTCACACTGCAGACCATCGGCGGAGTCCGTGGCGAGCCGGTCGCACAGCGCACGGTGGCCTACGCCCTCGGAACCTTGAAGCAGGTCTTCAACTACGCGGTCGAGTTGGGATGGCTCTCGACCAACCCGGCTCAGCCGATCAAGCCCCCCAAGAAGCAACTCGGGGATCGAAAGAAGATCAACCTGTGGTCGGTCGATGAACTCGTGGCGTTTCGCAACGAGGTGGATACCTACGCCGATGGCGCAAAGTTCGAATCCGAACCCTGGGTTTCAGCCGCTATGCGCCTCACCCTCTGTGGTCTTCGTCGTTCAGAGGTTCTGGGCCTCGACTGGAAGACCGTCAACCTGAAGGCCGGGAGCGTGCGCATCGAGCAAAGCCGCGCCAAGTCTGGGACCAGCAACACGACCTATCTTGCCGACCCCAAGTCAGACGAGTCCGCTCGCACGATCGAGGTCGAGGCGATCCATACCGGCACTCGCGTGGCTCTGCGAACGCTCTGGATTGCCCAGGGACAGCCCGACGCGGGACTTGTGGTTCTCGACACGGCGGCACAACCGGTACATCCAGATGCCTACTCCCGGCGGTTCAGAGCACTCTGCGTCGAAGCCAAGGTCCGCTATCCAGGCTCGCTTCACAACATTCGCCACGCGATCGGCACCGCACTTCACGACAGCGGTGTTGAACCGAGGAAGGCCGCCTCGCTCCTGGGCCACTCTCTGGGAACCCATATCGCCTTCTACCTGCCCAACTCCGACGAGGGCGGAGCCGAGGCGGCTCGGGCCGCTGGCGCACTGTTTCGAGGAGCCAAAGGCGCGGCCCTGTGAGAAATCCGTGAGATGGCCGTAGCCACACTCGGAACGAAAAACTGAACCACTGCGGTCGCCAACGCCCTGACCTGCACGTACGCCGAACCTTGCTCCCCGGGTAGGAGTCGAACCTACGTCGCTAGTCCTGATTCAAAGTCAGGCGGGCCCTGCCGGCAGACCAACCGGGGAATGTGGGGGCAAGGCTATCGGGGTTGGTTTCGACAGGCTCAACCGACGGGCGGGCACGACACAGGTTTGACCGCGCCGCCGTGAGTTGAGACCGGCGGGACCTCAGGCGCTGTGGATCGAGTCCTGGGTGAAGTCGTGCTGGGTGAAGTCGACCGAGCGCTTCGCGTTGGAGAGCGAGGTGACGGTGCTGGTGCCGATCGGCCCCTCGCGGTCGAACACGGTCGCCGTACCGGTCGCGATGCCGTCGTGGGAGTACCAACTGACGGCGGAGAGCCCGATCTCCTGACTGACCGGGACCCGGGAGATCGCCAGGGTGATGTCGGTGTTGATGTACTGCACGCCCTGGGTGCCCCAGTTCACGATCATGCTGGTCGAGTCCGCCGCACCGGCGAGGCCCTGGAAGGGCGTGGGCTTCTCCCCGAGCACGATGCCGAGAGCCGTCTGCCAGGTGGCCTTGCGACCACCGTTCTGGTGCTCGGCGAAGTTCTGCGACCAACCGACCCCGTCGCTGTAGAAGATCGGCACCCGCGGCTCCTCGGAGATCGGGGCGACGTCCAGCGGCGGCGGTTCCGGTGCGTCCATGGGACCCCAAACCTGACCTCCCGGGTTCTCGGTCGCCTTGAGGAACAGCCCGCTCGCCCTGGCCACGGTCTCGCCGTCCTGCGCGAGGGTCGCCTCGACGAGCATCAGCCGAGACCCCTCCCGGACGACGGTCGATGCGAGCGTGCACGGACCCATGCTCGGCGCCCGGAAGAGGTCGACGGTGTAGCGCGCAGCGCGGAGGTCGCTCCGGCCGGCCGCCAGCACGGCGTTCTCGACCTCGCGCGCGAGTGCTCCGCTGGTGGCGACCCCGTGCATCTGGTCAGCGCGCCACAGGCTGCGCGCGATGTCCTGGGGTACGAGGAGATCGCCCTCGGCACGGAACAATGCGAAATGCGTCATGGCGCCATTGTCCCGACTCAGCCGCCAGCACGGGTCGTCGGGCCCCGTGTCCGGATCCCGACCGCACGCTCCCCGACCTACGGATCCGTAGGTTACGGTTTTGCCCGTCATCCCCATGCCGGTGGGGACGAGCCCTGTCGGGCCTGGCCGTAAGGAAGCATCCATGACCATCTCCACGTCGCCGGACGAGCCCGTCAAGCACGCCACCCTCGGCGGGGACACCCAGTCCCTGACCGAGCAGGTCGCCCTCGCGGTGTTCATCGCGGTCCCGTTCCTGGCCCTCGTCGCGGCTGTCCCGGTCGCCTGGGGAGGCTGGCTGGGCTGGACCGACCTGATCATCATGGGCGCGATGTACTGGTTCACCGGCCACGGCATCACCGTCGGGTTCCACCGCCTCTTCACCCACAAGTCCTTCAAGCCGAACAGGTTCGTGAAGAACACCCTCGCGATCGCCGGCTCGATGGCGGTCCAGGGACCCCTGGTGCGCTGGGTGGCCGACCACCGCAAACACCACAAGTTCTCCGACCGCGACGGGGACCCGCACAGCCCCTGGAAGTACGGCACCAGCCTGCGGGCGCTGGCGAAGGGCTTCTGGCACGCGCACATGATGTGGCTCTTCGACACCGAGCAGACGGTGCAGCGCACGTACGCCCCGGACCTGCTCAAGGACCGCGACCTGGTGCGGATCTCGAAGAACTTCTGGGCCTTCGTGCTCCTCTCGATGCTGGTGCCGGCCGCCCTCGGCGGTCTGATCAGCTGGTCGTGGCAAGGCGCACTGACCGCGTTCTTCTGGGGCTCCCTGGTGCGGGTGGCGCTGCTGCACCACGTGACCTGGTCGATCAACTCGATCTGCCACACCATCGGAGACCGGCCGTTCGTCTCCCGGGACAGGTCGGCCAACGTCTGGTGGCTGGCGATCCCGTCGATGGGCGAGTCCTGGCACAACCTGCACCACGCCGACCCCACCTGCGCACGGCACGGCGTACGACGGGGCCAGCTCGACACCTCCGCGCGACTGATCTGGTTGCTGGAGAAGGCGGGTTGGGTCCACGAGGTCCGCTGGCCCGTGGCCGAACGGGTGCAGGCCAAGCTCGTCTCCGCGCAGCGCGCCGCGGCCTGAGGTTTCGACAAGCTCGTCCGCCGGGAGGCAGGATGAGTTGATGCCCTCCCGCAACGAACGACCGTCGAAGCCCGCCCGCAGCCGGATGACGGCCGCGGAGCGGCGGGAGCAGCTGATCGAGATCGCGCGCACCGTCTTCGCCGAGAAGGGGTTCGACGGCGCCTCCGTGGAGGAGATCGCCGCCCGGGCCCAGGTCTCCAAGCCGGTCGTCTACGAGCACTTCGGCGGCAAGGAGGGCCTGTACGCCGTCGTCGTCGACCGTGAGGTCCGGCAGCTGCTGGGGATGATGCGCGGGGCACTCAAGGACGGCTCGCCCCGGGTCCTCCTCGAACAAGCGGCGTTCGCGTTGCTGGACTACATCGAGGAGTCCTCCGAGGGTTTCCGGATCCTGATCCGCGACAGCCCCCTGGGCTCGGCCAGCGGCTCCTACGGCTCGATCATGGGCGACATCGCCACCCGGGTCGAAGGCATCCTGGTGGACGAGTTCAAGCGCCGCGGCTTCGACCCCAAGACAGCCCCGATGTACTCGCAGATGCTGGTCGGCATGGTCGGCGCCATCGGCCAGTGGTGGCTGGACGCCCGCAAGCCGGCCAAGGAGGTCGTCGCCGCGAACCTGGTCAACCTGGCCTGGAACGGACTGGCCGGACTCGAGGCGAAGCCGGACCTGCGGATCAAGGACGAGTAGTCGATCCGCATCACGACGCGGCGCGACAGCGGGTGACCTCCTCGGTCAGCCGATCAGCGCCTCCACCAGTTCCACCGGTCGGGAGAGCGCGAGAGCGCCGTACTCCGGCAGTCCGGCTCCGGGGTCGTCCCCCGGCAGGTCGACGGCGACAGCCTCGTGGCCGGCGTGCTGGAGGAGCGGGACCACCCGGTGCCAGTACCAGGCTGATCCCCCGGCTCCGGGGATCAGCACGAAGCGGCTCACGCGTCGCCGCGGTGACAGACGGCCTCGACGTTGTTGCCGTCCGGGTCGCGCACGAAGGCACCGAAGTACTGCGCGTGGTACTCCGGGAACATCCGCGGTTCGTGGAGCACCTCAGCGCCCAGACCCACCGCGGCATCACGGAATGCCCGGACGCCCGCCGCGTCGACCGCGGTGAAGGCCAGGTGCATCTCGCGGTTGGGTCCGAGGTCCTGGCCGAAGTCCGAGATCCAGAAATCCGGCTTGCCCTCGCTGCCGTAGCCGATGGCGCCGGTCCCCTCCGGGCTGGAGAAGTCGAGCACCCGACCGAAGCCGAGGACGGCCAGGACGGTGTCGTAGAAGGTCGCGGACGCCGGGAGGTCGGCGCAGTTGATGCCGAAGTGATCGATCATGCAGCCATCGTGGGCCAGAGCACCGACATCCGCCAGGTTCAATCGCGCAGGCGCTCCAGTACCCTCGCGCGGGTCCCGAGCTCAGCAGCTTCTTGTTGCCCGCGAGCGAAGCCCGTGCCCGAAGTCCCGCCCGTGACGACTCGATCTTCCTGGTCGAACAGGATCTGTCCGCTGGGGCCCGCGGGGTAGTACCCGTCGAACTCGAACTCCCGACCGATCTCGGCGAGCATCCACACTCCGCTCGAACCGACCGCGGGCACCGACTGTCCAGGAATGGTGAAAGGTTTGCCGTGAACCCCGGCTAGAAATACGACCTTCACCGGACCTTCGACCTCACCACGGACCAGCTCGTCGACGCGGAGGGTCACCGCTGCCGAGCTCACGTTCGGGTCAGGCCCGACCCTCACCCCGCGTTCCACGGCTTCCACGGTCCCCGACACCACGACGTCCGCCAGTGCTGCCAGCGGACGGAGACCCAGGTCGTCGTGCAAGCCATCGGTGCGTAGGGGTGCGGGCGTTTCCGCGACGACTCCGTGCTCCAGAGATCGCTGAGCACTGGTACTACCCGGGTCAACCGAGCAGGCGGCGAGTACGAGGAACTGTGCAGCCACTGTTGCCGCAAGGGTCAGCTTCATCAGGGAGAGCCTTCGTTGTTGGTTCAGTAGGTCAGATTCATTGATCCACGATCGTGCGCGTCGTAGATCGTCCACACCGGAGGCGAAACCCCCGAGGCCATGCAGGTCTCGTTGATGGGCCTGTGACCGAGGCCGCCTACATGCCCGAGTTCGTGACAAGCGGTCTTGTTCCATTGCTTGGCAGGCTCGGGCGTCGCTCGAATTGCGGTCGCGTTCAGAACGACGGTCATCGAGCTGCAGCGGTTGTTCGTACTGTTGAACGTCCCGGAGCACGCAGTCGCCCCGCCCACACTGGTGTCCCAGTACTCAATGGAATGAACATTGATGTTCTGGTTTCCACTGGCGCAGCTGACCACCGAGGCTGACACATCGGTGACGTTGAGCTTCGGCAGAGTGTTGTCCACGGCGTTCATCCCCGAGACGATCCCGTTCCGGCAGATCTTCCAGGTTGCCGTGTTGAGAGCGCCGACCCCGTAGCCCTCCTCGCCCGCATCGGGCGGGTCGGCGTGATCCGCGACGGCCCCCGTTGCGACCATGACCCCAGCAATCAAGCTGGCACCCACCGCCACGATCAGCGCCGTCAAGCGGGATACTCCAGACCGGTTCACACTCTTCATGAACTCCGCCCACCGCCTCACGTAGCCGCCACCTGCGACCTCCTTCTTGAAGACACCAGCTCTGCCAGTTCGTCACGCCGATCTCGCAGCACGATCAGACGCAGAGATGTCTCGACGTCAAGAATCTTGGTCACTAAGATGTCCCCATGCCGAGACAAGGGCCCGACGAGGTGGACGCGCTGGTCGATGCCTGGCGCCGCGAACGCGACGACCTCGACCTGGCCCCCGTCGAGGTGTTCAGCCGGATCAGCAGGTTGGCCCGCCTCCTCGACCTCGCCCGCCGCGACGCCTTCACCGGGCACGCGATCGAGCCGTGGGAGTTCGACGTGCTGGCGGCGCTGCGGCGGGCCGGGGCGCCGTACCAGCTGAGCCCAGGGCAGCTGCTCCGCGAGACCATGGTCACCAGCGGCACCATGACGAACCGGATCGACCGGCTCAGCGAGCGTGGTCTCGTCGAACGGGCGGCCGACCCGAACGACCGTCGCGGCGTTCTCGTCGGCCTCACCGCGGCCGGCAAGGAAGCTGTCGACGGTGCTTTCGAGGCGCTGCTCGCCAGCGAGCGCGACCTGCTCGCCGAGCTCTCCTCCGCCGAGAGGAAGCACCTCGCCGTCCTGCTCAAACGGTTGATGCAGCCGCTGCGCTGAGGACCTGCGCGTCGACGACCTCGAACAGCACCGGCGTGCTGTGCGCGACGACCTGCTGCTGGGACTGCGGCGTACGCCAGATCTGCTCCAGTGCCCCCCGGAAAGCCGTTGCCTCCTCGACCGTGTCGAACTCCAGGTCGATGACCACCTGGTTGCCGTCGCCGACCAAGCGGGAGACCCGGTACGACCGGACCCCCTGGTCGGCGCGGAACCGGTCGAACTTGTCGAAGACGCTCTTCCAGCTCTCGTAGTCGTTGACGGTGTTCTCGACGTGCAGTGTGACCATGACGAACTCCTCGGGTCGGGATGTGGACGCCACCACCGTGACCCGCGCGGGGTCCGCTCCGGTATCCCGGATCCTGGGGATTCCTCGCCCTGCTGGACGCCCCTAGGGTGATTCACGTGGGGAAGACAACGGACCTGGTGGCCCGCGTCGAGGCAGCCTGTCGGGACCAGGGGTCCGCGAAGGTCCTGCGGGAGCGCGTCCTGGACCTGCTCCGCCCCCTCGTCCCGTACGACGCCCACGTCTTCGCCCTCACCGACCCGGTGACCCTGGTCGCTACGGCGCCGCTTGCCGACGTACCGATGCTGCCGTGGGAGCGGCTGCCGGAGACGATCCGCTGGCGCTACCTGACCCCGGTGAACCGAGTCGACACACTGGCAGGCAAGCCCGCGTCGTCCTTGCTCACCGCGACCACCGACCCGGCGGAATCGCTGGTCTGGCTGCACGTCCAACGCGACCTCGGCGTCCTCGACACCGCCGTGGTCACCTTCGCCGACCGGTACGGCGTCTGGGCCTACCTCGAGCTGTGGCGGCTGACCGATCCGTTCACTGCGGCCGAGCTCGACCTGCTGACCGCGCTCGTCCCCGAGCTGACCACCGGGGCGCGTGCCGCGGTGGCCCGGACGTTCCTCGATCCCACCGACCTGCACCTGCCGCCCGGACCCGCGGTGATCGTGCTCGGTCCCGACCTGGTTGTGCGCCAGCAGACCGAGGGAGCGGCCACCGCCCTGCTCCAACTGCTCCCGCCCGACGAGCCGATGCCGCCGATCCCGGCAGCGGCGTACAACGTGGGCGCCGCGCTGATCGCCGAAGAGCACGGGGTCGGGGTCGGAGCGCCGTGGTCGCGGATCCATCTCGGCGCGAACCGGTGGGTCACCGCGAAGGCCTCCCGCCTTGGTGAGAACATCGCTGTCTCGATCGAACCGTCGACGACGGCCGAGCGGCTGGACCTCTTCGCCCGCGCCTCCGGGCTCTCCGAGCGCGAGACCGAGGTGATCACCCTGCTCGGCATCGGCCTGGACACCCGGGAGATCGCCGCCCAGCTGTTCCTCTCCGAGCACACCGTCAACGACCACGTGAAGGCCGTGCTGGCGAAGACCCACTCACGGACCCGTCAGGTGCTGATGGCGCGGGTCTCCGGGAACGCGTGAGGTTTCGACAAGCTCAACCAGCAGGGCCAGTGCTCCTCACCGCTACTGGCCTGGGACCACGAGTCCGCACTCGTAGGCAAGCACCACCGCTTGGACGCGGTCACGCAGGCCGAGCTTGGCGAGCACCCGCGCGACGTGGGTCTTGACGGTCGCCTCGCCGATGAACAACTCCCGGGCGATCTCGGCGTTGGACCGCCCGCGGCCGAGCAGCCCGAGCACGTCGATCTCCCGGTCGGTCAGCCCGTCCAGCACCTGGGGACGACCAGGACTGGGCTGCCGGGTGAACCGCTCGATCAGCCGGCGCGTGATGGCCGGCGCCACCAGCGCATCCCCGGCGTGGACCATCCGGATCCCGGTGATCAGCTGCTCGCGGGGGACCTCCTTGAGCAGGAAGCCGCTTGCTCCGGCCCTCATACCTTCGTAGACGTACTCGTCGAGGTCGAAGGTGGTCAGGATCAGCACCTTCGGCGGCTCTGGTAGGGCTACCAGCCGGCGGGTGGCCTCCAAGCCGTCCATCACCGGCATCCTGATGTCCATCAGCACCAGGTGCGGCTTGAGTTCGCCGACCAGGCGGACCGCCTCCTCCCCGTCGACAGCCTCCCCGACCACCTCCAGGTCGGGTTCGAGCTCCAGGATCAGCCGGAACCCGGTGCGCACCAGCGCTTGGTCGTCCGCGATCAGGATCCGAATCGTTCCGTTCGGCTGGCTCATCGCGGAAGGCTCGCCAGCACCTGGTAGCCGCCGGCCGGCGCCGGGCCGGCCACGAGGGTGCCGCCGTACAAGGCGACTCGCTCCTGCATCCCGACCAACCCGTGCCCGGTGCCGTCCGGGTGTGCGGCGGCATCGCCTGTGCCGTCATCGGTGACGGTCAGCTCGACACCCTGACGGGTGTGCCGGACGGTGACCGAGGCCCGGGTGGCGCCGGCGTGCTTGAGAGTGTTGGTCAACGCCTCCTGGACGAGCCGGTAGGCGGACAGGTCGGTACCGGCCGGCAGGGGCTGCACATCCCCGGTGACGCTGAGGTCGACGACCAGCCCTGCGGCGCGGACCTGCTCGACCAACGCGTTCAACAACCCCAGCCCGGGCTGCGGCTCCAGCGAGAGGTCGGCACCGTCATGGTCGCGCAGCAGACCAAGCAGGTGTCGCATCTCGGTCAGGGCTTCGCGGGCGGTCTGCTTCACCGCAGCGAGCGGCTCCCGAGCGCGGCCCGGGTCCTTGTCCAGGGCGCTCTCGGCGGCATCCGCCTGGATCGCGATGACACTGAGGCTGTGCGCGACGACATCGTGCAGCTCGCGGGCGATCCGGGTCCGCTCGGCGACGACGGCCTCCTGGGCCAGCCGCTCTCGCTCGTGTTCAAGAACTCCGACTTGGGCGGTCAGGTCCTTGGCTACCCGGTCCCGCTGCCGCAGCGCCCGGCCGGCGCCCCAAGGTGCGACCATGAAGATCAGCACCGTCGGTGGGATGTTGTCCAGGGTGTCCGACGTGTCTCGGGCGATCCCGACGCCCGCCGCGACCGCGAAGGCCAGCAGGCCGAGCAGCGAGAGCCGGACCGAGCGCTGGAAGGCGCCGAGCGAATAGCTGCCGACGATCACGGTGATCAACAACCAGACCTGCTCCGGCGGATCAGCAACGAGAGCCTGCGCGGTCATCACTGCGCTGATCGTCCCGGCCATCACGAGCGGCTGGGTACGCCGGACCAGGAGCGGCGCGGTCATCCCGAAGGCCGCGAGCACGAACCCGGGGCCTTCGTCGGCGATGACCATGGCGGCCACCGCCCAGATGGTCAGGCCCGCCGCGATCACCACGTCCAGCACCACCGCGGTGCGGGAGTGGCGGACGCGTGGGTTCCGTTGCATGCCTCGGACCGTAGTGCCCAACGCCGGTGCAGCGCGACCACCTGGAGGGGGACCAGGGTCCCCCGGGAGAGGGACGAGGAAGCGCCCCCACGGCGATGCGGGATGAAGCCGGCTATTCCTAGCGTCGAGACCGTCCAGCAAACCCGATCAGGAGGCACCCCCATGATGGTCCGAAGCTCCCTCGCGGCGATCGCCGCGCTCACCCTGTTCTCCGCCTGCTCGGCGGGGTCCGACAACTCCCCGCAGAAGTCGGCCGCCACGCCCGACGCGCTCCCGCTCACCTCCCACGTCGTAGCCGCCGAGGACCTGCCTGGTTTCAGCACCGACGGGGAGGCGAAGGCGTTGACGAAGGCCGAGTTCGCCGAGCAGCACGACAAGACCGTCGCAGAGCTGGACGAGATCGGGATGCTCTCCGGCGCCGGGATCGAGTTCACCCCGGACGACGAGAACCCCGGGACTGCGATGTCGGTCGCGCTGCTGTTCTCCTCCGCCGCGGAGGCGGAGAAAGAGGCGGCCCGACTGTTTGCCTCCAACTCCGAGGCCGAGGATGGCACCACCGTGACTCCGGTCGAGGTCCCCGGGATCCCCGGCGGCAAGGCCGTCCAGCTGGACGGCGAGATGGAGGGCCAGCAGGTCCGCGGCCTCGAGATCGTCTTCGTCGAAGGCGCCGTCCTGCACGAGGTCTTCGCCTTCACCCTTGCCGAAGTGTTCTCCGTCGAGGGCCTGATCGCCGCAGCAACCGACCTCTACAACACGGTGGACGGCAGGCCGGTGGCCACGTCGTAGTCGCATCGCGCTGGAGCCGGCCTCAGCCGGTTCCAGCGCGAAGCGGGTCGACCGTCTCACCGACTCGTGGGCCGAGACAGGGTCGACCAGCGTCAGTGCTTGTTGCCGGTCACCACGACCGCGACGCCGAGACCGATCATCGAGACGCCGCCCAGGGCGCCGATGGCCTCGCCCCGGCGTGGCGAGGAGGTGAACCAGGCGCGCAGCTGCGAAGCGATCAGGGCCCAGAGGCTGTCCGAGAGCAGGCCGATCGTGGTGGCCAGCAGCCCGAGCAGCAGCATCTGCACCTGGACCTGGCCCGCGCCGCGCTCCACGAACTGCGGCAGTACGGCGGCCAGCATCAGGTAGCCCTTCGGGTTCGACGCCCCCACCACGTACCCCTGCCGGATCGCCCGGGCCCCTGTCATCGGTGATCCGGCGAGGACCCTGTCGTCGCCCGCGAGGAAGTCCTTGCGGCGGCGGATCGCGTCGAACCCCAGCCAGACCAGGTACGCCGCCCCGACCAGCTTGAGCACCGTGAAGACGACGACCGACTCCTGGACGACGACGCCGAGACCGAGCGCGACCAGGACCACGATCGTGACCAGGCCGAGGGTGTTGCCGACGACCGAGGCCAGGGCGACCGCGCGACCGTAGGCGAGCGCCCGACCCACGACGAAGACCACGCTCGGTCCGGGGATCACGATGATGATGAAGGCGGCGAGTCCGAAGGTCAGGACCTGGTCGAGCGAGATCACCGAGTCACGGTAGCCCGGCTCACTCCAGGACCGCGGAGGCTTCCAGCCACTCGAGCTCGAGCACGTCCCGTTCCGCCTGGGTCTCGCGGAGCTTCTCGGCGAGCTTGCCCATAGCCTCGTAGTCGTCGGCCACGCCCGCGATCGCCGCGTTCAGCTCGGTCTCGCGAGCGAGCAACCGAGCGATCTGCTTCTCCACCCGGGAAATCGTCTTGCGGGCGGCCCGTTCGTCGGCGCCCCCGACCTTGGCCTTGGGGCCGGAACCACCGTTGGTTGAGCCTGTCGAAACCCCGCGGGGACCGCCCGAATTGGTTTCGACAGGCTCAACCGACGGGGGTGAGGTCGACAACCCAGCCGCACCACCGCTGGTTGAGCTGGTCGAAACCTTTCGAAGAGCCAGGTACTGGTCGACCCCGCCCGGCAGCATCCCGATCGTTCCGTCGCCGAGCAGCGCCCAGACCGAGTCGGTGACCCGCTCCAGGAAGTACCGGTCGTGCGAGACCACGACGAGCGTCCCCGGCCATCCGTCCAGGAAGTCCTCCAGCACGGCCAGGGTCTCGATGTCGAGGTCGTTGGTCGGCTCGTCGAGCAGCAGCACGTTGGGCTCGGAGAGCAGCAGCTTGAGCAGCTGGAAGCGGCGGCGCTCGCCGCCCGAGAGGTCCCCGAGGCGCGCCGTCAGCCGGTCCCCGGTGAACCCGAACCGCTCCAACATCGAGGTCGCCGAGAGGTCCTGGCCGCCCGCCGTACGCGTGACCCGGCGGATGTCCTCGATCTCGGTCAGCACCCGAGCCAGCGGGTCCTCGGGGGTCACGTTCTGGGTGAGGTGCTCCAGCGCGACCGTGCGGCCCCGCTTCACCTTGCCCTGGGTGGGCTGCAGGTCGCCGGAGACCAGCGAGAGCACCGAGGTCTTGCCGGCCCCGTTCACCCCGACGATCCCGACCCGCATCCCCGGGCCGAGCCGCCAGGTGGCGTCCTTGAGCAACGTGCGTTCACCGCGGACCAGGTCGACGTTCTCGAGGTCGACGACGTCCTTGCCGAGCCTCTGGGTCGCGAACCGCTCGAGCTGCAGCCGGTCGCGGGGCGGCGGTTCGTCGGCGATGAGCTCGTTGGCGGCATCGATGCGGAACTTCGGCTTAGCGGTCCGGGCCGGAGCGCCGCGACGCAGCCAGGCGAGCTCCTTGCGCATCAGGTTCTGACGACGCTGCTCGCTCGCCGACGCCTGGCGCATCCGTTCGTTCTTCGCGAGCACGAATGCGGCGTACCCGCCCTCGTAGAGATCGATCACACCGTCGTGGACCTCCCAGGTCTGCTCGCAGACCTCGTCGAGGAACCAGCGGTCGTGGGTGACCACCACGAGCGCCGACGAACGCCGCTTGAGGTGGTCGGCGAGCCAGGCGATCGCCTCGACGTCGAGGTGGTTGGTGGGCTCGTCGAGGATCAGCAGGTCGT
Source organism: Marmoricola sp. (assembly GCA_046598495.1). GTDB lineage: Bacteria > Actinomycetota > Actinomycetes > Propionibacteriales > Nocardioidaceae > Marmoricola. The sequence goes on along the minus strand of JBKJIR010000008.1, from coordinate 24,522 downwards.
CCGGCTCCAGCAGCAGCTTCGCCAACGAGCACCGTCGCCGCTCACCGCCGGAGAGGCCGTGCACCTCACGGTCCAGTGCGATCCCGTCGAGCAGCACCTCGACGACCTCGCGGGTGGTCGAGTCCGCCGCCCACTCGTGGTCGGCCTTGCCACCGAGGACGACCTCGCGGACGGTGTGGGTGTCGTCGAGCAGGTCCCGCTGGTCGAGGTAGCCCAGATGCAGTCCGCGGGTCCGGGAGACCCGGCCCGTGTCCGGCTCCTCGCGCCCCGTCATCAGGTTCAGCAGGGTGGTCTTGCCGTCCCCGTTGCGGCCCACGATGCCGATCCGCTCCCCCACCCCGACGCCGAGGCTGACCTCGTCGAGCAGGATCCGGACGCCGAAGGACTTCGAGACCTTCTCCAGGTTGATCAAGTTGCTCATGAAGCTCCCGCGCTCACACGTACTCCACCAGGTGGGTGCCCGCGACCGGGCCGGTGGCCACCATCGCTTGCCGATGTCCGGCGTCGATCAACGCCTCCTTGACCGCGTGCGCGGCGTCCTGGTCCTCGACGAGCCCCAGGTACGTCGGCCCGGAGCCGGAGAGCAGCGTCACCAGCACACCGGCGCCGCGCAGGTCCGCCTCGACCTCGCGCAGGTCCGCGCGCAGGCTCAGCGCCGCCGGGGCGAGGTCGTTGTGGACCGCGGCCACCAGGGCGTCGCGGTCCGCAGCCGCCAGGGCGTCGATCACGGGGACCGCGCTCGCCGGTTCGACCGGGTCCAGGGCGTCGTACGCACGGAAGACGGTAGGGGTGGAGAGCCCGATCGAGTTCGGGACCACGACCCACCACCAGGTGCCCGGGTCGTCGAGGGACGCGACCTGCTCGCCACGGCCGGTGCCGTGCGCCGTACCGCCGATCAGCGCGAACGGTACGTCGCTGCCGAGGTCCGCAGCGATCGCGAGGAGGTCGTCGTCGGTGGTCTGGAGGTCCCAGAGGCGGTCGAGCGCCACCAGGGTGGCGGCGGCGTCGGCGCTGCCGCCGGCCATCCCCCCGGCGACCGGGATGCCCTTGCTGATCCCGATCGAGGCGCACCGGCTGATCCCGTGGTGCTCGGCGAGCGCCTTCCCGGCACGGATCACGATGTTGGTCTCGTCGAGCGGGACCTCGGTGACGTCGACGTCGCCGATCGGGACGACGTTGACCGACCAGACGCCTGCCGTGGAGACGGTGACGTCGTCGTACAGGCTGATCGCCTGGTACACCGTGTCGAGCGGGTGGAAGCCGTCGGGGCGTGCCGCGCCGACCCCAAGGAGCAGGTTGATCTTCGCCGGGGCGCGCACCGTCACCGAGGTCATGAGGACCCCGCGACGACGAGCTCTTCGGCGATGCGGACGAAGCCGTCGATCCCGAGCTGCTCGCCCCGGGTCATCGGGTCGACCCCGGCCCGGGCGAGCGCTGCCTCGGCCGCTTCCGCGGACCCGGCGAGGTCGCGCAGCGAGGGGCGCAGGGCCTTGCGGCGGTGCGCGAACGCGGCGTCGATGACCGCGAACACCTGCTCCCGGGTGGCGGTGGTGACCGGCGGCTCGCGCCGGGTCCAGGCAACCAGACCCGAGTCGACGTTGGGCGCCGGCCAGAAGACGTTGCGGCCGATCGCCCCGGCACGGCGTACGTCGGCATACCAGGCGGCCTTGACCGAGGGCACGCCGTAGGTCTTGGAGCCGGGTCCGGCGGCCAGCCGGTCGGCGACCTCGGCCTGCACCATCACCAGGCCGCGCTCGAGTGAGGGCAGCAGGGCGAGGAGATGCAGCAGCACCGGCACCGACACGTTGTACGGGAGGTTCGCCACCAGCGCCGTCGGCGCCGGGCCGGGGATCTCGGTCACCCGGAGCGCGTCGGCCAGGACGACCTCGAAGGCGTCCACCTGGCCCGGGGCGTGTGCCGCGATGGTGGCCGGGAGCGCCGCAGCGAGGACGGGGTCGATCTCCAGGGCGACCACCCGCCGGGCGACCGCGAGCAGGGCCAGCGTCAGGGACCCGAGGCCGGGACCGACCTCCAGGACCACATCGTCGGCGGTGATCTTGGAGTCCGCGACGATCCGGCGCACGGTGTTGCCGTCGATGACGAAGTTCTGGCCGCGCTGCTTGGTCGGACGCAGGTCCAGGCCGGCGGCCAGGGTGCGGATCTCCGCCGCCCCCAGCATCGTCGGCGGAGCAGCGGCGCGGTCGGTCACGTCGAGAAGGGTACGGCGTGAGCGACGGTGGACCTGCACCAGAAAGGTTTCGACAGGCTCAACCAACGTCGGTCGAGCCTGTCGAAACCATCGATCGGGGTGCGACTGGTCAGCTGACCAGGTCGCCGCAGTGCGGCCAGGCGCCGTAGCTGCCACCGTTGGCGGCGACCATGCGCTCAGCGACGGCGATCTGCGCCTCACGACTGTTCTCGTGCGGGTAGCCGGAGCCGCCGTACGCGCGCCAGGTGCTCAGGCTGAACTGCAGGCCGCCGTAGTAGCCGTTGCCGGTGTTGATGGACCAGTTACCGCCGGACTCGCAGTTCGCGATGATGTCCCAGACGCTGCCGGACGAGGTGGAACGGGCTACCGGACGAGCCTTCGTGCCCACCTTCACCACGGACGGGACGGCCGCCGAGAGGACCGTCGAGCTCAGCACGGTCTTCCGGACGACCTCGCCGTTGCGGAAGGTCAGCTGGTAGGTCACGCTGCGGACGCCCGGCTTGCCGGCCGAGACCGTCTTCCGCTCGCCCTTGTACATCGTGGCGTCCGACTGGGTCTCCACACCGGCCGCGAAGGTCTCCCGCGGGACGAACTTCTTGGCGGTCTTGATCCGGGTGACGACGATCTTCTCGCCGCCCTTGAGCTCGGTCTTCAGAGCAGGGGTGACGCGGTCGTCGCTGTCGAGCTTGACGTTCATCTTCGCGAGCAGCGCGCGCACGGTGGGTGCTGCGACGCGCATCTTGAGCGAGTGCTTCGCGCCGATCTTCACCCGGACGGTCTTCGGCGTGGTGATCGCGAGGACCATGCCCTCGCGGTCGATCTGCGCGTTACGGCTGGCCGACAGCACCGCGTCGTCCGACGTACGGATGCCCAGGGCGTCCAACGCGGTCTCGATCCTGGTGGCCGTGGTCCAGTAGGTCTTGACGACCCCGTCCTGGTCGACCTTCAACGGTCGGCTGTACCGGACGGTGATCTGGCTGCCGTCGTTGACGTCGGAATCGAGGGAGGGGACGACCACGTCCCGCTTGCCGACCTCGATGCCTTCAGCGGCCAGCACGTCGGCGACGTCGTCGCCGAAGGTGGTCACGGAGCGCTGGGTCCCGTCGACCGAGAGCGTCAACTTCGTGGACGCTGCGGCGTAGCCGACGGTGGTCGCCACGAGGGCGACGGCGATGGTGCTGACCAGGCCGATGAGCCAGGCCCGATTGTGAACGAACTTATTGCTGACGATGTGCGAAAGGGTCGCGCGCACGTTTCTCCGATGTTTGCGCTTCCCGGCCCATGGGAGAACATCACCACGGCCACTTTCGTAGTCGCTTACTGGGGTGATGTCCGGCTTGTACTGTTTCCCACTGCCGGCTGATCTTCGAAGACCCTGACATTGCTAGCAGCAAGTTAGCAAACCGCTAGCACCCCTCTGAGCGTGCCCGGGTGCGTCACGTCACGTAACTTTGGTCCTTTTTGTGACCCAAGTCACCACGGGCCCCCGAAGGCCGCGAAGGTGTTTGCCTCGATCGACCGGCACAGCTCGTCCAGGTCGACCCCCCGGATCTCGGCCATCGCGCGCACCGTCGTCGGCACCAGGTACGACGCGTTCGGCCGACCGCGCCACGGCTCCGGCGTCAGGTACGGCGCGTCGGTCTCGACCAGGATCCGGTCGGCCGGCGCGAGTCGCAGTGCCTGCCGCAACGGCTCGGCGTTCTTGAAGGTGACCGTGCCGGCGAACGACAGGTGGGCGCCGCGTTCCAGGCACTGATCGGCGAAGGCGGCGTCACCGGAGAAGCAGTGCATCACCCAGCGCGACGGGATGCCGACCTCGTCGAGCACGGCCAGTACCTCGGCGTGACTGTCCCGGTCGTGGATCACCAAGGTCTTGTCCAGCTCGACAGCCAGCTCGATGTGCCGGCGGAAGGAGCGGACCTGGGCGGCACGCCCCTCGGGCGGGGTCCGGAAGTGGTCGAGCCCGGTCTCCCCCACCGCGCGCACGGCAGGGTCGGTCGCGAGTCCGGCGATCTCGACGAGCGCGTCGTCGAGGAGACCGGCGGCCGCCAGGCGCGGGGCCTCGTTCGGGTGCAGCGCGACGCCGGCGACGACGGCGTCGTACGCCCGGGCGGTCGCGACCGCCCACCGTGCCCCCGGGAGGTCGCACCCGATCTGCACGATCCGCGGTACGCCGACCGCAGCGGCCCGGGCCAGCGCCAGGTCGACCGGCACCGGCTCACCGGGCCCGTCGTGGGCGCCGATGTCGAGGTGGCAGTGGTTGTCCACCACTGGCGACGGCAACGGCTCGGGGTCCGGCGGGCGCTCGCCGACCCGGCTCGCCGCGCGGCTCATCCCCGGTCCTTCGTGGTGGTGTTCGATCCCTTGTGGACGAGGTCGTACACCTCTCGCTTCGGGACGCCCGCGCGTCGGGCCACGTCGGCGATCGCGTCCTTGCGCGGCACTCCGCGTGCCTCCTGGTCAGCAACCCAGGCGACCAGCGTGGTCGGGTCGTCGACCGGCCCGCTCTCGGGGGCCCCCGAGACCACGATCGTCACCTCACCCCGGACCCCCCCGGCCGCCCAGATCGCCAGCGCGGCGAGGCCGTCGCGTCGTACTTCCTCGTGGGTCTTGGTGAGCTCGCGGCACACCGCCGCCGGGCGGTCGTCCCCGAAGGCCGTAGCCATCGCGGCCAGGGCGGCCTCGGTCCGGTGCGGAGCCTCGAAGAAGACCAGCGTGCGCTGCTCCTCAGCCAGGTCGGCGAGACGGCGTTGCCGGTCACCGGCCTTGCGGGGCAGGAAGCCCTCGAAGCAGAACCGGTCCACCGGAAGCCCGCTGACCGCGAGGGCGGTGAGCACTGCCGACGGACCCGGCACCGAGGTGACCTCGATGCCCGCGTCGACGGCTGCGGCAACGAGCCGGTAGCCCGGGTCGGAGACGCTCGGCATCCCCGCATCGGTGACCAGCACGACCCTGTTGCCCGCCTCGAGCAGTTCCAGCAGCTGGGGGGTGCGACCCTGCTCGTTGCCCTCGAAGTACGAGATCACCCGCCCCACCGGTTCGATGCCGAGGTCGGAGGTGAGCCTGCGGAGCCGCCGGGTGTCCTCGGCCGCGATCACGTCGGCTCCGGCGAGCTCGCGGGCGAGCCGGGGCGACGCGTCCTCGACACGGCCGATCGGGGACCCGGCGAGCACGAGGACGCCGGGGCGGACGGGATCGGGCGTACTCATGGGCCGATCATGTCAGCCGGGCACCGCCGACCTCGTAGGGTGGGCGCGTGGCTGGACCAGACGCGAGCGGCGTGACGACCCTGTCCCGGACCGCCACCGGCGACGCGGTGCCGACCGCCGCCGAACGGGCGCGACCCCGTGCCGTGGACGCCGACCCGGTCATCGCCTGGGCAGCCGCGGCCGCCATCGCCTTCCTGGCAGCTTTCCTGCGCCTGTGGAAGCTGGACAACCCGCGAGCGTTCCTCTTCGACGAGACCTACTACGCCAAGGACGCCTGGTCGCTGCTGCACAACGGTTACGTGTCCGGGTACGTCGACGGGGCGGACGCACGGATCCTCGACGGAAAGCTCAGCGGCCTCTGGACCGACACCCCGAGCATGATCGTCCACCCCGAGGTCGGGAAGTGGCTGATCGCCCTGGGCGAGCTGGTCGGCGGGATGTCGCCGTACGGGTGGCGACTCGCTCCCGCGATCGTCGGCGCCCTGATGGTCTTCGTGATGATCCGGCTGACCCGACGGGTCACCGGGTCGACCCTGCTCGGGCTGGTCGCGGGCCTCCTGATGTGCTTCGACGGCCTCCAGTTCGTGCTCTCCCGGCTCGCCCTGCTCGACATCTTCGTCGCGTTCTTCGTGCTCTGCGCGGTGAGCTGCCTGGTCGCGGACCGGGACTGGTTCCGGGCCCGGCTCGCGACGTTGTCCTTCGACCCGGACCCCGCGGTCCGCCGCAGCTTCGAGACCTGGGGACCCCGGGTGCTGTGGCGCCCGTGGTTGCTCGCCGCCGGCGTCTGGTGGGGTCTGGCGATCGGCACCAAGTGGTCCGCGCTCTTCCCGATGGCCGCCTTCGGGCTCCTCTACTGGTTCTGGTGCTCCGGGGCCCGCAAGTCTTTCGGCGTCCGCTGGTCGCTGGCGAGGTCCGCGGTGGTGGACGCGCTCCCCGGCGTGGCCTACCTGGTGCTGCTGCCGGTGATCGTCTACCTGGTGAGCTGGACCGGCTGGTTGCTGAACGCCGAGGTCTACGAGCAGAACCTCTCCAACACCCAGTACGGGCCGTACTGGGGCAGCTACATCGAGACCGACGCCGGCGGGTTCTTCGGCGAGCTCGTGCAGTCGCTCCGGTCGCTCTGGAACTACCACCAGGACGTCTACTCGTTCCACACGAACTTCCTCAACGACTCCACCCACGTCTACCAGTCGAACCCGCTCGGCTGGCTGATCCTCAACCGCCCGGTCGGGGTGAGCGCCGAGAACGGGATCGCCGCGGGGGCCCAGGGCTGCACCGCCGCGGGCGGCAGCACCTGCCTGCGCGAGGTCATCCTCCTCGGCACCCCGGTCCTCTGGTGGTTCGCGGCAGTGGCCGCGGTCTGGTCCGTGGTCTGCTGGATCGGCAAGCGCGACTGGCGCTACGGCCTCGTCGTGGTCGGGATCGCCTCCACCTGGCTGCCCTGGCTCCGGTACGACGACCGCCCGATCTTCAGCTACTACGCGATCGTCATCGAACCGTTCCTGATCCTGGGCGCCGTGATGCTGCTCGGCGAGATCCTCGGCCGGGCGGCCCCCGGGAGCCGGCGACGCCGCAACGGGGCGATCGCCGCCGGCGCGGTCGTGGTCGCGGTGATCGCGAACTTCGCCTGGTTCTGGCCGATCTACACCAACGGCCTGATCACCCAGGCCGAGTGGGTCCAGCGGATCTGGTTCCGGGGCTGGATCTAGACCCGGTCAGGCGCCGGCGATCGGAGGCGCGGTCGGGTCGGCCCCGGCGGCGCCCTGCTCGCGGCGTACGTACTCCTCGATAGCCTCGATGTCGCCCTTGGCCCGGGTCACGACGGTGAGCAGGTCGTTCATGGTCGAGACCTCCTCGACCTGCTCCTTGATGAACCACTGCATGAACTGCTCGGCAGCGAAGTCGCTCTCCTCACGGGCGGTCCGGGTGAGCGAGAAGACCTGCTCCGAGACGCGCTTCTCCTGCGCCAGGGCGAGCTCGATCGGGGCGACCACGTCGGCGAAGGTGTTCGTCGGCGCGGCGACGCCCGGGATGCTGACCTGGCAGTCGGTGTCGAGCAGGAACTGCACCATCATCATCGCGTGCTCGCGCTCCTCGACCGCCTGGCCGTAGAACAGCGCGGCCATCTGCGGCATCGTCAGGGCGTCGTAGTGGATCGCGCAGGCGATGTACTGCTGGTGGGCGGCGAACTCGTTCCCGATCTGCTCGTTGAGCTGAGCGGCGAAACGGGGTGAAGTCACGGCTGGGTCCTCCCGGGTCAGGGTCAGGCGGCCTTGTTCCGACCCGACTTCTTCTGCTTGCGCATCACGGCCACGAGCTCGGCCTTCTTGATCTTCGTGCCGGCCTTGCCGGAACCACGCTTCTTCGCCGCCTTCTTCGCGGCCTTTCCGGTCAGGGGGCGACCGTCGTGATCCAGGCGGACGAGCTCACGCCGGTGCACACCGTATCCCGACGGGAGCGTGCCTTCCTTCAGCATGCGCAACGGGCAGCGATCGCACCGTGACTTGGAGACACAGCACGTCGTCTTCGGGAGCTTGAGCGCCTTACCCATGCCCCGAGCCTAGCACTGGCTAAGGGCTGCCTTGCCTAAGATGAGATGCCCGTCACGCCGCGCCGGTGCTGTCGACCGGGGTCAGCCGGAAGACCCGGATCTCCCGGTCGGTGCGACCCTTGTAGCTGGCGTAGGTGCTGGCCACCCCCACCATCAACTGGTACGCCGCCTCCGCCTGGGCGCCGGCCAGGAGCTCGCCCCGGACGGCGAACCGGTGGCCACGGACGATCGCGACCGCCGACGGGTTCGCCAGCAGGTTGCCCGTCCACGCCGGGTGGTGCTCCTGGCCGAAGTTCGATCCGACCACGACGATCGCGTGCCCGTCCCGGGCGAAGAGGAGCGGGCTGATCCGCGGCTGGCCGCTCTTCCGGCCGATCGTCTCGAGCAGCATCGTCGGGGCGCCGACAGGGCCCAGGACCGTCCGACGTCCCTCGGTGCGCAGCATGATCTTCCGGTCCAGCGGCATCAGGCTGCGCACCGTCCAGGAGCCGGCCTTGGTCGACGCGAACCGGGTCGCCAGCCGGGCGAGCAGTCCGTCCGGGTTTCCCCACGCCTCGTCCGGGATCTCAGCCATGCGGCGAGTCAAGCAGGCGGGCCCGGCGTCGTCGAGAGCCGTCTCACGGCGCATCGGTGCCGTGAGTGGGAGCCTGGGCCGGGTTCGGCGCGGGAACGTCACCCGCGGGGAGCGCGCGGGCGACGACGACCAGTACGGCGACGACGACCAGGGCGATGTACGCCGCCAGGACCAGGCGCCGGTTCGGTCCGGGACAGGTGATCACCGGTGCACTCCCTCGGTGGTGGGCTCACCCCGGAGAACACGCCCGGCAAGGGCCGGTCACGCCGACCCTGGGCCTATTTCCCCTGCCAGACCGGATCCCGCTTCTCGGCGAAGGCGCGGACGCCCTCGCCCGCGTCGTCGGACATGATCGCCCTGCTCGCGAGCTCGGTCTGCCGGTCGAACCCTTCGGCCAGGCTCCAGTCCGGCGAGGCCGCGACGATCTCCTTGCTGACCTCGATCGAGAGCGGCGCGTTCACCGCGATGCGGCCGGCCAGCTCGAGAGCTGCGTCCAGCACGGTCCCCGGTTCGGCGAGCACGTTGACCAGGCCCAGGTCAGCGAGCCGGGTCGCCGGCATCGGGTCACCGGTGAGGGCCAGCTCCATCGCGATGTTCCGGGGCAGGCGCTGGGTCAGCCGCAGCACCCCGCCGGCAGCGGCAGCGAGCCCGCGCTTGGGTTCCGGGATGCCGAACTGGGACGTGGTGGAGGCAACGATCAGGTCGGCCACCAGAGCGATCTCGCAACCGCCGGCGAGCGCGTGACCCTCCACCGCGGCGATCACCGGCTTGACGATCGGGGCGCCGGTGATGCCCAGCGGGCCGCGGCGCTCGGTCAGCGGGAACTGCCCGGTCGCGGCCGCCTTGAGGTCCATCCCGGCGCAGAACGTCCCGCCGGCCCCGGTGATCACCGCGACCCGCACGGACGGGTCCGCCTCGAAGTCGTCGATCACCCGCTCCATCAGCCCGGCCGTGGCGAGGTCGATCGCGTTGCGGGCGTGCGGACGGTTCAGAGTGATCACCCGGACAGGACCGCGGTCCTCGACGAGGACGGTCATCTCCGGCGGGGGCGGGACGGGCACCTTCTCCGTCGAGGAGATCGTCACCTCGTTGCCGTCCAGCCGCACCGTCCACCCGAGGGCGTCGCCGTCGGTGAAGGCAGCGACCACGTCAGGCTGCTTCGTCCGGGCCAGCGCGCGCGAACCGTCCGCGGTCACCGCGGTGAGGATGACCGCCTCCGGCTCGGCACCGCGGTTGTACTGGGTCGTGTATGCCTCGACGACCGCCTCGCCGGACGCCCGCGCGAGCACCGGCCGGGTCGGCTCCGGGGTGACCACCGGCGTGAGCGCCCGAAAGAGGCGGGCTGGCGGCTGCGCGGAGTAGATGCCGAGAGCGTGCTTGGTCACGTACCAGCCGAGCGAGGTCGAGAGCCCGTACGACGTCGGGTCCTCCCGGAGCCGACGGACCAGCGTCGCGACCGCGTGACCGCCGTAGTTGTTCCCCGGTCCACCGGCGAAGGTCAGGCCGCCGGTGACCGAGAGCGGCCGCGCCGGGTCATTGACCGGCAGGCCGAGCTCGCGGGCACCGATCTGCACCGCTGCCGGGAAGCAGGCGTACAGGTCGACGTGCGCGATCTCCCCGATGCCGAGCCCGGCATGGTCCAGGGCCGCCCGACCGATGGTGCGGATCGCCGGCGAGGCATCGAGCTCGCCGCGCTCGGTGACGAACCAGTCGTCGTGCGCCGCGGCCCCGGCGTGCAGGAAGACCCACTTGTCCTGAGGCACTCCGGCGGCTTCGGCTGCGGCGACGCTCGTGACGATGATGCCGCTGGCCAGATCGACCTGCAGGTTGGCGCAGAGGAGCTTGGGGTAAGGCGTGGTCACCATCCGGTTGTCCGGGGTGACCGTCGCGAGCTCCTCGGCGGTGAAGGCGCGTGGCAGCCAGGCGTGCTCGTTGGTCGCCGCCACCTGCGAGAGGCCGGACCAGAGCTCGGTGATGGTCCGGGTGTGCTCCTCGGGACTCTCGCCCGCACGTGCACGCAGGGCGGACTCCATCAGGGCGTAGTTGTAGACCGGAGCCCCGAGGCCGACCTGGCCCTCGAGCTCGGTGTTCGCCTCCTTGTCCGAGCCCAGGACCCGGGTGGGACGCACGCTCGGGTCCTGCTCGGTCCACGAAGGCGTCTCGCCGATCTTCTGCGCTGCGGCCAGCGACGCACCGGCCTCGGCGCCGAAGACCAGCACGACCGCCGCGCTGCCGTCGGCCACCGCCTGACCGGCGGCGTTGAGGGCGAGCTGGCCGCCGTCGCCGCCGAAGCGGGCCGTCTGCAGGGTCTCGGTCGGGGTGGCACCGACCTTAGCGGCCACGACAGCCGCCTGGTCCTTGTAGAGCCAGGACGCGGTCGCGACGCCGTACACCGCGTCGGCACGGGCGGCGAGGTCCGGGACCCCGGAGTCGACGGCCGCGGCGCGCAGGGCGCGGGCGGCGAGCTCGGCCGGCTCGGCGTACTCGCCCCCGTTCTGGGCCTGAGGCTCGCGCTGGACGACCTGGCCGACCCCGACGATGACCGGCGTACGGGGGTCGAGACGGAGCCCGGAGGCGTGGTGCAGCACCGGGGTCCCGGTGCTCTCGGAACCTTCGACCCCGTCGGCCAGGCTGCTGACCAGGTTGGCCAGGGAGGCCTCCATGGCCTCCTGGACGCTGCGGGCGACCGAGCCGCCAAGAGGCCCCTTGATCGGGTCACCGCTCATCCCGGCGTCGATCCGGATCAGCGACCCGGACCCGGCCGCGCGCACGGTGAAGCACAACCCCAGGCCGAGACCCATAGGCCCGACCCCGTCGATGATCACGGCGTCGTCGTCGGCCTGGACCACGGTCCAGGCGACCTGGGCAGGGATCCCCATGATCTTCAGCTGCTGCTCGAAGGAGGCCCCGACGTACGCCGTGGCGGGCGGCTCCCCACGCCAGCCGGAGTGCAGGGTCAGCCACTCCGGGAGCAGCGCGAGGTCGTCGACGAGGCGCCGCACCCGTTCGGGGGCGACGTCGGCGTGGGCGCTGCCGGAGACCACCCGGTCGTGACCGACGATGACGTCGGGCACGACGTGGTCGGCATCGGTCGCGGCGGACGGCGGCGCGTCGGCGCCGGGGAGCAGCCCGGTGACGAGGTCCTTGACCATGCCCGGGTTGTCGGCCACGAGCTTGGCCATCGCCCGAGCCGCGCGGGCCTGCCGGCGTGCCTGCTTGCGGATCTCGTTGATGTCCACGGCGTACCTCGTCCGGAGCTGGGGGAAGGGTGCTTGTCCTAGAAACAGTCCAACCGTACTGTATCTGGCATGAGTGAGGTCAAGGTCCGTCGCACCCAGGAGGAGCGCAGCGCGACCACGCGCTCACGGCTGCTGCACGCGGCGTCCGTGTGCTTGCTCGAGCACGGGTACGCCGAGACCACGATCGCCCGGATCCAGGAGACCGCCGGCCTGGCCCGGGGCACCCTGCTGCACCACTTCCCGACCCGGGCCGACCTGATGGTCGCGGCGACCGTGCACCTGGTCGAGCAGCGAATGGCCGCCTTCCGTGCCGAGGCCGACCAGCTCGGCAACGACGGCGACCGGCTCCAGGCCGTGATCGACCTCGCCTGGCGCGACCTCAGCAGCCCCGAGTTCTACACCGCGCTCGAGCTCTGGGTGGCCGCCCGGACCGATCCGGACCTCCGCGAGGTGCTCCTGGTCGAGGAGGCCCGGCTGTTCCGGGCCATCCACGCGGGCACCGCCGCGGTCCTCGGCCCGTCGTACGCCGAGGACCCCAGGGTCCCGACCGTCGTCGAGTTCACCATTGACGTGTTGACCGGACTGAGCATGATGAGCATGTTGACCCAGAACCCTGGGCACCAGGACGTGTTGCTGGCACGCTGGCGTCGCACGCTCGGCATACTGCTGGGCGAGCTCGATTCGAGTACGTTGCTCGACGACCCGACCTGAACCGCAGAACCCGTTCGCCGTACGACACCAGCATCCGCACCTCCCGAGGAGTCCCATGTCGAAGCCCGCCGAAGTCTTCCAACGCGTCGGGATCGAGGCCCGTGCCCTCAGGGCGCTCTACAAGGCGGGAGCCGTCGGCGGCTCCTCGCCGGCCAAGACCGTGGAGATCCTGAAGACGTTGCGCGCTTTCGGCCCCTTCGGCGCCGCGGTGCACCTGGCCGCGATCCGGAACCCGGACTCCCCGGCGATCGCCGACGAGCGCGGCGAGATCACCTACGCCGAGTTCGACGAGCTGATCAACCGCCTCGCGTCCGCACTGCTCGCCAAGGGGATGAAGCCCGGTGACGGGATCGCGATGCTCTGCAAGAACCACCGCACTCCCCTGGTCGTCGGCTTCGCGGCCTCGCGCGCAGGTCTGCGCAGCCTCTGGCTGAACACCTCGTTCTCGGCCCGCCAGGCCACCGAGGTCTGCGAGCGCGAGGGCGTCGACATGCTCATCCACGACACCGACTTCGCCGACGTCGTCAAGGGCGTCGACCCGCGGTACGGGAAGTTCGCGGTCGACATCTCCAGCACCACGCCCGACGACCTGGACCAGCTGATCGCCACCGGTACGCCGGCGATGCCGACGCCGCCGGCCAAGCCCGGCCGGATCGTCCTGCTCACCAGCGGCACCACCGGTACGCCGAAGGGCGCGCCCCGGGCCGATCCCAAGGGCTTCGCGATCCCCGGTGGCGTGCTCGACCGGATGCCGATGCGGTCGGGCGAGGCCACCGTGATGGGTCCGCCGCTGTTCCACGGCACCGGCCTGCTCCTGGCGCTGCTGGCGATCTCGGTCGGCAACAAGCTGGTGCTGCGCACGAAGTTCGACCCCCAGCAGATGCTGGCCGACATCGACGAGCACAAGGCCAGCACGATCTGCGTCGTCCCGGTGATGCTGCAGCGCATCGTCGGGCTCGGGCCGGACGTCATCGACCAGTACGACACCACCAGCCTCAAGTGCGCCTTCACCGCCGGTTCGCAGCTGCCGGCTGCCGTCTCGGCGAAGGTCTCGGAGCTGCTCGGCGACGTCATCTACAACCTCTACGGCTCCACCGAGGTCTCGGTGGCCACCATCGCCACGCCGGATGACGTTCGGGAGGCCCCGACCTCCGTGGGGCGCCCCACGCTGGGGGTCCGGATCAGGATCCTCGGGGACAACGGCCAGGACCTCCCCCAGGGAAAGACGGGCCGGATCTTCGTCGGCACCACGTCGCCGTTCGAGGGGTACACCGGTGGTGGCAGCAAGGACGTCGTCGACGGCCTGATGGCCACCGGCGACGTCGGCCACGTCGACGAGAAGGGTCGGCTCTACATCGACGGCCGCGACGACGAGATGATCGTCTCCGGCGGCGAGAACGTCTTCCCGCGCGAGGTCGAAGAGCTGCTGGTCACCCACCCGGCGATCGTCGACGCTGCCGTGCTCGGCGCTGAGGACGAGGACTTCGGGCAGCGGCTGCGGGCCTTCGTGGTCCTCAAGCAGGGCGAGAGCCTGGAGGCCGGTGCCGTGCAGGAGTTCGTGAAGGACAACCTTGCGCGCTACAAGTCACCGCGCGACGTGGTCTTCCTCGACGAGCTGCCCCGGAACCCCACCGGCAAGGTGCTGAAGCGGGAGCTGGCCGACCTCTGAGGCCTGCCAGGCCCTGATCAGAGCGCGTGCAGGGCCTCGATCTGCGGAGCGAGGCCGGCCACCAGGTCGACCGGGCGGTCGCCGAGGTGCATCACGTGCACCTCGGTGACCCCGAGGCCGGCGTACGGGCGCATCCGCTCGACGAAGCCGACGGGGTCGCAGTCCCCGGTCCACAGGATCGTCTTGGCGATCGCGTCGTAGTCGGTGCCGACCTCCGCGCAGTGCTCCCGGAGCGCGGCGAGCTTCGCAGCGACCGCTGCCGGGCCGTCGCCGGCGTTCGCGAACAGGTTGCAGGCGTCGGCGTACGTCGCGACCAGGCGGAGCGTCTTCCGCTCCCCCGACCCGCCGATCATGACCGGGACCGGGCGGACCGGTTGCGGCGAGCAGACGGTCGCGCCCAGCTGGTAGTGCTGGCCGACGTACGGGCCGTCGTCGCCGGACCACATCTGACGGACGATCTGGACGGTCTCCTCGAGCCGCTCGAAACGTTCGGACAGAGCCGGGAACGGGATCCCGAGGGCGCGGTGCTCGCCCTCGTACCAGGCCGCGCCGAGGCCCAGGACCGCCCGACCGCCGGAGAGCACGTCGAGGGTGGAGACCACCTTCGCGAGCACGCCCGGGTGCCGGTAGGTGATCCCGGTGACCAGGAGCTGCAGGTCGACCGTCGTGGTGTGCGCGGCCAGGAACCCGAGGGTCGTGTACCCCTCGATCATCGGGCTGCTCGGCGGTCCCATGAACTCCAGCTGCAGGTGGTGGTCCATCACCGAGAGGTTGTCGAACCCGGCCTCCTCGACGGCACGACCGACCTCCGCCACGGCCGGGCCGATGGCTGCAGACCCGCCGGGGAAGTCGAAGCTGACCAGGTGGAGACCGATGCGCATCGGGTCAAACTACTCCGGGGAACTGTTCACACCCCTGAAACCAACGGTCCGGACCGACGTGGCAATCTCCTCCCCATGGACGGCGTCGAGCTCAGCGAGGACCAGCGATCCATCCTTGACTTCGAGCGGCAGTGGTGGAAGTACGCCGGTGGCAAGACCAAGGAGATCCAGGCGCACTTCGGGATCTCCCCGGTCTGGTACTACCGCGAGCTGAACGCGATCATCGACCTGCCGGGCGCGCTCACCTACGACCCGACGCTTGTCCGGCGCCTCCAGCGGGCCCGGGCGCTGCGCAGGCGGCGGCGATCAGCACTGACGCTGCGGGTGCCGCGGCCCACCGCTGGTTGAGCCTGCCCACCGCTGGTTGAGCCTGTCGAAACCACCCCGTCTCGACAGCCTCGACGACCGGGGTCGCTAGCCCAGCTGCTCCGACTCCACGTCGAAGCTCTCCTGGTACGCCTGCGCCCGCTCGCGGTACTCGCCCTCGTCCAGCCCGGTCTCCGCGAACGAGTAGCGCTTCAGGCTGCCGCCCTGGTCGCCGGGGTGGGCGTCGAGGAAGGCGCGCATCCGGGCCTCCGTCTCAGGGGTCAGCTCGAGGCCGATCTGGTCGTAGATCCGGCCGACCGCGCCGATCAGGTCGTGCCGGATGTCCTGGTAGCGGATGTCGATGACCTGGCCCGGGGCGAAGAGCCCGGAACGACGAGCCTCCAGCGCCCGGTCGAGGCCGAGCAGGATGTCCTCCCCGTACTGGGCGGCGAGGCGGGTGACCTCGAAGTGGTCGGTGGTCATCTCGCGCAGACTCGCACCGAGGGCGCTGAGCGAGGCGATCACCTTCAGGGGATCGCGGTGGTTCTGGATCACGATCGCGTCCGGGTACTCCGCGATCAGGGCCGGCAGCGCCCACAGGTGCGCGGGCGACTTCAACAACCAGCGTTGGGCGTGGTGCTCGGACTGGAGGTGCTGGAGGAAGCGGCGGTGCCACGCGTACGCCTGGCTCATGTCGGCCTCGTGCATCAGCCAGCGGTTGTACGCCGGCACCTCGAACTGCAGCGAGTGCTGCATGGACTTGAAGTCGCTGGTGAAGATCCGCACGTCCTCCTGGGCCAGCTGACCGCCGAGCTCGTGGAAGGAGGCGAAGCCGGGGATGAACGCATCGACGAGGTCGAACTGGGCCTGGCACTCGGCGATCCGCGGGTCGGTCAGGTAGGTCTCGCTGCGGGGGGCCGGGACCGGCCGCTCGACCTCCCAGCTCAGGGGCGCCCGGTTGTCCGGGTCCTGCGCCATCAGGTCCAGCAGGATCGTCGTGCCGGTGCGCGGCTGGCCGACGATGATGATCGGCCGTCGGATCTCCTGCTCGGCGACGGCCGGGTGGTCCTTGCGCCAGGCCTCGATCCTGAGCCGGGTCGCGAGGTCTGCGACGATCCCGTCCTCGGCCACCCCGACACCGATCTCGTTGAGCTGCGCGCTCTCGGCCAGCGACGCGAGGTAGAGGTCGAGCCCCTCCTGCCAGGTGTCGGCCCCGAAGTCGTCGGACCCGGCAGCAGCGACGGCGGCGGCCACCAGCCGGTCGCGGCGCTGGTCGGTGCTCTCGGTCATGGTGGTGTCCTCTTCCGGTCGTCGGGCTTGTCGGGCTGCCTCAGATGAGGTCGATCAGGCATTCCTCGGTAGTGCTGCCAGATGCTCCTGGATCAGAGCCGGCAGGTCGCCCCGGCCGCCGTCGAGGAGCCACGCGTCACAGGCCAGCCGGGCGGCGGCCATCGTGAGCGCACCGAGCATGCGGGGTCGTGGGTCACCCGGACGCAGGTCGACGAACCGGGGGGCGACCGCGTCGGCGATCGCGACCTCCCAGTCGACGTACAGGTGCAGGGTCCAGGCGAGCATCGCCGGGGAGGACCTGCTGAGCAGGGCCTGCTCGAGGAACATCGGGCGCAGCGCGCGGAAGTCCTCTCCGAGGCGCGCATAGGCAGCCCGTACGGCGTCCAGCGGACCGAGCTCCCCGTCGACCTCGGCCAGGACCCCGGCGAGCACGTACGCGCCGGCGCCCGAGAGGCCCGCGGCGACGGCCAACTCCTTGGAGTCGAAGTAGCGGAAGAAGGTGGCCCGGCCAACACCGGCCGCTGTCGCGATCTCGTCCACGGTCGTCGCGGCGACGCCCTGCTCGACGGCAAGCCGAGCCGCGGCGTCGGCGATCCGCTGCTGGGTCGCCACGCGGTTGCGCTCGCGCAGACCTGGCTCGTTCGTGACGGCACCCTGGACAGCCATAGTGAACATGATGATACTGAGTCTCACTTTCTTGTCCAGAAGGAGTTCCCATGCGCGCGCTGCAGGTGAACCAGCACGGCAACCCGAGCGACGTGCTCAGCGTCAACGACGTCGAGGTTCCGACCGCCGGGCCGGGCGAGGTGTTGGTCAAGGTCGCGGCCGCGGCGCTCAACTTCAACGACATCCTGCGCTGCCGCGGTGGACTGGTCTCGGTGCCGAAAGAGCCGCCGTTCACTCTCGGCATGGACCTCTGCGGCGTCGTCGAAGCAGCCGGCGAGGGAGCTGAGGCCTGGGTCGGCGAGCGCGTGGTGGCAGTCTCCAAGGACGCCTTCGGTGGGATCGCCGAGTACACGACCGCCCCGGCCGCGGGGGTCTTCGCGGCGCCGGATTCCCTGGACGACGCCGAAGCGGCGGCCTTCCTGCTGCCGTTCCACACGACGTACCTGGCACTAGCCGCACGGGCGAGGCTCACCGCCGGCGAGACCCTCCTGGTGCACTCCGGCGCCAGCGGGCTGGGCACGGCAGCGATCCAGCTCGGGGTCGCCCTGGGCGCGCGGGTCTTCGCCACCGTCAGCTCGGCAGAGAAGGCCGAGCTGTGCCGCGAGCTCGGCGCCGACCTGGTCATCGACCACACCGACGAGGATTTCGCCGAGGCCGTCCTCCAGGCCACCGGGGACGTCGGGGCGGACGTGATCTGCGACCTCGCCGGCGGCGACTTCGTCGCCAAGTCCTGGACCTGCGTCGCCCGCGAGGGGCGCTACCTCCCGGTCGGCTTCACCGACGACGACCAGAACGGGATGACCGGACGGCCGCTGCGGATGGCGAGCATCGGCAACTTCTCGGTCGTCGGCGTCCTCGGCGCCTGGGTGGACCAGGTCGACCCCGGCCTGCGCCGCTTCGGGTTCAACCCGTTCACCCGGGAGGAGGGCGATCGCGTGCACGCCGCCCTGCTCGACCTGATCGCCCGCGGCGGCGTCCGCCCGCACGTGGGCCGGGTGGTCGGGATCGAGGACGCCGCCGCCGCACTGGTCGACCACGAGGAGCGGCGTTCGATCGGGCGGACCGTCGTCCTGCTGGGATGACTCGCCGGGAGCACCCCACCTGGGGTAGAACAGGTTCTATGCCCATCACGAACGAGCAGGCCGAAGCCAACGTCCGCCGCTACCTCGACCTCGTCGCCAACGGAACCGCCGTGGAGGTCGCGGCGCTGTACGCCGAGGACGCCGTCCTCGAGGACCCGGTCGGTTCGGAGCCGCTCCGCGGGCGCGAAGCGATCCAGGGCTTCTACGCCACCCTCGAGCCGATGAAGGTCACCACCGAGCTGACCTCGATCCGCACCGCGGGCGGCGAGGCGGCGTTCCTGTTCCACATCGAGACCGACACCGGCGCCGGCGTCGCGATCCTCGACCCGATGGAGAACATGATCTTCGACGAGGACGGTCTGATCCGCTCCATGCGCGCGTGGTGGGGCGAAGCGGACATGACCTTCGCCTGACCTGCTCGGACGTCGCCCGCTGACTGCTGGGAGGATCCCGGCATGACCGGTGAGCGTTTCGACTGCGAGATCCAGGCCCGTTTCCGCGACGTCAACCTCGGTGGCCACGTCGACAACGTCGAGGCCGTCCGCGTGATTGACGAGGCCCGGATCCAGTTCCTCCGGTTCGCGCCGGTACACGGCGAGGACTCCGCGCCCGGCCTGCTCCGCGGCGTACCGGCCGGGGTCAGCGACCTGATGGGCGCCCAGCGCGTGGACTACCACACGGAGATGCGCTTCGCCCCGTTCAGCCCGTTCCTGGTGCGGATCTGGATCTGCCACGTCGGGCGTACCTCGTTCAGCGTCGCCACCGAGATGCGGGTCGCGGCCGACCACGCCCCGGCCCTGATCGCGGAGTCGACCCTGGTCCTCTGGGACGCAGCAACCGGCGCCGCGTGGCCGATCACCGTCGAGGTCCGCGCCGACCTGGAGCGTTTCAGCGGTCCCGGGGTCGCGCTCCGTGGGCGCCCCGGCGCCTAGGAAGGTTCGACCGTCTCCAGCCCGACCGCCTCACTGAGCTCGCGGACCGCCTCGCTGAGATCCGTCGACTCCGCGGGCTGGGCGATCATCAGCTGAGCCAGCGCGGCCGCGATGGCGTTCAGCTTGGCCTGGCTCGCCTCGTCCGAGCGGGTCTCGCTGTTCTGGAGCAGCGCGACGATCAGGAACGTGATGATGCCGGTCACGGTGTGGATGAGGAGCTTCCACTCCACCTTGTCCTCGATCACGAAGTACGACGCCCCCCAGAGCAGCACGATCGCAATGCAGAACCCGAAGAACCGGGGACGGGCGAAGAGGTCTGAGGAGGCCTGGGCGAACCGGTCGAAGAGCCCGGCGTCGTCGACCTGCGACGGCATGTGCTCAGCGTTGCGGGACGGGGAGGCAGCGTTGTGGTCAGGGGTCATTCCGGGAACGTACCCCGCTCCGAGGACACCCAAGCCTGACGGGCCGGTGCGTCAGCCGAGCGCTACCGCCTGGTCGAGGTCGTCCAGGGGCAGGCCGTGGTCGGCGATCGCCGTCACCCGGGCCGAGTCGAGAACGGCGTTGCCGCCGACCGTGGTCATGAAGGCGGTGTCCGAGGCATCGCGGCCGGTGGTGATCCGCAGGAGCGAGGGACGGGGGGCGAGAGCGGTGGCGTCCGCGACGTACCAACCGCCGGAGACGAAGGCCTCGACCACCGCGTGGAAGTCCATCGGGTCGCAGCCCGGCGCGTAGACCGCGGACAGCCGCGCCGGTACGTCGAGCGCGCGGAGCATCGCGATCACCAGGTGCGCGTAGTCGCGGCACACCCCGACGCCACTGAGCAGGGTGTTGGTCGCGCTGTCGTTGGGGCCGCTGCTGCCCGGCACGTAGCTCAGGCGCGTCGCGACCCAGGCCGAGACCGCCCGCAGCAGGTCCTCGTCGGGGACCCGACCGAACTCGGCCTCGGCGAAGCCGCCGAAGGTGTCGGACTCGACGTACCGGCTCGGACGCCGGTAGAGGGAGAGCTCGGCAGGCGAGGGCTCCGGGATCTCGGCGGTCCCGCGGACCTGCGCGGCGTACGAGACCTGGTGGACGCCGGGCGGCAGGGTCACCAGGTGCAGCCGGCCCCCGTGCGGCGCGGCCACCTCGACGGGCTCGAGCTCACGTCCCTCGTGCAGGATCGAGAGCCGCTCGGTCACCTCCAGGCCGGCTACCCGCGCGACGGCGATCTGCAGCTCGAGCTGACACGCGGCGTGGACGGTGATCCCCAGCTCGGCCCCCACGGTTCTGTCCATGGGCAGATCCTCACACGCGCGCACCGGGGCGCGTCCAGCGGAGTAGCGGTCGCGGGGCCGTCCCGTGCGGCCGGTGCACGCGCGACGAGACCGGTCGATCCACTCCGCGCCGTTCACCCAACGTTCCGCGACACGCCACTCCTACGTGGGGGTCGCGTGTTCGGATGCTCCACGCTCGAAGTGTGACGACCCCCGGGACGCGCTACCTCCGCTTCGCCGCCCTCGGCGACAGCAGCACTTTCGGACTAGGCGACCCTGTCGTCGGCGGCTGGCGCGGCTGGGCCCGCCTCCTGGCCGAGGCGATGGAGGCATCGTCGTACGACGTCAGCTTCTGCAACGTCGCCTCACCGGGCGCCACGGCCGCGACCGTGCTGCGGGAGCAGCTCGCCGACGCCGTCACCCATCGCCCCGACCTGGCGGCCCTGGTCGTCGGCGTCAACGACGTGCTGAAGTCGACCTGGGACCCCGGCCGGTTCCGCGACGAGCTCCTCACCTGCGCGGACGTCCTCACCGCCGACGGCGCGACGTTGCTGACTGCGCGCTTCCACGACCACGCGGCGGTCCTGCCGCTGCCGTCCGCACTCCGAGGACCGCTACGCAGCCGGATCGAGCAGCTCAACGCGGTCAGCGACGAGGTGCACGCGACGTACGGCGGGGTCCGGGTCGACCTCGCTGGTCGGCCCGAGTACCTCGACAGGCGGCTCTGGGCTGTCGACCGGATGCACCCCTCGGAGATCGGCCACCGCTGCCTGGCACGCGCCTTCGCGAACGCGTTGCAGGCGCACGGGCTCGACATCGAACCTCCCGAAGCCGAGTGCTCGGGCGGCATCCCGCCGAACTGGCGGCGGGACATGGCGTGGCTCGTGGCCGAGGGTGCGCCCTGGGTCGGGCGTCGGGCCCGTGACCTCGGACCCTGGGCCGCCCGCCGGGCGTGGCAGGAGCTCCGGCCGACCCGGGAAGGCGTCGGCCGGCTCGGTTAGGGGTTCACCCGCCGAACAGGGTGCCGTACGACGTCGCGGTGCGAGATCGGACTCCGTCCCTGCTGCGATGTCACCCACCCCGGGTTCGCCGACCGGATGAGGCGCGCCAACTCGGGCTAACGCCCCTCACCCGGCGCCTGCTCGAACCGGCCCGTCCTCTCAGCCGAACAGTCCCCCGAGCAAACCGCCGAGAAGCCCGTCGGACGAATCGTCACTGGGCGGGGTGCCGCCGGTCGGTGCCGGCGGCGCCTCCGGCGTCACGGGCTTGGCGTACCAGAGGGTGCGTCGCGACCAGTTGCCCGGCGAAGTCCGTTTGCCGGAACACGTGACGATCACCAGCTGCTCGGGCCCGCCGGAGCGGAACGCCTCCCGGGGAACCTCGTCCTTGGGGTAGCTCGCCCGCTTGTAGATCCCGTAGCAGGCCTGTTCGCCGTACTTCCCGACCAGGGTGATCCGGTGACCGCTCCCCAGCTTGTCCAGCATCGCGTTGCCCAAGGCGGACCCGTCGGGCCAGGTGTGGGCCGAGAGCAGCACGGTGCCCCGCCCGCCCGCAGGCCGGTTCACCGGGTCCATCGCCATCAACCACTTGCCGGACTCCGTCACGGGACCGGCGCCCATCTGGTTGCTGCTCGTCCGCTGGACCACGATGACGCGCACCGTGCGTTCGATCGCCGGGATCCGGGCTTCCGCCGGCTTGAAACCCTGTGCGGGACGCTCGCACGGCGCCTTCCTCGCAGCAACCGGCGCAGCCGTCGAGCCCGCGTTCGCCGTGGACAAGGTCACGGCTGCGAGAAGAAGTAAGACGGCTGCGCGCCTGGCGGTCCTGAGGTGAGCGGTCACTGCCACGAAGTCCCTTTCGTCGGGAGGGGAGGGTCTTCCGTCGCCACGGGGTGGAGGCGCCCTCAGTGAACCGGAATCTGCGGGCCAGCACAACGGGTACGGCGGCACTGGAGGGGACGCGGGCGTCCCTGGGCGCGATCAGGACCCGAGCGGGATCCGGGTGTACTCGACGAAGGCAGGTCCTCCGGCGACAGTGGGGGCGGTGGTCAGTACGACGTCGCCCACGACCCATTCCGCCCCTGCGAAGGCCTCGAGGGCGGCGACGATCGACTCCAGGTAGGGCCCGGTCGTCGCGGCGGTGACCTTCGCGACCGCCATCATCGGCCGGAACCCCCGGCGGTCGACGAAGAAGCCGAGCGGTTCCACCTGCCGGGTGACCCCGCGCGCTATCGCGGCCAACTCATCGACCTCGCCGGTGAGCTTCGCCCAGACGTTCCAGTCGCCCGGGAACTCGAGCGCGGTCCCGCCGGCAAAACGGACCGTCGGTGCTGGCCACTCCCGGGCGGCCGCGCCCAGTACGCCGGCGATCCCGCGCGCGTCGTTCGTGGTCAGGTTGCCGAAGCCGGTGATCGGCAGGCTCATGGATTCGATCAGGATGTGCTCGAGCAGATCCTGATCGGTGGCCAGTTCGTCGGACTGTGCCCGTCGCCGACCGCGGCGACCGAAAAGGCCGCGCGCTTCCGGAGCTTCCTCGGCGGCGGGCACCACCGAGCGCACCACTGCGACCACCTCGTCGATCACGGCGCGCGGCGGAAGGAACGCGCCATGGAGAAGCATGGGCCCATCATCCTGCATGCCCCACGTGTCCGCGGGTCCTGGCGCGCGTGCCTCAGGGATTCAATGTCAAAGCCTGTCTGCGGCATGTTCGGTGCTTGCGTCGTGCCGTGGTCGTGTTCGCGTTTGTTCTCGCGGGGTTCCTGTCGGGCTGCTCGGACGACGAGCAGACGGCGCCGACGCTGGCCGCGGACACCTCGGCCGAACCGGAATCACC
Source organism: Marmoricola sp. (assembly GCA_046598495.1). Classification (GTDB taxonomy): domain Bacteria; phylum Actinomycetota; class Actinomycetes; order Propionibacteriales; family Nocardioidaceae; genus Marmoricola. The sequence goes on along the minus strand of JBKJIR010000008.1, from coordinate 1,118 downwards.
TCGTCCGCAACTCCGTCCTCGACACTTCCGTCGGCGCCGAAAGACCTGACCTGTCCGACGAAGATGCGGGTCAATACGGCCGACGGCCTTGACGCAGCGGGCAGCGGACCCGAGGAGTTCGACTCGATCGAGGAGGCTGTCGAAGCCTGGATCGGGCGGTGAGCGAGCCCTGAAGCGAACGCGCCGATCCAGCCTTCGCCGCCTCGGATGTTGGCCTCAGGACAAGAGACGTCCGGCGGCCTGGCCGACCACGTAGGCATCGGTGGGTAGCGATTCGGCGGCGTACTGAACATCGGCGCGGTTCTCTGAGACCACCCAGTCAAAGGTCGTTTCCGAGCTCACCCTCATTTCCTCGGCAGTGGCGACCTGCCGGGCCGCGAGGCCCAGCCCGTAGGTTCGGGTGACCAGCAACACGTTCCACTCGAGAGCGAGTAGCCCGTGTGGAGAGATGTCGTGGAGATCCAAAGGCGTCGATGTGGCACTTCCTCCGCGCACGTCGATCCCGTAGACGCTCACCCCGACTCCGCGGCTTTCGAGTTCCCGATGGAGGGCGAGCGTCCGGCCCGAATGAAAGTCGACGTGCTGGAGGCAAACCCACAGATGCGCGTCAGGTTCTGCTGCCAGCGCCCGCGCCTCGATACTCCGACTCAACGCAAGAAGGTGACGTTTCTTGCTTCTTCGCACCGTCGTTCCTCGCGCCAGAGTCGTGAACGGAGATAAGTCGGGCATCTGAAGGTCCTTTCGACATCTCCACCTTCGGCGCGGGCGCGACGAGCATGAGTGAAACGGTTCGTTCGATTCCTATGGGATGAATCGCGCCGGTTCGGCAGAGGCTTGGGTCGTGGTGCGGACGACGAGTCGGTGCCAGCGAACTACGAACCACCTACCGCGCTGCCTAGCGCGACCGCATGCGCTCGCACCAAGAGTCCCAAGAAGACCAGTCAGGGGCCGCTTCGGGTCGCGGTCGCCTCCTGCGTGCGCGTGGCCATAAGGCTGGTGACGGTGGTGATGAGCAGCACGCCCAGGACGACGACCAGGGAGGTGACGTTGCCGATCTCCGGGACGGCGTCCCAGTTGAGGTGGCCCCAGTGCAGGACCAGCTTGATGCCGATGAAGCC